>CASFVA010000018.1 GCA_949298075.1 uncultured Lentisphaeria bacterium
GGAGAGACCGCCGGTCACTGAACTCAGCAGCACCGCGCCGCCGGTCACGGTGCCGATATTCGCACCGGAGGCCACTTCGACATTGACGTTGCCGGTCACATTACCCCGCCCCGCTCCGTAAATGAGACTGGCGGAGGCCGCCTCGCCGCCGCCCGCCAGCAGATTGACGTTCTGCGCCGTGCCGCCGTCGGCTCCGCCCAGCAGCGCCCCCACCGTGCCGTTGGTCAGCTTCAGATTGGTCGTGCCGTCAAACTCTCCGCCCACAATATAGGCCCCGGAGGCGGCGACCGCCGTGTCAATCTCCAGGTACAGGTTGCCCGCACCGCTCATTCCAGCACCGGCAGTGATGAAGCCTGTAGCACCGGCCATGGCGGCATCTCCCCACTTCGCACCCTGATCCGACGTGTTCAACGTCACCGTCGTCAGCGTCGTCTGTTCCGCCAGCGTTGCGCTGGAAATCGAAATGTAGAGACGCATGAATTTGCTGGTCGTCGTGCTTTCCCGGATCGAATAGGACAGATTGTGGAAATAATCAATGTAATTTTCATTGAGGATCAGATCCGCGCTGATGCCGGTGTCGACATTTTCAAAGGCAACCGTTCCGGTGAAATCGGTGACCGTGTCGCCGCTGATCCGGTAATAACCGGTATCAGTCTGCTCCGACACCAACAATGTGATTGAAGTCCGGGCCAGGTCGAGGTCCATGACATTTTCAATGGCAATAATCTGGCCGACCGAAGTGGTATCACACTCGGCAACCCCGGTCAGATCAACCGTGATGGCACCGTCGATAACGCTGCCGGCGACATTGTTGACCCGTCCGCCGTAAACAATGAAAAGACCGTCCAGTTCACTGCCGGCGTACAGAACGGCGCTGCCGCCGCTGCTTACCTTGGTATCCGCAAGCACACTGCCACTGGAAACATAAACCAGACCATCGCTTTCAATTACCACCGCCCCGCCGGAGGCGTTCCGAAGCGTCATCTCACCAGCCACCCCGGCCCCGGTCACGCTGCCGGAGACCAGACAGCTGCCGCCGACGGAAACGGTGACGTTTTGCGCTGTGCAGCCGCCGGACACCTGCAGGGTCCCGCCGTTGAGCACGGTGACGCCGTCCGCCGATCCGGCCGTCCGCAGATGCAGAATTCCGCCCGAAACCACCAGCCCGCTGCCGCCGCCCCAGATGTAGGCCGTCGCACCGTCAAAAGTGGTGAGTCCGGTGACATGGCCGCCCGCGCTGACGTGAAACGCATTGAGTCCAGACACCCGGACCTGATCCGCCGATCCCCAGATGTAGGTGCGTCCGGACACCGCGTTGACTCCGGAAACCAGCGCTCCGGCGGAAACCCGCAACACGCCGCCATCCATGATGTCAAAGCCTGAACCGTACGCGCCCTCGTTCAGAGTCAGCGCACTGCCGTACACCGTGGTATCCAGCGCTGAGCCGCCCGACGACACCGTGCCCGTACCGTAAAGCACAGTTCCGGAATACACTCCGCCGCTGGAGACCGTCATCACGCCGCCGGCCTCAACTGTGGTGCCGGTCGCCACGCCGGTGGAACGGACATTCATGGAACCGCCGGACTCCACTGTGGTTTCCGCAGTTTCACCCCAGACGTAAAGGGTGCCGGAGTTGTGCAGAATCGTGCCGACGGCGCTGCCGCCCGCCGAAACATGGAGTCCGTTGCCGCCGGTGTTGTTCAAAACTTCAACCGCAACCGCAACGCCGCGCACCACCAGCCGCCCGGTTCCGGAGGCCTCCGCACTCTCAACCAGAGCGCCTTTGGAGACGATCACCCGGCCGGAATCCGACACCCCGGTGTTGAAGCCCGAAGCCCCGCTCAGCAGCGTCAGACTGCCGCCGGCGGAAACCACCGTATCCCAGGCCGCGCCGTCATTGCCGAGCACAGCCTCGCCGCCGGTACCGATCCCGGTTCCGGAAACCACCCCGCCGTTGCTGACGTACAGCAGACTGTACTGCACGTCGGAACTGCTCTGAATCAGGGCTCCGGTATAAGTACTGCCGACCACATCCAATGTTTCAAAAGCCATGGTGATTTCCTTTCCTGCGTTGTAATTCAGAAGCTGCGCATAACACCGGTGGGTTTGTGACTGCGGTCAAGCCGGTCCAGTCCGGCCTGACCCAGAAAGAAATCGATCCATACGTAGTGCATGTGCCGGTCGCCGGTCACTTCCACGCCGTGGTTGGACCCCAGCGGAATGTGCAGCAGGGTGTTGCCCTTCATCGGCACCCGGATGTCGTCGATCAGCACCTCGACGTCATTTTCGGGAAAGCTGAAGAAAAACTGGTCAAGCATCGGATGCGGATGCTGCGCCACCTTGTCGTAGCCGTAGGACTCCACCGTGCCCATGCAGAAACCGGGCACAATGCGCTGACGCACCAGTTCGCGGCTGATGGTTTTATCGCTCTTGTTGGCGTCGCGATACTGCACCGCCCGGAGATACTCGCAGACGTAGGGGAACTCCCGTTCGGGACTGCGCCACTGCTCCCGGCCGTCCTCCGGAATCCGCCACCGGATTTCCAGCATCCGGAGCTGGCTGCCGGCGGTGAACTCCGCCGTTTCGCCGCAGCCTGGAATAAAAACCCAGCGGCCGTTCCCCGGCTGCCCCACCGCCCCCGACCGGAACTGGAAATCGCCGGAAACCGTCATGAAAATCAAGGCGGTTTCCGGAGTCGCGGCAAAGGAGCGGCTCTCTCCGGACTTGAAATCGTGCAGAAAGACCTCGGCTCCGGGAATTTCGCCCGGCAGCATCGGCACGACGCCGGAACCGGCGTTGCTGTCGTCCAATACCACGGTTTTCACATCACAAATCTTCATTTTCATCCCTTTTTGGTTAAAATCCGGTCTACAACCAGTTGACGGAAATCCTTGGACAGCATTGAAAAATAGGCGGTGAACCCCGTAACCCGCACCACCAGGTCCGGATAACGTTCCGGATGCTCGTGCGCCTCCAGCACCTTGTCGGCATCGATGATGTTGATGTTGAGCAGGGTGTTGCCGGAAGCCAGCAGCGTACGGACCATGCTTACGAGTTTATCCAGCGCCTCCGGCGTGTCGCCCAGCGCCGGATCCAGTTCCAGCTGCACCGGCGCCGTGTTGCCGTAGCCCGGCTGAATCGCCGCAATCGAATTGGCCATGGCCGTCACCGCCCCATCCGTCCGGAAGCCCGGATGCGGATTGGCGCCGTGATTGATCGCCGCGCCGGCCTTGCGGCCGTTGGGAGTGGCGCCGACCTGACGGCCGAAAAATATCGTGTTCGACCAGGAGAACCAGCCGGGAATGAAATTGAGTCCCGGATAGCGCCGATTCTGCGCCCGCACCAGTTCAGAGTATTCCCGCGACACCCGCACCGCCCAGGCGTCGCCGAGCGAATCTCCCTGACAGTAGCGCTCGGAGCGCTGGAGCATCTGCCGGACGTATTCGCCTTCGGTTCCGGCGAAGTCCGACTTCAGCCAGCCATCCAGCTCGGCGAATGTCAGGCGTTTTTCCCGCACGACCCGCTGCTCCACCGCCGCGAAACTGTCCGCCACGGTCGCCAGTGCGGCGCCGTCCATGCACAAATTGAAGTACGTGGCGCCCCTGGTGACGTCGCAGCCCCGCTCGATCGGTCCGTGGGAGAGCAGATTGAGAATCAGCTCCGGCTCGTTCTGGTCCTGATAGGTCAGATGAAATTTAATGCCGTCCGCCGTCGCCTCCACCGCCCGGCGCAGGTGTTCGAGAAAAAGCCGGTGCAGACGCTCCAGGCCGAGTTCGCCCTCCGACATCATCTCCTGCCATGCCACTTCAAACACTTTGGCGGCGTTGATCTTGACGATGTCGTTGAGGGTGTATTCCTTGCCGGGAATGCTCATCCAGTGGCAGCCGGAGGAGATCCGGCTGATCGCCTCGGCGCGCGGGAATCCGCACCGCATGAAGCCGTCAACCAGTGCCCTGTCGCCGGAAAACCGCGGCCAGCCGTTCCGGTTGGTGAAGAGATAGCCGACCGCCTTGCGCAGAAATTCCGGGTCGGTCCGGTCATGGACCCGCACCGTGAGGTTGCAGGCGATGTTCACCGCGTCCGCCGCCTCCAGAATCAGATAGGACAAATGGTTGACGGTGTCGTTGCCGTCGAGATCCGGCCCTCCGAGCTGGTAGTAACGCGAATCGTTGAAAAAGAGGCAGCCGAGATAGAATTTCGCCTCCTCGTCGGTCAGCCGTCCGGCCCGGATGTCGTTCTCGTAATAGGGCAGCAGCAGCCGGTCGAGCTGACCGCCAGCCGAACCGCGGTTGTAGAGCCGCGAAAAGAAGCTGAACCAGCACATCCACTGAATCGCTTCGCGCATGGTCTGCGGAACGCCGTCGGCCAGGCGCAAATTGATGTCCGCCATGGCCGCGAGATTTTCCCGGAGCACGGGATTGCGTTCGATCAGGGCGAATTCCGCGAGCTGGTGGGAAATCCGCCGCAGAAAGGAGATAATCGCCCGCACCACCGCGATTTCGCTGTCGTAAAACTCCCGGGTCTCGGGTCCGTTCTGCGCCCGGTAATGCTCCAGCCGGGCGAGAATGCCGCCTCAGCCCAGCTCCAACCCCATTTTCATGTCGGGGTTGAAATGATGGTCGCGCCCGATGCCGCAGATGATGTTGTATTGCGCAAACACCTTTTTGAGGTCGTCATAGGGATGGTCCGGATTCCACGGATAGGGATTGGCGGGGTCTCCGGTCATGCCGCGCAGCCGGATCAGAAAAAAGAAGCCGCGCCCGACAAAAGCGTCCAGCGGATCCACGTAAAGCGGATGCTCCGCCAGCAGCCGGACGTAGTTTTCAGTCCAGCCGGAGTAGCCGTAGAAATGACCATCCGGATGATTGGGAGTGATCTTGAACTTGAAGTACTCGGGCGCCACCACCCGGCCGTAGTCATCCTCGTTGAGACCGCCCTCCTTTTCGACCTTTTCAGCGGTCTGCGCCAGCTTGCGCTCCCGGAGCAGGCGCAGACGCGCGGCATAATCCAGCTGCATGGTTTCCGGATACTGGTTGATATACTGAATCATCATCGGACCACCCCTTTCAACCGAGCCGCACTTCCCGGCCGGACGCGTTTTCCGCCGCCGCCCGCAGCTCTGCCAGCGCCGCCGGTTCCAGCGGACGGGCCGACTTCAACGGATTCGGCCGGCCCAGCGCCCGGTATTTGGACGCCCCCAGCGGATTGAAGTTCAGCAATTCGTAGTAACGCAAATTCCGGAATTCCCGCAGGAATCCCGCAATGCCCGACACGTTCTCCCGGGTCGCGGTCATGCCCGGAATCAGCGGAGTCCGGGCAATGAGCGGAATCCCCAATTCATCGAGCCGGCGGGCGTTGTCCAGAATCCGCGTATTGCCGGCGCCGGTGAACTGCCGGTGCGCCGCCGGATCCAGCAGCTTGAGATCGAACATGACCAGATCCAGCCGCCGGAACACCGGCTCCATGTGTTCAAACTCCCAGTCCAGATTGGTTTCCACCGCCACCGGAACCGCCGCCGCCGCACAGGCTTCGACCAGTTCCAGGGCGAAACCGGCCTGGCAGAACACCTCCCCACCGACAGCGTGACCCCGCCGCCGGAATCGCGGTAATAGGCGGCATCCTGAATAATTTCCCGCATTACCTGTCCGACCGACACCTGCCGGGCCGGATTCTTCAGCGCGCCGGGGAAGCAGACTTCCGCACAGCGGCCGCATCTGACGCATTCACCGGGCTCAAACTCCAGACCGGACACCGCAATCCGGCGCGCTCCGGACACGCAGACCGCTGCACAGTGGCCGCAACCGATGCACTTATCCGGAAACACCATCAATTCGCCGCCCGGCGCAAGGCTTTCCGGATTGTGGCACCAGGCGCAGCGCAGATTGCAGCCCTTGAAAAAAACCGTGGTCCGGATTCCGGGTCCGTCGTTGAGCGAAAAACGCTGAATGTCGGTAATTACGCCGCTCATGACCGCAGCTCCACCCAGGCGCCCTGCCGCTCGTAAGCCGATTCATACATAGAGGACAGCACCCGGATGGTGTTCAGTCCCTCCTTTGCCGTCGCCAGCAGCGGAGCGCCGCCGCGCAGCGCTCCGGCAAAATTGTCCATGCTGTTGATCCATTCGCTGGTCTCGGGGAAAGGAGCGCGGTCGCTCCAGGCCCGGTTGGCAAACCACCGGGTCACCGGCGCCGTCTCAATGCCGCCCTCGCGGTGGAGATAGGCACCGGCGGTGCCGTGAGCTTCCATCTGGTAATTCCACGAAGCGTGGGGGTGACAGGTGGTGGCGTAGACGTTGACCACCGCACCGTCGGCGTAGCGCCAGACCGCCAGGGCCAGGTCTTCCATTTCAATCTGATGGTTCTGAGTCCAGGCGTCACAGCGGACCGCCTCGGGCATCCCGAGGGCGAAAATGATTTCATCCAGGTGGTGAATCGTCTGATTGCTCAGCACTCCGCCATCCAGCGCCCGGGTGCCGCGCCAGCCGCCGTCGGCGGCGAAATAGCCGTCGGTGCGGTTGATCCGCAGCGCCACCGACAAACTCAGCAGCCGCCCGAAGAAGCCATTGCGCACTGCGGCGCGGAGCGACAGCACCGACGGCCGCACCCGGCGGCAGAAATCCACCCCGAGCAGCCGGCGATTGCGTTCAGCGGCGGCAATCATGCGTTCGCACTCCGAGGGCAGTATTTCCATCGGTTTGGTGACCAGCACATGCTTGCCGGCCTCCAGCGCCCGGCAGGCGAGTTCGGCGTGACGGCCGGTCTCATTCATCACCATCACGGCTTCGACTTCCGGATTTCCAAGCATTTCATCGTAATCAGCAACGGCGGGCACTCCGCAGGCTTCGGCGGTCCGTTCGCGGCGCTCCGACCGCAGGTCGCAGACCTCAACCAGCCGGACGCCGGGCGTTTTGGTGATTTCCAGCGCCCGGTTGTGGCCCATGCCCAGCCCGACCACGCCGAAACGCACCGGGTCGTCCTTCCAGGCGCGCTGCACCGCCGCCGCCGTCAGCCCGACCTCCTGCTGGGCTCCGGCGGCCGCCGCCGGCCACGCCTTGTCAATGACGGCCAAAACCTTGCGGCAGGCCTCCACTCCGGAAAGCGCAGAATCGTAATTATGGGTCTCAATGCTGACCGGGCCGTCAAAGCCGGCCTCCGCCAGCGCCTGAAACACCTTGTCATAGGGAATCGGATCAAACCGGCCCTCATCAAACCAGGTGGCCCCGGTCGATTTGACATGGGCGCAAATGGTGCGGGCTGCCAGTCTCCGGAGATAGCCGTCGAGGTCGCGTTCGCGTTCGGCGCGGTCGGTCATCCAGCTGTTTTTGGGATCCCAGGCGAATCCCCATCCGGGCACGTCGAGCGCGTCGATCATCCGGAAGCACTCCTCCTTGGTACAGCCGCAGTTTTCAAAGGCGAAAATCAATCCGGACCGCCGGGCTTTTTCAGCAAAGGGCAGAAACAGCTCCATTACCTGCGCCAGTACGTCGGGACGGACGGCGAGTTCACCCACGCTCTGCTCCTGACCGTGCGGGGGCTGCCAGAAAAAGAAAGTCCGCACCAGTTTGCAGTCAAAAATCTCCGAAGCACGGATCAACCGGTCGAGCTTGTGCATTTCCTTTTCCAGCCGGGCGGTATCAGGCAGATGCACTTTGGCCAGGGAGCTTTGCAGGCAGCCCACCTTGAAACCATGGGCATCGAGCAATTTTTTGGCCTCCAGCATCTCCGCGTCGCCAAGCGCATCGAGCGGACGCTGAAAAATCCGGGCCCGGAGGTCGCAGTGAGTCAGTCCCCATTCCTTGAGATACGGTAACGCGGCGGCCAGATCCAGCCCCATTTCATCGGTAAAAATTGATTTGTACATGATGGCTCTGTCTGAAAAATTGATTTTTTATTTTATAAATTGATTTTTATATCTAAATCAGAAAATACACTATAAAAATCCAAATACAAGCATTGCCTGCAAATTTTTTTGAAAAAAATCGGCATTGCGGCGACGGAAGCGGACCAGCCACCGCAATCCGGACGGAATGCGGCTGAATTAAATCCACCCGGAATCAGTTCACCCCGGAATTCCGGCGGTAATCGGAGGGAGTCATGCCGGTGCGTTCCCGGATCATCCGGCAGAAATAGCTGACGTGAGACAGGCCGCAGCGGAAAGCGACCTCCTTGAGAGGCAGCGTTGTTTCGCGTAGCAGCGACATGGCGTGCTGAATGCGCAGCTGTCCGAGATAGTCCCCCGGATAAACTGCGGTTTTGCGATGAAAAATCCGGTTGAGGGTGGTGCGATGGACCCGAAGCTCCGCGGCAAGCAACTGCACGGAGCACTCCGGATCGGCAAACCGTTCATGTGCCAGTTCAATGAACCTGCGTACCAGATCGCTGTCCGCCGCCGCAATCCGGGTGCCGCCCAGGCGCGCCAGCAGTTCCAACGCCACGGCAAGCGCATGCCGCTGGGCGTAGGGAGTCCGCTCCCAAAGCTGGATTTCCAGCTCATGAAACAACTCGACCGGAGCCTCGCCGGCGTACCAGGGACGGTCGGGATAACCGTAGGCGTCGAACAGCGCCTCGGCTCCTCCGCCGTCAATGGTGAACCAGTAATAGCGCCACAATTCCCGCCCGGCGGTCAACGAACGGTGAAAGTGCTCTTCGAGCGGCCGGCGGTAAAACACCTCGCCCGGCCCGGTGCTGACGGAACCGCCCGGACGCACAAATTCACCCCGTCCGTCAGTCGTCCAGAAAATCTGCATGAATCGCTTGTCCTCGCCCGGCACCCGCTCAAACCAGCCGGCCGGAGCCTCGTTGTAACCAACTGAACGCACATGAAAAGGCAGCGACAGTGATGGTATTTCATTGGGAAAGGGGCGGCTGACAATTTTCCTCACGATTCCACCTCAACGCATCAAATTCATAATAAATACATCAAAAATTTCATTGTTCCCGCCACAGATTCAAGATATAATATATCCATCATGCTTCGTAAATGCAATTAAATTCAATCGGAGTCCTGAAAATGAAACGCTCGGATGAAGTCCGCCGCCTGCTCTCGCTCTCCAACGCCGCCGTGCACGCCGCCGCCGGTCCGCGGCTCAAAATCACCCGAACTCTCGATGAACTCTACGAATACCTGGCCGGGGAAATGGTCGCCGAATTCCGGCGGGCGGCCGCCGGAGACCGGATTGTCTCGTTCATCATGCCGGTCGGTCCGACCCAGCCCTACCGGATCATGGCTGAAAAAATCAATTACGAGGGTATCAGTCTGCGCAACGTGCGCTTCTTTTTCATGGACGAATACTGCACCGACGACGACCATCTGATTCCAGCCACCCATCCGCTGAGTTTCCGGGGTCAGGCCGGACGGCTCTTTTTCGACCGGATCCGGCCCGAACTGCTCATGCCGCCGGAGCAGGTTGTCTTTCCCGCCCCCGAACTGCTGGACCGTCTGCCGCAGATGATTGAAGAGGCCGGCGGCATCGAGGTATGTTTCGGCGGCATCGGCATTCACGGGCACGTCGCCTTCAACGAACCCGAACCGGGCGTGGCCCGGAGCGATCCGCGCATACTCACCATCAACGCCTACACCCGCACCATCGACGCGGTCCGGCACCGGGAAATCGGCGGCAATCTCGAAAACTTTCCGCGCCGGGCCATCACCCTCGGCATGCGGCAGTGTCTCGGCGCCCGCCGGGCGCTGCTGATGACGCGCAACGAATCTCCGGAAATCAACTGGGCCAACACCATTCTGCGCATTGCGACGCTCGGCGAACCCGGCGATGATTACCCGGTAACTCATTTCAGATCCCATCCCAACTGCGTCATCGCCTCTGACGCCGGAACCCTGACCGCGCCGGACTTCAACCTCTGAGGCCCCGGGAATGTTCACGATCGACGCCCATGCGCATCTGCTGCACAATGCGGAGGGATTCGACGTGCTCGCGGACTCCGGGCCGTTCGCTGAAATCTGGCTGATGGATCTCTCCGGAATCCGGCTGAACGGCCGGGACCTGGCAACCCGGTCGGAAGTTCTGGCGGCGGCGCGCCGCCATCCGGGGCGGGTGCGCGCATTCGGCTTTCTCGATCTGGAACTGGGAGCCGGCGAAGTGGATCGCCTGGCCGGCCTCGGCTTTGAGGGACTCAAACCCTACAAACCGGCCTACCCCTGGAATTCGGAACGCTATTATCCCTGCTACCGGCGGGCGGAGGAGCTGGGTCTGCCCATTCTCTTCCACACCGGACTGGTCGCTCCCGGTCCCCGCTGGAGCGGATCCCCCGCCGGCCCGGGCTTCGGCCCCGACGCCATGCGGCCCGGACTGCTGGCCGGAATCGCCGAAGCATTTCCGGATTTGACCATTCTGGGCGGCCACCTCGGCTGGCCGTACCTGGAGGAAACCGTTCAGAACCTTTATTTCTATCCGAACATCTGGCACGACCTGAGCGGCTGCCGCTGCTGCCTCAACGCCCTGCCGGAACTGCTGGACCGGCGCTGCCAGGACGGTACCGGACGCTGTTTCAACTCCAAGCTGCTCTTCGCCACCGATGCCTTTTACGGAAGCCGCGACGAGAACCGCCGGGCGCTGGAACTCTTCGATTTCTGGCGGTTGTGGTTCAAATTCATCGGCGAAACCTACTACCGCTGGGGTGCGCCGGAGGAACAGGAAAAGATTTTCGGCGGCAACGCCGCCGAAGTGAGCCGGCGCTTCGGAATCGGAACAAAAACCGCGTAGAAAAACAAATCTGCCAAAGACGGCTTGCAGCACCGCCCGGAAAGGATTATATTTTACCGGCTTGAGGGAAACAGCCCGGCGCCGGGCTTCCGCATGCTCCGGGAGCCGTTAAACCCACTTTCTGAAACCGCGGAATCATCATGGACTACCAACGGATTGTTATGAAAGCCGGCGCCACCCGCCCGTTCCGGGCGCTGGCGATCGCTGACGTGCACCTGCTCTTCGCCGACGGCCGGGACAACCGGACCAAGTACGACATCGCCCTGCGCCGCTACGGCGAATATGTTTACAGCAACATCGGCCGGAACGTGCCGTATTTTCTGGATGCGCTGCTCTACGCCAGGGAACATTGCGACATGCTTTGGATCAGCGGCGATCTGATTGATTTTGTCTCAGAGCAGAATCTTGAAGTCGCGGAAAAGCTGCTGGCGCTCTCCGGAGTTGACTACTTCATGTGCGCCGGCAATCACGAATACACGCATTATTCCGGACAGCACCCGGAGACACCGGAGGAAATCCGCACCGCACGCGAGGTCGTCCCGCCGCATTTCAGAAACGACATCAACTTTTCATCACGGGTGGTAAACGGCATCAATCTTCTGGCCATCTACAACGGCGGCCTGACTTTCGGACCGGAATTGCTGGAAAAGTTCGACGCCGAAACCGCCAAGGGACTGCCGCTGATGATACTGCTGCACTGCCCGCTCTACACGCCTGGACTGCGCCGCTTCCTCAAGGACGCCGAGGCGGAAGAAGGCTTTCTCCCCGGAGATCCCGCCACCCCCTCCGACGCAGCCACCGAAGCTTTTATCAGGCGACTGAAAGCGGAGCCGCTGCTGCGGGGAATCATCGCGGGACACATGCACGCCCACCGCAATTACACCGATGAACTGGCGCCCGGCACCACCCAGATTGTTCTCGGGGGGAGCTACTACGGCTGCGGAGCGGTCATCGAAATCACCCCGTAGCTGACCGCATCCGGTCAGAGCGGAGCCACTACTGCCGAAAGACCGCCGGCGGCGGTTTCCCGGTACAGCGGCGGCAGATCGTGTCCCGTATTAAGCATGGCCCTGACCACGTCGTCGAAGGAAACCAGATGAGTTCCATCTCACGGACGGTCCTGTCCGGCCCGGCACACCGGCTACTGGCGTTCGCCGTCCGGAACTTTGCGCAGACTCTCGATAATCCGGTTCCGGAACTCGGTCACGGAGATCTTTTCGCGCTCCATGTCCCGCCGGTAGCGTTCGATGGCGTCGGTGACCGCCTGAGCATCGGCTTCACGGGCCAGTTCGACCACTCCGGAGGCGGAAAGACGGTGCAGCCGCTCATCCAGATTTCCCTCATACTTGTAATACAGCACCTGAATGGCGGCGATGAATTCCAGAAAATCATCATCTTCGAGCTTTTCCATGACCCTGATCACGGAGTCCCTGCGCTTTTCAGCGGTGGAGGTGTCAATCCGGGAACAGCCGCACACGACCGTCAGCATCAACGCCAGCACCGGAAGCATCAACAAGAATTTCATGTTCTCAACTCCTCTTGAAAGTGACAGTCATTCACTGAAGCGGAACCATGGTGAACCGCAGGAAGGGTTCCGCCGTCGGCTCGCTCAATTTCACCGCGATTCTGGTGACCGGTTCGCGCTGGCGCAAGGTGTGGTTCTCGATGCGCTGCGGGGTGATTTCAAAAGCCCGGCCGCCCGCGTCGACGGTCACTCCGAGGCGCACCCCCCGGTAGGCGATCTCCAGTTTCCCGGGAGCCGGCGAAGTCACCTCGCCGAAAGTCACCAGCGCCGATTCAAAATTCACCGGCTTCTCGAATTTGCCGGCGTCGGTCACGATCAGCCGGCCCGCGTCCAGCCGGCTGTAATCAAAGGTGCGCAGGAGCGATTTCACCCCCGGCACACCGGAATAGGCGGGCGCAATGTCAAACGTAACCACCACCTGATCCCGGAATACCTTGCGGTGTTCCAGCCTGGCGTCGGTGTTTTGGCCGTCAACCTGCCCGCGTCCGTCGATGAGCGGCACACTGTGCCCGTAGGAGCCGATGAATTGATTCTGATAGCGTTTGGAGCTGAACGTGTCACGGGTGTACTGGGACACCCCCGGATCGACCAGTACCGGAATCCCGTCCACCGCCACCACAAAGCTGCCGACGTCGTTGTGGTTGTGGAATTCATGATTGCTGCCGCCCTTGAACGCCACCGCCAGCCGGCAATCCCGGAATCTCGTCCCGGGACGGCAGACGAAAACCCCCGCCGAGGGAAAGTCGGAAAGCGGTGTCAGTTTCATGGTCGCTTCCGGCGGCGGCTGATCCGGCGCCGGAAGGTTAAGCAGCATGAGCTGGCGCGCCAGTTCGTTGTAAGTGGTGAATCCGAGTCCGGCGGCCCAGGCGCTGTCGACTCCGGCGAGATAATCGCGGATGCCGAGGCTGGACTTCGAAAACCGGGCCGTAACCGCGCAGTCGGAAAACGCCGGAACCAGCTCCGGAGCCAGCTGAATGCGTTCCGGATATTCCGCCGGCTGCCGGTTCTGCGGACGTTCATAGAAGTCGATTCGTCCATTGCTGGCCAGCCGGACGGCCAGGCAGAAATCCAGATAATGGCCGAAACCGTAATTCCAATATCCGACCCCTTCGCTGCAGTAGCCGTCCTCGGGATTGAAGCCTCTGAGGAAATTGCGTGATTTGGCAAACAAATCCCGCAGAATGAAGTAGCGGCGCTCGGGCTCAAGTTCGGACATCAGCACCACCATGGTGACATTGGCGACGCACACCGCGTTCCAGTTGTTGGTGGTGTTGATCCACCAGTCGGGCGTCTGCCGGCCGGTTCTCATGCGGTCATACGGATTGATGATAAAGTGTTCAAGCCGTTCGGCAATCCGGCGGCGCAATTCAGGATCAAGCCGGGGACCGGCCACCCGGTTGACAGCGGCCAGCCGGCAGGCGGTTGTCGAGGAGCCCAGATCAATGGTGACGCCTTCGCCCCGGAAATTAATCAGTTTGCCGTCATGGGCGGGCAGCACCCAGGACTTCAGCCGGAGCTGCAGATCAATGGCCTGCTCCAGCCTGCTGATGTACTTCTGCTCCCCGGTCAGGCAGGCGGCCAGGGTCAGATTGCGGACCGCGGAAGCGAGTTGGTTGAACACCTTTTCATAGTTGACCCGGGTGCCGTTGCGGGTGAATTCGAGATACAGGTCGTCGCCGGGGGCGACCAGTTCCTCTTTCAGCAGACGATCGGCTCCGGCGATGGTGCGGGCGGCAAAAGGCAGACGCCGCTTGCTCTCCCAGAACGCCCGGTCCGTAATGTCGGGCGCGATCTGCCAGGGCTCGGCGGACAGACAGCCGCGGATAACCCGATTGGGGTCGTTGTCAGCGGCCGGCTCCGGCGTTCCGGACGGGGCCGCCGTTCCGGCGCCGGTTTGCGCGGCCGGTCCGGATGTTCCGGATGAATCCGCCACGGCCGGCAAAGTGAGCAGCAGACCGGCGGCAAGCGACATAAGCAGCAATTTTTTCATAATCAATTCCCTGAGGTAACACCGGCGCTCCGCAGCATACTCTGCAGCGCAGTCACAAAGTCCGGTTCAGATCAACATTTTCACTCCGTCAATCCGCCGCAATCCGTCGGAGAGCGAGTTGAGGTCGTCGCGGTCGAACACGACCGCCTTGCCCCGCAGCGCAAGATATTTACCGCCGCTGGAAGCGCCGCCGTCGGTGAGTTCGGCCGCCGGGTCATGCTCCAGAAGCAGGGCAAGACAGGCCTCGCGGGCCGCGGCGGCCCGGTCGTGCTCCAGAATGATCCGGAACTCCCAGTCGGTCGGGAATTCAATCGCCGGAGCGGCGGCGGGATCCGGTTCCGAAGCCGGAACGTTTCCGGAAGAGCGGTGGTCTGTCATTTCTGTTCCTCCCAGTATGGCGATATGGAGCGCAGCCGGGCGATAATCGGCGGCAGGGTGGCCGCGACGAAATCCACTTCTTCCTCGGTGTTGAATTTGGAGAGGCTGAACCGGATGGTCCCGTGCGCTGCGTGATAGGGGATTCCCATGGCGGTCAGCACATGCGAGGGCTCCAGGCTGCCGGTGGTGCAGGCCGAGCCCGACGAGGCGCAGATGCCGAACTGATCGAGCAGCATGAGAATCGATTCACCCTCAATGCACTCAAAACTGACCGAGGAGGTGTTGGGCAGACGGTTGTCGAGATCGCCGTTGATCCGGATCCGGGGGATTTCCGCCAGCAGAGCCGCTTCAAAACGGTCGCGGATCCGGGCGAGTTCCCGGGTTTCATCCGGCAGGGCAAGCCGGGCCATTTCGCAGGCCCTGCCCAAGGCGATGATCGAGGCGACGTTCTCGGTGCCGCCGCGACGCATGCGCTCCTGATGTCCGCCGTAGATCAGGGGGGTGAATCGGATTCCCCGGCGCACGAACAGCACGCCGATTCCTTTGGGAGCGTGCAGCTTATGGCCGGAAATCGACAGAAAATCGATCTCGGTTCCGTCGAGATTGATCGGAACTTTGCCGGCCGCCTGCACCGCATCGGTGTGAAACAGTGCGCCGCGGGCATGCGCCATCCGGGCGGCCTCGGCCACCGGAAAAATCGTGCCGGTCTCGTTATTGGCCCACATGAGCGACACCACCGCGGTGTTGTCGTCGATGGCGGCGGCCAGCTTCTCCAGGTCGAGCCGCCCGCAGTGATCGACCGGAATGAACTCAACCTGGCGGCCTCTCCGGATCAGTTCGCGGGCGTAGGCGAGCACGCCGGGATGTTCCACCGCTGAAGTAACCAGCTTGTTCCGGCCGGGCCGGGCGGCGAATGCGGCGTTGATGGCGGCGTTGTCACCCTCGGTTCCGCAGCTGGTGAAGATGATTTCAGTGGCAATGCCGTCCCGGTCGCGGAATCCGGCGCCGAGCAGTTCAGCCACCCGGCAGCGGGCCGCCTCAATGTCGCCGGCCACTTCACCGCCGAACCGGTGAATGCTGGACGGGTTGCCGTAACGTTCGCAGAAAAATGGCTCCATCGCCCGAAACACCTCGGGATCGACCCGGGTGGTGGCGTTGTTGTCCAAGTAGATGATCCGATGATTTTCCATGATTGAAACCGCACCTCCGGAAAACGTGACAATGCATCACTTAAATAGAACATCTTTTTCCGAAAAGTCAATGTCGCGGGATTGATTTCACGGCGATATTTGTGTAAATTAGATGGGACGTGTCCGGAGAACTCTCCGGCACCCGGCGGCGGGGCGGCAGGCGCCCGGGCGCGCCGGCAACCGGAACGAAAATGATCATGACATACTGCGATTGCGCGGCGGCGATGCCGTCCGATCCGGAAACCATCGCCTTTCTGGCCGAAGCTGTGCGGGAGACCGGCGGCGTCAATCAGGAAGCCGGGCACCGGTGGGCCTATGAACTGCGCCGGCGGCTCGATGCGGCCGCGGCGGAACTGGCCGCCGATCTGACCGGCGAACCGGGCTGGCGGGCGGTCTGGGGCGACTGCGGCACCGGGGTGCTGGCCATGTTCGGAGAACTGGTCTGCCGGAACCGCCGGGTGGTGAGTTCGCGTCTGGAGCATCCGGCGCTGGCGGCGGCCCTGGAGCGCACTGCCGCCGCGGCGACATATTGGCGTCCGGATCCGGCGGGGCGGCTGTGTCCGGACCCGGAAACCGCCCGAAGCGCTGAAATCGCCGCTTTTCACTGGATTCAGAGCGAACTGGGAACCGTACAGGATCCGGACCGCCTGTTTGCCGCCGTGCCGCCGGGGTGTGTGCGTTTTCTCGACGCCATTCAGGGCGCTGGCAAGCTGCCGTTTCCGCGTTCAGCCGACGTGGCGGCGGTTTCCGGCGCCAAATTCGGGGCGCCGGGCGGAGCGGCGCTGCTGATTTCTCCGCGCTGGAGCGGTGGCGACGCCCTGATCGAAGCGGCCGCGCGGTTCCGGAACACCCATCTCGGCTGCCGGCCGCAGCCGGCGGTCATGCTGACGCTGGCCTTTGCCGCCCGGCGGCGGCGGGAACGGCTGGAATCCGACCTGGCCGCCATGCGGAAATTCAATTGCGAACTGCGCCGCGAAATTGCCGGAATTTCCGGGGTGGAGTTCACCATTCCGGAAGCGGCGGCTTCGCCTTATATCCTGCACCTGCGCCTGCCCGGACGGCAGGGCGCGGTGGCGGTGCGGATTCTCTCCGAACTCGGAGTGGCCGCCGCCTCCGGCAGCGCCTGTGCTTCCGAGAGCCGGCGTCCCTCGGAGGCGCTGACCGCGCTGGGGCTCCGGAGCGCCGACGCCTTTTCCGGAGTCCGGCTGAGTTTCAGCTGGCGGACCATCGGCGAAGTCCGTCCCGAAACTTTGGCCGAACGCCTGCAAACCATGTTGAAAAAATACTGAAAGGTGTTATTTTATTAAAACAGTCGACGAAGCCCCGCCGACGGTGTTTCATGACTTAATCAGCCCCGGGACGGCGGCCGCTGCCGGCCGCTGCCCGGATACCGAATCAGGACTTCCGGAGGAAATTGAATATGAAGAATCTGTTTCGCGCCGCCGCCGTATGCTCACTGCTGATTTCCGGCGCCGCGGCCCTGACCGCGGCGCCGATGGAGCCGGTGATCATCAGCAAAACCACGGTTTACAATCCGACCATCGCCGTCTCCGGCCCGGAAAGCTATCCGGATCTGGCCCGGGAACTCAGGAATTTTCTCAACATCTGCGGCTGGTTTGATCTGACTTCCGGTTCGCGCCCGAACTATCAGCTTGACGCCCGGATCGAGGGCGGCCGGCTGCGGCTGGAACTCACCCAGGGCGGCGCTCCGGTCGGAGTCTGGAGCGTGGCGACCACCGGCATCGCTCCCCGCGAAATTGCCAAAAGCGCCGTGGACGCCATCATTGAAAACACCTTCAAGGATCTTAAAGTCCGCGGATTCTGCCGTTCCAAAATCGCCTTCTGCGCCGAAACCCGGCCCGGAATCCGCAACATCTTCACCTGCGACATCGACGGCGGAAACATTGAACAGATCACCAACTACCGAACCATGTGCGTGGAACCGGCCTGGCGGCCCGACGGCAAGTCCATCTGCTATTCCAAGTACGGCAAAACCACCATCGACATCGCCGAAACCACGGTGGCCAAACCCCGGCGCAGCCGGATAATTTCGGCCTACCGGGGCATTAACGCCGGAGCGGCGATCAGTCCGGACTGCTCCAAAATGGCCATGATCCTCAGTCCGGACCACAAGGTTGATCTCTACGTGCTCGACCTCGCCTCGCGCCGGCTGACCCGGCTGACCCGCGGCATCGCGGTGGAGGCCTCACCGTGCTGGAGTCCCGACGGCCGTCGAATCGCCTACGTCAGCGATGAAATCGGCGCACCGCGCATTTTCACCATTTCCGCCGACGGGCGCGACCGCCAGCTGGTGCCGACCATCGGCGTCGACGCGGTCACGCCCGACTGGTCCGATGACGGCAAAATCGTCTACGCCACCCGGCTCGGCGGCAGCTACACGCTGGCAGTCTACGACCCGGCGACCGGCAAGAACACCCGGGTTCTGGAAAAACCCGGCACCTGGGAATCGCCGGCCTGGGCGGCGGACAACCGTCAGGTGGTGTGCAAACGTTCCGACGGCCCCAAGGGGGCGTTGTATGTCGTGGACACCCTCACCGGCAACGTCCGGCTGCTGATTTCCACGCCGCATCCGCTGTCGATGCCGGTGTGGTCCCCCTGCGAGAAGGCGCGATAGCATGAACTCCCCGGCGGAAAAATATTTCTCCGGTCTGAACATGTTCGGCATCCGGCTCGGTCTGGATGCCACCCGGGAGCTGCTGCGCCGGGCCGGCTCCCCGGAGCAGGACCTGCGCTTCATCCACCTGGCCGGAACCAACGGCAAAGGCTCCACCGGGGCCATGCTGGAGCGGGCGCTGCGCAGCGCCGGACTGACCACCGGATTCTATACGTCGCCCCATCTGATTTACACCCGCGAGCGCTTCCGGGTCAACGGCCGGGCGGTGAGCGCGGACGATTTCGACCGCTGCACCGCCGAACTGGCGGAGTGCGCCGGAAACGGCGAATTCTCCTATTTTGAATTCGCCACCGTGCTGGCGGCCCTGATCTTCTGCCGGGCCGGAGTGGATGTCGTGATCTGGGAAACCGGCATGGGCGGCCGCCTCGACGCCACCAACGCGGTGCTCAGTGAGGCGGCGGTGATCACCAATATCGCATTCGATCACGAAAACCATCTCGGGCACACTCTCGCGGCAATCGCCGGCGAAAAAGCCGGAATCATCAAACCCGGCCGGCCGGTGTTCTACGGTTTTCTGGCTCCGGAGGCGGCGGATGTGATCCGCGACCGGGCCGCGGCGGCGGGGTCACCGTCACTCACGCCGGAACCGCCGCCGGAGACGGCGCGGTATTTTGAGCGCAACGGCCGGCTGCTCCAGCGGTTTGATTACGATGGCGAAAGCGTCGAACTCGCCCTGCCGGGGCGGATGCAGCGACGCAATTTCGCCCTGGCCCGGATCGTGCTCCGGCATTTCGCCGCGCCCTGGCATTTTGACCTGGGTGCCGCTCTCAAAGGACTCGCCGAAGTGAACTGGCCGGCCCGCTGCCAGCGGCTGTCGCCGCGGCTCATCGTCGACGGCGGTCACAATCCCGATGGAATCGCCGCGCTGGTTGAAGCGGTGGCCGAAGTTTATCCGGGGGAAAAGTTCACGGTGGTTTACGGAGCGTTCCGCGACAAGGATTATCAGACTTGCCTGCGCCGGCTGGCCGGAGTGGCTTCACAATTCATTTTCACGCCGATCGCCGCTGAAGGCCGTCCGAGCCTGAGCGCCGCCGAGCTCTCCCGGATCGCCGCTCCGCTGGGAGTGCCCTGCCGGGGTGCTGATTGCGCAGTCGAGGCGGTCAACCTGGCGCTGGCCGGCACTCCGGGACAGGTGCTGGCGGCCGGATCGCTCTATCTGGCCGGAGAAATTCTCCAGGCCTTTGCCCCCCCCGAAGCGGTGCTGGACCTCTGAGAACGAAAAACTGCCGCCGGCACGGAACAGAAAACTGCCGTATTGCGGAGGGAAGTTTGGTTGTTGCCGGGCGCGGCAACACTCCGGCCCGGCGGAAAACGGACCTGAATCAGAGCTGTGCCGTGCGCTGCAGCAGCGCGAGATCGGCGAGCACCAGCGCCGTCATCGCTTCAACTACCGGCACAATGCGCGGCACGATGCAGGGATCATGCCGTCCGGCAATGGCGATGACCCGGCTCCCGCCGGACTGGTCCACCGTATTCTGCTCCCGGCTGATCGACGGGGTCGGTTTGACCGCAATCCGGAATACCAGCGGCTGCCCGGTGGAAATGCCGCCCAGTACGCCGCCGGCGTGGTTGGTGAGAAATCCGCCGGCCGTCATGGCGTCGTTGTTCTCGCTGCCGAGCCGCCGGGCCGCCTCAAAGCCGTCCCCGAATTCGACCCCCTTGACCGCGCCGAGCGAAAACATCGCCTGCGCCAGCCGGGCGTCGAGCTTGTCGAACACCGGTTCACCCCAGCCCGCCGGCAGTCCTTCAGCCACGCACTCCACCACTCCGCCGGTGCTGTCGCCGGAATTCCGGGCCGCCCGCACCGCCGCGAGCTGCTCCCGGGCCGCGTCGGCATCCGGAGAACGCAGCGGATTGCGTTCAATCTCCTCCCTGTCGAAACTCCGACAGCGGATTCCGGCGATTTCCAGCGCATACGCGGTGATTTTCACTCCCAGCGTCGCCAGCAGCTGGCGGGCGACGGCTCCGGCGGCCACCCGGGCGGCAGTCTCCCGCCCCGAGGAACGACCGCCGCCGCGGTAGTCCCGGCGGCCGTATTTCATGAAATAGCCGTAGTCGGCGTGTCCCGGCCGGAACACCTCGGCCAGGGCGCCGTAGTCCCGGCTGCGCTGATCGCAGTTGCGGATGAGTATCGCCAGCGGCGTTCCGGTGGCCACCCCTTCGAACACGCCGGAAAGAATCTCCGCAGTGTCCGACTCGCGGCGCGCCGTGGTCACCTCGGACTGCCCGGGACGGCGACGGTCAAGCTCGCGCTGAATGGCCGCCGCGTCAACGGGCAGTCCGGCCGGAACGCCGTCGATGACGCAGCCCAGCGCCGGGCCGTGGGATTCGCCGAAAGTGGTGACTTTAAAACAGATTCCGAAGGTATTGCGGCTCATTTTCGACTCCCTTTGTCTTGCACATCAAGCTTGCCGGCCCGTATCAGCACTCCCCGTCCGGACTCCCGGCAATAGCCGGCAATGGCGGCATTGACCTCTTCCCGGCTGAGTTCATTGAGCTTATCCGCGGTCCGGTCCGCCTCGGCGGCCTCGAAGCCGTAATGCAGATTGAGCAGCGCCGCCCCGAGGCGGCGGTGGCATGATTCGGTTTCCCGCAGAGCGTTGAACCGGGCGCCGGAACGGGCCATGCTGAACTCCGCCTCGTCCAGCCCGGTTCCGGCCAGCCGCTGCAATTCCTCGTCAATCAGCGCCTCTGCCCGGGCGATGCCATCCGGCGCCGTCGCCACATGAAAGGCAAAACAGCCCCGGCGGAAACCGCCCAGCATTTCCATGCCGACGGAGTAAGCCAGCGCATTGTCTTCGCGCACCCGTTTGAACAACCGGGCGGACAGGCCGTTTTCCGCCTGGGCAAAAACTTCCATCGCCAACCGGTCCGGAGCAATCCCCAGCGCCGCGCCGGGCACCAGGCGCATCACCACGCTCTGCTCCCGCTCCAGCGGCACGCAGTCGCGGATCAGGTGATCCGGGAACCGGGGTTCCGGCGCGGCGGTCACGCGGTCCGGTCCCCAAGCCAGTTCTGCGGCCAGCCGCCCGCTCCATCCGGCGGCCTCCTCCGGCGTACAGTCGCCGGCAAATCCGGCGATGGCCCGTCCGGCCACCAGCCTGGAAAAATAAAACTCCCGCACCCGTTCCGGAGTGAGCCGCGTCACACTTTCCACCGTGCCGCTGCGACCGATGCCGTAGGGATGATCCGCGCCGAAGAGCAATGCCCGACCGCGGTCAAACGCCGCCTGGGGCGCCGACATCGCCCGGCTGCGCAGCAACTCAACCATGCGCTGCTGTTCCCGCGCAAACGCGACAGTGTCAAACCGCGGACCGGCCAGAATTTCCATCAGCAGCCGGAAAGCCGCCTCGAAACCACGCCGGGGAGCGGAAAGTTCCACCACTCCGGAATTGAATCCCACCGTGGTGTTCACCTCCGCCCCCAGGGCATCCAGGCGGGTCAGCAGCGCTGATTCGCTCCGTTTCCGGGTGCCGGCGGTCAGCAGCGCGGCGGCGAGCGCCGACGCTCCGGCACATTCCGCCGGCTCAAACAGCGCTCCCAACGGCAGCAGCAGACTGAACTCAACCAACGGCAGCCGCCGGTCGACAACGGCGACCGTCCGCAACCCGGAAGCCGATTTCATCACAGTCAGATCCCCGGCACCGGCCGCCGCAGTCCGGCGTCGGGACCGCCGCGGCGCGGTCAGCTGACGCACCGTAAGCCGCAGCTCCCGGGCCAATACGCCCGCCGCCCGGCGCACTTCCGCCGGAGCGACAGCGGCAATCCGGTCGTTGTAAATGTCGGCAAAAGCCGGAGTTCCGCTCTCAAACACCGCATTGCCAAGGTCAGCGGCCACGGTGCCGGGATCCCGGAGCCGCCGGAGCCGGTCGGCATACTGCTGGCGCTTTTCGCGTTCAATTTCAGCTTCGGGCAGCGCACCCGAGGCAACGGAATCCAACTCGGCGTGAAGACTCCGGAGCAGCTCGGCAAACCGTCCCGGCGCCGCCGCCCCCGAAACTCCGCCCAATCCGCCCCCAGGCACCGCAAAGCAGAAACTACGCAAATCAATGGCCAGACGCCGTTTGAGCTCCAGCGACCTCACCAGCCGGCCGCCGGATCCCGCGCCCAGGGCACTGAAGAGAACGTCGCAGGCGGGAAACTCGGGAGCGGAAATTTCAGGCAGCCGCACCCCGACCGCAATCCGTTCGAGCGCGTCCGGAAACACAAAATCCCGCTCCCGGGGCAGTGTCACCGCAGTCCGGCGCGGCGCGACGGCCGGCTCGTCCAGCCCGTCCCGCTCCCAGTCGCCGAAATATCTTTCCACCAGCCGGTTGAACTGCCCGGACTCCACCGCCCCCACCGCAACCAGGAAACAACGCTGGGGCCGGTAACGCCGTTCATAGTAATCCAGCATCACGGCGCGGTCGACCTTGCGCAGCAGCTCGGGATAGCCGATTACCGGAATCCGCACCGGATCATCCGGAAACAGGCCGGCGGCCAGCTCCTCGAACAACCGGCCGGACACCTGATCGCGGCCGCGGTCGCACTCGCGCAGAATCACCTGCTTTTCAGCCTCAAACCGCTCCGCGGTCAGCGCCGGATGCCGCACCATTGCCGCCAGCAGCGCCACCGCCGTTTCCAGGTGTTCGGCGGCCATGCTCATATGATAAACCGTGCGGTCCAGCCAGGTGTAGGCGTTGCAGCTGCCGCCCAGCGCCGCCACCGTGTCGGCCACCGCGGTGCCGGGATAGCCCTCGGATCCCTGAAACAGCATGTGCTCCAGAAAATGCGACAATCCCCAGCCGAGCCGCCCGCCCTCGTCAATGCTGCCGGTGGCGACAAAACATTGAACTTCAACCGCGCCGCCGCCCAGTTCCATGGCGTAGGACCGCAGGCCGTTGTCCAGCATGTGACCGGCAGCGTTGGCAAAAAATTTCATGACCGCCGCCTCCTCCTCCGCGCCGGCGCATCCAGCTGCGGCAGCGGTTCCGCCGGCGACGGAGCCGGTTCGGGCTCGGCAAACAAATCAAAGCTGATGAGAAAATCCTCCGGACGGTCCCCGGGCGACGCCGACAGAATCCCCTCGCCAATGAGCAGATAAACGACTTCTCCGACGTCGGTGCCGGACCGGATGCCCCAGAAATTGAGCACCGGACGCCGCATCACACCGAATTCCTGCCGGGAAAAGTCCACCACCCCGGCCAGCAGCTCGGCGGCCGAAACGTGGCGGCGCTCGTTCAACCGGCCCACCGTGAAATTCACCGCCGCCGCCACAAAACGGTAGGCCTCCTCCCGGTAGCGCGGCTCACGGCCGACCAGCGCGGACAGTTTGCGTTCAATATCGTTTTCCACGCCTACCTCCGCCAGTCGAACAGTATCGGCTTCTTTTTGCCGTTCACTATGGAATTGGGATCGGTGCCGAGGTAATCAACCAGCATCCGAACCGCATCCAGCATCTGGTTGAACTTGAACATCGTATTGTCAACATCGTCGCGCATTTCAGTGAAGGCTCCGGCCGCACTCCGGATCGCCGCCGCGCTCCGGGCCAGCTCCATGGCGGAGGTCTCGGCGGAAATCTGCTCCATCAGGGCGTTCAGGCGGTCCAGATTGGTTCTGACCAGGCCGACAATGTCGTTGAGTTTATCCTCCCTGAACACCTGTTTGAACGTGGTACTGCTCGCTTCAATGTTTTCGGCCGTGGCATTGATGCGGTGAATCGCCGAAATCAGCGCGGGATCTCCCAGAATCCGTGAAATGTCGTCCAGCGAGCGGGTGACGCCGTCGGCGATCTCCTCAAAGGGAATCCGTCCCAGGCGTTCAAGCGCAATCCCCACGGTCGAGGAAATGTCCTGAAAGGTCGATGGCACCGACGGCACATAGAGTGCGTCGGGCACGTTGATTCCGGCGGGTTCCGGAGGCAGATCCGTCGAGGATTTGGCGAAGTAGTCGAAATCGATGAATTTGAGTCCGGTGATGCCGGCGAACTCCATCCGGCAGCGCATGCCCTCGCGGATTTCCCGGATCAGCAGTTCCCGGAACGCGGCAGCTTCGGCATCATGTCCGCCGGCGTTGAAGCTCTCCAGCGACACCTCCATCTCAACGCACACCGCCCGCTCGTTGATCAGCACTGAAATCTTTGACACCGCTCCCACCGGAGCGCCCCGGTATTTGACCGCCGCTCCGGTGGAAAGTCCCTGAACCGACTCCGGAAACACCGTGTAAAGCCGCACTTTGCGCGTAAACAGATCGGAGGCTCCGAAATAGTAGAGCATCACCACCAGCAGCGCAAAACCGGCAAACACAAACAATCCGAGCCGGAATCTGATTTTGTTTTCATTCATTTACCCCAACTCCTTCCCGGCGCATGCCGTCACGATTCAGAAAATCCCGCACCCAGGCCACGCCGCAGTCGGTGCGCAGCTTCCGGGGATCTCCGACCGCGGCGATTGAACGCGTCGCCTTGTCCAGCATCACCACCCGGTCGGCAATGGTGAAAACGCTGTCCAGTTCATGGGTCACCACTACGATGGTCGCCCCGTATTTTTCCCGCAGACTGAGAATCAGCCGGTCCAGTTCCGCCGAAGTGATCGGATCCAGCCCCGCCGACGGTTCGTCGAAAAACAGCAGTTCCGGATCAAGAGCCATGGCCCGGGCCACCGCCGCCCGCTTGCGCATGCCTCCGGAAAGTTCCGACGGCATGCGGTCACCGCAGTCGGCCAGATCGACCAGTTCCAGCTTGCGCCGCACCACGCCGGCAATCTCCCGGTTCCCCAAGGCGGTGTACTCCCGCAGCGGCATGGCGATGTTATCCGCCACCGACATCCAGCTGAACAACGCTCCGCCCTGATAAGTAACGCCGAAGTTCCGCATGATTTCGCGCCGCTGCGCGGCGTCGGCGCTGACGATGCTGCGTCCGGACAGCCGGATGTCGCCTTTCAGCGGCGCATACAAGCCGATCAGGTGCTTGAGCAGCGTGCTCTTGCCGCAGCCCGAACCGCCCATGATGCAGAAAATCTCCCCCTGTCTCACCTCAAAGTCGAGGTCCTCCAGCACCACTTCGGTGCCGTAACCGATGGTAAGATTCCGCACTTCAATGGCAGCTGCCGCATCCATGATTCAGTATCCGATAAAAGAGTACAATATGGTGATGACGGCATCGGCCACCACCACCAGAAATACCGACATCACCACCGCCCGGGTGGCTCCGCGGCCCACCCCGAGCGCATCCCCTGACGTGGAAAACCCGCAGTAACATCCGGCAAAGGTGATCAGCACCGCAAAAGGTACGCACTTCAGAATCCCCAGCAGCAAGGTAGTGCAATCCAGCACTTCGAGCAACCGTCCCCAGCAGGCCGAAAACGGCAGACCCAGTTCAAACACTCCGACCGCCATTCCACCGGCAATGCCGGCGGCGTCGGCGAACACCGCCAGCACCGGCATGGCGATCAGCATGGCGATCAGCTTGGGCAGCACCAGATAGGATTCCGGAACAATTCCGAGCGTTTCCAGAGCGCTGATCTGCTCATCCGCCCGCATTGAACCGATTTCAGCGGCAAACGCCGATCCCGCCCGCCCGGTGGCGATGACCGCCACCATCAGCGGACCGAATTCCTTGAGTACCGAAAACCCCACCAGGTCCACGATGAAAATTTCCGTGCCGACCTTGCGCATCTGCACCGCGGCCTGATACCCGACCACCAGCCCCATGAGCAGACTGATCATGATGACAATCGGCAAACTGCGCACTCCGCAGAGATCGAGATAATAAAAGATCTCCCGCCGCCGCAAACCGCGCCGCCGGAACAGCGAAGGCACCTCCGCCGCCACCGCGCCGGTGAAGATCATCGGTCCGGCCACCGCCTCGGCCAGCCGCCGCCGCCACGACCGCCATCCGGAGTTGTCCGCTTTCACCGCCATGCCGCGGATCCCCGGCTCAGAACGGGCGCCCCATGCGCTGGCGCTGCGGCTTGATCTTGAGTTCTTCCAGACCGAGCGCGTACCAGATGTCGCCGAATCCGGCGTTGCTGAAGTGGCGGGTCTTGCCGTTGAGCAGCCGGTCACAGTTGTCGAGCAGCACCTGATGGTCGGAGAACTTCCGGGCGGTAACCAGGGCGTCCAGCGCACCGGCCTGATCATCCTGGCGCAACTTGATCCAGGCATAGACCGAGGCCAGAAACGCCCCGGCGTCTCCTTTGGCCCGGCGGCATTTGCGCCGATAGAACTTGTCGAGTCCCGGATCTGAGTTGCGGTACATCCGCGCCAGCTTGATCGCCAGCGACTGGGGGTCGGCCAGCAGACACTTCGGCAGCAGTTCATCAACCTTGCGGTAATCACGCAGCTGGTAGTATATCTGCATCTGCATGGCGGCAATCTGCCGACGCAGCAACGGACTCCATTTGTAATAAGGCGCAAAACCGGCGGTGGCCTCCAGACCGGATTTCAGCGCTTCACGCTGCAATTTCTCGGCCAGCTGCTGCGCCGAGCGCAGGTTCCCCGGCTGACGCTGCTGAAACAGGGTCAGCTGGCGTTCGGCTTTGGCCTGGGCGTTCTGCATGATCTCCTGCACCTCCCGCTGCCGGACACCAACCACCCGGCGCAGCACCAGGCCGATGATCAGCTGAACCAGCATCACTCCGGCCACACCGCAGACCACTCCCCAGGCCGGACCGAGATCGCGGCTGGTCACCCAGCCGATGAAAACCCCGATGACAGCGGCAATAATCAGGCTCAACATTGAACTACCTCTTGTTGCGTTTCCGTTGTTTCTGGCGCTCCTTGCGGGCGAGTTTGGCCAGCTTCTTCCTGTGCTCCTGCTCCCGGCGGCTGATCGGCGCAGGTCCGCCGAACAGCGCGGGAGCTCCGGGCGCGCCGGCATTATCGGGCAGCCGGCCGCCAGCCATAAGACGGCCCAGCGCCCCGTTCTGCCGCATCATTTTGCGCATGGTTTCAAACTGCTTGACCAGCCCGCTGACCATTTCCACCGGCACTCCGGCGCCCCGGGCGATGCGCTTGCTACGGTGAAAATCCACCAGATCGGGATTGGCCCGCTCGGCCCTGGTCATTGACAGCACGATCGCCTCCAGGCGCTTGAAGTGCCGGGGATCAACTCCGGAAAGCGCCTTGGAAATCTGACGGCCGCCGGGCAGAAAACGCAGAATCCCCTCCATGCCGCCCATTTTGGAAATCATCCGCAGCTGCGACAGGAAGTCGTCGTAATCAAATTTGTTTTTGCGCAGTTTTTCCTGAAGCGCCTTCGCCTCGGCCTCGTCGATCTCGGCCGCGGCACGTTCGACCAGCGACACCACATCGCCCATGCCGAGAATGCGTCCGGCCATCCGTTCAGGGAAGAACTCCTCCAGCGCATCGAGCTTTTCGCCCGTACCGACAAACTTGACCGGCACCCCGGTAACCCGCCGGATCGACAGGGCCGCACCGCCCCGGGCGTCGCCGTCGAGCTTGGTGAGAATGAAGCCCGACAATTCCAGCGCCGCATGGAAATGCTCCGCCACCGAAACCGCCTCCTGCCCCAGCGCGGCGTCGGCCACCAGGAGAATCTCATCGGGCTGAACCGCCTGCCGGATCCGGACCAGCTCCTGCACCATGGTCTCATCAATCTGAAGCCGGCCGGCCGTGTCGATAATCACGGTGTCGGCGCCGTCTTTCCGGGCCGCCGCCACCGCGTTCACCGCAATGGCGGCGACGTTGACGCTGGTACGCTCCACATAAACCGGCACCCCGACCTCCCGGCCCACCGTTTCAAGCTGGTCAATCGCCGCCGGACGGTAGACGTCGCCGGCGGCCAGCAGCACCCGGCGGCCGTCGCGGCACAGTTTCGCCGCCAGCTTGCCGGCGGTGGTGGTTTTTCCGCTGCCGTGAAGTCCGACCAGCATGATCACCGACGGACTGTGTTCAAACCGGAGTCCGGCGGCCTCGCCGCCCAGCAATTCAACCAGGCGGTCGTGAACGATTTTCACCACCTGCTGGCCGGGGGTAACGCTGGCCAGCACATCACCGCCGATGCAGTCGCTTTTCACCGATTCGATGAACCGGGTCGCCACGTCGATGTTGACGTCGGCCTCAAGCAGCGCCAGCCGGATCTCGCGCATCGCCTCGGCGATGTTGGACTCGGTAAGACGGCTCTCTCCGCGGAGCCGTTTGAATACTCCGTGGAGTTTATCACTCAGTGATTCGAACATACCTGAACTTTTTCCTCCGAATAAATATTTAACTGTCACAGATTTTGACACAATTTCGTTATAATATACCGTTCCCGGCGGCGTTCTTCAAGAAATCCCCGCCAAAAAAGCCGAAAATAGAAAACCCCGGCGGCTTGAAAAAAACCGGATTTTGTGTATAGTATTGCGGTATCGCGACAGCCGGCCGGCGCGCCATCCGGACGGCCGCCCGAAACGGGAAATTCCGGAATGACTCCGGAATCCCGGAGTCAACTTCTTTTTACTGCGGAGAGCGCCAACATGCCGGATCATCCCCGAACCCATACCATTTCCGTCTTAGTTGAAAACCGTTTCGGCGTCCTGGCCCGGGTCGCGGGACTGTTCAGCGGGCGCGGCTACAACATCGCCTCGCTCACGGTCCACGAAACCGCCGACGCCCGCTACTCCAAGATGACCATCGTCACCACCGGTGAACCCGAAGTGCTCGAGCAGATCGACAAGCAGCTCAGCAAACTGGTCGATGTCATCCGGGTCGACGACCTCACCGGCAGCCGGTTCGTCGAACGCGAAATCGCCCTGATCAAGGTGCGCACCGCCTCGCGGGAGGAGCAGTCACAGCTCATTCAGCTGGGCGAAATTTTCGACGGCAAGATCGTCTCGGTCAACCGGGAGGAAATGGTGATTGAACTTTTCGGCCGCGCCGACCGCATCGACAACTTTATTGAACTGGTCCGCGACTTCGGCATCATTGACATGGCGCGTTCCGGACGGGTCGCCATTCCCAAGTGTGAACGGATAACCGATCATGCAGAAAATTGAGATCGCCCTCGGTGAACGCTCCTACGAAGTGACGGTCGGCTCCGGAGTCCGGGAACTCGCCGCCCGCATTCCGGGTCGACGGCTGCTCGCGGCGGATTCCACCGTGGCCCGGCTCTACGGCAACTGGGCCGAGTCCGTCATCGCTCCCGAAGTTTTCGCCACGTTTCCGGCCGGAGAGGAGAGCAAAACGTTCGCCACCGTTGCCGGTTTCTGCTCCCGGGCGGCCGCCGCCCGGCTCGACCGCCGCAGCGTATTCATCGCCATGGGCGGGGGGGTCACCGGCGACCTCGTCGGCTTTGCCGCCGCCATTTACATGCGCGGCGTGGATTTCTATCAGATTCCGACCACGCTGCTGGCGATGGTGGATTCCAGCGTCGGCGGCAAAACCGGAGCCGACCTGCCCGAGGGCAAAAACCTCATCGGCGCGTTTCACCAGCCCCGCGGAGTCTTCATCGACCCGGACTTTCTCGCCACTCTCGACGCCGCCACGCTGGCTGACGGCCTGGCCGAGGTGGTCAAAACGGCGGTCATCCTTGACGGCGGCCTGTTCAGCGAACTGGAACATGCCCCGGAGGAGCTGCTGGCCGCCTCGCCCCGTTACGCCGGCATCATCGCCCGCTGCTGCGAACTCAAGGGCGCGGTGGTCGCCGACGACGAGCGCGAAGCCGGACGCCGGGCCATTCTCAATTACGGCCACACCGTCGGCCACGCCGTGGAACTGCTGAGCAACTTCACGCTGCCCCACGGCGCTGCGGTGGCCATCGGGATGGCCGCAGCCGGACGCATGGCGGTGCTGACCGGACGACTGACCGAACGCCAGCTGGAACGTCAGAACGCGCTGCTCAGCGCTTTCGGCCTGCCTCTGCGGGTGCCCGGCGGCATCACCGCGGCGGCAATCATCGACGCTATGCGCGGAGACAAAAAGGCCGCGGCCGGCCGGCCGGCGTTCGTACTGCCCCGGACGATCGGACAGGCTGAAGTTGTCCGGGAACTGCCCGACGCGGTGGTCGCCGCCGGACTCCAGGCGGTGGGCGCATGACCGATCGCGAAAGCTGCATCGGCTTCAATTTGATTCCCGGGGTGGGTTATGTGAAATTTTCCGCCCTGACCCGGACCTTCGGCTCACCCGCCGTCGCCGCCGCCGCCCCCCGGGAAGAACTCATGACCGTGCCCGGCATCGGCGAGCAGCTCGCCGACCGCATTGCCGGCTTTGACTGGAACAGCGAACTGGAGCGCGAGCTCGCCGTGGCTGAACGCGGCGGCGTACGGATCATCACACTGTTTGACGAAGCGTATCCGGAGGTATTGCGCCAGCTTTACGATCCGCCGCTCTGCCTCTATGTTCGCGGCGTCCTGCCGGAGTTTCCCGAGCGCGCCGTGGCCGTGGTCGGCAGCCGCCGGATGTCAGCCTACGGCGAACGCATGGCCCGCGCCATTGCCGCCGATGCGGCGGCCGCCGGTTTCACGGTGGTTTCCGGCCTGGCTTTCGGCATTGACACCGCCGCCCACTCCGCTGTGGTCGAGGCCGCCGGAATCACGGTGGCGGTGCTGGGCGGCGGCCTGAAACACATCCATCCCCGGGAGAACATTCCGCTCGCCCGCCGGATCATTGCCGCCGGAGGGGCGGTAATCAGCGAATTTCCGCTTGATTTCCCGGTGAGCCGCACCAGCTTTCCCCGCCGCAACCGGATTGTGGCCGGCCTCTGCCGGAGCACCATCGTCGTCGAGGCCGGAGTCGCCAGCGGAGCGCTGATCACCGCCCGGCTCGCGCTCGAAAACGGCCGGGAAGTATTCGCGGTACCGGGCCACGCCGACAATCCGCAGGCTCAGGGATGCCATCGGCTCATCAAGGAGGGCGCCCAGCTGATTGAAAATTTCGACGACGTCGTCAGCGCCCTCGAAACCGGCAGACTGCCGGGGCTGGAACCGGCGGATTCCACCGCCGCCTCCGTGCCATATCACGCCGGAGCCGCCACCGATCTCGCCCCGGGTGAACGACGGCTGCTGGAACTGATCGGCAACGGGGAATGGACCCTGGACCAACTCCGCGAAGCCTCCGAAACCGACACCGGAGCACTGCTGGCCGACCTCATGCGCCTGGAATTCAAACTGCTGGTCGAACGCGGACCCGACCAGCTTTACCGCCTCCGGAATCAGCGCACCCGGTAAAGCGAACACTGCCGGCGGGCCAGCCGTCCGGAAGTCAGCATTTCGCAGCGCAGACGGAACTCCTCCGGCAGCAGTTTCTCAAATTTTTCCCGCCGGGCCACCACCAGAGTGCCGGATGGAATCCGCGCCAGCCCGGCGGGATCTTCCGGAAGATACTCCGGAATGAACTGCCGGGAACGCTCCACATGCACCATATACTTGTTCTCGTCGCCGTCGGATCCCAGCGCAAAAAACCACAACGCGACGCCATCCGGCCGGCGCTCCTCGCAGGCCGCGACAAAGGCTTTTGAACTCAGCGTCGCCTGATCAACCGGCTCGGCCACCGCCACCCGGCCGCACCAGACCACCGCCGCCGCCGCCAGGGTCAGCACCAAGGCGCGCACCGGCTCCGGACGTTTCCGGACCACCGCCACCGCTGCCGTAAGCAGGAGCAGAACCACACTGCCGCCGGTCAGCGGCAGTTCGACCCGGCTGCCGATCCGATCCGCCACCGCCGGCAGTCGCAGAATCAGTCCGGCCGCCAGCAGGCCAACCAGTCCGGCGGGTGGCAGCCAGAATGCGGCAGTGAAAAAAATCCGCCGCAGTCGCTGCAATCCCCGCCAGGCCGGTCCGGCAGGCTCCACCAGCCGTGCCGCCAGCAGCGCTGCCGCCGGAATCACCGGAGTGATGTAGCGCAGATGCTTGGTTCCGGGAATGCTCAGCCCCAGCAGCACAATCAGCAGCCAGCCGCCCAGCAGACGCACCTGGCGCAGGTCGGAATCCGGCGAACTCCACAGCTGTTTTCCTCCCGCTCCGATCCAATACAGCGCCAGCACCAGCAGACCGGTCGGATAGGTGAACGCGAAAGAACCGGCCGCGTTGGTGAAGTAGTACCATACCGGCTTGGTGCTCCCGATCCGGCCGGTAATCTGCATTTCCCAGAACTTCGCCAGAAATTCATCCCCGCCCCAGTCGCGGGCCAGTCCGGCGTATAAAAAAAGCAAAATCAACAGCAGTGCGGCGCCTGCCGTTCCAGTGGCCACCGCCCTCAGCCAGCGGCGCTCAAGCAGGTCAAATGCGAACACCACCGCCGCCGGAACGACCAGTCCGATCGGCCCGCGCATCAGAAAACTGAAGGCCAGCAGCGCAAAAATCCAGATCCGCCAACGCCAGTCCCGGAGCGTTCCGGAATCCCCCAGCAGGCAGAGCAGAAAGCAGAGCGCCGTTGCCAGCGCGACGTAGAGGTCAAGTGATACAATCCGGCCGATTGAAACAAATTCAAACGCACCGAACAGCAATCCAGCCGCCGCCACACCGTAATACAAGCCGCGCATCCGGTCTCCGATGGCGGCGGTAACAACCACCACCAGCGCCCCGGCAACGGCACTGGGTAACACAATGGCGAGCTGGTTGACCTCGCCGAACCAGCGGGCGCACCAGGCGGTCAGCAGCATCGGCCAGGAGGTATAATCCGGATAAAGCTGGCCGTACAGCCAGGGGAAAGGCGCGCCGCCGCGCTCCAGCAGCTCATGGCAGAACAGTGCGAACCGGGTGTCAATCATCAGGATCTCCCGGTTGCGCAGACCGAGAGTGAAAGCGGCCAGGGCGATGACGAACAACGCCGGATAAACCACTCCGCGCGAAGTAATAATTTTTTTCACAATCAGACGTTCTTTCCTTTGACCGGCCGTCCAGCCGGAAGCCTTGCGGATTTATTCGGTGCGCATCAGAAACAGCACCGTCACCCGCCCCGAGGGTGGTGCCGGCACCCGGTCCAGCACCGCAAAAAGCCGGCGGATAGACTCATCCATGGCGGCAACGCCGCTGGGACGGACAATCCGGGAGCCGGAAACCCGGCCGTCGGCCTCGACATCAATTTCTATCAGCGTTTCCGGGAGCTCTCCGCCGAGCAGTGACTTGGGCGGCTGGTTCCAGCGGCTCTTGATATAGCGTCCGGCTCCGGCCAGGTAGCGCTCCATGGCCGGGGTCCGCCCGCCCTGGGGAGTACGGTTGTCCTGGGGACCGCGAGCCTGCCCGGTGTTGCGCTGCCCGATACGGACGTTGGGATTGAAGTTGTTGACCCCGCCGCTGTAAACCTGACGCTGCGCCTCCTCGACAGTGGAAGGCCGGCGCGGCGCAGTTCTCCGGGGCGCGGTTTTCCGCGGCGCCGGTTTCTGCGAAGCGGTTTTGCGAGGAGTGGTTTTCCGTGGTGCGGTTTTCCGCGGCACGGTTTTGCGGGGCGCGGGTTTACGGGGAGCGGGTTGAACCGGCGGCTTCTCCACCGGCCGGGGTTCCGGGCGGGAAACCGGCGGCTCCGGGCGGGAAACCGGCGGCTCCGGACGGGAAACCGGCGGCTCCGGACGGGGCCGGGTCCGTTCCGGCTCCCCCACTTCCGGCGCATGCGACGGCGCGTCACCGCCGAGCTTCACGGTGAAGGCCACCTCCCGCGGCGGCGAAATCCAGCGAAACAGCGACGCCAGCAGCAGCGGACCGAAAACAAAGACACAGTGCAGAATCAGCACATTGCAGAAAATAACGCCCCGCCGGCCCCGGCCGGACGCCGGCGGAGTCCGCGGCTGAAAGCTGTGAATGGGAGGCGAATACATCTTCAGTTCTGCTTGCCCTTCACTTGTGTTCCGCCTGCGTCACCAGCGTGACATCCTCGAAACCGCTCCGGCGCAATTCCGCCATCAGACCGATCACCTCCTCATACTGCCGGCTTCCGTCGGCCCGCAGCAGCAGCGTCAGTTTGGGATTGGCGGCCCGCATGGCGCGCAGCCGGTCCGCCAGCGCTTCCCGGCCGACCGGCTCCCGGTCAAGCATGATGGTGCCGGTTTTGGTAATGGTCACGGCGGCGAAGTTGTCTTCCG
>CASFVA010000019.1 GCA_949298075.1 uncultured Lentisphaeria bacterium
TTTTTCACTTGAATTGTTGCAGATCAACCCGCCGTTGCCGGAATCAGTGGTGAGCGTGATACCTTCGATGTCGATATGAGCGTCTTCCTTGCTTTCAAACAGCCGGTAGTAGGTGTTGTCCATGTCGGCGCCGACGTTGACGGCGAAGCTTACGCCGCCGGCTTTCATGATCTGATAAAGCGTAGTTTTGATGATATCGTTGTTGTTGGATTTGTAACCAGTTAGGTCAAAGTACAGAATGGTGCCTTCTTCAAACTGGAGCGTCGCGGAGTCACTTACCGAAATCATTCCGCCATTGAGCGTAATGGTTCCGCCCAGGGTGGCATGGGCATTGCTGCTGATGGTGATCCAGCCGTAATTCATTTCGGCGGAAACCTCTTCCCCCTGGAGTTCAATGTTCCGCAATGTGCCAGTCTCTCCGGATCCCACTGTGATGGCGTTCCGGCCATTTGCTGAGACATCGCTGACCACCGCACAGCCGGACACGATCAGCGTCGCCATATTCCCCATTTCAATGTCGGAAATTTGCGTGCCGATCAGTCGGGCTGAGATGTTGTCGCCGACATAAAGTCCGGTGCCGGTGGCGGAGCCGAAATCAATGAATTGGGACTCCACGGAATCACCAAGCTCGATGTTCGAAAACGTCACATCGTCGTAAACCTTGATGTATCCGCCATCCTCGACTTTGACGTTGGCGGCGCTGCCTTTGCTAATGCTCATGATACCGCCGCTCAGCACTTCCACTCCATCGATGAGAGCAGCTTCAGTGCCACGACCGACCTGAAGATAGCCGCCGGCGGAAACGACGACATTGTAGGCTGACACCGGGGTCGGACTGGACACCGCCTCCCGGATGACGCCATCGGCGTCGCGAACTACCAGTCCGCTTACGATTACTCCGCGGGCAATATCAAACTGGGTGCCGTCGAAAACAACATCATTGAGGACCGCGCCGCTGGTGTAAAATTTGGTGAATTCATAATGGTCAAACACGACACCGTTGAGTGTGACCCGCTTGTCCAGAATGACGCCGCCGGAGGACGCGACTCCCGGAACAATTCCGGAGGTCATCACCAGATCGCCGATAACAGCATTGTTTCCAACCGTCAGAATGGCGCCGGATTCCAGGGAGATATGTTCGGCGGTGCCGGGACTGACCGACAGCTTTCCGCCGCTGCTGATGGTGATGTTGCTGATTTCCCCGCCGGTCACGCTGACGGTGGAGAGGTCGGAAACCGTGGCATACTCCACTTTACCGCCGCTTTGGACAGTCAGAGTTGCACCGCCGGAACTGGTGGCGACTGAGCCGGAGTATCCGGTGCCGACGTTGAGGAAAACGCCCGAAGCGTAACCGCCGCCGGAAACCAGTATCCGGCCAAACATCTGCGCTTCAGTGTTGAAAGCAGAGCCGCCGTTGACATACATGGTTCCGGGTTTAATGAGCGTGTCATGAACTATGGCTCCGCCGGAAACATACAGCGTTCCGCTCGCTCCGCCGGCCGACCGCAGTTCAAGGTTGGTGGCGGTGGCTCCGGATTCGAGATAAACAATGCCCATGACAGTCGTGTCGGCGTCGATGTGGGTGTTGGCGCCGTTGGAGACAACTCCGCGGACTTCGAGATAGGAGCCGCTGTCGGCATTGACGTCGTAAGCGGAGCCGCGCGGACTGCCGCCGGAAATCGTCAGCGAACCGCCGCTGGCGATGTCCACTCCTGAGGCGAAAGCAGCGGTTCCCACCACCATTTTTGCTCCGGAAGCGATCGCAATATCGGCGGCCGATCCGCCGGAGCTAATCGTCATGGATCCGCCGGACCCGATGGCGATTTCTTCGGAATAGCCGCCGCTGCTGATGTTGATTCTGAGGTTTTCCAGTTCGCTTACGGTCATGAGCTGACCGCCGTTTTCAATATTGAAGAAGATGCTTCGCCCGGAATTGCCCAGCGAGCCGCTGATGCCGGAAACCAGACCGCCGTAGAGCCAGAATTTATTGGTGCCGGTGATTTCCGAGTCAAGAATCTGGCCGCCGGAGTAGACCGCGGCGTCGAAGTTCTGCTCCAGCATGTTGCCGGAAAGCATGCCGCCGTCGTAAACGTAGGCGGAAACTTGAGTCCGGGAGCAGACGCCGGCGGAGAGTTCACTGCTGAAGCTTCCCTGCAGAAACGAGGAAACAATCAACCCGCCGTCGTAAACGTAGAGATTGTCGCCGCCCTTGGGCTTGATGTTGATCAGCGTACCGCTGCCGGGATGCTCGTCGTCAGCACTGCCGACATGAACGTCCTGGTTGTAGGCGAGATTGGTCCGGGAGTCGAGGTTGCCGTAGACCTGACCGCCGTAAATATATTTCGGATCAGCCATTTTTCATCTCCTTGGATAAATGTATCGTTTTGGACCGAAAACAAATTAAACCCAATAATATAATACCTTGGAAAAAGAAAAAATGCAATGTTAACGGCGGCAAAAAGTGTTCTCTTCGGCTGACCTGAATTTCAGTCGCCGGCAGACCGTTTCTCGGGAATATTGGAAAAAAGTGTTCTGAAAAAAAGTGAACAGATCAGCTTCCAGGTTCAGCATTCCGGTATGGAGCCGTTTTTATCATAAGAAAAGCGGAAAACCGTCTCCCCGATTCCGGAAGACGGTTTTCCGCATGGCAGTACGGGGCGTTAAGGCAGCCGCAGATAGGGATAGGCGACGGGGTTTTTGCCCTCGCCGATACCCGGTGCGATCCGCATGAATCCCTTGCGGCCGGCGCCGTCATTGTCGTTGACGATCAGGTTGAACTGGAACACGCTGCCGGGACGGTCGCTCAGTCCGATCGCCTTGAACGGAACGAAGAGCTCGTAAACGGTTTCATGCTTCTCCTCGCTGCGGGAGGTGTTCAGTTCAATCTGCCGGCTCGCCGCCGCTCCGGAATGTCCGGTCGGAGCGCTGTTGGCGTAAATTGCGGGAGTGCCGTCAGCGGAACGGACCGCGTTGAACTCCCAGAATCCGGCCTGCCCCGGCAACTGGAACGCGAATTGGAGGCTGTCGCCGTTCCATCCGCTCTCGATCGGTTCCGGATGGTGCCGATCATCGGTTACAACGGTTTTGATCCGCAATCCGAATTTGTTTCTGCACAGTGCGACTGTGGCGCTGAGATCGGCGGGACCGTGCCACTCCATGTGCTCGAAGTTGGCGCCGGAGGGCATGAGGGAATAATAATTTTCCGGACCGCCGATTCTGAAAAGCGGCGGCATTTCGGGACGCTCTTTTTCCACAGCGGTCGCAACATTGACCGGGAAACGCAGCTCCTGGGGCGGCAGGCCGTCGATGGTCAGGCGGCAGACCAGGTCGGCCGCGGCGGCGAATCCGGCGTCCGCCCGCAGAGTGACCGGCAGAGTCTGTTTTTCTCCCGGAGCCAGCCGGACCAGGTCAGGAGCGGCGGCGCTGATTCCGGCCGGGCATCGGATTTCGAATTTCAGCTCCAGCGGCCGGGATGTGGGATTGAACACCTGGAACTCCGGCGAGGTCTTGCCGCCGGGGACGATGGCGATGGCGCTTTCGGCCCGGAAAACTTCACCCAGTTCCGGAACTTTGCCGTCGCCGCCGGTGATGCGCAGGAAACCGGGTTGGCCGCCGATTTTGGCCAGTGTGCCGTCGGGGCCGTTGGCCAGGGGCGTCTCCCGCCCGAAAATGTCCAGCTGCGACAGTTTTCCAGCGGTCCGGATCAGGATCAGACGCTCACCGGAGAACGCGCCGCTGCGCCAATAGGGCAGCAGGCGCTCGCCGGATGTGGTCCGGAACATATAGAGTTCGAGATCCGGCGTCGGCGACAGCCGACAGACGTAATCCGCATCGCAAAACCAGGTAGCCAAAGTGTTGGCGACCACATAGACCGGTTTCGGCTGAAGATCCCGGGTCAGCAGCCCGAAGCCCTCTTCGACCGGATTCGGATGGCGTTTGTTGCGCAGATTATACCAGACGTAGGCGGTGGCGCCGTTGGCCCGGCTGTAAAGCAGTTTGGAAAAGAGCAGCCCGGCCTGCCGGATTTCCCCGATCCGGAACGCCGTGGCCGCAGTTTCACCGGCGAACCAGGGTGCCGGATTGGGGGTCCGGTTCCGCAAATCAAAGATGTAATTCAGCGAAGTGACATAGCTCTCAAACGAACCGTGACCGTGAAACGCCAGCAGATCATGGGAATCGCGCCCCTCGTTGAGAGTGCGTTTGATGATATTCTGCTTGGGACCGGGATTCCTGTCATGGTAAATGCCGGCAAAGCCGCCGGTGGTGACTTTGATTTCAGGGGCGACTGATTTCACCGCCCGGTAGCAGCGGCGCTGCAGCTCCAGGTATTCATCGATGGAAAAATTGGCGAAGTGAATGTCCGGTTCATTCCAGGTCTCGAAGTAAACCGCCCGTCCGCGGAAGTGCGCGGCCAGCCGGCGGACGAAGTTCTCGTAGGCGTCATATTCGGGCCGGACCAGAATCCGGCTGGTCACCGGATAAGGACGCACCGTGTCTCTGGCCGCGGCCCAGTCCGGAGTCCGGCCCATGATCAGCATGACCAGCATGTGGTTGGCGGTATAGGGCGCGACGATCCGGTCGATGTAGTCGATGTTCCAGGCGTCGGGAGTCGGCTGGATCGAGGTCCAGTAGCCGGCCAGCCGGACCATTTTGATGCCGCAGAGCGCGGCGGCGCGGGCCATGAGTTTCTGCTCGTCCGGGGAGTATAATTCCGGATGGGCCTGCACTCCGAAGATGAAATCCCGGGGCGGCCGGTCGGTGGGACCGGCCGGGGACATCCTGGCTGTTGAAAATTTCTGTTCGACAGTTTTGTCGTTGATGACTGAGCGCACCCGGACGTACCAGAATCCCGGCGATTTGAAGTCGCCCGGCAGAATATATTTCCATTCGCTCCCGGGGCCGAGGGTGCCGCCGATTTCAGAGCGGGTGGTCATGCCGCCGGCGTTTTCAATTTCGATGACGCTGCTGAAACTGCGGGTTTTGGCGTCGCCCTGATTGCGGAAAATCAGTTCAGGAGCGGCGGGACCACCGGGCAGCAGCAGATTGAGCCGGTCGCCGGTGTTCAGTCCGACGGAAAGCCGGCCGGCCGGACGCACCCGGAGGGATTTGACCGTCACGTCGCCGGGACGTCCGGACTGGTCAAGACTGAAGAGCAGGCTGTGAAAGTGCAGGGGCCAGTCGATTTTCCGGTTTTGGTCGCCGCCCCAGATGGAGGAGGCCACCGCCGGATCAACGGTAAAGGCAATCCGGTCCCGGCCGGGAGCGGCATTGGCGCTGAACTGGAAAATCTCTCCTTTGGCGTCGCGGAAGCGCAGATGAATCTGGCGTACTGGAGAATCCGTCAGCGGTTCGAGCTGCAGTTCGACCGGGCTGAGCGGCGGTTCTTCGAGCGGCTCCGGAGTACGCATAACCGGGCTGACGCTCACCGGCGACGGTGTGCCGGCCGGCCACTGAATCCGGGCTCCGCCGGGCCGGGACTGGGCGGTGACGGTCTGCGGATGGACGCGGACTCCGGGTTCAAAGGCAATCCATTGCGGAGCCGACGGCGGAGGCGGAACCTCCAGGGACTCCAGCTCGACGGCGCCAGGTTTTTCCGATTGATACAAACTCAGCACAATGCTGTGCAGCCGGAAGGGCGGGTCGAGCCTGTGATTCCCGTCGCCGCTCCAGACGGAGGAGGCGCTGCCCGGGATCACCTGAAACCGGATGTTCCGGCGGCCGTCGGCAGCGGCCGGACCGGGGGCGGCGCTGAACTGATGAATTTCGCCGCCGGCATCGCGGAATCGCAGATGCAGCTGACGTACCGGAGTATTATCCGCCATTTTCAGTTTGAGTTCGACCGGTTCTGCCGGCGCCGCCGTGATTTCGGCCGCGGAGGCGGCCGGAATGGCCACTTCAATCGGCGACGGGGTCCGGGCCGGCCAGCTGATCGTCGTGCCTGAAGCCGCCGGCTGGATCGCAGTCACGCTGCGCTGGGGTCCGATCGGCTGCAGCTTGACTGTGCTGAAATTGAGATAGGGGGTTCCGGCGGTCGCCGCCGGCATCGGCAGCGCCGTTGCCGCCACCGACAGCAGGACACAAAAATATCCGGTTCGCATTGAAAAAGCTCCTGTCATTGGCAAAATATTTCAAACGGGATCGCACGGTTTTACGGCAGGGCCGCCGGCGTACAGTAAATTCCGTCCAGAATGGCCTCTCCGGGCTGTCCGGTCGGGTTGAAGCTCAACACCACGCTGTGGAACCGCAGCGGCCAGTCGATCTGCCGGTTTTTGTCCCCGCCGTATATTACTGTGGGACGGGTGATGTCAAAAGCGTACTGTTTTCTGCCCGGAGCGGCGGCGGCGCTGGATTGGTGAACTTCCCCGTTGGCGTCACGGAACCGCAGATGAATGTGATGCACCGGGGTGTTTTCCGGCAGCTCCACGACCAGCATCACCGGACCCGTCGGCGGCGCATCGAGATTTTTGGTTGGAATCACATTGAATTCGATCGGATTGGGAGTCTCCGCCGTCCAGGTGAGCCTGGTCTGGTTTTCGCCCGGTTCCGCCGTGGTGGTGCTTCTCTGGACCCCGCCCACCCGGACGCCCGAAGCAAAGCTGAGCCACTCCGGAGGCAGTGACGGAGCTTCCATGTCGATTCCGGCAAGGGTCGCTTCTCCGGCGCGTGCGGAATTGTCAATGCTCAGCACCACGCTGTGCAACCGCAGCGGCCAGTCAATCTGCCGGTTTTTGTCGCCGCCGTAAATTACGTTGGCGTTGCCGGGCCGGGCCGGGTATTCGATGACCATCCAGCCATCCTCCGCCGGAATGGCCGGCACCCGCGAGTACTGGAAGATTTCATTGCCGGCGTCGCGGAATCGCAGGTGAACGTGGTGAACTGCGCTGTCGTCCGGCAGTTTCAACTTCAGCCGGATCGGATTTTCCGGCAGCGCGAACAGAGGAGAGGCTGATGCCTGGCGCACCATGACTTCCAGTGGAGTCCGGGCGCCTTCCGGCCAGGAGACCCGGAGTCCCTCCGGAGTCCGGGTCAGATCCAGTTTGACATTGCCGGGAGCGTTGCCGACCACCTGTGCCTGCTTGAAGTCCAAATAAACCTCGCCGGCAACCGGCAGCACCGGGACGGTCAGCGCCAGAACAATGCTCGCGGACATCAGAGATTTCAACATGTCTGGATTCCTTTCTTGGGTGAAAATTACTTTATACGGTAAGATGGTTATAATTAATGATTATGTCAAAGCCGGCCGCAGTTCATTCCTGCAGTTCCATCAGGTCATCGAAATAGCAGGTCACGTTGGTGTCGGTGTTTTCCAGTTCCGCCGGTCCCAGCAGTTCGGCGTGGCCGTCGAGAAAACCTGCCGTGGTTCGGCCGCTGTGAAGGATCTGCACCTGGCCCTCGGAGCCTTTGTAAGGGTAAAACGAATAACAGCCGGCCTGTTCATAACGGTTGGCATTGGAATCCGCCACGGCGATGGTGGAGCCGGAACGCTTGCACTTGGCCGGCACGAAATAACCGGTCTGCGGCTGGCTGATGATGCAGTCACCGATTTTGTCCAGGCGTTCCTTGAAGGGGGCATAGGTGGGCGTGACCCGGATATGCCACATGCCGTAGGAATTGAAGTAAGCCTTGGCGTTGGCCTCCTCAGAGAGGAGGTCCGGGGTGGAGGGGCACTTCATGCTCTTTTGCTGCTGCATATAAGGACGGCCCCGCCTGCCCTGGCAGAGCAGCTGGTAGAACGTGAGATAACCGCCATTGCCGCTCGGAGTGATGAACACCATAAGTCCATTGTTGTCGTTGGCATACATGGACTGCGCCAGCATGAACTGCTTTTTGTTGTTGAGACAGGAACTGGAATTGGCCCGGTCCCGGGCTTTCTGCAGGGCCGGGAGCAGCATGCCGGCCAGAATGGCGATGATCGCGATCACCACCAGCAGTTCGATCAGCGTGAAACAAGATGACATGGCGCCGGAAGTACGCCGTCCTTCGCCGGGGGGTGCAAACATGCGGATGTTCATGGTTGTCCTGCCTTTTTCAGTTAGCGTGAGCCACAGTGCCGAATGGCTTCGTCGATGCCGCGTCCGAAAACGCTGGGCTGCCCTTTGATGATGTTGGGACCGTGTCCGCTGGTGGGGACATGGTACATTTTTTTGTCGATGTCGCCGAGCATGTTGTAGGCGGCGTAGGTTGATTCCGGCGGCGTTACCGTATCAATGAAGCCGACCGACATGCGGACCGGGCATTTGATCCGGGGGGTAAAGCTGGCGATGTCGAAGTACCCGGCGGTTTCGGCCGCCGCCGGAGTCCGGGCGAGCAGACGGGGCCAGCCGGCCCGGCGTCCGGCTTCGGCGCCGAAGTGGTCGCACATGGCGGTGGCGTTGGATACGCAGAACGTCACTTCCGGCACCAGCGCCGCAGCCACCGCGGCCTGGCAGCCGCCGAGGGAACCACCCGCCGCCACCAGATGGCGACCGTCATATTCGGGCAGGGTCTGCAGGAAGTCCATGACCATCACCACCCGCAGGAAAATTTTGCGCATGGGATAGGATTGCCGGTCGGCGGCCTGAAACTGGTAGCCGCGTACCTGGTCGCGGCGGGTGCGTTCTCCGGCGGGTTGATTGTCCAGTCCGTGAAAGTTCAGATTGAAACTGATCGCCGGAATCCGGGCATAGTTGAGCGCCTGCGGCAGCTCGGCCGTGACCTTGCTCGCTCCCAGGAAGTTGGCGACGGCGGGCAGGGATTTCGGCCCGGCACCCGAAGGCAGGACCAGAAATCCGGTGGCGACGAGGTCGCCGCGCCGGAGCGTCACGTCAAATCCGGCGAAACCGGCCGGCAGCCGGGCTCCGGCCGGCAGTGCCCGGCGCTCGACTTCCAGCGGATGGGAGCGAAGCTCAGTCAGTTCTTTGGCCCAG
>CASFVA010000020.1 GCA_949298075.1 uncultured Lentisphaeria bacterium
CTCGGTGGCGGGTTCGATCACGATTGAAATCACCGGCGGCACCCTCGGGTCCGGCCAGTCGGTCTACGGCGGCGGCTTTGCGGTCGGCAACAGCTCAACGCAGAGCCCTAACGCCATTGAGGTCGCCGGCGGCGTCAACATCGTCTGGGACGGCGGCGAGATTGACAACGACGCCGTGGCGGGCCGCGGCATCTTCGGCGGCGCGTTCGCGTCCGACAGCGCGGCCGCGCTGGTGCAGGGCGGCGTCAACATCACGATCGGTTCCGGAACCGTCGGCAACGTCTTCGGCGGCGGCTGGGCGCAGGACGGCGGCAGTTCGGTCGTCGAGGGCGACGTGAACATCACCGTGACCGGCGGCACGGTCGCGAACATCTACGGCGGCGGCGCGCACGCCAAGGATCATGCGGATGCCACTTCGGTGGTCAACGGCGACGTGAACATCACCGTGACCGGCGGCACCGTGGACCGGATCTACGCCCGCGGCCAGGTGAATGGGGACAGCCTGAACGGCACTGCGACTGTGACGTTCTCCGGAGCTGCGGATTTCAGCACCAAACTCTTCGGCGGCGGCTACAACGGGGCCAACGTCGGCGAAACCGGACTCTCGCAGCTGGTCTTCTCGGACTACAGCGGCACGTTCTCGGGAAGCATTGAAGCGTTTGACGCGGTCACTTTCTCCGGCGACGCCGCCGCGGTGTTCGACGGCGCGGTGGCGGACAACGCGAACTGGGTGTTCGACCTCTCGGGCAACAGCGGAGCGGCGGCGGCGCTGAACTGGGCCGACGCCGATTTTTACGGCGACACCGTCGAACTGCGGATCTCGACCGGCAATTTCACCGAAGGTTGGAGTCTGGTTCAAACCGCGAATGCCGCCGCGTTCAGGGATACGGCATTCAACTTGTACATCGACGGCGTGGATTACGGGGCATTGGCTCTCGGGGAAACGGTAATCGGAACCGGTTTCAACGGCTATCAGCTCTCCTTTGATTCAGCGGCAGGCGGATTGAAATTTGCCAAACTGGCTTGACGCCGATTGACCCGGAGCGTTGCAAGTCCGGGACCGGAACGGGCGCGACCGCCTGACTCCGATCCGGTTCGCGGTTAGTTGCGGCGGATTCCCCGGCCGGTTCGGAGGTTATTCCGGCGGCCGGGGTTGATTTTCCCCCGCTCCGGGTTTATATTACGGAGACCGTCCGGGCGCGGCTGGTGAAATTGGCAGACACGCAAGACTTAGGATCTTGTATCGCAAGATGTGCGGGTTCGACTCCCGCGCCGCGCACCATGGTTCCTCCCGGAATCCCGGGGAACGGTTCCGGCGGTCCGACCGGGCAAAAGCTGGAGTCTGTGCGTCTGAAGTCCGGGGACGGAGCGGATTGATCCGGTGGAAAAGGCGACCTCAGGATTCTGCGCATCTGAAGTCCGGAGAGCATGCTGCAGGGCCGGTCAGGCAAAAATCAGGGTCAGTACGCCGGAAATAATCAGCGCCGCGACCACAATGGCCCCACCCAGCGGCAGTGCCTCCACCATCAGGCGCGAAAAGGGTTTTTCCGGTTCCCGCGGTTCCGATGCCGCCGGCCCCGGCGCCGCCGGCCGGAAAGCCGCTGCCCGGCCGGCGGCCTGAAAATATTTGAGGCGCATGGCTTCAAGCTCTCTGGCGTCATTGTCGTCGGAGCTGCGTTCCGCCAGCCGTTCAACCTGTTCGTTGAGCAGGGTCAGAAAATTCTGAAGTTCCCGCCGGCGCCGGTCAAGCTCTTCCAGTTCCGCTGCGGTTTCAGCACAGTCGCGACGAATCCGTCCTTCAAGGTCGCGCCGTATTTTTTCCGTTTCGCCGGGGCGCACGGAACTGCGGGGACTTGGCGGCGATTCCAGCGCGGTCGTCGCTGTTACTGCAGACTGCTCCGTCAGGGTCCGCTCCGGCGGTTCCGGAGCCGGGCGGGGCGGGGACTGCGGAGCTGGATGGTGTGGGGAATCCGCCGGGGAGCCATCCGCAGGACGGTTCAGCTGTTCGTAGTTGGCCCGGAGCCGCTCACGCATGTTGACCAGATGATCGCTGATAAAATCTTTTTCCGCCATGGTTAAGTCTCCCCGTCCGCCTTGAATAATGGTGCATTCGTCGAATCGGCGGTGTCGTTTTACGGTTTCACGCGGTGCGGATTCATTTCCGACCGGCAATTTTGCATCTGATATGCCTGCTTCCCGGCATTCCGCTGCCGGAGTCGCGGAGCGCGGCAGAGCTCTTATGCCTCCCGAAGGTTTGGCGCGTCCCGGAGGCTTTGCCTCCGGAATTTCGGAACCGGAGGCGGCGCCGTTCTGTCCCGCGCCGCCCGGTCCTACGCCGCCCGGTCCCACGCTGCCAGGTTCCACGCTGCCAGGTCCCGCGCTCCCCGGTCAGTATTTCAACAGCATGGCTCCCCAGGTCAGACCGCTGCCGAAACTGGTCAGCAGCACCAGGTCGCCACGCTCCAGGCGGCCGCCGCGGACTGCTTCATCCAGGCAGATGCCGATGGAAGCCGCCGAGGTGTTGCCGTAATGGGCGATGTTGCAGAACACCCGGGCGTCTTCGACTCCGAGCCGCTGGGAAACCGCCTGAATAATGCGTATGTTGGCCTGGTGGGGAATCACCAGCTTGAGCTGCTCGGCTCTGACTCCGGCGGTCTCCAGAACGGTGCGGCAGGCTCCGGTCATGGCATTTACCGCGTGCTTGAAAGTTTCGCGGCCTTCCATGTGAATCGTATGCAGATGCGCGGCGACAGTTGCCGCCGTGGCCGGCTGGCGGCTGCCGCCGGCCGGCAGGGTCAGCAGTGATCCCAGCGAACCGTCAGCGTGGAAGTCCGCCGCCAGAATCGTATTCGGACCGGCGTCCGCCGTATTTTCCAGCACGGCGGCTCCGGCGCCGTCCCCGAACAGCACGCAGGTGTTGCGGTCGCTCCAGTTGGTGATGATGGAAAGTTTTTCCGAACCGATCACCAGCGCATAGCGGTATTGAGAACGGGTGCACATGAGCGCGTAAGCAGCTTCCAGTGAAGAAATGAAACCGCTGCACGCGGCGCTGAGATCAAAACAGAAAGCGCCTTTGCCTCCGAGCCGGTCCAGCGCCAGACTGGCGGTATTGGGGAAGATGTGATCCGGCGTGGTGGTCGCGACAATCACCGCCGACAGTTCGGAGGCCGAAATGCCCGCCATGTCCAGCGCCTGCCGGGCGGCTGCGACCGCCATGTCGCTGCAGGCCTCGTCGTCGGCCGCAATGTGACGTTCGGCGATTCCGGTTCGGGTTTTGATCCATTCGTCGTTGGTGTCGACGAGTTTTTCCAAATCCGCGTTGGTCAGGATTTTTTCAGGCACATACGACCCGGTGCCGGCAATACGTATACTCACAATATGCACTCCCCAATACTCATCGTGAAATCAGTTTCATTTGCCCGAAACATACAGATCGTTCCCCAGTGCTTCGAGCAGTTGATTGTGTTTTGCGATGATCCGATTGTTCAATTTGAATTCAACGCATTCGGCGGCCACGCGGATCGCATTGCGCACCGCGGTCGGCGTGGAGCCGCCGTGACCGATGATGCAGATGCCGTTGATTCCCAGCAGCGGGGCTCCGCCGATCGAATCGGCGGCTCCGATCGCCTTGAGTTCCCGGAACGCATTGTGTGCCAGCGTGGCGCCGATCAGCCGCATGGCGTTTTTCGTCAGCATTTTCTTGAGCCAGTAAACGGTTGATTTGGCAAGTCCCTCGGCTCCTTTGAGCAGGACGTTGCCGGTGAACCCGTCGCAGATCAGCACATCGGTAACGCCTTCGAACACGGTGTCGGCTTCGACGTTGCCGATGAAATTGATCGGAGCGCGCTCCAGCAGCTTGAATGCGGCTTTGGTCAATTCGCAGCCTTTGACGTCTTCGCCGCCGACGCTGAGCAGCCCGATGCGCGGATTGGGAATTCCGAACAGATACTGGGCGTAAACATCGCCCATAATGGCGAATTCCACCAGATTGCGGGGGGCGCAGTCCGGGGTGGCTCCGGCGTCGATGAGCAGAAAACGTCCCTTCTGGCTGGGCATGTTGGCGGCCAGCGCCGCCCGATCGATGCCCGGCAGATTGCGGACCAGCACCTTGGTGGCGGCGACGGTGGCTCCGGTATGCCCCGGAGTAACCATGGCGTCAACCGTCTTTTCCTTGAGCAGCCGGGCGCAGACCGTGATGGAGGAATTGCGTTTGGCGCGCAGCGAAATGGCGGAGGGATCGCTCATTTCACAGACCGTTTCGGCGTGAACCAGCTCAATCCGGGGATGGCCGGCCAAGCCGTATTTTTCCAGATAAAACGCCACCTTGTCCTGATGGCCGACCAAGGCAAATTCGCAGTGCGGAAAGTCGGTCACTGCCATGGCCAGACCCTCGATCACCGCGCCGGGGGCGAAGTCTCCGCCCATGGCGTCAACGGCAATCTTCATGCTTGCTTTCCCTCATCGTGCGGCGCACCGCGGCGTCAAACCGCCGCCGGACGCTGTTCAGGTTACATTCTCTCCGGAAAACGAAACGGCCGGAAAATCCGGCCGTTCAACCGGGCGACCGGTTGCGTCGAAGCGCGGCTCAGGCTTCGACGTTGATGATCTGCTTGCCGCCGTAGCAGCCGCAGGAAGCGCAGACCCGGTGCGGCGCCGCCGGAGCGGAGCAGTTGGGGCAGAAGGTCGCCTGGACGCCTTCGTAACGGTTGGCGGCCTTGCGCTGACGCCGCTGCATTCTGGATGATTTTCTTTTCGGAACAGCCATTTTATCAACTCCTGTAATTCCCGGGCCGCGCGGCGGTTCGCCCTGAGGCCTTAATCCGGCGCCGCCGATCCGGAAGTTTGCTTCCGCCGCGGCGGAAGAAACCGTGTTGCCATAACCTGTTGGTTGCAGTCGAATGTCATAAGACACATTTAGCAATATATCACAAATTTGAAAAAAAGCAATCCCGGAACCGTTTTTTTTCAAAATATCGGACTGGTTTTGACTTGGGGAGGTTGAAAAAAGCGTCATTCGGAGCTAATATAAGTAATCGGTGATGCCGGGGGATTCCGACCCCGCGGTCGGCCGGCCAATATTATTTTTTTCGGAATACAGTCAACCATGCCAGGTTATTATTATCTGATCGCCGTTGCAGCGGTGGCGGCGGTCTATCTGCTGAGTTCTCCCGCCGCCCTGCTGAGATTTGCGGCTTTCATTCTGCGTTGGACCGTGATCCGGGTGCGGGTCTTCGGGGCGGAAAATCTGCCGAAATCCGGTCCGCTGATTCTGGTGTCCAATCACATTTCGCTGATCGACCTGCTGCTGATCCAGGCCCTGTCGCCCCGCCGGGTGCGGTTCATGGTCCGGACCGAGATCATTGACTTCCTGCCGACGCGGTTCATTTTCTGGTATCTCGGCGTGATCAAGGTTCCCAGTCCCCGGCGTCCCAAGGCGATGCAGGCTTTTTTCGGCGAGATCCGCGGCCGGCTCCGGAAAGGTGAAGTGCTCTGTTTCTTTCCGGAAGGCGGAATTTCCGGCAACGGCAACCTCATGAGATTCCGGTCCGGAGTTGAACCCTTCCTGCCGGTCAACGTCGGGGTGACGGTGCTGCCGATGCGCATCGGCATGCTTCACGGCCGGCTGTTTTCAATTCACAAGGGGCGGCTGCACTTTCTGCTTCCGCAGTCGCTGCCGGTGGATTTCAGCGTGACAGTGGGTGAACCGGTGGATCCGGAGCTCTCGGCTTTCGAGCTGCGTCAGAAGATTTCTGAACTCGGCGCCGAGGCCGAACGCCGTCCCCAGCCCGGGGAAGTGCCGTTCCACACCGCGTTTCTGCTCCGGGCCAAGCGTCACTTCTTTCAGGTCACCTACTGCGACGCCGCCGGACAGGGCATTAACAACTTCAATATGCTGCTGCGCACCATTCTGATTTCCGAAAAAGTCCGCGAGCTCAACCGGGGGGAAACCGAATACGTCGGCGTGCTGCTGCCCAATTCCACCACCGCGGCGATGCTGCTGCTCGGTGTGCTTTTCGCCGACCGGACGCCGGCGATTGTCAACTTCAGCGCCGGCGAACAGGTCGCGCTCGAATCCGTCCGCCGGGCCGGAGTACGTACCATTTTCACCAGCCGCAAGTTCCTGCAAAAGCTCGAATGGCACGAAACCCCTGAAATGATCTGTCTTGAGGACGTCGCTCCGACCATTCAGCGGTCGCGCAAGCTTTCCGCCCTGCTGCGGGTGTTGCTGATGCCGCGCCGGCTGCTGGTGCGGCAGCTCGCCCCGCTGAGCTGTTACAACATGCACCATCAGGCAGTTCTGCTCTTCTCCAGCGGATCGACCGGCACCCCCAAGGGAGTTATGCTGACCCACCGCAACATCAACTGCGACATCTGGTCGTTTCTCCGGATCATCGCCCTGAAAAAATCGGATCGGGTAGCCGGCAATCTGCCGCTGTTCCACGCATACGGTTTCACGGTGGAATTCGCCTTCCCCTCCCAGGTCGGCAACCTGGTGGCCTATGTGCTCAATCCGCTCAGCGGCGACGACGTAATCCGGTCGATCGCCCGGTTCAAACTGACCATTCTTACCGCGACTCCGACTTTTCTACAGAAATACCTGCACAAGGCCACCGGCGAAGACCTCAAATCACTGCGCATGGTCATCACCGGAGCCGAAAAGCTCCGGCCTGAACTGGTGGACCGGTTCAACCGGCTCACCGGCCGCACCGTGATCGAGGGATACGGCTGCACGGAGTTGTCGCCGATAGTCACCATCAACTTCAACAATTCAATTTTTGACGTGGCCACCCGCAGCGATCATCCCGGAAGCATCGGCTGTCCGCTGCCGGGCATTCATGTCCGGGTGGTCGATCCCGACACCGGAGTGGAGCTGGGTCCGGGGCGTCCCGGCCGCATGCAGGTAAAGGCCGGCACCGTCATGAAAGGCTACCTCAACGATCCGGAACAGACCGCCCGCGTCATTCAGAACGGCTATTACGACACTGGCGACATCGCCTGGATTGATCGCGACGGGTATGTCTACATTACCGGACGCGCCTCCCGATTCAGCAAAATCGGCGGCGAAATGGTTCCCCATGAGGGGGTCGAGGAGGCGATCAGCCGGATTCGCGGTACCGAGGTCAGGGAAATCGCCGTAGCCGGAAAAAGCGACCCGCGCCGCGGCGAACGGCTGGTGGTGTTCTATGTGCCCGATGATTTCGATCCGGTCGCCGTGGTTGAGGCGCTGCGCGAAAGCGGGCTGCCCAATCTCTGGATTCCCCGCGCTGACGATTTTGTCAAGGTGCCGGAACTGCCCCTGCTGGGCAGCGGCAAGCTCAATTTGATCCGGCTCCGGGAACTGGCTGAGTCCGCCGGAAAATGAACGGGCGGTCCGGACGGGATGCCGGCTGACGCGCCGGCGGGATTGGCTCCGGGAAACATTTTACGGCGTCCGGGCAGGACGGCATTCTCAGGCGCTGTCCGGAGTCGCAATCTGAGGTCGAACGCACATTCGCTCATAAAAAAGCGTGGAGTAAGCTGATGGATCGGATTTTCATACAGAATCTCGCCGCTCATGCCGTGATCGGCACGCTGCCGGAGGAACGTCAGCGCCGGCAGCGTATTGTCTTTGACGTCGAACTGGAAATCGATCTGGCCAGGGCGGCCGCCGATGACGACCTCGGCGCGACAGTGGACTATTCCGCTTTGGAGCTGGAGCTGGTCCGGCTGGCGGAGAACTCCGCTTTTTCGCTGCTGGAAGCGCTTGCCGGCGCTGCCGCGGAACTGATTCTGGCCGCCTCGCCCCGGATTGCCGGCTGCCGCGTCCGGATCGCCAAACCCGGAGCCTCCCGGCACGGTGCCCGGATCGCAGTTGAACTTGAACGGAGCCGGAGCCATGAGTGATCCGGTTCCGGACAGCCGGCTCACCCCGATGATGCGGCAGTACCGCGAGGCCAAGGCGGCGATTCCGCCGGATGCGGTGCTGCTGTTCCGGCTGGGCGACTTCTATGAGGAGTTTTTTGAGGACGCCGAGCGGGTCAGCCGGGTTCTCGAACTGGTGCTGACCAAGCGGCAGGGTGTGCCGATGTGCGGTTTTCCGTATCATGCGCTGGAGAGCTACCTGCCCCGGCTGGTTGCCGCCGGAGTCAAGGTCGCCATCGCCGAGCAGATGGAGGACCCCAAACTGGCCCAGGGAATTGTAAAGCGTCAGGTGACGCGGATCATCACTCCGGGAACCGTGGTGGACACTCCGCTGCTCGACGGCTCGTCCAACAACTTTCTGGCGGCGCTGAGCGAAGATCCGCGCCGCGGGCCGGCGCTGGCGGCGCTCGATGTCAGTACCGGGGAGTTCTTTTTTGCGGAAGCGGCCGACTATGAGGCGGTGGAGGCCGAATTCAACCGTCTCGGCGTCCGGGAAGTGCTCATTTCCAAAAGCCTGGCCGGTGAACTGCGTTCCGGCCGCGGTCTGCCCCGGGTCGGCGAGCAGCTGCTCTGGACCGAATTGGAGGACTATGAGTTTGATGTCGCCGAAGCCGAACGTTTTCTGCTTGATCATTTCAGGATCGCCACTCTTGACGGATTCGGCTGCCGTTCGACCCCGGCTGCGGTGGCTGCCGCCGGGGCGGTGCTGCGTTATGCCACGGTGAATCTCCGGCAGGAGGCCGGCCATGTGACCCGGCTTGAGCGGCGTTCGCTGGAGGAGGCGCTCGAACTGGATTCGATCTCGCTGCGCAATCTGGAAATCATCTGCTCCAGGAATGAAGGCGGCCGCGGCGGTTCCCTGCTTCAGGTGTTGGACAAGACCGTCACGTCCATGGGCGGACGCCGGCTGCGCGCCTGGTTGCTGCGGCCGCTGTGCGACCGTGACCGGATCATTGCCCGGCTCGACGCGGTGGAGGAGTTGTTGCTCGATCCGCTGACCATGACCGAACTGCGCGAAACCATCGGGGTGGTGCGCGACCTGGAACGCATTGTCGGGCGGGTCAATGTCGGCAACGCCACGCCGCGCGATCTTCAGAGCCTGGGCGCATCGCTGGCGGTGATGCCCGGGGTCCGGAGCCTCCTGGCCGGTTTCACTTCGCCCTTTCTGACTTCAGCGGCCGGGCGGATCGATGATTTCACGCCGCTGGCCGACCGGATTGCGGCGGCGCTCGCCGACGAGTTGCCGGCCCTGCTGGCTGACGGCGGAGTGATCCGGAGCGGGTACAGCGCCGAACTGGATGAATTGCGGCGCGCCGCCACCGACGGCAAGGGTTGGCTGTCGCAGATTCAGCAGCGCGAAGTCGAGCGCACCGGAATCAAATCGCTGAAGGTCAAGTTCAACAGCGTGTTCGGCTATTACATTGAAGTGAGCAAGAGCAACCTTGATCTGGTGCCGGAGGATTATGTGCGCAAGCAGACCCTGGTCAACGCCGAACGTTTCATTACTCCTGAACTCAAGGAGCTCGAAAGCCGCATCCTCGGCGCCGAGGAAAAAGGCCGCGCCCTGGAGGCCGAACTTTTCAATGAACTGCGGGAGTATGTACAGACCTTCACCGCCGCAATTCAGCGCACCGCCGACGCCCTGGCGGAAATCGACGTGGCGGCGGCGCTGGCCGAATGCGCCCGGGTCAATAACTATGTCCGTCCCCGGATCTTTGACGATGACCGGCTGATCATCAGGGGCGGCCGCCATCCGGTGCTTGACGCCGCGCTGGGGCGCGGACAATTCATTCCCAACGACTGCCTGCTCGACGGCGACCGCAACCGGATGATGCTCATCACCGGCCCCAACATGGCCGGAAAATCCACTTATATCCGGCAGACGGCCCTGCTGGTGATCATGGCTCAGATCGGCAGTTTCATTCCGGCCGACTCCGCTGAAATCGGTCTGGTTGACCGCATTTTCACCCGGGTTGGCGCCGCCGATGACCTCTCCCGGGGGCAGAGCACGTTCATGGTGGAAATGGTCGAGACGGCCAACATTCTCAATCACGCCACCCCCCGCAGCCTGGTCATTCTGGATGAGATCGGCCGGGGAACCAGCACTTTTGACGGACTGTCCATCGCCTGGTCGGTGGCGGAGTATCTGCACGACGACCCCCGCTGCCGCACTCAGTTTGCCACCCATTACCACGAGTTGACCGAGCTGGCCAAAACCCGGCGCGGCGTCAACAATTACAACGTGGCGGTCCGCGAATACGGCGAGGACATCATCTTTCTGCGCCAGATTGTGCCGGGAGCCAGCGACCGCAGTTACGGTATTCACGTGGCCAAGCTCGCCGGGGTTCCCGCCCCGGTGCTGGAGCGCGCCGGAGTGATCCTGGAACTGCTCGAAAAGGCCGCCGATGCGCCCCGCGATGCGATTGCCGCGCTCCCCCGCCGCACGGTCCGGAGCCGGCGGCGGGACGCCGGTGAAAACGATGATATGATCCAGCTCAAACTGCTGTGATTGCCGGCGACGGTTTTCCGGTTTTTGTTGCGGCGCGGCTTGAAAGGGAAGTCCAGGTCATGTATATTATTCAATTGAGGTTTCGGAAGGCGATATGGCTTCCGGGCGAAAGGCTTTTGCTTTATTCTACTGTGACAGATTAAACCGGAGTAAGTCGGCAACATGGATTTCGGACAACCCAAAGATTCGGCTAAAACCAGCCTCTTTCAGGATTTTTTCTGCATTGGCAACATCCTTGAAACCGCAATACGCTACTGGCGGATTGTGGTGATATTCACCATTATTGGACTTTTCACCGCGTTTTTCATCACCAGATACCTGATCAAGCCGGTTTACATGGCCAAGTCGACCATTTTCGCCTGGCAGGTCAGCCAGGGTAATGAACGCGACCAGATTGCCTCCTACGGGCGAATGCTGGCGATCAGCTCCCTGCTGATCAACGACTACCAGGCGCTGCTGCTGAGTGAGCGCGTGCAGGATCAGGTCGCCGCCGAGGTCAGGGAATTCTGCGGTTCCGGGCAGGAAAAGGGTTATTGGTACAAAATCGGGGTTGATTACCAGCGGGATACCCGGATCCTGACGATCAAGGCGACCTCGAACCTGCCGAAGGTGGCTCAGTTCGCCGCCAATTCGACCGCCAAGGTCTTTTCCGAAACCATCCGTCAGGTGCTCGAACTTGACAACGTACAGATTATTGATGCGGCCAAGCTGCCGGAAAAGCCGATCAACCGTTCGCTGCGGTTCAACCTCATGCTCGGCCTGGTGCTGGGACTTATGGCCGGCAGCGGGTTGGCCCTGTTGCTGGGACTGCTCGACCAGACCATTAAAAATCCGGAACAGGCCGGCAATTACCTCAAGGTGCCCATCATGGGCGTGATTCCGCTGATTGCCGGGAGCGGCTCCAAAAAACTCCAGAACAGCTTTATTTTCAATTTGCTGGATGATCCTGACCAGCATGAGCTTTCGGAGGCTTTCCGGCTGCTGCGCGCCAACCTGCCGTACCTGGTGCCGGACAAAAGCGGCCAGGGGCGTCGGGCCGGCCACGACTTCTGCCGGGTGCTGCTGGTCACCAGCACGATTGCCAGCGAGGGCAAGTCCAACTGCGTTTCCAGCCTGGCATATCTGACCGCCAAGGCCGGCAAGCGGGTGTTGCTCGTTGACGCTGATTTGCGGCGGCCGACTCTGCACAAGGTGTTCGATCTGCCTTGCGGCAGCGGACTGGTTTCCTACATGGCGGGCGAGTGTACTCTGGAGGAGGCGACAGTCCATTCGGCGGCCGGAATCGAGGGTTTTGATGTGATTCCCAGCGGTCCGATTCCGCCGAATCCGTCTGAAATCCTGATGTCTGATGCCACCTCCCAGCTGCTCGAGGAGATGCGGCAGCGTTATGACTATATTTTCATTGACACAGCCCCGGCGCTGTTCCTGGCCGATCCGATGATTCTGATGCCCCTTTGCGACGGAGTGCTTTTTGTGGTATCGTGCAGTAACGCCAAGATCGGACTGATCCGCAAAACCATTGCCCAGCTCAGCCAGATTTCCCAGCTTCCGCTGGGCGCGATTGTCAACCGTTTCGACCGTTCCGGACCCAACGGGTATTACGGAACTTACCGATACAAAAATTATTACCGCTATTACACCGACTACATGACTCCTGAGAATCCGGGTGCAAAGACCGGGGACAGAAATCCGGTTGAAAGCGCCTCTCCGGAGTCCGGAAAGGAGCAATCATGAAAAGACTGACTTTGATTTTGACGGGGGCGCTGCTTGTGTTTGGCACTCCCGCTTGGCTGGCGGCGGCTCCGGTGCCGGATGGCGGGCAGCGGCCGCCGGCGGGACGGCATTACAGTTCCCGCGACGTTCTCGGTCCCCGCGACGGCAGCGGACTGGCCGTTGCCAATGCGGTGGTGGATCTCATGACGGGGGTGCTTTATCCGCCGGCGGCGATCCGACCGGCATCCGCGAGAGCCGCGGAGAAAACAGTTGAGGCTCCGGTGGTGGTTCAGTCTGAAACTCCGGTGATTGTGGGGGGCGAGTTGGAGATGTTGTCGCAGCCGGTTCCGGTTATGGTGCCACCGCCGCCGCCGGTGGCATCTCCCCGCTGAATTGCGGAGTTGCCGGCAAAGTCCGGCATGTTCTGGGAAGGCCGCGCAATATGAATTTTCTGGCCCGCCGCCGCCGCAAGTATTTGTCCGAGCTCCGGTCGCTCCGCCATGCCGAGGACGATCTGCTCACTCCGGAGTTGCGTCGGGATTTCGACCGGGTGATTGCCGATCTTGAAGCCGCGCCGGGGACGGAGTCCGCCGCGGCGATCGTGCGGGCGCGCCGGGAATTCGGCCGGCTCCGTCTGCCTACCCGATATGGTTCCATTCGCAACTGGCTGGATCTGCTGGCGGTGGTGGGAGCGGTGGCATTCGGGATTCGCGGTCTGTTTTTCCAGCCGTTCCGGATTCCAACCAGTTCCATGCAGCCAACGCTGTATGGAATTCACTATCTGGAGCGCGGGGCTGTTCCGGCGGTGGATCGAACCGCTTTTCCGGTGCGTCAGGTGTTGTTCTCGGCCCGGCGGGCGGAGGCGACCGTCGCCGCTCCGGGGAGCCTTGATCCTGATTCCGTCCGGGAACGGAGCAGCGTGCTGACCGACGATGTTGATTTTGTCATCGGCGGCCGGGGGTACCGGCTGCCCGGTGCGCAGCGCAAGGTTTTGGAGTACGCCGACCTGGAACCGGGGCGGCTGTACCGTTCCGGGGAGGTGCTGGCCGACGGTTATCTGCTGCTGGGCGATCATCTGTTTGTCGAACGGCTGAGTCTCTATCTGTCGCCGCCCCGGCGCGGTGACATCATGGTGTTCAACACCGAGGGACTGATGGTGAACGGCACCGCACTGATGAACCAGAGCGGCTATTATTACGTGAAGCGGCTGGCGGCGCTGCCCGGCGACACGGTGAAAATAACTGACAATCAGCTCTATGTACGGCCGGCCGGAGCCGCGGAGTTCAGCCGGATTCAGGATTTGGAGCCCCGTTTCGCCAAACTTTACTCCGGCAGGGGCGGTTATCATGGACACCTGAGCGGAATGGGAACGTTTCCGGCGGATGGCGGCACCGAGTACACCCTGCCGCCGGACCATTATTTCATGCTGGGTGACAACTCCGCATTCAGCCTGGACAGCCGTTTTTTCGGCGGTGTTCCCCGGCGCAACCTGGTCGGACGGGCCTGGCTGGTGTTCTGGCCGTTCGGTCGGCGCTGGGGACGGGTGGATACGGCTCCGCCGCTGGACATCCCGACCGGTGCGCCCCGGCGCGGCACTTTCCCCTCAATGTACCGGCAGTGAACCGGGGATTTTTCCGCAAAGGCGGGCGACAATCGGTTTTTTTATTGAAAACCGGTTGAAAAAGCATTTTCCGGAGGTTATGTTATAGGGTTGAAATATAGCATGTTTATTCATCCTTTTCGAGTATTTTATGGAGAGACGCTATGAAATATGATTTCGTCCAGTATGTGACCAAAGACTCCGTGATGACGCTGTCCGGCAAGAACAAGCTTGAGGTGATGGACCAGCTGATCACCCGGGCGGCTGATCTGACCAAGCTCAGCCGGGATGTGATTTTCCGGTTGATCTGGAAGCGTGAACAGATGATGACCACCGGCGTCGGCGGCATGCTGGCGCTTCCCCATATCCGCATCAACGACATCAATCACCCCTTTGTCATTGTCGGCGTCTGCGAAAATCCGATTGCGGATTATCAGGGGCAGGACGACCAGCCGGTGCGGGTGATCGTGTTCACCGTGGCTCCGGACGAGGACCAGGAGGCCTATCTTCAGCTGCTCAGCAGCATTTCCCGCCGGCTCCGCAATCCCGAGCTGATCGGCGAGCTGATCGCAGCGGTCGGGAACACGGTGAAAATGCTGGAAATCATTCAACGGGAAGAGGCGTGAATGAACAAGTCCTCAACCGTAAACAGCGCCAAGGCGCAAATCGATTTTCACTGTTTTGAACCGGATTGCGATGCGGTGGTCAAATTCAACCTGGCCGATATTGCATCGCGGGATTTTCAGGCGGTGTGTCCCAAGTGCCACCGGGCTTATGCGCTGGACGACACCCTGCGGGACAAGCTCGGCCGGATGCTGGAACTCATCAATGCCATCCGCAATTCGGAAGATATTCTGGGGGACAGCATCGTGTCGGTCAACGTGGCCGGCGGCGAAGTGCGGATTCCCTACGCGCTGCTGCTGACTCGACTGAACACGCTGATTACACTGGAGGTCGAGGGGAGGCGAACCGACTTCCACCTCTGGATCGAGCCATCGTCGCCCGATACTTTCCGTTGACCGTACCGCTGTTCGCGCCGCTATCGGGCGGCGTGAACCGTTTTCCAACGACTTGTTCTGCAAGTCACAGCACTGGAGTAACTCATCATGACTGAACAGGAAATTGTCGATATTCTCAAGGCTTCCGGAGCTTTGCTGACCGGGCACTTTCAACTGCGCAGCGGCCTGCACAGCGATCATTTTTTCCAGGCGGCACTGTTATTGCAGTATCCGGACAAAGCCGAGACCATCTGCCGCTATCTGGCCGGATTTTTCCGCGGCCAGCCGATTGACGCGGTAATCAGTCCGGCCGTGGGCGGTCTGATTGTCGGCCAGGAGGTTGCCCGGGCGCTGGGCTGCCGGGCGATTTTTGCTGACAAGGAGGACGGCCGCCTTGTGCTCAAACGCGGTTTCTCCATCAAGCCGGCGGACCGTATTCTGGTGGCTGAGGATGTGGTGACCAAGGGCGGCCGGGTGCAGCAGACCATTGACCTGGTGCGTTCTTTCGGCGGACAGGTGGTCGGTGTGGCGGTGATTGTGGACCGTTCCGGCGGCGAAGCGGAGTTTGACGTGCCGTTCCACAGTGCGCTCAAGCTTTCGCTGCCGACGTTTGATCCGGCGGAGTGTCCGCTTTGCAAAGCCGGCCAGCCGGTAGACCGGCCGGGTTCGAAGTAAGTCCGGAGACCGCAGATGATAACTGGAATCCTCAAGGCGATATTCGGCACCAAATCCCAGCGCGACCTCAAGAAAATGCTGCCGCTGGTCCGCCGGATCAACGCCATCGAAGTCGAACTGCAGAGGCTCTCCGACGCGGAACTTCAGGCCAAAACCGCTGAATTCAAATCCCGGCTGGCCGCCGGCGAAACCCTCGATGACATCATGTGCGAGGCGTTCGCCGTGGTTAAAAACGCCTGCCGCCGGCTGGTCGGCACCGAGATTGACGTATGCGGTCAGCCGATGAAATGGGATATGATCCCCTTTGATGTGCAGCTGATGGGCGGTATCGCCCTGCACCGCGGCAACATCGCCGAGATGGCGACCGGTGAAGGCAAAACGCTGGTTGCGACGCTTCCGCTTTATCTCAATGCCCTGACTGGTAAAAACTGCCAGCTGGTCACGGTCAACGACTATCTGGCCCGCCGCGACTCCAGCTGGATGGGGGCGGTTTACACATTTCTCGGTCTGACTGTCGGCTGTCTGCAGAATCAGCAGCCGCCTGCCGAGCGTAAGCAGCAGTATGACTGCGACATCACTTACGGCACCAACAGCGAATTCGGCTTCGACTATCTGCGTGACATGGGCATGGCCAACGAGGCCGACCAGATTGTCCAGCGCGACCATTATTACGCCATCGTCGACGAAATCGACAGCATTCTGATTGACGAAGCCCGGACGCCGCTGATCATTTCCGGCCCGGTGCCGATGTCGACTCATCAGTTCGGTGAGTTGCAGCCGTACGTGGCCTCGCTCTATTCCAAGCAGAATCTGCTCTGCTCCCGGTTGATCCGCGAGGCGCGGGCGGTGCTGGAAAAGGAAGGTGCCGCCGGAGAGGAGCGCGAGGAGGCGCTCACCAAGCTGCTTCAGGTCAAATTCGGCATGCCGACCCATAAACAGCTGCTTCATGTGCTTGAGGATGGCGACATTCTCAAGGAGCTGGAAAAAACCGAGGCGCGGGTGCGGAGCGATTCCAACCGCGGCATGCTGCAGGAAGTGCAGTCGGCGCTTTACTTTACGATTGACGAAAAGACGCACGAGGCCGATCTTACCGAACTGGGACGCAACACCATTTCTCCCGACGATCCCGAGGCTTTCGTCATGCCGGATCTGCTGGGTGAAATCAACCGCATTGATACGGATCCGGAGCTGGACGCCGCGCAGAAAAACGAGCGCAAGAACGAGTTTCAGAACGACTTCGCCGCCAAGAGCGAGCGTCTGCATGATCTTTCGCAGCTGCTCAAGGCCTACTGTCTGTTCGAGAAGGACGTCAACTATGTCGTGCAGGACCGCAAGGTGCTGATTGTGGACGAACACACGGGTCGGCTGATGCCGGGCCGGCGGTTTTCGGACGGGTTGCATCAGGCGCTGGAGGCCAAGGAGAACGTGCCGATTGAGCAGGAAACCCAGACGATGGCGACGATCACCATCCAGAATTATTTCCGGCTCTACGACAAGCTGGCTGGCATGACCGGCACGGCGGAAACCGAGGCGGCGGAATTCCACCAGATTTACAAGCTTGACGTGATTGTGGTTCCGACCAACCGTCCCTGCATCCGCAAGGATGACAACGACTCGATTTTCAAGACCAAACGGGAGAAGTTCAACGCCATCCTTGAGGACGTCGCCGAACGCCATGCCAAAGGGCAGCCGGTGCTGCTGGGCACGATTTCGGTTGAGGATTCGGAAATTTTGTCCCGGATGCTCAAAATGCGGGGTATCCCGCATAACGTTCTGAATGCGAAAAACCACCAGCACGAGGCTGAAATCGTCGCGCGGGCCGGTCAGGTCGGAGCCGTGACGGTGGCCACCAACATGGCCGGCCGCGGTACCGACATCAAGCTCGGACCGGGAGTGGCGGACCTGGGCGGCCTGCACGTCATTGGCAGTTCGCGGCACGACTCGCGGCGCATTGACCGCCAGTTGCGCGGACGGTGTTCGCGGCAGGGCGATCCGGGGTCGTCGAAATTCTATGTGTCGCTTGAGGACAACCTCATGCGGCTTTTCGGTTCGGACCGGATTGTCCGGATTTTCGACCGGTTCGGACTGCAGGAGGGCGACGAGCTTCAGCACCCCTGGCTGAACAAATCGATTGAAACGGCGCAGCGTCGGGTGGAGCAGCATCATTTTGCGATCCGCAAGCGCACGCTGGACTTTGACGACGTCATGAACAAGCAGCGCGAAATCATCTATGCGTTGCGCAAGGACGCGCTCTTGTCGGAACAGCCTCAGGAGGTGCTGTTTTCGATTGTCGACCAGGTGGTGCAGCGCATGGTGATGGACGTGGCCGAGGCGGCGCAGGCCGACCGGGAGCATGACGGCCGTTATGACCTCGACCGGCTGCTGTCGCAGCTCAACACCACGTTCCCGATCAGTTTCACCCGGGATGACCTTACCGCCGGTCTCACGGACGGACGGTTGACCAACGCCGACCAGCTGGCCATACAGATTGTCGACCGGGTCGAGGCCGCCTACAAGGATCGCAATGCCGGGCTGACTCCGGATGAACTGGCCTATCTTCAGCGGCACACCGTGCTCGAAGCCATCGACCGGCTGTGGCAGGAGCATCTTTATGCCATGGACAATCTGCGTTCAAGCATGTCGCTGCGGGTTTATGCGCAGAAGGATCCGCTGGTGGAATACAAGCACGAGGCGTTCGGCATTTTCAAGATGATGATGGACCAGGTCTACCGCGACGTGACGAACAATCTGTTCCGGGCCACTATCACCCGTTTGTCGTCGCTGGCTGAGCTGCTGGCCTCCATGCCGCAGGAGATGGTGCACCAGACGCTCGAGCAGTTTGGCATCGACGCGGCGGCAGTTCCGCAGCTGGCCGGCCTGCCCGGAGCGGAACCGGCGGAGCCGGAACCCGCGGCTCCGGAGCCGCAGATCACTTTTCACCGGGAGTTCCCGAAAGTCGGTCGCAACGATCCCTGTCCGTGCGGCAGCGGCAAAAAATACAAGAAATGCTGCGGCAGCGGCGACCAGCAGTAATCCGGGGCGGATCAGGTTATGACGGGATTGCTGACAGTTGCCGGCGGGGTAGCCGGACTTGCGCTGCTGTATTACGGTGCGGAGTTTCTGATACGCGGCGGAGTCGGACTGGCCCGGATTTTCCGGGTTCCTCCGCTGGTGATCGGACTGACGCTGGTGGCGTTCGGCACCAGTGCGCCCGAGCTGGTGGTCAGTATTGACGCCGCCCTGCGGGGCAGCGGGGACATCAGCGTCGGCAATGTGGTGGGGTCCAACATCTGCAACATCGCGCTGATTCTCGGATTGTGCGCTGTTATTGCACCGCTTAAAGGCAGTCCGGGACTGTTCCGGCGCGATCTGCCGACGATGGTGGCGGTGACACTGATGCTGACCGGATTCATCGGTCTTACCGGCGGCATTGACCGGATTGAAGCCGGAATGCTGCTGGTGGTGTTTTGCGGCTACATGGCCTGGCAGGTCGCGGATACCCGGCGCGGAGCTGAACCGCTTCCCGGCGATGATGAGCTGAGGACAACGCCGGCCTTCCGATGGTATGTGGCGATGCTGCTGGCGGCGGGCGGTCTGCTGGCGCTTATAATCGGGTCCAAGCTGTTCGTGGAGGCGGCGATTTTCATTGCCCGCCGCTTTGAAGTGCCCGAGGCGGTGATCGGCCTGACGGTGGTGGCCGTCGGCACCAGCCTGCCGGAGCTGGCCACGTCGCTGGTGGCGGCGATCCGGCGCGAGCACAGCATTGCGATCGGCAACATTATCGGTTCGAACATCTTCAATATTCTGGTCATCCTCGGCCTGGCCCCCATGCTGTGTCCGCTGCAGTCCTCGGGAATAACTCCGGTTGATCTCGGAGTGCTGCTGCTGTGTTCGGCGCTCATCTGGCCGCTGCTGAAATCCGGTGGACTGCTGTCACGTCTGGAGGGATTGTTGTTGTTGGTCATCTACATCGGCTACACCGGTTATCTGGTGGCCGGTGCGCTTTAAAATCTGGAGAAACATTAGATGCCGCCTGCTGTAATGGAAGCCGTTTACAATCTTGCGGCGCTGCTGTTTGTTTTTGTGGCGCTGGGATTCTGCGTTTTTATTCATGAACTCGGTCATTTTGTCGCGGCCAAATGGCGGGGATTGCACATCGACGCCTTTGCGATCGGTTTCCAACCTTTCTGGCGGCGCAAATACCGCGGGGTGGAATATCGCCTGGGATGGCTGCCGTTCGGCGGCTACTGCGAAATTCCGCAGGTGGACGCCTCCGGCGACCGGCCCCGGAGCGCCGACGGCCGGGAACTGGAGCGTGCCCGGCCGCTGGATCGGATCATTACGGCGTTTGCCGGCCCCCTGTTCAATGTGCTCAGCGGATTGCTGATCGGCTGCTTTGTCTGGTACTTCGGTATGCCGCAGGACAGTCCGAAAATGCGGGAGATCACGGTTCTGGCCATTGATCCCGCCGGACCGGAATATGCGGCCGGATTACGGGCCGGCGACCGGATTGTCCGGCTCAACGGCGAACCGTTTTTCGCCACCTGGTCCCAGTTCACGGCCAAACTGCTCTTCACCATCGGAGAAGTGGAACTCGAAGTGGTGCGTGACGGACGGCAAATCCCGATCCGATACCTGCCGAAAGTCAATCCCGAGGCTCCCGGCGACCTGGGACGCGAAGGGGTGGCCTGGCCGTTTTTCATTCCGCTGATTCCGGTGGAACTGACGCCGCTGCCCGACTCGCCGGCGCTGGAGGCCGGGATTCAGCCGGGCGACATCGTGCTGACATTCAATGGACAACCTCTTGGCGGGTACGAATATTTTCTTGATACGGTGACCTACGGCAAGGGGCGGCCGATTGAGCTGACGCTCCGGCGGCGGGGGGTGGCTGAGCCGGTCAAAGTCACCGTCACTCCCCGGGAGCTGCCGGAGGGAACCGCGCCATCCCGCTTCATGTGCGGTTTCACCATGACCTTGAACGGAGACGCCGTCGGCATCGAAAGTGTCAATCCGGGTTCGCCGGCCGAGGCGGGCGGATTGCAGGCGGGGGATCTCATCCGGCGCATCAACGGCGAGGCGATTTCCGAATTCCGGCAGTGTCAGAATCTCATTGCCGCCGACCGCGGTCAGCGTCCCACCCGGTTCAGCATTGAACGCGGCGGCCGGCCCCTGGAGCTGAGCATCACTGCCGAGGAACTGATTCCCTACGGCATTGGAGTGCTGCTGGAACACCGCGATCATCCGAATCCCTGGAACCTTTTCAAAACCACTACGCTGCAGTCGTGGCAGGCGGTGCGCGGCATTGTGACCCACCTGGCCAACCGGGCCGGGTGGACCGAACAGCAGAGTTCCCTGCGCCCCAGTCATCTTTCCGGACCGCTGGGCATCGGCACTGTGCTGTTCACCTCAGTCAAGAAATCGTCGCTGATGACCGGCATTTATTTCGTGGTGCTGATCTCCTTTGCCCTGGCCATCTTCAACTTGCTGCCGATTCCGGTGCTGGACGGCGGTCACATTCTCTTCGGAGTGGTGGAGATGATCACCGGCCGGCCGTTGCCGGCGGCTTTGCTCCGGAGTCTTACGGTGGTATTTGTGACGCTGCTGATTCTGCTGACGCTGTACACCACGTTTGCGGACGGACGGCGCATTTACTGGAAATTCAGCGACGACGGGGAGGAGACTCCGCCGGCCGCCGCGGTACCGGGAGAGCCGGACCATGAATCTTCCGCGCCGTAATACCAGGCAGATCATGGTGGGATCCGTCGCGATCGGCGGGGGAGCCCCGGTCTCCATTCAGACTATGACGAACACCGCCATCGGAGATACCGCGGTGACGCTGGCGCAGATTGAACGGAGTGCGCGGCTCGGTGCCCGGCTGGTCCGGCTGGCGGTCGACGACGAAGCCCAGGCGCTGGCGTTCGGGCGGCTGGTGCAAGAGAGTCCGGTTCCGCTCATTGCGGACATTCAGTTCGAGCTGGCGGCGGCGCTTGCCGCGATTCGCAACGGTGCGGCGGCAGTCCGGATCAATCCCGGGATTATTGCCGACGACTCCAAGCTGGCCGAACTGGCCGGAGCCGCGGTGGAACACGGCGTACCGATCCGGGTGGGAGCAAATTCCGGCAGTCTGCGTCCGGCCCGGCTTGCCGCCAAGCGCGTCGCCGGACTCAGTCACGACGAGGCGGTGGCCGAGGAGTTGTGCGACAATGCGCTGCGTCAGTGCGAAGCATTGGAGCGCCTGGGAGTGAGGGCGATCAAGGTGGCATTGAAGTCTTCAAGCGTCCCTGCCACGGTTGCCGCCTGCCGCCGGTTTGCGGCCCGCACCGACTATCCGCTGCATCTCGGTGTTACCGAAGCGGGCACGCCGGCCGCCGGAGTGGTCAAGTCGGCGGTCGGCATCGGGGCGCTGCTGCTTGACGGCATTGGCGACACCATCCGGGTCAGCCTTACGGCCCCGCCCGAAGAGGAAGTGATCGCGGCCCGCCGGATTCTTGAAAGCTGCCGGCTTATGGAAGCCAGTCCGGAAATCGTTTCCTGTCCGACCTGCGGACGCACCGAGATCGACCTGGTCGGACTCGCCGGCCGGGTCGAGCGCCTGATTGCCGAAGTCAAGAGCTCGGGACGGACCATTGCGTTGCGCAAAATCGCGGTGATGGGCTGTCCGGTCAACGGTCCGGGCGAGGCCCGGGACGCCGATCTGGGCATTGCCGGCAGCCGGTCCGGCCGGGTGGTGATTTTCCGCTCCGGCGAAGTGGTCGGCGCTTACGATGCGGAAGCCGGCTGGGAATGTTTCCGGCAGGAGCTTCTGAAGAACACAAGGTAACAGCTGCCCCGCGTCCGGCGCGGCGGCGGCCAATTCATATAACACGGAGAAATTCAATATGGCCAAAGGCACCGTCATTCAGAAAATCATCGACGCCCATTACGTTTCCGGGACCAAAACCCCGGGCAGTCCGGTGGCGATCCGGATTGATCAGACCCTGACTCAGGACGCGACCGGAACGATGGCTTATCTCGAACTTGAAGCCATGCACATCGACCGGGTTCGGACTGAGCTTTCGGTTTCCTATGTCGATCACAACATGATGCAGAACGGTCCGGAAAACCGCAACGACCACATCTATCTGCGCACCGTCGCCGCCAGCAAGGGCGTGGTGTTTTCGCCTCCGGGCAACGGGATCTGCCACCAGCTTCACCTTGAGCGGTTCGGCGTGCCGGGCAAAACGCTGATCGGTTCCGACAGCCACACTCCCACCGGCGGCGGCATCGGCATGCTGGCCATCGGAGCGGGGGGGCTGGATGTGGCGCTGGCCATGGCCGGACAGCCGTTTCACATTCCGTATCCCAAGGTGATCGGAGTCAAGCTGACCGGTGCGCTCCGGCCGTGGTGTGCCGCCAAGGATGTCATTCTCAAGCTGCTGTCGATCCTGACCACCCGCGGCAACGTCGGTGCCATGGTGGAGTATTTCGGCCCCGGCGTCGCCACGCTGCCGGTGCCGCAGCGCGCCACCATTACCAACATGGGAGCCGAACTCGGTGTCACGGCCAGCGTGTTTCCCTCGGACGGTGCCACCCTCGATTTTCTCCGCCGGCAGAACCGGGCCGAAGCTTTCCGGGAGCTTGCCGCCGACCCTGATGCCGAGTACGACCGTGTCATTGAAATTGCGCTTGACGAGATTGTGCCGCTGGCCGCCTGCCCATCCAGTCCGGATCAGGTCAGAAGCGTGGCCGAACTGAGCGGAATCAAGGTGGATCAGGTGCTGATCGGCAGCTGCACCAACGGAGGATACCGCGACATCGCCATGGCGGCGACGGTGCTCAAGGGGCGGCATGTCGCCCCGGGTTTGACTCTGGGAATTGCTCCTGGCAGCCGGCCGGTGCTGGAAATGCTTTGCCGCAACGGCATGCTGGCCGACCTGGTGGCCGCCGGAGCCCGGATTCTTGAAACCGGCTGCGGTCCCTGCATCGGTCAGGGACAGAGTCCGGCCAACGACACCGTGACCTGCCGGACATTCAACCGCAACTTCGCCGGACGGACCGGCACCAAGGGCGACCAATCCTATCTGGTGAGTCCGGAAACCGCCGTGGCGACCGCGCTGACCGGAGAATTCACTGATCCGCGCCAGCTTGGTTTCCCCTGTCCGGAGATTGCCGAGCCGGCGGAGTTCTGGAGCGACGACACTCATTTTGAGCAGCCGCGTCCGGGAGCGGAGATCATCCGCAAGCCGACCATAGGGGAGCCTCCGGCCAATGCGCCGCTGCCGGAACGGCTTGACGGCACCGTGGTGATCAAGGTCGGGGATAAAATCACCACCGATCACATCATGCCGGCTGGAGTGCATCTTAAACTGCGCAGCAATATTCCCGCCTATTCCAAGGTGGTGTTCGAGTGTTTCAACCGTCCCGGCGAGCCGACGTTCGCTGAACGGGCCGCCGCGGTGCGCGATTCCGGCCGCTGCGGAGTCATCATCGGCCGGGAGAGCTACGGGCAGGGATCCAGCCGCGAGCATGCCGCAATTTGTCCGATGTATCTCGGTATCAAGGTGGTGGCCGCGCTGGCCATCGAACGGATTCACCGGGCCAACCTGGTCAACTTCGGCATTCTTCCGCTGATTTTCGCCGATCCCGCCGATTATGACCGGATCGAGGCGGCCGATGAACTGGTGTTTGATGCGGTGCGGGAGCAGCTGGCGCCGGGCAAACCGGTTAAAGCGACCCTGAAAAAGGCCGACGGCTCCACCCGGGAAATCACGTTTACTCACGCACTTTCGGACGAGGATGTGAAAGTCATCCTCGCCGGCGGTCGTCTCAACGTCTGATCTCCGATGCCGGAGCTTCTGCCTGCCGACTGGCGCGATTTTCTGACCGGTTTCGCTGATTTCGGACGGCTGGAAACCACTTTGGCCCGGGTGGCTCACCGCCGCCTGGAGTGCCGGGTGTTCCCGCCGGAGGGACGGCTTTTCACCGCATTGCGGCTGACCCCGCCCCGGGCGGTGCGGGTGGTCATTATCGGTCAGGACCCCTACCACGACGACGGGCAGGCTCAGGGATTGGCTTTCTCGGTGCCTGAAGATATGCCGCCGCCGCCGAGTCTGCGCAACATTTTCAGGGAATTCGCCGCCGATCTCAATGTTCCGGCACCGCGCTCCGGGGATCTGAGCCACTGGGCGCGGCATGGTGTGCTGCTGCTCAATGCGGTGCTCAGTGTCGACGCGCATGCTGCGGCCAGCCACCGGAAGCTGGACTGGGAAACCTTTACCGACGCGGTGATCCGGGCGCTGGCTGAGCGCTGCAGCGGTCTGGCGTTTATTCTCTGGGGGAATTTCGCCATCCGCAAAGCGGTTCTGATTCCCGCCGACCGCCATCTGGTGCTGACCGGAGTACATCCGTCGCCGCTGTCGGCCGCCCGGGGATTCTTCGGCAGCCGGCCTTTTTCTGCGGTGGAAAACTACCTCGGCGACTGGCGTTGGCCGCGATCCTGATTCACGGCGGTGGTGACGACTGCCGCTCCGCGCCAGAGCTCAGCGTCATTCCGGTACAGCGCCAGCTCCCAGCCTCCCGGAACGGTTCGTCCGGTCAGGCGCAAGTCCGACTGGATGGCCGGAGTCACTCCGCTTACCATTCCGGCCGCTTTCAGCACGGCGGCGGTTTCCGCCAGCGCCCCGGCATCGCAGTCGAGCATGATCTCCCGTCCCGGACGGTTGGTCAGCAGATAGTCGGCAAGCGAGGTGATCAGGTAGTTGCGGGCCGCCTGGCGGGTGGAGAAGGTTCCGGAGGATCCGGGATTGGCCACAATGGCTCCCGGCGGCGGCTGCCCCGGAGGTATGCAGGAGCATCCGGCAGCCAGTACGGCTGTTCCGGCTGCAGCCAGCAACAGATGCAGCACCCTCATTTTATCATCACTCCATGCCGCGCTGCTTGCGGCGGAAACAGACCGCATTGCAGCGCGGACAGCGCGCCAGGTTGACCGGTTCATCGGTAATGAAAGCGTGATGACAGTTGTCGCAGTTGAAGAGGTGACTGCGGTTGAGTTTCCATTCATTGCGTTTCAGCCGGCGCTGTTCGCGCCACCAGAGCACGATAATCAGTCCCAGCCACAGCAGAAAATAGAAAAATATTGCTTCGGACATGCTCAGTTCAATCATGATGAGCGTCCCCCTTTGCGGTTGGCCGGTTTGGCCGCCGGTTTGGCTGCCGGCGCCGGAACCGTGCTCCTGATGATTTGGTCCGTCGTCTCTTTCTGCCGGATTTCTCCGGGCGGCGGCCATTCGACAGTAATCCAGCCCTCCGGAACCCGTTCGGGATGGCGCAGCAGCGCTGTCGCCGCCAGCCGGTCAAGCTCGGAGTTGCCGCAGCTTTCCACCGTTTCGACCCGGATCAGTTCGCCGTTGCGGCGCACTCTGAGCAGGGTGAATCCCGTTACACTGGCATCCGGAACCGCCTGCCCCGGATCAATGGCGATGCATCGGCCGCCGGCATCCAGAATCCTGGGGGTGAGCTCCGGCAGTTTCCCGGCTGGAAAAGTAACCGGCGGCGCCGGCTCCGGCAGCGGCGGCGCTTGCGGGAGCTCCTTAAATTGCCGCAGGGCCGGCGGCGTCATCTGCGGGAGCGCGGCGGCACGCTGCCAGGCGGCTTCCCGCGGTCCCGGCTGCGGCAGCAGCCGGATGATCCGGTCAAGTTCACTGAAAGTGTTGGCGAAGTCGGCCGGGTCGTGTCGCCGCAGCCAGCGGGAGAATTCCGCGAACCGCTCCTCGCCGAGCGTTCCGGCGCTTATCAGCGAAATGCCGGCATGATTTTCGGCGTTCTGTGCCGTGTACGGCGGTTTTTTATTCACCAGCGGCAGCAGCATGGCGTGGGCAAGCACGGCCAGCAGCAGCGACTCCGCAGCAATCAGCCAGGGCGACGGACGCGGCCGCACAAACGACCATTTGCGGATGGTGCGCCGCCGCGTCATGGCTCAAAGGTCTTCCCGGGTTTATCCTCCGGCGACGCCACGGCGATGAAGCTGGGCACTTCGGCCCGTTCGGCAATCGCCATGATCCGGGCCACGGTGTCAAATGGTACGCCGCGATCAGCCCGGATGATGACCGCCGCATGCTGCGAGGCGTCGTGAAGCTGAAACAGCCGCTGCGGAAGTTCTTCCATTCTGACCCGGTCGTCCTGATAATAGATCAGCGCGGCTTCTCTGCCGTTCGGAACAACGGTGATGATGTATTTTTCCATATCCGCCGCAATCGGGGCCGAGACCCGGGGCAGGTCGACCTTGAATCCTGAAACCTGCACGAAGGACTTCGACACATAGATGAACAGCACCATCAAAAACAGAATGTCGATCAAAGGCAGCCATGAGGGCCAGCCCGTGTAGGGCTGCAGACGCGGACGGTAACGACGCTGACCGATTTTAAGCTTGCTGAACATGATGCTCGTCCGTTTTCTTTTCCATGGCGCGGCGGCGATCGAAGAAACCGGTGATTTCCTGCGCGGCCTTTTCCATATCCAGCGCAATGGAGTTGACCCGCGCCACCAGGTAATTGTGTGCCAGGTAACAGGGAATCGCCACCGCCAGGCCGGCGGCCGTCGTGATGAGGGCCATGTAGACCCCGCCGGAAAACTCTCCGCCTCCGGCCGGGCTGCTGAACACCTCCAGCATGCCCAGCACCGTACCCATGAAACCGATCAGAGGCAGCAGAAATCCCAGCATGCCCAGCATCCGGACATGGCGTTCCAGCCGGGGCAGTTCCTCCAGCGCCGCCTCATCGATGGCCTGCGAAATGTCCTCGTCGCCGCGTCCGTAGGCCGTGATCGCCGCTCCGAGCAGCCGGGCCGCCGGCCCCGGCGTGTTATCGCACAGCGTTACCGCTTCCACCAGTCCGTTGCGTCCGAGCACGTTGAAAAGTCCGTGGAGCAGTTCCCGCACGTTGATCTCCTCACGGTGAAACTGAATGACTTTCTCGAAAAAGACGAACAGCGCAATTACTCCGCAGGCCAGAATGACCCACATCACCGGGCCGCCCTTGCTCATTATTTCCATAAATGTCATGATTGTTGTCACTCCGGTTTTTTAGAATTGAAGGCGCTTACCGACGCCGGTATTGCGAACGGATGTTCTGCTTCAGCCGTCGGAAATCCTCTCCGACATCCGGCAGCCCGAGTTCCTCGTACTGCCGGATCACCCGTATGGCCCGCTGGCGTCCGTCAGGATCCTGCCCGGTGATCAGCTGGCGGGCGGCGGCGTAGGCCGCTTTTGCGCACCAGGTCGAGGCCGGACTCACTCCCCGGCGCCGTTGTTCGGCGGCCAGGTAAAGCGTCCGTTCCCAGGCTGCGAGCGCGCCGGCGGTGTCTCCGGTTTTTTCCAGACAGCGCCCCAGATGGTAGCCCGACCGCAGCTGGAGCGCCGGAAATTTGGATTCATCCATCACCCGCCGGTAGATGGCGGCGGCGTTGCGCAGTTCTCCGGTCTGATCGGATTCGGCGGCCAGCTGCACGGCGCAATCAGCCATGCCCAGCGCGGCGAGATCGCCGAAAATTCCGGCCGGACGCAGCTGCGCCGCCCGCCCGAAATACTTCCGGGCCTCCTGATAGTTGCCCAGCACAAAGTCAAGTCGCCCTGCCATCAGCGCGGCGTCAGCGGCGACGGCGGAATCGGGATGGCTGTCCAGCAGCCGTTTGAGCTGAGCCAGCGCCTCCGCGTGTCGGTTGCCGCGGTCCAGCGCCCGGGCCCGGGCCAGCTGCAATTCCGCGGATTCGGCGGGTGAGAGCGCGGCTTCACTGATTTCTCCGAGCGCCTTGAGCGCCGCCCGGAAGTCGCCGTGTCCGGTGAAGAACTCCGCCGCCTCCAGTATGCCGGTCACCCGCGCCGGCGAATCCGCGTAGCCGGACAGTCCCCTCAGGCCCGTTTCCACTCCGGCGCGATCCCCGGTCATCCCGGCGTTTTGAAGTGCGAAAAACCAGGCGGCCGGCGCGTTTTCCGATTTCGGATGCTCCTGGGCAAAGTCCCTGAATTCCCTGGCCGCCGTCAGTGAATCACCCAGCTTCGCCACCAGCCTGGCCGCCGCAAAACGGGCATCGAGCGCCCGAGAACTGTTCGGAAAGGCGGCCGAGAATTCCAGATAACGCTGACGGGCGACTTCCGTTTTTTCCTGAAGTTCCAGGATTCTGGCCAGCTGGTAGCGGGCAAACTCCCGGTATTCCGGATTGGAGGCTTTGCTGAGACTTTCCGCCGTCGTCAGCGCTTCGGGAAGCTGCCTGGCGCCGATCAGAGCCTGCAACAGCAGATAATCCGCCCGCTCGGAGGTTTCGCCGCTGCCCTGGGCCGTAACCTGACGGAAAAGGTCCACCGCTTCCTGATAGCGGCCGCGTCGCAGGTAATACTCGCCGAAATCACATTCCGCCGACAGTCGTTCCCGCCAGTCGGAGGCGCTGCGGATCAGAAAGCCGTACATGCGTTTGACGGTGTGGACATCGCCGCTTCGTTCGGCCGCGGCCGCCGCGTCGCGGGCCGCCGCCACCCGCTCCTCCAGCAGAATGTCGGAGTCAGACAGCATCCGGTCGAAAAATTCAATCGCTTCGGAATACCGGCCGGCGGCGGCCAGCAGCCGGCCGCCCTGAAGCAGCAGCAGACCGCGGTCGTCAGCAGTCGGAAACAGCTCGATATAAGTTTTGATTGTATTTGCCGCGGCGTCCGGATCCGTGGAGCTCTCCAGATTGATCCGCTTGCGCAGATTGTCGCGCCGCTCCAGGTCGTTGCCGGCGTAATCGTATGCTTCGGTCAGGTAGGCAACGGCGGTTTTAACCTCCCGCCGGCGGATGGCGGAATCGGCAGCGGCATCCAGCAGCCGGTAGAGAAAATCATCCGGGCCGGACTCACCGGATTTGTCAAAACTGCGCCACGCCTGCGCAAACTCGGCGTCCTTGCCATCGGCAATCAGCATCAGCAGCCGGAGCCGCCGGGTCCACCGGTGATCTGGATCGGTATTGGCCAGCATCCGGGCGGCGGTGTCCAGTTCACCCAGCTTGATTTCAGCATAGGCGCTGCCGTAAAAACCGCTTTCCTTCCAGACCGGATCGGCGGATTTCGCCAACGCCTGAAAGCAGCGCCGGGCCGCAATGAAATCTCCGGCCATGAGTTTGGCGTAACCCAGCTGGTGTTCAATTTTTTCTTTTTCCGTATCACCGGGATTTTTCTGCATCGCCTCGAAAAATTCGATGGCCTCCGGCAAATTGCCCCTGGCGATCATCAGTTTGCCCGGCAGCAGTCCCGCCGACCGGGCCGGAAAACGCTTGCGGAACTCCTGCAGCACCGCTTCCGCCGCGGCCACGTCGCCGCTGTGCAGACTGGCCTCGCCCAGCTTAAGGGCGTTTTCCGCCCACGCCGTATCGTTTCCGGCAGACAGTTTCAGCGCGTTGCGGTAAAATATTACCGCATTACGGTAATCCCGCCGGGCAAAGGCGTCGTCACCCATTCCCTGCTCCGCCGGCCGCTCGGCCGCGCCCGCCGCCAGCAGCAGCAGTGTCAGCATTCCGGCCGCCGGACGGAGGAACGGAACCGCGCCGGACCGGAATTTTCCGGTTCGCATGACCGCGGAACTGAGGGTTCCGGATTGGGCGCTCCGTGCTTTCACCTCCGGAAACTCCGTCATTGCGCCGGGGGTTCCGCCGGGGGTTCGTCGCCGGCCGGCACAGCTGTGCCGTGCAGCTTTTCCCGGATCATCCCGGTGATTTTTTCCTGAAGTTCCGGCGAGGCGGCGATGAGCGCCTTGGTCTGGTCTCTGCCCTGACCGAGCTGCTCGCCGTTGAGACTGTACCAGGCTCCGCGCCGCTCCAGGAGTCCGAGGTCGGTCGCCACGTCCAGAATCGATCCGACCTTGGAGATTCCCTCGTTGTACATGATGTCGAACTCGGCCACCTTGAACGGCGGCGCCATTTTGTTTTTAATCACCTTGACCCGCGCCCGGTTGCCGACAACGGCGTCGCCGACTTTGATCGCTGTCGTCTTGCGGATGTCCATGCGGATCGAAGCGTAGAATTTAAGCGCATTGCCGCCCGGAGTCGTGTCCGGATTGCCGTAGATGACTCCGATTTTTTCCCGGATCTGGTTGGTGAATATCACGCAGGTGCGGCTTTTTGCCGCCGCTCCGGTGAGTTTGCGCAGTGCCTGCGACATCAGTCTGGCCTGAAGTCCGACGTGGGAATCGCCCATCTGGCCTTCGATTTCAGCCCGGGGCACCAGCGCGGCCACGGAATCGACCACCAGCACCGCCACCGCATTGCTGCGCACGAGCGTGTCGGCAATGTTGAGCGCATCCTCGCCGCAGTCCGGCTGGGAGATCAGCAGGTTGTCGATATCCACCCCGATTTTTCTTGCGTACTGCGGATCTATCGCATGTTCAGCGTCAATGATCGCGCATTTCCCGCCCTGCTTCTGAGCGTTGGCGATCACATGCAGGCACAGGGTGGTTTTGCCGCTCGACTCCGGTCCGAAAATTTCAACAATGCGGCCGGCCGGCAGACCGTTGATGCCCAGTGCCAGATCCAGGGCCAGACTGCCGGTGCTGATGACGGGCACGTCCGCGACTTTGCCGCTGTCGCCCAGTCGCATGATCGAACCCTTGCCGAATTCCTTTTCGATCTGACTGATCGCTATCTGCAGACTTTTATCTTTGTCGACCGCGGTGATTTCTTTTTCCGCCATGGTGTGTTTCCTTGAAAATGTTTGAGTTTATTTTCCGCCCCGATGGCCGTTCAGATGTCGAGGTCCTTGACGTTGGCGGCGTGCTTTTCTATGTAGTCGCGCCGCGGCTCCACCACATCGCCCATCAGCAAATTGAAAATCCGGTCGGCGGCAATGGCGTCCTCCATCGTGACCCGGATCATCGTGCGGGTTTCCGGATCCATGGTCGTCTCCCACAGCTGGGAGGCGTTCATTTCACCCAGTCCCTTGTAACGCTGGATGTGCAGACCGCTGCCATTCTGACCGCTTTTGCGCACGGTGGTGAAAAGTTCCGCCAGCGAAGCCACCGGCTGCGCCGCACCTTTCAGCGCGTTTTCACCTTTGCGGGAGACCGTGAACACCGGTTCGGTTCCCTGGAAGATCTGGGTCGGTTTAAGTCCCAGCGCTCCCAGCTCCTGCACCAGGTGGGAACACTCCGTCGCCTCGAAAATGCTGATCAGGTCAATGCGGTGACGCAATTCTGATTCGCGTTCCGCCGCTTCCGCTTCGGTAGCCGGCGGCGGCAGGGCGGATTGTTCCGCTCTCAGCCGGGTTTCCGTTTCCGTCATCACCCGGTGCTGTTCCTCCAGCGAATAGATGTAACTCATGGTGGTGGTGCCGTCGTGTTCCCGGACCGTGAGATGGGCAACCGGGCAGTTGCCTGCTGCGTCCACCGCCGCAAAGTATTCTTCGGGATCAATGCCGCCGCGCCGCAGTCCGGCCGCCGCCACCGCCGCCCGGTTGTAGAATTCGATCAGGCGGCGGACTTCTTCCACCGGGAGTTCACGGCCGTTCCGGTCGAAAAATGCGAGGTCTTCCAGCCCGAGGTCGACCAGATAGCGGTTGAGCTGATCCTCGGTGTCGATATAGCGCCCGCCTTTGCGCCCCTTCGAGACTTTGAAGAGCGGCGGCTTGGCGATGTAGACATATCCGGCTTCAATCAGCGGCCGCATCTGACGGAAGAAGAACGTCAGCAGCAGGGTCCGGATATGAGAGCCGTCGACATCGGCATCGGTCATGATGACCACCCGGTGGTAACGGGCCTTTTCCACATTGAATTCATCATCGATGCCGCAGCCGACCGCGTAGATCAGCGATTGGATCTCCTTGTTGTCGAAGACTTTGTCGCGCCGTACCTTTTCGACGTTGATCAGCTTGCCCCGGATTGGCAGAATTGCCTGGAACTTGCTGTCGCGCCCCTGTTTGGCCGAACCGCCGGCCGAATCGCCCTCGACGATGTAGAGTTCGCATCTGGCCGGATCGCGGCTTGAACAGTCCGAGAGCTTGCCCGGCAGCCCGAGGCTGTCGAGCGCACCTTTCCGGCGCACCGATTCCCGGGCCTTGCGGGCGGCTTCCCGGGCCCGGGCCGCGGTAGTGGCGTTGTTGACGATCTGCTGCGCGACGGCGGGATGTTCTTCGAGATAAGCGCCCAGCTCCTCGTTTATGACCGATTCCACCACGCCGCGCACGTCGGAATTGCCGAGTTTGGTTTTGGTCTGCCCCTCGAACTGGGGATCCGGAACCTTGACGCTGATGACGGCAGCCAGCCCCTCGCGGACGTCGCTCCCCGAAAGCGTGGTGTCGCTTTTCATCATGGTTTTGGCGTAATTGTTGATGGTGCGCGTGAGCGCCGCCTGAAAGCCGACCAGATGGGTGCCGCCCTCAATGGTGTTGATGTTGTTGGTGTAGGAATGGATGTTTTCGCTGGTGCCGTCGTTGTACTGCATGGCGACTTCCACATCAATGCCGCCGCGTTCGCGGTGGAAGTAGATGACCTCGGGACAGACCAGGATCCGGTCGGCGTTGAGCAGCGCGACGAATTCCCGGATGCCGCCCTCATAGTGGAAGTGTTCAGTTTTATAGGGGGCGCCGTCCACTCCGGGTTCGCGCTCGTCGGTGAGGGTAATGCTGACGCCGCTGTTGAGAAAGGCGAGGTCGCGAAGCCGCTGGGCCAGAATATCCCAGACGTAGACCGTGTCGGAGAAGATCGTGGCGTCCGGTTTGAACGAGACCCGGGTGCCGCGTTTGGTGGTGTCGCCCAGCATCTTCAACGGACTGCTGGTCACGCCGCGGGCGAAGCTGATGGTGTACGCCTTGCCGTCGCGGAACACCTCGGCGGTCAGCCAGTCGGACAGGGCGTTGACGCAGGATACGCCGACGCCGTGCAGTCCGCCCGAAACCTTATAGGAGTTGTGGTCGAACTTGCCGCCGGCGTGCAGAATCGTCAGAACCACTTCGACCGCCGGTTTGCCTTCGCCTTCGTGCAGATCGACCGGAATTCCGCGGCCGTCGTCCTCGACCGAGATGGAGTTGTCGGGATGGATCGTGACTTCGATGCGTCTGGCATAGCCGGCCAGCGCCTCGTCGATGGAGTTGTCCACCACTTCGTAAACCAGATGGTGCAGGCCGTGCTGGCCGGTGTCGCCGATGTACATTGAAGGCCGGACCCGAACCGCTTCCAGCCCTTCCAGCACGGTGATTTTGCTGGCGCTGTATTCGGCGGAACCGGATGAAACATTCTGGGGCAGTTTATTATCGCTCATCAAACCTTTGTCTCCGGAGTCGTGATGTTTTAGTCCAAAGAGTATATATACATACCGATGTTATTATAATTAATAATATAACGCGCGTACTCTGATATTGCAAGGCGGCAAAACCGCATATGTCGCGGCATATTTCAGGTGGGAAGGCTTGATTTTACGGGTATTTGTGCTATTGTAGTACAAATAACGGTGGGGAAACATGAACATTGACGTTGCCGCCAAAAAAAGCGCGGTGGATGCCGCCATTGAAAGCATCCGCGATTACATTTTGAACAATCAGCTCGGACCGGGGGATCCGCTGCCCGGCGAGAACGAATTCGCCGCCGCCCTGGGGGTCAGCCGCAACATTCTGCGCGAGGGCCTGCGGCACTACCGGACGCTCGGCATTATCGATTGCCGTCCCCGGACCGGAGCGGTCATTGTCAGCCTGACACCGCGGAATCCGTTCGGCGGTTATTACTCTTTCATCGCGGCGGGGCAGGATTCTCTTCAGGAGCTGGCCCGGCTCCGCAACTGCATCGAACACGGCGCAGCCCGGTTCATGGTGCTTGACGCTGAAGACGGCGAGATTGACGACCTCGGACGGCTGGCCGATGAATTTGAGGACTGCGACGACGCCGCCCGGCTGTTCGAACTGGATGTTGAATTTCACTCCCGGCTGCTCAGGCTGCCGCGCAACCGGCTGCTGGAAGGACTGATCCCCTTTGTGGTCGGTTTTTTTGACGAGCAGCGGCGGCTGCGCGGGGATTCCATAAAACTTCGCAACCGGTCAAGCATCGCATCCCGCCACCGGACAATTGTCGCGGCGTTGCGCCGCCGTGACGCTGCGGCGCTCGAAAGGGCGCTGGACGAACACAATCCCCGCGCTTTTGGAATTGAACCTAAATGAACAATCTCTGGAAACGCAATCTCGCTCTGCTCTGGTTTTCGCAATTGCTGAGCCTTTCCGGTTCGGCCATGGCGCTGCCGTTCATACCGCTGTTCATCCGCGACGTGCTCCGGGTTGAAGCCGTGGACATGCGGGGAATCTATGTGGCGGCGTTTGCATTCTGCGGTCACATCAGTTTCGCGGTGTTCAATCCGATCTGGGGCATGCTGGCTGACCGTTACGGCCGGCGCATCATGCTGCTGCGCGCCAATTTCGGAGCGGCGCTGCTGTTTCCGCTGATGGTTTTTGCGCATCATATTTCCACCCTGCTGCTGCTGCGCTTTGTGACTTCGGCTTTCAGCGGCACGGTGAATGCGGCCCAGACCCTGGTGGTTTCCACCACCCCCCGGGAACATCAGGGGTTTGCGCTCGGCGCGCTGAGCAGCGCGGTCTGGGGCGGCAATATGCTCGGACTGCTCTGCGGCGGTCTGATTGTGCATTATTACGGTTATCTCTGGGCGTTTATTTCGTGCGGAATCATGTTCCTGCTCGGCGGGATCATCGTACTGTTTGCCCGGGAGGATTTTCATCCGGCGCCGCCGGTCCGGCGGGAGGGAACCCGGAAACTGCTGCCGGAGTTTCCACTGGCGATCTGGCTGCTGCTCGGCGTTTTCCTGGTGGTGGGAACCCTGCGGACGCTGGACAATCCCTACCTCGCCATGCAGGTGGAATTGCTCTGTGATCATGCTGATGCCGACCGCATGACCGGTATGGTCTGCGCCGTGGCGGCGGTCGGAGCAATTTTTTCCGGTCTGCTGCTGGGTTATCTGGCGGACCGGATTGCGCCCGGAGTGCTGGTGATTCCGGTGATGCTGCTTTCAGGCGCGACGCTGCTGCTGCAGGGCGCCGCCTGGAATCTCAGCGTGCTGAGCATCAGCCGGATGTTCAATTATCTGGCCGCCGGCGGTCTGGATTCGCTTTTTCTGCGGTTGCTGTCGCTGATCACGCCGGAAAACCGCAAAGGACAGGTGTTCGGCTTTGCCGCCAGTTTCCGGATGGTCGGTTTCATGCTGGCGGCAGTGCTGAGCGGCGCGATCATTTACGTGTTCAAAACGCCGCGCAGCGTATTCTTCGCCGCCGGACTGCTTTTCATACTGCTGCTGCCCGGACTGTCATGGCTGATCCGCCGCGTGGAGCGGGCCGGACGGCGGGATTTTAAGCCGAAAAAAGCCGGCGGGAATTGAAAAAAACGCCAACTGGCGTTATTTTATGCCCGGAATCAAGGCGGTCCGGTAGCTCAGTGGATAGAGCATCTGCCTTCTAAGCAGGTGGTCGGGAGTTCGATCCTCCCCCGGACTACCATTTCTGACGTCTGAAAGTCAGCGGGTTGCAGAATTGCAAAACCCGCTGTTTTTTTGTCTTTGTTGCCGTTTCGCTGCCGGTTGAAACGCATTTGATCCGGGCGTCGCCATAACGGCTCATCGTTCAACTCTTCGACCGCTTCCGCCGCCCACCGGGCTTTCCGGTTGCACCGTCAGCCGCCGGTCGGCGCGGCGCAGGAACCGGCATCGAAAAACTCGTAGTTCCGGTTTCCGGAACGGATGGGCGTCTCATGGCGGATCAGCTGCAGCAGCTGGGATACCGCTTCGCAGGAGAAGCCGGCCACGTCGATCCGGAACCGGGAGAGGCGGGGCATCAGTTTTTCCGCGTCGTCCGGCTCGTCAATGCAGAGAACCGAAAGCTCTTCCGGCACCCGGATTCCGGTACCGGTCAAGGCCCGGCAGAAACCTTCAGCCAGCGTCCGGATTCCCAAAATGACCGCCGTAGGTCGTTCCGCCTGGTTAAGATAGCCGGCAAATTTCCCGTCCTCGCATTGCCCTGCCAGCAGCCAGGCCGGGTTGACCGGCAGGCACCGCTCCCACATCGCGGTTAGAAAGCTTTCCTGTCGCCACCTGTTGATCTGCGAATCCAGGGAATCGCTGACAAAACCGATCCGGGTATGTCCAAGGTCACTCAGATAGGCAACCGCATCGCGCAGCAGCCATTCGTTGGAGTAGCCGACACTGCACTCCGAGGCATCTTCCATCACGGAACTGATCAGCAGAGACGGGATTCCGGTCGAGTTCAGATGCCTGATTGATTCAACCGGAATGTCATGATTGTAAATCAGCAGACCGTCCAGACTGAAATCCGCCACCGCCGTTTCAGCTTCATCGGCACTGCGGCAGAGGGCGACGAGATCGCAGCCGTGATGGTTGCTGCTCTCCCAGAGGCAGCCGATCATCTTCTGAGCGTAGGTGGTTCCGGTGGCGGGAGAAAGAAAACCGATCCGCAGCCGCCGTTCCAGTTCGCGGCTTGCGGCGACGTAAGTTCCCGACCCATGGCGGCGAACGACCAGATTCCGGTGGTGAAGTTCATTCAGCGCCGCAGTAGTCGTGATGGTGGAAAGTTTCAGCTGCCGGGCCAGCTGCCGGCTGCTGGGCAGACGCTCGCCGGAGGCAAATTCTCCGGAACGGATTCTGTTTTCAAACCAGTTTGCCAGCTGCAGATATTTTGCGGTTTTTCCCGGGCTGATTACAAAATCGTTCAGCGGCATTTCCGTTCCCCTTGTTTCGTCATGGTTCCGGCTGCGGCGGCCGAATAAAAAACAGCCGGAAGACCGGCTGACCATTCCGGACGGCAGTACCAAGTCCGGCTGACCGGAATAAAAATAGCACGTTTTTTTTTGCTGTCAACCCGGAACAGCTGATCCGAAGCGCCAGGCCGCACTCCGGATTTAAAAGTTAAGACACCGGATTATTTTCCGGACTCCGCCGGCGCAAAGCAGATCCGGTCGACCGTGCTGGTTTTGGCTTCCAGCTGCGGCAGCAGACTCCGGGCGCGTTCCGATCCGGTCAGCGCCTGATAGATGATCACCACGCTGCCGAAAGACTCCAGTTCATATTTTTTCTTCAGCAGCGGATACGGCCACTTCAGATCAGGATTGAGCATATACGGCATCATGTTCTCCACCGCCCGGCGGATGACCTGTCCGCAGGCGGAATCGGCCGCCAGCAGGTCAACTCCCATAGCCCGGGCCGCCGTCACCGCCCGCATGATCATGCGCAGCGCATAGGCCGAGTAGTGCCAGGAACGCGTCCGGATGACTTCGGCCGGCAGAAAACCCCGCTCATCCACCGCTCTGACAATCAGTTTGCGCAGAATGTCCAGATGTTTGCGCGCCAGATCCGCATCTCCGAAGAAACGGGCGAAAGCCAGCTGCTGAACATGGTAGGAGAGACCGTGATTCTGGGCTTTTTCATAGTCTTTCAGCGCCATCGGATCGGTGGCCAGCCACTTGGTGTAGTCCCGGAACCACTGCCGCAGTCCGGTCCGGATTTCCGGAGTCATGGCCGGAGCATCGTCCAGCAGCACCATCATATTGACCAGGTCGGCCAGATTCAGGGTGTCGATAATGCCTTCGGTCCGGCCTTTGGTGCGTCCCGGAATGGCCTGAGCGTACTTCATGTGGGGATTCATCCGGGTGTTTTCATCGACGAAAAACACCCGGAGCAATTCCACCGCCTTGTCCGCCGCCGCCTTGTCGCGGTCGAACTTCCAGAGCAGTGCTCCGGTGGTCACCCATTTGGTCAGATTTTCGATCTTGGTCTGATCGTAAAACTTGAAGTCGGGGTTGAATTCGCCGTCCCGGCGGATATAGGGCAGGCCGTCCGGTTTGTTCGGATCCGGCCACCAGTAAGGACCGCAGCTGGTGAAATCCCGCGGATCGCCGCCGGGGGACGGCAGACGCTTGTCGAAAGTGACGCTGATCGGTTTCATGGCAAGCAGTTTGCCGCGCCGGCTCCGGTGTTCATTCAGCGCCCGGAGCGCCAGCGGACGTTCAGAAATGGTGGCCGGATTCGGAGCGAAGTCAGCCGGAATCGTGGGAAATTCTGTTCCGCCCGCCACTGTGCCGCAAACCAGGAGCGCCGCCATCCAAGTACTGAGTTTGTTCATAACCGGCATCTCCCCTATTTTTTAACTCCGTAGGCATTGAAAATGTCATCGCTCCTGCCGGTATTGCCGAACGGCAGCACCTGGTCCACATTGAGCTGTTCGCAGTGGCCGTCGAAAAAGCCGGTGGTGGCCCGGTCGTTGTGAATGTAAAAGACGCCGCCGGAATCCGCGCTGGTGTCCAGATATTTGAACGCCGAGGCGCTGGAACGGGCCACGTTCCACTGGCCGTTGTTCACGGTGTTGTTTGCGACCCGGTACTGCCGGTTGGTGTCGATGTGCAGAAATCGGCGCGAGGGCGCGTTAATCTGGTTGAGTTTGTATGCCCGGGGTTCATCCCCGACGCCCTTGTCGGTGAATCCCTGTTCATTCATGCCGTAGGTCCACAGCGCGTCGGAGACCTGACCCGGCAGTTCCGGACAGGTCTTGCCTTTGGTCGACGGATATCTCGCGCTGTAGAGATCGGTCACCTGAGCGAGCGAACCGATCATTTTATACAGGGTCATATTTTTATACCAGCTAAAGGTGCTGTCAGACTTTCCGTATTTCAGCGGCACCACATAGTCCTGACTGTCGCCGGCATACATGATTTCCGCCTGCATCAGCGATTTGACGTTGTTGATGCAGGTGGTGCTCCGTGCCCGGGCCCGGGCCTGGTTCAGGGCCGGCAGCAGCATTGAGGCGAGGATGGCGATGATCGCAATCACCACGAGAAGTTCGATCAGCGTGAAGCGCAACAGCAGCAATTTGGAATTCATAGATGTTCTCCTTGTCGTTTTAAGAGAGACTGTCGCCGGTTTAATTTCCGAGAATGTCAAAATCAGTATCATGTGAGTAATCCGTTTACGGGTTATTATACTGTAAAGCTGAAACTGTGTCAATAGTATATATCCATTTTTCATAAACGAAGAGTATATATACACATTGGGCGTGCGAATGTCGCCGGAAGAATTCAGAAAAAAACCGCGCCGGCTGGCGCGGTGGTTGATCTGCCGCGCGCCGGACCGATCGGCACCGGGATCGGCCGCAGGGCTATGCTCGTAAAGCGGTCACGGCACGGCGCTGACTCCGGAGCGGCTTCCGGAATCCGGATTCAGAACTTTGGACACTGTGATGCCGGAGACTTGAAGTTAAATAAACAGCATAATGCCGATAGACATATTTTTTATCCGGACTGAGAAACCAATTTAAAGTTCAACTGACCGGTTAGTTATTTATGTACGAATCCGTGAGGTTTGTCAGTGGCGGAAATGAAAAGAAATGAAAATTGCGGTGCTCCAGACGGTATTTGAGAAATCAGCCGGTGCGGCAGCCATTTCCCGGAATGGTAAATCCGGTACTCATCAGTTCTCCCCGACGCAGTACCGGCGGCGCCAGTTCCGGTGCTTTCACCGGCCGGTGAAACTGGGCGGAATGTCCGGGCGCAGCGCCCGGAACGCCAGTCCGGTCAGTTCCTGCCGGTGCTGCCGAAGCCGCCCTCGCCCCGGTCGGATTCGCTCAGGCGGGTTTCCGCCACCAGCTCCACTTCGGGCAGCGCGGCGATCACCATCTGGGCGATCCGGTCGCCCCGCCTTACCGGGAACGGTTCCGCTCCGCAGTTGATCATGATGACGCCGACTTCGCCGCGGTAACCGGCGTCGATGGTGCCCGGAGAGTTGGTGAGCATCAGATTATGCTTGAGCGCCAGTCCGCTGCGGGGGCGCACCTGGGCTTCGAAGCCTGGCGGCAGCTCCAGGAAAATTCCGGTCGGCACCAGTACACTCCGCCCCGGCGGCAATTCCAGGTCAGTTCGGGACCGCAGGTCGTAGGCGGCATCATCGGTGTGGGCTTTGCGGGGAAACAGCTCTTCGCAGCCCGCGAGCATTTTGATTTTAATACGAGTCATGATTTTCAACTTTCCGGCAGCAGTTTTCCGGCTTCAATTTCCCGGAGCGCGGCTGCCAGCTGCGCCGGGCAGGAGGTGGATTTGGTTCCGCAGCGGATGTCAGCGAGGCGTTCCGCCGCCTCCCGCACTGTCAAGCCGGCAGCCAGCCGGCCCACGGCTTGAAGCGAGCCCGGACATCCCCCCTCGAACTCAACCTGCCGGATCCGGTCCTCCTCCAGCTCCACTGTGACTGCCGTGCTGCAGACTTCCGGCGAGGTGACATGACGATACTTCATACTTCTTCTCAACTTTCACGGTGCGTCGGCAGCCGCCAGAGCGTGTGTCCGGGCTGGGCTTCGCCGCCGAGTGAAGCGTAGAAAGCCTCGGAACCGGGGACTCCGACCAGTCCGATCCAGTCGATGCCCCTTTCGGACAGTCGGGCGGTCAGCAGTCTGACCAGGCCGGCTCCGAGGCCGCGCCGGCGGTAGCGGCAGCTTACCGCGACATCCTGAATGTAAGCGTCCGAAACCCCGTCCGAAATTGCCCGGGCCATGCCGATCAGACTCTCTCCGGCGAATGCTCCGGCCACGAGGGTCGATCCCCGCCACGCCGGAATGATGAAATCAGCCGGATCCTCCGGCCCGATGAATCCGGTTTCGCGGTAGAGTTCCGCCGCTTCCGCCGCCAGCTTCGGCGTGAAGTCGGTTACGATCCGCAGCTTGACCGGGCCGGGTTCCACTTCAGAGCAGCCCCGCCGCTTCGTCCAGGCCGAAGCGGATGTTGAGGCACTGTACCGCCTGTCCCGAGGCGCCTTTGGTCAGGTTGTCGATCGCCGACGTCAGAATGACCTTGCCGGTATGGGCGTCGAGATTGTAACCGATTTCGCAGGTGTTGGTCATGAAGACGTATTTGGTGTCACTGGTGCGCCTGGGCGGCAGCACCCGGACAAACTGTTCGTGTCCGTAGGCCGCCTCATAGGCTTCGCCGAGTTTTTCCAGCGTGCAGCCAGGCATGGCGTCGAGCACGATGGTGGAGTTGATGCCGCGGTTCATCGGCGCCAGATGCGGAATGAAATTGATCGCCAGCTCCGGAACTCCGGCGGCAAAGGCCATTTCCTGTTCAATTTCCGGAAGATGGCGGTGCCCGATCACTCCGTAGGCCCGCAGACTTTCGTTGCATTCCGGGAAAATGTAGGGCAGATCCACCTTGCGGCCGGCTCCGGTCACTCCGGAACAGCTGGCCACAACGATTCCCCGGGGCGAAACCAGTCCGGCCGCCAGCAGCGGAGCCGTCGGCAGAATCGAGCTGGTCGGATAGCATCCGGCGCAGGCCACCAGATCGGCGGAACGGAGCTGTTCGCGATAGCGTTCCGGCAGCCCGTAAACCGCCTTCGCCAGCAGTTCCGGGGCGGGATGATCGGCCTTGTAGTATTCCTTGTACTTTGCGGCGCTCTTAAGCCGGAAGTCGGCGGAAATATCAAAAACCCTGATGCCGTGCGCCAGCAGCGGCAGCGCGAATTCGGTCGCCAGTCCGTGGGGCAGGGCGAGAATCGCCGCATCGCAGCCCGCGGCGATGGACTCCACGTCGGGCGCGGTGAATTTCAATCCGGAGCCGGTGAAGCGCGGAAAAACGTTTTCGACCGGTTCGCCCGCGTTTTTGCGTGAAGTGATGGCGGTGATCTCCGCCGCTGGATGGCGCAGCAGAATACGGAGCAGTTCTTCCCCCGCGTAGCCGCTGGCGCCGAAGATGGCGACTCTGACTTTTTTCATGACTGACATATCCTTGTAACTGAAAATGACGATTAACTCCGACGACCCGGCTGTGCGAAGCCGGCGGACTCAGTTTCCGGCCCGGCGATCGGTCAGCGCCTTCTGGAACGCGCGTTCGAAATCACTGAGCGCGGTTTCCAGTTCGGCCGCCGGTCGCAGTCCGGTGGCGATGAACTCGGTCAGCAGGCGGTTCGGATCGACAGTTCTGGCCGCCGCTCCGGCCTCCTTGCGTGCGAAATTACCCAAAATGGCGGCTTCCAGTTCGGCGGCCAGCGACTGCGGCGCCGGGTTCCCGGCGGGGTTGCCGGTCAGTTCGGCGATGATGCGCTGCTGGTCGGCGGCGGCGGCGGCCATAAGTTGATTCAGCCGGTCGAGTTCGCCGGCCTCGATGATCCGGAACGCCTGTTCAAGTTTGGGGAAGCGGGCGAGCTCGGGGGGCGGCTCCGGCAGTTCTGCGCCGGACCGGACCGCCTGATACGCCGCGGCAACCGCCCGGGCGGTGTTCCGGAAGCTGTCGAAACGGGTCAGATTTTCCCGGCCGCGCCGTTCGGCGATTGCCCGGTCGAAACGGCGCAGCGCCTGCTTTTCGGCGTCGAAAGTAGTCCGGCAGGCCAGTGTATGCAGCTCTTCCCGGATTTCCCGGATCCGGGAGGTGGCGCCTTCCGCCGCCGGATCGGCGGCGAGCCGGTCGATTTCAGCGATCAGTTCCCGGCTGCGGGTCTCGCGGGCGGCGCCGGCTTCGCGTCGTGCGCTGAAAAAGCGGTCCAGCGCGGCGTTGAAGCGCTGATAAAGTTCGGCGTCGGCTTTGCCGGCCGGCCCGGCGGCCCGGTATTCCTCGCGGAGCTGTTTGGCCCGGCGTACGTCGGACAGATTTTCCGCCTCGGCAATCAACGCGTTTTTGGCGGTGACCGCCGCTTCGAAACGGCGGTCGCGTTCGGCAAACCAGGCGGCGCGCGCCTGGAAAAAGGTGTCGGCCGCCGCCCGGAACCGGGCATACAGTTCGCTTTCCTGCGCTCCGGCGTTGGGAATGGTCTTCCATTTTGCCTGAAGTTCCTTGAATGCGGCGGCGGTTCGGTTCCATTCCGTGGAGCCGGCCAGCGCGGCAGCGGCTTCGCAGAGTCCGGTTTTGTCGGATGCGGCCTGTTTCTGCTCCTGGCGGCGGCGGGAGAAAAATTCATCCACGCTGTGCTGGAGCTGACGGGTGAGTTCCAGATAGCGGGCGTTGATTTCGTCGTTCTTTTCCTTGGGCACACTGCCGAGCTTCTTCCATTTTTCCCGCAGCTCGGCCAGCGGTTTCGCGGCCCGGTACAGTTCGGCGGGCGGAATTTGCAGCAGTTTTTCCAGTTCGGAACAGATGTCGAGCTTGAGCGTATAGCTTTCCCAGCGGGCCAGATCCAGGGTTTCATAGTGGCGGGCCAGCCGGGTGGAGGCCTTGCGGTGCGCTTCCTGATAGGCTTTCTGCAGCGCCGGCGGCAGGGTGCCGAGCGCCGCAAACCGCACTTCCAGATCGTTTTTGCGGTCGTGCAGCGGCGTGATGTCTTCAGCCGCGGTCAGCGCGGTGAGCTCGTCAATGATCGCCTGGGCGGCGCCTGCTTTTTCCGCCTCGGCCGCCGCTTCAGCGGCCAGGCGGTCCCGGAGCGGAGCCAGCCGGACTTCAAAATCTGCAAGTTCGGCCGGAATTTCGCCGCACTCCGCCGTGAACGTCTGGAATTTCTTTTCCAGGGCGGTTACTTCGGCATAGGTTGCCAGTTCGCCGGCGGCCGCCAGTTGTTCCAATTCTCCGGCCAGCCGGATGGCGGCACGCCGCCGTTCCTGCACGGTTTCGCGGCCGGCTTCGGCTTTCCGGCGGGCTTCGGCAAAACGTTTGTCCAGCAGCTCCGCAAATTCCGGCGGCAGTTCCGGCGCCGCCGCGAATTCAGCGGTGATCCGGTCAATCTGCGCCTCGTAATCGCCGCGGATCTGCCGCGGCAGTTCCTCCAGCTCCCGGCAGAGGGCCTCGCGCCGGTGAAGCTGCTCGCGCAGCGTTTCGGAAATCGCCCCGCCGGCGGGCTTGTCATTGATTTCGAATTGGCTCATAAAATCCTCGAGCAACATAAATTCACGATCCGAACAGGATAGTCGGTCCTATTATACAGCAATTTTATCGTTTTTGCAACAAAAACCCTGTTTTCTGCTTGAATTTTTCGCCAAAAAAATTATATTCTGTAAAATTATGAAATGCATCAGGACGTGTCGCCGGTCGGAACCTGAGTTTGTCGCCGGCGGCGGTCCGGTATGGAGGCGGCATCCGGCGCCGGCGAGCGACGCCGGTGCGGCCGCGGTTTTTCGAGGAGGAGGATAACATGGCTAAATCCCGCGAGTTCAAAACTGAAATCCGGCAGCTGCTGGATCTGATGATTCATTCGCTCTATTCCAACCGCGACATTTTCCTGCGCGAACTGGTGGCCAACGCCGCCGATGCCATCGACAAGGCGCGTTTTGAGAGCCTGACCCGGCCCGAACTGGTCCGGGACTGGGCGATCCGTATTGTGCCCGACAAGGCCGCCGGCACGCTCACGGTCAGCGACAACGGAATCGGCATGACCGAGGAGGAAGTCATCGACAACATCGGCACCATCGCCAAGAGCGGCACCCGTGCTTTTCTCAAAATGCTGGAGGAGCGCGGTGACCAGGCCGGAAACATTCCGGAAATGATCGGTCAGTTCGGCGTGGGGTTCTACTCGGCGTTCATGGTGGCCTCGAAGGTGGAGCTGGTCACGAAAAAATCCGGTTCGGATGCTCCGGCGGTGCTCTGGAGCAGCTCCGGCGAGGGACGTTTCACCACTGAACCGGCCGACCGCACCGAGCCCGGCACTGAAATCAAACTGCATCTGCGGCCGGAATGCGCGGAGTACCTTGACAGCTGGAAGATTTCGGGCATTATCCGCAAATATTCCGATTACATCGAATATCCGATCATCATGCCGGAGGTCAAGGTCAACGAGGACAAATCCGAAACCGTGACCGACAAGGTGCTCAATTCCCAGAAGGCGATCTGGCTGCGCCGTCCGTCCGAAGTCACTGAAGACGAGTACAAGAGCTTTTACAGCCATATTTCCAATTACGGCGGCACCGAATATCTGAAAGCGATTCATTTGTCTGCCGAAGGCGCCAGCGAGTTCAAGGCGCTGCTGTTTCTGCCCAAGCAGGCTCCATTCAATCTGCTGCTGCCGGAGATTCAGAAACGCGGACTCCAGCTTTATGTCAAGCGGGTCTTCATCACCGACGAGTGCAAACAGCTGATTCCGGACTATTTGCGTTTTGTCTGCGGCGTCGTCGATTCCAGCGATCTGCCGCTCAATGTGTCGCGGGAAATTCTGCAGGACAATCCCCTGCTGGCTAAAATTGAGAAAGCGGTTACCGGGAAGATCCTTTCCGAGTTGAAGAAACTGCTCGAAACCGACCGGAAATCCTACGATCAGTTTTTCGGCGAATTCGGCAAAATCCTCAAGGAGGGCATTCACACCGATTTCACGAATGCCGAGAAACTCAAGGACCTGGTCATGTACGAGAGCATGAATTCCGAACCCGGAAAGTTCATTACGCTCGACGAATACGTCAAAGCCATGCCGGAAAGCCAGAAGGAAATTTACTACATCACCGGGGACAAGCGTGAATCGGTCGCCTCCTCGCCGGCGCTGGAATATTTCCGCAAGCAGGGTTATGATGTGCTGTTCATGACCGATCCGATTGACGACTGGATCATGCAGTCGATGTTCCAGTACCGGAAAAAGAACTTCAAGTCGGTGGACAAGGGCGACTTTGAGGTGGACGGCGCCAGGGAAAAACTTGAAAACGCCGCCAAACAGTACGCGGCGCTCGTTGAGTTTTTCAAGAAGGAATTTGCGGATTCCGTGGGCGAGGTGCGGTTTTCGATCCGTCTGACCGACAGCCCCTGCTGCCTCATCACCGAAGGCAACGCCATGAGTCCGCACCTTGAACGGCTTTTCCGGGCCATGCATCAGCAGATTCCGGTGAGCAAGCGGATCTTTGAACTCAATCCGGAACACCCCCTGATCGCCGCGCTTAATGCCGAGGCGGAAAAGGACGCCGCCAGCCCCCGGCTTAAACAGTATGCCCGGGTGCTTTACGATCAGGCGCTGTTGGCCGAGGGCAGTCCGCTGCCGGATCCGGCGGCGTTTGCCAAGGCGGTCACGGAATTGCTGGTGAACGGACTGAAATAAGTTTTCCATCGGAGAGATGGTCGAGTGGTTTAAGGCAGCGGTCTTGAAAACCGCCGGGGCGCAAGCTCCCGAGGGTTCGAATCCCTCTCTCTCCGCCATAAAAATCATGCGCAGCGGTCATGGCTGCGCTTTTTTTTATGTGCGTTCGTTCGCGGGAAGCGTCCCGGCGTTGAAAACATTGGCGATGCCTTCGTTTTTCCGGCGCGCCGGTTGTTTTTTATTGCGGACGGCACTATAGTATAATCATTTTCGTCGTGAATCCGTATTGCCATGGAAATGCGGGCTGAAAACCGTATTTGCGCAACCTGTCAGGAGAATTTTGCATGCCGGACTGGAATTCTGAACAATATTTGAAATTTGCCGCAGAACGAACCCAACCCGCAGTTGATCTGGCAAGGCGTCTTACGGCAATCTCGCCTGAACGGGTGCTTGATCTGGGTTGCGGTCCGGGCAACAGCACGGCTGTTTTGAAAAAATATTTTCCTGCGGCAGAACTTCTGGGAGTCGACAATTCCCGGGCAATGATTGAAAAAGCCAGACAGGATCATCCGGATTTACGGTTCAGGCTGTTTGACGCCTCCGGTTCGTTTCGGGATTTAGGTGCCAGATGGGATGTTGTTTTTTCCAATGCGTGTCTGCAGTGGGTGCCTGATCACCGGAATCTTCTGGTAAAACTGCTTGATGCGTTGACGGATGACGGCGAATTGGCGGTACAAATTCCATTGCAGAAAAAGGCCCCGGTTCACGATTTTCTCCGGCAGTTGACAGCTTCGGGGCAATGGGCATCGTTTTTTCCGGAAATCCGCCAGTTTCATATTCTGGATGAATTGGAATACTGTGAGCTGCTGCAGACTTATGCCGGAGATTTTTCAATGTGGGAGTGTGACTACTTTCATATCCTTGAGTCGCCGCTGGCTGTATTGCAATGGTATCGGGGAACCGGACTTCGTCCATACCTGCAGACTTTGCCAGTGGCAAAGCGTGCGGAGTTTGAGCTGGAGGTTCTGGCCGGGATGGAAAAACTGTTTCCGCGACTGTGCGACGGATCTGTAGTGTTCAAGTTCCC
>CASFVA010000021.1 GCA_949298075.1 uncultured Lentisphaeria bacterium
CTGCGCAGTTCTATTTACCGCATGTCTGACGATTTTCTCCGGCATGGGCCGGCTTTGCGCCGAAAACAATTCGAACGGGATAATTGCGGAAGTTCTCCCGGATGCCTCAGCTGAAGAAAAGATCATTATCGGGCAGACCGAGAGCTGGAAATCCATTCTCTCCCGACTCAATTCCCGGATCACGCGGGCGGACCTTCTGCTGAAAAACTATTTTCATTCCGGCCAGAACGAAATAAACGCCTACCGGGAGTTCAACCGCAGTATCCGGCGTCAGGCGGATGAACTGGACTTTCTGCTCTCGCTGTGCACCCCCGAGGACGTGTTCGAAATCACGTTGCGCTGCCAGCAGATTGACGAGCTCCGCGGCTTGTTCCGCAACCGTTATGATTTTCTGCAAAGCATTTTCAAATCCAATCAGCTGCTGATGCGGCGCACCGATGCCATCCGGACCGAACTCGAAAACATGACTGCTCTGCCCCAATACGCCGAATACGCCGGGGAGATTCAGAATTGTCTGCGGAAGTATCAGACTTTCCGGGATACCGCCGAAAACATCAATGCCAGAATCGATGAGCTGCTCGACACCAAGCTGGCCGAGCAGCTCGACCGTTTGGCCGCCAGGGCTGCCGAAGCCCGCAACCAGACCATTGACAACATTTTCTTTTCCCGCCAGACTACCTTTTGGCAACTGCTGCCGGGATGGAAAGTGGTTTTCATCTACTGGTATTATTCCTTTTCCGACACTTGGCACGGGTTGAGTTTTCACACGATTGTCAACTTGACCGGGCACTTTCTGCTCTTTGCTCTGCCGCTGGCGGTACTGATGCTGATCGCCGGACCGCGCTGGATCTATCCCTGGATCATCAGGCAGTCGAAATTCCCTGAAAACTTCAGAAAGTCCCGGATCTTCCCCCTGATCGGCTTTCTGCTGGCGGTGGCCGCGGCGCTTTATCTGTATCAATACCGGGCGCCGCTCAGCTATGAAGCGCAAATCCATCAGTTCAGCCAATCCATTGCCGCCGGCGCCCTGCTGCTGCTGGCTATTACACTGCGGGTGGAACGGAAGAATCTGAAACGCTGTCTGCTGCTGTATACACCTTTCATTCTGCAAAACTTTCTGGCCGTTCTGCTTTTTGCCTGCGTCGCCCCCTATCAGCCTCTGATGCTGATCACCGTACCGATCAATCTGCTGACTGCGGCGGCCGCGCTGCTGCTGTTGTGCCGCGATTCCTACCCGGCGTTCGACCTGGCAATGGCATGGACCTCAATCGCCGGCGTTGCCGCTGAGACCATTCTGGCCAGCATCGGATTCCTGTACATCGGCTTCACTATGATGCTCAATGGCTTTGTCGTTCTCGGAATGTTCCAGATCACGGTCGCACTCAGCCGCCTGATTTTGAACCGTACGAAAAAGGATCGAAACCAGGTGACCAACATGATATTGTTCCACCTTGTTCTGCCGCTGCTCTGGATCGGCGGCATCGGCATTGTGATCAGCGACATATCCAATATGTATCATCTGCGGGACTGGCTATCTCACTGGACATCGGCAGATATAAATATTCACAACATACTGGAATTCAGCATAATGGATCTCACGGTCATCACGATAGCCGTTTTTGTGGTGTTGTTTGTGACCGCTTTTGCCAAGGCGCTGGTCTTCAAATTGTGGAAGGATTCCGCCGACTTCGGCAAAGTGTCGTCGTTTCTGACTCTCGGAACTTACATTGTGTGGATCGTGTTCGCGGTGTTCGTGTTGCTGGTCTGCCGGGTGGAATATTCAAGTGTGCTGGTCATTCTCGGAGGCTTCAGCGTCGGCTTCGGTTTCGCGCTCAAGGAAGTGCTCGAAAATTTCATCTCCGGCATCATCCTGCTGATCGGCCAGCAAGTACGCCCCGGCGACGAAATCGAATTTGACGGCAACGAGGGAGTAGTGCGCACCGTCAGCTTCCGCGCCACCGTGATTGAAACCTTTGACGGCACCATCATCACGCTGCCAAACACCAATGTGCTGTCCAAGGATTTCCGCAACTGCACCCGCAAAGGACACCGCATGCGCCACGACCTCACCGTCGGGGTCGCCTACGGCTCCGACCTCAAACTGGTCAGGCAGACCATGCTGGACGCTGCGGCGGCGGTCCGGGAGGTTTACAGCAATCCGCCCCCGGAAGTACACTGCATTCAATTCAGTGACAGCTCTATTCAGTTCGCCCTGCGGTTTTGGATTCACTCCGGAGAACAGACCCGAATTTTTTCTGACCTGCGGGAAAAAATCGTGGAACTTTTCGCCGCCCGCGGCATTGAAATTCCCTATAACCGGCTCGACGTTCACCTTGACCACCCGGAACCGGCCCGGCAGCAATCCTGACCGTTGACCATACCTTGACGTGCCGCCGCACCGGCAGCGATTTTCAATTACGGAGGACCTCTTGACTGACTACGAGAAACTGAAAAATCATCTGCGGCCCCTGCTCGGCGGCGGAGTGGTGCTGGCGTTCTCCGGCGGAGTGGACAGCGCCCTGCTGCTGGCTGCGCTCGCAGAGCTGCGCAGCAGCTTTCCGTTCCGGCTGCTGGCCGTCAATATGCATTCCCCCCTGCAGAGCGATGCCGAACTGCGCGAGGCCGAACACGCCGCCGCCGCGGCCGGAGTCGAACTGACGGTATTTGATTATGATCCGTTGAGGCTCCCGGCCATTGCCGACAACCCGCCCGACCGGTGCTATCACTGCAAGCGCGAATTCTTCTCACGGATCATCGCCGCGGCCGCCACGGCCGGACTGGCGGCCGTCATCGACGGGACCAATGCCGACGACCTGCAGGTTTACCGTCCCGGCCGCCGCGCCCTCCGGGAACTGGGAATAAAGTCACCGCTCGCGGAGCTCGGAATGACCAAGGCCGACGTGCGCCGGATCGCCGCCGGACTGGGACTTTCCAGCGCCGCCCGCCCCGCCGCGCCCTGCCTGGCCACCCGGTTCGAATATGGAGTCCGGCTGACTCCGGAACTGTTGCAGCGCGCCGCCGCCGGAGAGCGGATACTGAGAGGCTTTTTCCCGGAACCCGCCGACCTGCGGCTCCGGATTCACGCCGCCGTCATTGCCAGAATTGAAATTCCACCGGCCTGTTTCAGCACCGCCGTTGAACAGCACGCCGCCATTTCCGCCGCGCTCCGGGAACTGGGATTCCATTACGTCACGCTCGACCTCGAAGGCTTCCGGAGCGGCGGCATGGACCGCCTCCTGTCCCCTCGGTCCCCGGAACCGGCTCCGTGACCGGTGCCGTTCTCCGACTCGGGCATCCAACTTGAAAAACCGCACGATTTGCGATAAATTATATAAATTTATTTTTTTTGGCATCCGGCCCGGCTGCGGCGGAGCTTACTGAGGTTTGTTATGGAACTGCGTTTCTTCAATACCCTGGAGCGGCGGGTGATGCCGTTCCACCCGCTCGTCCCGGGCGAAGTCGGCATGTACACCTGCGGGCCCACGGTCTACAACTTTGCACATATCGGCAACTTCCGCGCCTATGTTTTTGAGGATGTGCTGCGCCGGACCCTGGAGTTTTTCGGATACCGGGTGCGGCAGGTGATGAATCTGACCGATGTTGACGATAAAACCATCCGGGATTCCCGCGCCGCCGGACTGCCGCTGCGCGAGTTCACGGCCAAATACAAGGAGGCATTTTTTGAGGACATCCGGAGCCTCTTCATCGAACCGGCCGAAGTTTATCCGGCGGCCACCGACCACATCGCCCAGATGATTGAGCTGATCGAAGTGCTGATGCAGCGGGGATACGCTTATCAGTCGGAGGATAAATGCGTCTATTTTTCCATCGACAAATTCCCGGACTACGGCAGACTTGCCCGGATCGACCGGGAAAATCAGCGGGCCGGCGTGCGCATCAACGCCGATGAGTACGCCAAGGATTCCGTCGCCGACTTCGCTCTGTGGAAAGCCTGGGATGAAGCTGACGGCGACGTCGGCTGGGAGAGTCCGTGGGGACGCGGCCGGCCGGGATGGCACATCGAATGCAGCGCCATGTCCTGCGAATACCTCGGGCATCATTTCGACATTCACACCGGCGGGGTTGACAACATGTTTCCCCACCATGAGGACGAAATCGCCCAGAGCGAGGCCGCTTTCGGCGGCAAATGGGTGAACTACTGGCTGCACTGCGAACATCTCATGCTCAACGGTGAGAAGATGTCCAAATCGCTGGGCAATTTCTACACGCTGCGCGACCTGCGCGCCAAAGGCTGGAGCGGCCGCGAAATCCGCTGGGTGCTGATCGGCGCCCACTACCGCAAGAAGCTCAACTTCACATTTGACGCATTGGAGCAGAGCCGGGAAACCCTCGCCAGGTTTGACGCCATGTTTCAGCGCATGCGCGAAATTGAGGCTCACGGAGACGGCGCGGAAATCGCGGCGGCGGTCACCGCCGCGCTCGGGCATTTCCGTTCCGCCCTGGCCGATGATCTCAATACCGCCGCCGCCATTGCCGCGCTCTTTGAACTCTCCAAAACCGCCAACAAGCTGGCGGATTCAGGTACGCTGTCGGCGGCCGGAGCCGGGTCCGTGCTGGCGGCGTTCCGGGAGTTCGACCGGGTCATCGGCTGCCTGGAAGTGGACCGCGTCCGCGCCGGAGCGGCCATTCCGGCGGAGGTGACGGCGCTGGCCGAGCAGCGCGCCGCCGCCCGCAAAGCCCGGAATTTCGCCGAGAGCGACCGGCTTCGTGACGAGATCGCCCGCCTCGGCTTCACTATCGAGGACGCCCCCGGCGGCGCCTATCGGCTCAAAAAATGCTGACCGGACCGGCCGGACCGATCCGACTGATTGAAAAGCCGGCTTTCCGGTGGTATATTATGGGGCTGACGCGGCGGCACTGTGTCAGCCCCCCAGGGATCCGACTGCAGCCCGTTTCATGGAGAGTTAAATGATCAACAAAACCGTGCCGCTGAGGTTGTCGGCAATTGCCGGAACCAATTTCTTAAGCGTTTTCAACCTGTTTTTCTTCTGCGCTTACGCCACGCTTCGGATTTACCACAATCAGCCGCTTTTTGAGCAGCAGGCCATGAACATGCTGTTCGTAGCCGGACTCTTCGCGCTGCCGCTGCTTTTTACCGGACTGCCCGCCCAGTTTCTGAACACCCGCTTTTCCACCCGCAATGTCATTGTTTTTGCCAAAGCGGCCGAAATACTGCTCATGCTTGCCGGAATGATCGCGCTGGCCGGAATGAAATCCGCCGGGGTGATGCCGGTGCTGACCGCCATCGTTCTGCTGGGGGTGGACTACTCCATCTACCGTCCGGCCCTGAAAACCTATTCCGCCTCGGCCCTGCCCAAAGCCATGCTGTCCTGGACCAGCGGTGTAACAGAATCCGCCACCTTTTTCGGCATTGTGGTCGGTACGGTGTGCGCGGTCGTCGCTTACAACGTGGTTGCGATATGCGGAGTGAATCCTGAACTGCCCGGACTCTTCGCGGTGCTCTGCGCAGCCGCCGCCACGCTGACCGCCGCCAAAATCGATCCAAATCTGCCGCAGCAGCGGCTGGTGCGCTTTGCGGAACTGCCGATTCAGTGGCTCGACACGCTGCGCCGCCAGCCGCGCTACCGGGAGCTGGTGCTGACCGGCATGGGGGAAAGTTACATTTTCGGTTCGATCATCTTCATCACCGCCATGGCCATCCAATATCTCGAACAGCAGTTCGCTCCCGATATGAACACCCAGCTCAAGCAGTACTCCATCATGGCCGCGCCGATCATCGGCGGCGGAGTCGGCTGCATTGTTTCAGGCTGGCGCTCCAAGCATAACGTCGAAATCGGACTGGTTCCCCCGGCCGTCACCGCCATGACCATCGCCGCACTGCTGATCGGGACTCTGCCGTTGTACTCCGACGTATTCATTGAAAGCGGCCTGCTGGCTCTGCTGCTGTTTATATTCGGCTTTTTCGCCGGTGTCATGGTAGTGCCGATGCAGGCTTACCAGGAGTATTTTGTGCGGCGGGAATTGCGTTCGGCTTTCTTCAGCTGGTTTTATTTTCCTTTCGGACTGGGGATTCTGCTGGCCATCACGCTTTCCGCGCTCATGTACCACTATCAGGTGGCGATCTTCCCGGTGACGCTGGCGCTGGCGCTGGTGTCCGCCGCCCTGGCGGGAATTACCTTCTTTTTCATGCCGCAGTTTCTGCTGCGCATGCTCATGCGCATGCTGCTGCGCTCCCTTTACCGGCTCCGGACCTACAACGCCGAACGCATCCCCGAGGAAGGACCGGCTCTGCTGGTGGCCAACCGGGCCTCCTTTGTCGACATGCTGTTTATTTCCGCCTGCACCACCCGGCCGATCCGGTTCATGATGCACGAGAGTTACTACCGTTATCCCCTGCTCTATCCGCTCTACCGCTCGGTGGGCTTTATTGAGGTTACCAACGGCAAACCCAAACGGCTCCGTCAGCTCTTCCAGACGACCCGCGATCTGCTGCGCAAAGGCGAAATCATCTGCGTTTTTCCGGAAGGCGACATCACCCGCAACGGCATAATGTCGGGCTTCAGCAACGGCCTGACGGAAATGATTCCGGATGACGTTCCGGTGCCGGTTATTCCGGTGCGTATCGGCATGACCTGGGGCAGCATTTTCTCCTGCTATTACGGCAAGTTCAAGCTGCGCTGGCCCAATGAACTGCCCCATCCGGCCTCGGTCACGGTGGGCAATCCGATTCCCAGAAACACGTCGGCCTATGAAATCCGCATCATACTGTCGGAACTCGCCGCCGAAACCGAACTGGTGCCGACGGCGGAGGAACGTCCTTTCCACTCCCAGCTGGCATTCATCTGCAAGCGCAAACCCCTGGGGCGCTGCCTTCAGGAGTACGACGGCGGCAACTGGCGGAAACCGGCCAACTTTTCAGTTCTGCTCCGGGCCATCCTGATCAGCCGCCACCTGCGGCGGCTGGCCGCCGCCGACGAGGAATACATCGGACTCATGCTCCCGAACGGCGTACTCTCCACCACCGTGCTGACGGCAGTCATGATGGCCGGTCGCTGTCCGGCCGTCATGAATTACACCGCCTCGCGCGAAGCCAACCGGCACGCCATAAAACAGGCCGGAATCCGGCATATCGTTACCAGTCGGGCTTTTCTGGAAAAAGTCAATGTTGAAATTATGCCCGAAATGGTCTTCATTGAGGACGCGGCTCCGCATATTGCCCCATTCTTCCGCCGGCTGACCTGGACTCTCGGCTGTCTGCTGCTCAGTTCCCGGGAACTCATGAAGCTGGTTTCCCCGGAAAACTGGAATGACGTCAACTGCAATGCCGCACTGATTTTTTCCAGCGGATCAACCGGACTGCCCAAGGGCGTCATGCTGACCCACCACAACATAAACGCCGACGTCGCCTCTGAGTTGACCAACATCGGCTGGACCAAACAGGACATCATCATCGGCAATCTGCCGATTTTCCACTCGTTCGGACTCAACGTCTGCATGTGGCTGCCTCTGATGACCGGCGCCAGGGTGGTGATGATCCCCAACGCGCTTGACGGTCATGCCGCGGGTACGGTTTTGCGCGAGGCCAAAGTCACGGTCATGGCCGCCACGCCGGGATTTCTCCAGCTTTACATGCGGCGCTGCGACAAAAACGACTTCCGTTCCCTGCGCCTGGTCATCACCGGAGCGGAAAAACTCCGCGACGACGTGGCCGACCGATTCTACGCGCTGACCGGACTGCGCATCGCCGAGGGTTACGGCTGCACCGAACTGTCGCCGATCGTCTCGATCAACCTGGCCAATTCGCGTATGGAAATGGGCGTGGAGGTGGCCGAACGCGGCAGCATCGGACCGCCGATCACCGGAGTCTGCGTCAAAATTGTCGATCCCTCGACGTTTGAACTCCTGCCGGAGGATACCGACGGCCTGCTGATTGTCAAAGGCGCCATCGTCATGCGCGGCTACCTGAACGAACCGGAGAAAACCCGGGAGGTCATCCGGGACGGCTGGTACGTCACCGGTGATATTGCCCACATGAACCGCAACGGCTTCATCACCATTACCGGACGGCTGTCGCGCTTCAGCAAAATCGCCGGGGAAATGGTTCCCCACGAACTGGTTGAACGTGAAATCAACAACATTCTGCTGCCGGATGACCGACTGGTGGCGGTCTGCGGCGGGGAGGATCCCCGGCGGGGAGAAAAACTGGTGGTGTTCTACACCGACCCCGAACGGCTGGATCCGGACGACCTGGTACGTCAGCTGCGCAAGCGCGGCATTCCCAACTTATGGATACCCAAGGTTGAGAACTTCGTGCGGGTCGAACATCTGCCGCTGCTCGGCAGCGGCAAGCTCGACTTGTCGTATCTGGTCAGGATGGCGGAAAACTTCTGCAAAACCGGCCGCACCACCGGTGAGTAGCCCGGAACAAAGGGGAGCCGTTGCGCCCAGCGTGAATCGCTGATCCCCGGCGCGAGTACGGAACAAAGGGGCCAGGCGCTGTTTCTGACCACCGGACAGGCTGATCCCCGGCGCGAGTACGGAACAAAGGGGGAGCCGGCCCGCCGGCCGGGGCCATCGCCGCCCGGGTCAGCGCCGCGGAGCCGGATTCCGGAGTTCAGGAAACAGCATCAGACGGGGCAGCTGTCCGGTACCGGTGCCGGTGACGGCTTCCATGCCCGGAGCAAGCCTACCCGGGTCACCGCGGGTCACCGTCGCCGCCGACGCATGCGGACGCACCCCGATCAGCTTGAGTTCAACCCCGTTGGCGGTGTATATCATGCCGCTGAAAGCTCCCTGAGCCGATCCCACGGATAAAATCACCACACCGAGGTCACGGTCAATTTTCAAGATCCGGCAGCGGGACAGGCGCGGAGCTTCCGCCGCCACGGTCGCCGCGTTAAACCGGCGCACAGCCCGCTCCAACGCTTCCAGCCGCAAATCCAGCTGCGCCCGGCGCACCGGATCCGACGCCAGCGCATCGCCAAGCTCCCGAACCTCGGACAGCACCGCATCGCAGCTCATTGTCAATTCAAGACCGCTCCGGATCACTGCCACCAGCATCAATCCGAGGCGTTCTTCCCGGCGCTCCGGAGAAAGCATCTTTCCATCGACCGCCAGCTGCGCCAGCCAGGTACGCAGCTGCCGCAACGAAGCGTCGTTCCGGGTCAGCCGTTCCCTCAGGTCGTCGGTTTCAGACTCCAGAACCGCAATCCGGCGGCGCAATTCGGCGTTTTCGCTCATCAGCCGCAGCTGTTCCGGGTCGTCAGCCGCGGCGGCTCCCGCCCCTGCCAGCACCGTCAGCGCCGCAACCGTCAGGAACTTGACGCCGCCGGTAATCATGGCTGATCCTGTTCCCGGTAGCGCCGGCCGTGAAACCAGGACAGCATCCGTTCGCGGTTGCGCTGGAAAAACGCATAAGACGGCGGAATCAGCACGATTCCGAGCACCGTCGCCAGCAGCATACCGTAAAAAGTGGTTACGCCGATCGCCCGGCGGCTCCCGGCACCGGCGCCGGTGGCCACCACCATCGGGAACACCCCGATGACAAACGACCAGGCCGTCATCAGCACCGCCCGGTAGCGCTGACTGAACCCCTGCTGCGCCGCCGTGTTGATCGACCGACCCGCCTCGCGCTCCTGCTTGGAAAACTCGACCATCAGAATCGCGTTCTTGCAGGAGAGTCCGATCAGCATCACAATGCCCAACTGAGCATAAATACTGAAATCCATTCCCGACAGCAGCAACCCCAGGAAACCGCCCAGCATCGCCACCGCAAATGACGCCACCACCGGCATCGGAATGGTCCAGCTCTCATACTGTCCCACCAGAAACAAATAGCCGAAAATCAGCGCGAACGCCAGCAGAATCACAATTCGCCCCTCGTTGCCGCGCTCCTGATAACTCATATCCACCCAGTTGACCGCGTACTCCCGCGGCAGTTTATCCCGCAGCGCGGTCTCAATCTTTTTCATCAGAAACGAACTGCTTACTCCGGGCATGCCCTGCACAAAGATCTTGGCCGACATGTTCTGGTTGAAACGGGTGATCAGCCGCGGACCGGCCATGTGCTCGATCTCGGCGAAACTGCTGAGCGGAACCATTTTGCCGGAATCATTCTGTACCATGAGCTGGGAAATGTCGTCGAGCGTGGAACGATCCCCGGCCTCGGCCTGCATCTTGACCTTGAATGAATAACCGCGCAGGTTGAAATCGTTGATGTAACTGGAGGCCAGCTTGCTCTGCAGCGTGGTGAAAATCCGGCTGACCGGCACCCCCATTGCCTCGGCCTTGTTCCGGTCGATGTTGAGGAACACCTGGGGAGTCCCCGCCTCATAACTGCTGAAAGCGCTCATGACTTCCGGCCAGGAATTGATTTCACCCAGCATGACGACCATGGCGTTGAAAAGCTCCTGGGCATCGGGTTCGCCGGTGTTGGAAAGCATGAAAGTCACTCCTCCGGTCGCCCCCAGCCCCATAATGGCCGGCGGCTGGAACACCATGACCCGGGCCGAAGGAATCCGGGAAACCGCCGCCTGAATTTTCTGCTGGATGCTGGCAATCTGAAGTTCCGGCGTCCGGCGTTCACTCCAGTCCGAGAGCGAAATGATTGAAGCGCCGACATTTTCGCCGACACCGGCGGTGAAACTGAACCCGCTGATCGACATCACGTTTTCAACTCCGGGAATCCCGCGCACCAACGTCTCCACCTGATCCTGCGCCCGGGTGGTCCGGTTGAGCGACGCTCCCGGCGGAAGTTCAACCGAACACAGCAGCGCCCCCTTGTCCTCGTCAGGCAGAAACGACGAGTGGATGCTGCGGTAAAAGAATACGTTGCCGAAAATAACCGCCGCAAAAATCAACACCGCAAAAATCAGGTAACGCAGCAGAAAACCCGAAATCGACAGATACCCGCGACGGCTCCAGTCCAACATCCGGTTGAATCCGCGGAACAGCGGATTGGCAGCCGGCGGCTTGTTCCGCAGCAGCAGTCCGCAGAGCGCCGGACTGAGCGTCAGGGCGTTGACCGTCGACAGGCAGAGCGCAATGCACATCGTCACCGCGAACTGCAGATAAATCGTTCCGACCATGCCTCCGTAGAACGCCACCGGAGCATAGATGGCAACCACCACAAGGGTGGTGGCGATAATCGCCCCGGTAATCTGTTTCATGCTTTTGGAGGCGGCTTCCTTGGGCGGCAGATGTTCCTCTTCAATAATGCGCATGCAGTTTTCGGTGACGACGATGGCATCGTCCACCAGCGAGCCGATAACCAGAATCAATCCGAACATGGTGAGCAGATTAATCGAAAATCCCAGCGGAATCAGAAAAATAAATGTCCCGATCAGCGAAACCGGAATGGTCAGACTCGGAATCAGCGTCGCCCGCCAGTCCTGCAGAAAAACGTAGGTGATCGCCACCACCAGCACCAGGGTCAGCACCAGGGTTTCGGCAATCTCCCGCATTGAAATGCGGATGTACTTGGTGGGATCGTAGGCGATGTGGTAATCCACCCCCCGGGGAAAACTCGGCCGGAGGCTCTCAAGCAGGGCATTGGCCCGGTTCACCACGTCAATCGCATTGGCATCGGTGTTGCGGTAAATGATCATGCCGATGGAACCGTCGCCGTTGTAGGAACTGTTGTGGGTGTAATTTTCGGCGCCCAGCTCAATCCGGGCGATGTCCCGCAGCATCACCTGGGAACCGTTCTCGCCGGAGCGGACCACAATATTACCGAATTCCTCCACCGTTTTCAGCCGGCCCAGCGCATTGACCTTGAGCTGGATGAAGTCATTGCTGCTCTCAACTCCGACCGCGCCGGCAGCCGCCTGAACATTCTGGGACTGTACGGCAGCGGCAACATCCTCGGGCTTGATCTGCAACGCCGACATGTGCACCGGATCCAGCCAGATGCGCATCGAATAGTTGCGCTCACCCATGATGTTGACTTCGCTGATGCCATCCACCCGCGACATCGGATCGCGAATGTTGGTGCGGATGAAGTTGGAAAGTCCGATCAGCGAGACCTCGCTGCCGTCCGTCGTGAAACTGTATGCCGACAGCATGTCGCTGGACCGCTTGAAAATTTTGATCCCGTTGTCCTTGACCACCTGCGGAAGCATCGGCTCCGCCCGCCGGACCGCGTTCTGAACGTTGACCTGGGCGATGTCGGTGTCGATGCCGCTTTTGAAAGTGAGTTCCAGAGAATAGGTCCCCGTATTGCTCGACGTCGAAGTGAAATAGAGCAGATGTTCCAAACCGTTCATCTGCTCCTCAATTACCGTCGCCACCGTATTGGCGACCTCCTCGCTTCCGGCGCCGGTATAGGTGGCCCAGACCGTGATGGCCGGCGGAGCGATTTCCGGATACTCGGCAATCGGCGCCTGAAACACGCAAAGCAGACCGACCAGCACGGTCACCACTGAAATGACAATCGCCAGCTTGGGGCGGTCAATGAAAATCTGGGAAAACATCGGTATTACTTCTCCCCGTTCCGGACCGCGACGCCGCTGGCCACCGGTTCGACCTTAAAACCGGGACGGGTTTTGTGCATGCCGTCGGAAATCACCGTCTCGCCGGTTCTGACGCCGCTCAGCACCGCCTGATGTTCTCCGGAAATGCTGCCCATCCTGACGTTGCGCCGAATCACCGTGCTGTCCGGCCCGACCACATAAACGTAGTTGCCGGCGCGGTCGGTCATGACCGCCGTTACCGGAATCACCGGATATTTGCGTCCGGAACGCGAGAGCAGAACGTTGACCAGACCACCGGGAATGAGTTTGTAATCCGGGTTGTCGAATTCGGCCCGCACGGTCAGGGTGTCAGTGGAGGAATCCACTTTGTTGTCGACGAATACCACCCGGCCGCGCCCCGGATAATTTGAACCATCCGCCAATACCAACCGGATATCCGCGTATTGCCGGGTGGCGTCAATGGAACCGAACAGTGCCAGAAAATCCCGCTGGCTGATCGCAAAATCCACGTTGACCGGGTCAATCGACACCACGGTCGCCAGCCGGCTGGAGTTGGCAGTCACATAATTGCCGGGCGAATAGGTCCCCTTGCCCATGCGCCCCTTGACCGGAGACCTCACCCGGGTGTACTGGAGATTATCCTCGGCCTCGACCAGCGCCGCCCGCGCCTGAGCCAGCTGAGCCTTGGCGGTTTCAGCCACCCGGACCGCCTCTTCGTAGGAACTGACCGCCACCGCCTGCTGGGTTTTGAGGGTGGTGTGACGCTGAAGATTGCATTCGGCGTAGTTGACTTCGGCCTCCCACTGCTGCACCTTGCCGCGAGCGGCATCGACCGCCGCCCGATAGGTGGTGTCCTCCAGTTCAAACAGCACCTGATCCTTTTCGACAAAGGCGCCATGGGGGACGTTCTGCTTCATGATATTGCCGGAAACCCGGGCGATCAGTCCCACATCATAAACCGCTTTGATGAGGCCGACATATTTTTTGTTTTCGCCGGCCGTCATCTCACCGACGGTATCCACCTGAACCACCGCCGGGGGCATCTCGCGCCTGGCCTCGGCAGCTCCGGCGGCACATCCGAACAGGACGGCGGCCAGCATTGTGCCGCGACCTAAGAAACTGTATTTGCACACATCCATGATTTTCAGCACTCCGAATTTTCACTGTTCGTCACGGTACGCATTGACATACCGGATGAAATCCTTAAGGAAGTTCACCATGCGCTTCTGGTTGTCCAGCGGAACCTCGCCCAGGAAATTGCCGGCAATCCGACTGAACGCCCGTTCAAACTCCGCCACAATCCGGCGACCGGACTCCGACAGCCGGATCAGCACCACCCGCCGGTCGCGCTGGTCGGAATTGCGCTCAAGCTCGCCCCTGGTCACCATCAGATCCACCATGATCGAAACCGCGCTGGCCGAGAGCTGCAACCGGTCCGCAACCATTTTGAGCGGCACGCCGTCAGGGTGTTCAACCGTCAGTCGCCGCACGGTTTTGAGCAGGCGCTCCTGGCTCAATGTGAGCGCCATCATTTTTTCAGGTTTCACCTCGGGGTGGGTGAACACCACTGCTTCGCGCAAGGCATCGGCGGCGGCAATCAGATTGCCGCAGAAATCTTTTGCTATAAGGTCCCGTTCGTCCATACCGCTCCAAATTTTCTGTCAGACCCGGATAAAAAAGATGAGGACGAAGAATATACCACCGCTTTCAGATAATTACAATATTCTTACCATATTTTTACAATATGAAATCGCGCCGGACCAGCTCCGCCCCGCCCCGGTCCGGATCCATGCCGCCCGGAATCAGTCGCGGCCGGAACTGCCGGCCTCCTCGGCAATCATCCTCATGCGCCGACCGCCCAGCGGGAACCGGACCTGAAACACGGTGCCGCGTCCCGGTCGGGAAACCAGTCCGAATTCAGCACCGTGTTCCCGACATACCCGTTCAATGACCATGGTTCCGATGCCGTTGCCGCCGGACCGGTTGCTGCGGAAAGCTTCAAACATGGTCTTGAGTTCCTCGGGTCGCACCCCGCGTCCGGAATCGGCGAACTCCGCCACCCAGAAACCGTTGTCGACGTAACCGAAAATATTCAGCTCCCCGCCGTTGGTCATGGCCTGAACCGCGTTGCGGATGATGTTGTAAAACGCCTGTTTGAGCTGGGCGGCGTCTCCGGAAACCGGCGGCAGCGCTTCGGCCCAGGCGCATTTGACCTCAACTCGACGCGCTTCAATTTCCGGACGCATGAAATTGAGCACTTCCACGATCACTCCGCTCAAATCCACCGGGGCGAACACCGGTTTCCCAGGTCGCAACGCCGTGAGAAAACCGTGAACAATGCTGTCCAGACGCTCCACCTCGCTCTTGCAGACCCGGATCATGGCGGCCGCGTCGGCATCAGCCCCCTCCGGATCTCCCAGTTCGCGCTCCAGCAGCTGGAGATTGAGATAAAGACTGTTGAGCGGATTGCCGATTTCATGAGCCACACCGGCCGCCAACAATGACACTGCTTTACCGGTCTGACTGGCCATTTCATCCATGGTACGGGTCCGCGCGGCGGTCACGTCGCGCAGCATCACCGCCGCCAGTCCGGAGTCCTCCGGCAGCGGAACCAGATAAAGCTGAATATAGCGATGCTCAGGATAAAGCAGTTCCAGCTCCTGGCGGGCCACCCGGCTCCACTCCTCCTCGTCCTCCTGCAGAATCCGCCGCCAGTCCACCCCCTGCATCAGCTGCGGCGCCCGCAGTTTCTCCCAGTCGTCCGGCAGCGCCAGCAGTTCCCGGGCAGCCCGGTTGAAATAACGCAGCCGGAGCCGCCGGTCGATAACCAGAATGCCCTCATCCACGGAATTGAACACTGTTTCAAAAAAACCGCGTTCCCGCACCAGCCGCAGAATATAAGCCTGCCGGCTGGAAGCGTCGAGATCCTCAAATCGCTCGCTGAAACGGTCGAGAAAATTTTTCCGCACCGCCATATGCCGCCGCTCCCTCTTTTTTATATCAGCTGTCAGTCATGGCGACAATATAACTCCGGCGACGGCATTGGTCAAGTTCCGGTTCCGGCCATCGGAGACTGCGGCTTGATATTGCCGGCCGGCGCGGCTATATTATGTGGTCGACGGAATGTACGCTTCCGGGATGCGGCCGGAGGCCCGGCCGATCCTGTCGGGAGCGGAACGCGCCCGGCTCCGCTGCCGGCCGCCCGTTCCAATCGATCAGCGAAGGGAGAAACTCTCATGAAAAAAATGCCGTCGGTGCTTGCCGCCGCCGCCGTTGCGCTGTCGGGCTGGGCCGAATCCGGTTCCGCCGTCATGCTGCCGCCGCGAATTCATACCGATGACCAGCCGGAAATCCGCCGGGTGACTCCCACCGGAAAACTGATCGAGGCCAAACTGCCGGGGGCCTCCGCCTCCGGAGCTCCGGCCGGAATGGCGGCGGCCCGTCTGGCCAGACCCGGCCGGGTGTTCCGCTGGACGCCGTCTCCGGACACCAGCCGGGTCACCGGCGGAGCCGATTTGCTGGATGCCGCCCTTTCACCCGACGAAAGTCTGCTGGTGCTGGCGGAACGCATCGGCGGCGCCGGGGCGTTGAACTCCACACGCCTGCTGCTGGTCGACCTGTACGGCGGACGCATTGTCAGCAGCTGGGAAATTGAACGGCGGCGTCTGATCCGAATCGGTTTCATTCCGGGAGAAAACGACGAACTGTGGGCGGTGGCCCAGGGACAGGAGGGCGGAGCCGACCAGCTGCTGCGGATCAGCCTGAACACCGGCCGGATCGTCGCCGAATCCGGACCGCTGGCCTTCTCCGTGCTGGACGTGGCAGCGACGGAGTCCGGGCTGTGGACCGCCGCCGCCAACCATGACTTTTACCAGTTTGATCCGGCCAATCCGGCGACGCCGCCGATTCCGGTCCGCAGCCAGCTGGCCACTCCGAAGCTGCTGGCCGCCCCGGACGGGAGCAGACTGACGGTATTCGGCCCCGGGCGGCTGGAAATTTACCGGGTCATCCGGAATGCCAAACCGGTTCTGGCGTCCAGCCGTCCGCTTCCCTCCGGGTTCAACCCCGACCACGGTCTGGCGGTTACCCCGGACGCCTCCGGCGCGGTTCTGCTCGAAACCGGCGGCGCCGCCCGTCTGATCGCCGGCGACTCCGATCTGCCGCTGCTCGCCGCCGACGCCGCACCTGGCTGTTTCCATCAGGCGGCCAATCTGCTGCTCATCGGCAACCGTGCGGTCGACGGCTTTTGTCCGTTCAGCCTGCCGGCGACCGAACCCGGCAAAACGGTGATTCCGGGCAAGCTGCGACCGGACAACCGCAACGGGGTGTTCCGGATTTTCGCCCGGGGCGCTGCGGAAGCCGAAGCGGTGCTGATCGATCACCGGGCCAATGTTTATCTGCTGACTTTTTCCAGGCGCCGCGTCAAAAAACAGGCGGTGCTGATCGTCGACCGGACCGGCTTCAAATGACCGGTTTCCCCTCTTAACCGGAAACTTTTCAAATTCCAGTGATCGGAAAGGAATACTCGCTATGCCGCTGTTTCGTTATCAATGCCGGAAGTGTCAGGCCGAATTTGAACTCCTGCTCGCCCGTTTCGATTCCGAGGCCGTCTGCCCGGAATGCGGATCGGCCGATCTTGAACGCGCCCAGAACCGGATTGGCGCCATCACCCATACCGGACCGGCCGGCTGCGCCGCCCGCCGGGACTGCCCCTCCGCCGGCACCCATCACTGCTGCGGCGGCTGCGGCTGCGGTCACTGAAACCACCTGCGGCGGTCATGAACAAGCAACAGCTGCTCCGCGAACTTGAAGCCATGGGCATGCGCCCGGGCCGCGGCCTGGGCCAGAATTTTCTGCTCGACGGCAACCTGCTGGAATCAATTGTCCGGCTCGGCGCCCCCCTCCCCGGCGAGGAAGTGCTGGAGGTCGGCCCGGGGTTCGGCGTCCTCACCCGCCGGCTGCTGGAAGCCGGCGCGCGGGTAACCGCGGTGGAATTCGACCACCGGATTGCTGAATATCTGCGCGGACATCTCAATTCCGAACGCTTCCGACTGATCGAAGCCGATGCCTGCCACGTCGATTACGCGGCACTGTTTCCTCCGGGAAACGCGTTTGCGGCGATTGCCAATCTGCCCTATTCCATCAGTTCGATATTCATTGCGATCATGTCCGGACTGGCCAATCCGCCGCAGCGGATGGTATTCATGCTTCAGCGCGAGATGGCAGAACGGCTGGCCGCCGGCTCCGGAACCAAAGCTTATGGAGCGCTTTCGGTCAGAATCCAATCCCGATACCTGGTTAAAATTGAAAAAACGGTGCCGCCCGAAGTATTTTTTCCGCCGCCGGAAGTGGAATCAGCGGTGGTGTCATTCCGGCTCCGCGGCGACGGCGCGGCAACGCCTCCGGAACTGCTTGGCGGACTGGTGAAGCTGGTGTTTTCCCAGCGCCGCAAGCAGATCGGCAAGGTGATGGCGTCCAGTTACGGACGGGAACGCGCACTCGCTGCGCTGGCCGCCGCCGGACTGCCGCCGGAAATCCGTCCGGAACAGATCAGGGTTGAACAATTTGAAGTTCTGGCCCGTCAACTCAAGGAGCTGAAATGAACGAACTGCAACGCAAAATTCTCCAACTCAAAGCCGAACGCGGCGTTTTCATTCTGGCGCACAACTACGTAATCGGTGAAGTTCAGGACATCGCCGATTACGTCGGCGACTCGCTCGAACTCAGCCGCCGGGCCGCCGAAGTCAAGGCCGAGGTCACGCTGTTCTGCGGAGTGCGCTTCATGGGTGAAACCGCAAAAATTCTCTCCCCCAGCTCCATCGTGCTGCTGCCGGCGCCCGACGCCGACTGTCCCATGGCCCGGATGGCCGATCCCGCGGCTGTGACCGCCGCCCGCCAGGCCCATCCCGACGCGATTTTCGTGGCCTACGTCAACAGCACTGCCGACGTCAAGGCGGAAATCGACGTCTGCTGCACCAGCGGCAACGCCGCCCGGGTGGTGGCCGCCCTGCCCGGAGACCGGGAAATCGTTTTTCTGCCCGACGGCAACCTCGGCCGGAATATCGCCGGCGGACTCGGACGATCCCTGACGTTCTGGCCCGGCTGCTGTCCCATTCACGACCGCGTCACCGTGGCCATGATCGAAGAGGCCCGGCGCCGGGTGCCGGGCGCACCGGTACTGGTCCATCCGGAATGCCGACCCGAAGTCACGGCCGCGGCCGACGCCGCGCTCAGCACCGGCGGCATGCTCAAATATGTCGCGGAGTCTCCCGAGCGGCGCTTTGTCATCGGCACCGAATCCGGACTGCTGCACCGACTCATCAGGGAGAATCCCGGCAAGGAATTCTTCACCCTGAAACCGGAGCTGATCTGCGCCGACATGAAGAAGATCACCCTCGAAAACGTGCTGGCGGCATTGGAAAATTTCACCGGCGCCGTCGAGCTGCCGGAGGAGCTCTGCCGGAAGGCCGCCGCGCCAATTCACCGTATGCTGGAGCTGTGAGAGCGCAGCCCGGAACCGCGGTGTTTCGGCTCAAAGCGGTTTGAAACACCGTTTTTTTGAAATTTTTCCTTAAATGCCAGGCGGCGCTCTTGCATTTTCTCGAATCGGATATTATATTGCGTACAGTATTCCCAAGTATCTATCATAATATTTTAACCCGATAGGATGTTCACAATGAAGTTCGGAAAGACTTTTCTGGCTGCGGCGGTATTGGCGGTAATGGCGTTTTCGACGGTTCCCGCCTCGGCGATCGAGGGCGACTGGTGGATCATGAAGCCGGTCGAAAAACTCAGCCGCGGTATCGCCAATGTCGCGTTCGGTCCGCTCGAAGTCTTTATCAGCATGTGGGATGTTCAGCAGGAAGACGGCGGCATTGCCGGCCTCACCTACGGTACGCTGCGCGGCGTCGTCCGCACCATTGGCCGCGAAGTGGTCGGGGTGGTCGATATTGTCACGTTCCCGTTCCCGCTGCCCGATTGCCCCGAGAATCCGGAAGGATACGGCTGGGGTTACGGCCCGATCATGCGTCCGGCCTGGGTGGTCGATCTCAAGCATGACTGGAACAATTTCGTGTATGACCGCGAGGCGGTGGTCAATAGTTCCTTCTGATACCGAAGGAGTTTCCGTCTGATCCCAGAGCCGCGGCGGCTGCGTCGCGGCTCTGTTTTTAATCAGGGAACTGCCCTGCCCTCCGGCCCGGAGACCGCCGGACGGAGCGGTGTTTCGCCGGATTCACCGCGCCGGCGGCAGTCCGGGCGTTCCGCTGCTCCGGCCGGGGCAGCGGCGGGGATCCGCAATTAAACTGTTTTTTCTGAGGACATCATCATGAGTTTTTCCTGTGGTCTGGTCGGTTTGCCCAACGTCGGCAAATCCACGTTGTTCAATGCGCTGTGCAGCGGCGGCGCCGAGTCCGCCAACTTTCCTTTCTGCACAATTGAACCAAACACCGGGGTGGTTCCGGTGCCGGATGAGCGGCTTCAGGTTCTGGCCAGGCTGGAAAATTCCGGAAGGATTGTGCCTTCCACCCTCAAATTCATCGACATTGCCGGACTGGTCCGGGGAGCCAGTCAGGGTCAGGGCCTCGGCAACCAGTTTCTCGGGCACATTCGTAATGTCGACGCCATCGCCCATGTGGTCCGGCTGTTTCCCGATCCCGACGTCGTGCATGTCAGCGGCGATTTCGATCCAGCCGGAGACCTGGAGGTGATCGCCACCGAACTCATGCTGTCCGATCTCGAAATGCTCGAAAAACGCCGGGATAAAGCTCACAAGCTCGCCCGCTCCAATGATCCGGATGCCAAGCTCGAATACGATCTGATTGTCGATCTGATCAAACAGCTCGAAGCCGGTTCCATGCCCGACTTCGACCGGAACGATCCCAAAATCGCAGCCCTGGTCGCCTCTTTCGGGCTGCTCACGGCCAAACCCGCGTTTGTCTGCGCCAATGTCGGAGAAAATGAAATCGCCGATTTCGGCAGTTCCGACCGCGCCAGGCGGCTCATCGAATACGCCGGAAGCCACGGCATGGAAGTGGTGCCGGTCAGCGCCCGGATCGAAGACGAACTCGGCAAACTTGAGCCCGAGGAAGCCAAACTCTTCATGGAGGAACTCGGCGTGACCGAATCCGGACTGGCCCGGGTGGTCAAAACCGGTTACCGGCTGCTCAATTACATTACCTTTTTCACCGCCGGCCCCATGGAATCCCGGGCCTGGACGGTGGTTGACGGCACCCCCGCACCCCGGGCGGCCGGCAAAATTCATACCGACATCCAGCGCGGATTCATCTGCATGGAGACCGTATCCTATGACGACCTGGTCGCCTGCGGCGGCTGGAACAAAGCCCACGCCGCCGGAAAACTCCGGCTTGAAGGCAAGGAATACATCATCAGGGATGGCGATGTGATCCATGTGCGTTTTTCGGTTTGAAAAAATTTTGCAGACATGCTATATTATTATGATATACGGGATTTTGGATGGCGTTCTGATTACACCATACCCCGTACCAAAAAGGGCAAAAAGCGCTTTTCCGGGACACTATGCTGTTCCCGTTCCGCGACTCGGTGCGGCGGGCCGCGGTGATCCTGCCGGAACCGCCCACCCCCAATGGCTGTGGACTCCGGGAAAAGCGACTTGCATTCCAACGCCGCATGGAACAACAGGAGCGGACCATGGCCAGAAAAGCCGTAAAACTCAAATTTGAAGGTAAAGACCTCGAACACTACAATGCATTAATGCAGGCCCGGGAAATGGTAGTCGGCATCATGAAACACAATGCTGACGCGCTGGACTGCAGCAACGCGGACAAACGCGGCGCCACCACGCATATGGCGGATATCTCCAGCGACAACTCCCGGCACGAGATGGAGCTGCGCATGCTTACCGAGGAAGGCGATGTGCTCACACTCATTGAAGACGCCATCAAACGGCTGGTTGACGGAGAATACGGCCGCTGCCAGGAGTGCGGGGAAATGATTTCCGAAGGCCGTCTCGCCGTCCGTCCTTATGCGATCTATTGCATCAAATGCAAGGAGCGCCACGAGCGGAGCATGCGGGAGTGATGGCTTCCGGCTCCGAGGGCAGGCTTATCCCGCACTCCGATGCGGAAAAACGCATATTCATTGCGGCATTCCTGCTTGCCGGACTGATGGTGCTCGCGGATCAGATTTCGAAAATTTACATCGAACACGCCTTTGAACTTCATGAAAGCCGGCCGGTGATCTCCGGGTGGCTGGCAATGACCAGCGTCCGGAACCGGGGGGCGGCGTGGAGTATCCTCTCCGGCCACGGCTGGCTGCTGTTGCTGATCGGAGCCGCGGTGATCGCAGCTGCCATCCGTTTTTTCCGTTACCTCACCGAGGGTTGGCGCGAACGCTATTTTGCCGTGTTTCTGGTGCTGAGCGGCGTCATCGGCAACTCCATCGACCGGCTCTGGCGCGGCGAAGTGGTTGATTTCATTCATGTGCATTACCGCGACGTCTGGCATTATCCGGTGTTCAACCTCGCCGACATTGCGATCTGTACCGGGGTCGGACTCTTTATTCTCTCCTGTCTGCTGCGCAAATCTCAACCTGAAGCGGACTCCGCCTCCGCCAACCGGGAATAATCAACCATGAAAATCATTTCCGTCGCCGCCATGCGCCGTTTGGAAAAGCGATGGATGGAATCACACCGTTCCCCGGGGTATGAACTCATGGAACGGGCCGGCCGGGCCGCGGCCGAGATTATCAATCGGGAGTATACCGGGTTCACCCGCGCCGTACTGCTGGTCGGCGGCGGCAACAACGGCGGCGACGCCCTGGCGGCGGCCCCCCGGCTTGAATTGCCGGTTGAAATTTTTGCCCTCCGTCCGCTGAATCAGCTGACCGGAGAAGCGGCGGAAGCAGCCCGCCGGCTGCCGGATTCACTGCCGGTCCGGGCGGCGGAACAGCTGACCGCCGCTGATTTCCGTCCCGGGGACCTCATCATCGACGGCCTGCTGGGGATCGGCTACAATGGAGCACCGCTCCGGTCGGAAGTGCGGACGGCTATCCAGGCGGCCAACGCCTCCGGTTCACCGATCGTCGCGCTGGACCTGCCCAGCGCGGTGGCTGGCGACACCGGCGAAATCCCGGCCGACGGCACGGCGATCAGAGCGGATCTGACGATAACGTTCGGACACCCCAAGCGCGGACTATTTATGAAAGCCGGACCGGCCTGCCGGGGCAGACTCCGGGTGGCGGACATCGGGCTGGGCGATCCGGATGAATTCGAAGCCGTGGAGTGTTACGCTCTGAGCGATGCGGTGCGCCTTCAGCCGCGTCCCGCCTTTGACTCCCACAAAAACCGGCGGGGCCGCCTGCTGATCGTTGCCGGCAGCCGGCAATACCGCGGAGCCGCCCGGCTCGCCGCTCTTGGGGGATTGCGCGGTGGAGCCGGACTGGTCCGACTGCTGTCGGTGGCACCGGTGCTGCAGCCGCCGGCGGCGCTGATCTTCAGAGAACTGGAAAACGCCGCCGGGGTGCTGCCGCCGGATGCATTGAGCGCCAACGCCGATTTCGCCGCGGCCAGCGATGCCCTGGTTGCCGGACCGGGTTTGGGCGGTGCATCGGTTGAACTGCTGCAATCCGCGCTCGATTTTCCGGGCGCGGTGCTGCTGGACGCCGATGCCCTCAACCTCGCCGCCGCTCATCCCGGCGCCTGGCGCCGGCGGGACCGGATGGTCATTACGCCCCATCCCGGGGAAGCGCACCGGCTGGCCCGGGGCTTCGGCCTTCCGGAGCCGTCGGACCGGACGGAATTCGCCGCGGCGCTGGCTGCCGGACTCGGAGCGGTCACGGTGCTCAAGGGAGCCGGAACGGTCGTGGCAGCTCCGGACGGTCGGATTTCGATCAACACCTCCGGCACCTCCGACCTGGGAACCGCCGGCAGCGGCGATGTGCTGAGCGGAGCGGTCGGCGCCGTACTGGCGACTGGAATGGAGGCTTATGAAGCGGCCCGTTTCGGCGTTTTCCTGCATGGACTGGCCGGAGAAATCGGCGGAGCCGGTCTCATCGCCGACGACCTGCCGGTTCTGCTGGGAAACGCATTGAAAATCATACGCACAAATCGTCTTACTTCAGCAGAATAGACGATATTTCCGTCATTTTTCACCGTTTTTTTCAACTTTTTTTGTTTTTTTTTCAAAAAAACCGGTTGTTTCCGCTTGATAAATTGCCCATCTTTGTGTATAATAGTGCCAGATGGTTTTGGAACCTTCACCCCAACAACAAGGAGACGGAAAATGAAGCATGATTTCTACGACGTGAAGCTGAAGAAAAAGGTCTCTGCCGAAGTTATCGATTGTGTCACTTTTGATAACGGCAAGCGCACCAGCTACGCGCTGAAAGGCAAAACCGCCGACGGCCGTTCCCTTACTTCCATCGTCAGCAAAGCGGTGTGGGAAAAAGCCAAGAAATAATCGATTTTCGATGATTTCAGCAGCCCGGCCGTTTTCCGGCCGGGCTGCTTTTTTTATCCGCCGGAGCCGGCCGGTAAAAAAAGACCGACCCCGGCGTCCTCCGCCCGGCGGTCTTGCCGTCGGAGACAGTAATAACAATGGTCAGCCGGAGAGTGCCGGGCCGGGTAATCCTGACGGTGCTGTATTTTTAGTGTAAGTTTTCCAATGATCTGCTTGCTATTTCACAGTTTCCGGGGTATATTCTTAAATGGTTTTTTCAGACTTCACAGACAATCATGGAAAAAGACGATGACAAATCCGCCGTAGGGCAAGCGGCGTTTTCCGACTTCATCGAATCCTGGGCCCGTCAGGCCGCGACTTCAGGTGAAACCGGCGATGTCGGTGTGGCCAAAATCGACCATGGACGCACCAGCCGCTGCGGTTTTCCGGAATTTGTCTACGGCGAAGGCAAAACATTCGACCAGCTTCTGGCCATCGTGCCTGAAATCATAGGGCGTTCCGGCGGAGTGCTGGTCACCCGGATTTCTCCCGAATCCGGCCGCGCTCTCGCTGAAAAATATCCGGAGGGCAGGCATGATCCGCAAGCCCGGGTTTTTTATCTGCGTTCACCTCAGATGCCCCGGCGTTCGGGCCGGGTCATGATTGTCACCGCCGGAACCTGCGACCTGCCGGTCGCACTGGAGGCGCGCTATACACTCGACGCCTGCGGCATCGACTCCGAACTCATCGCCGATGTGGGGGTTGCCGCCATTCACCGCCTGTTCGCCGTGGTCGATCGACTGCGTAGCGCGGCCGCGTGCATCGTGGCCGCCGGATTGGACGGCGCTCTGCCGAGCGTGGTGGCAGGATTGACCGGCAACCCGGTAATTGCCGTCCCCACCAGCATCGGTTACGGCGCTTCGTTCAAAGGCGTCGCCCCGCTGCTGGGGATGCTGAACAGCTGTTCCAGCGGTTTGGTGGTGGTCAATATTGACAACGGTTTCGGAGCCGGATGCGCGGCCGCGCGAATCATCAACTCCCGCTGAGCCGCCCGGGCCCGGCGGGGCCTCCGGAAACCAATTAATACAGGGCTTAATCTGAATATTCATCTGTTAAGGATTGTGAAATAAAATGAACAAGCGACCCAAATATTACTACCCGGAACCGATACGAATTGAAAACCGTCAATGGCCGGACCGGAAACTGCTGGTCCCGCCGGTGTGGGCTTCCGTCGATTTGCGCGACGGCAACCAGGCCCTGCCGGAACCGATGAATCCGGAACAGAAACTCGAATACTTCAAAATGCTGGTTCAAATCGGCTTCAAGGAGATCGAGGTGTCGTTTCCCTCGGCCTCCGAGGACGATTTCAATTTCGTACGGCGCCTGATCGAAGAGGATCTCATTCCTGACGACGTCCGGATCTCGGTGCTCACCCAGGCCCGCCGCCACCTCATTGAACGCACGATCGCCTCACTCAAGGGAATCAAAGGTCAGGCCATCGCCCACTGCTACGTCGCCACCAGCGATCTTCACGGTCGTTTTGTGTTCAATCAGAGCAGAGAAGAAGTTATGCGCATGGCCGTGGAAGGCACCCGGATGGTTCGGGACGAAATTGCCCGCCAGGGCTTGAATGACCGGGTCTCCTACGAGTTTTCTCCGGAGGAATTCACCGACAGCGATTTCAATTTCGTGCTCGACCTCTCCTGCGCCGTCAAGGAAGAGTGGGGTCCCTCCACTCCGGAAACCTACATTCTGAACCTTCCGGCCACGGTTGAACGCCGTCCGCCCAACCAGTACGCGGATTTGATCGAGCTTTTCTGCCGGCAGTACCGCTATCTCGATGAAACACGCATCAGCATTCACGCCCACAACGACCAGGGCTGCGCGGTGGCCGCCAGCGAACTGGCCATCCTCGCCGGAGCGACCCGGGCTGAAGGAACGGTGTTCGGTCACGGCGAGCGCACCGGCAACCTCGACCTCGCCGTACTCGCACTCAATCTTGAGTCGCGCGGAGTCAAAACCGGGCTGGACTTCAGCAACATGCCGGAAATCGTCCGGATTGTCGAACGCAACTCCGGCATCGAAGTTCATCCGCGCCATCCCTACGCCGGCGCGCTGGCGTTCACCGCCTTCTCCGGATCGCATCAGGACGCCATCCGCAAGGGTCTGGAGCACCGGTCCGAAATCAGCGACTTCTTCAACCAGGAGTGGAAAATGCCATACCTTCATATTGACCCCGCCGATGTCGGGCGCCAGTATGAACGGCTTATCCGCATCAACAGCCAGTCCGGCAAAGGCGGCGTGGTTTATGTGCTGGAAAAGGAGTTCGGCATTTATCCGCCCAAGAGCATGCATCCGGAGATCGGCCGGGTCGTTCAGGAATACCTCGATACCACCGGCGGCGAAATCGATTCGAAAATCCTCCGGGAGATCTTCTACCGCAACTTCGTCAATATCGAAGGAGTTTACCGGATGGACAATTACAACCGGGCGTCCGTCGGCGACCGTTCCGGCGTCAATTTCACCTGGTACGTCAATAACGAACCCCATGAATTGACCGATCAGGGCAACGGTCCGCTTTCGGCCGTTGTGCACGCGCTCAAAGGCTCAGGACTCATGCCGTTTTTCAAGCTGGAGGACTTTTCCGAACGCTCGCTCGGCACCGATGCCGACGCCCGCGCCATGGCTTTTGTCGGACTGCGTTATTCAAAAGATTCATCGCAGCTGGTTTACGGCGCCGGAGAGCATTCCAACATTGACCGGGCTGCCATCGCGGCGCTGGTCTGTGCGCTCAACCGCGCCGTTCAGTGCGGCGCCATGCCCCGTCCGTGAAGGAGTGGCGTCATGGATGAAGTCGGTCGAACCCGTTTGCGTTTTTTTCTGATTCTGCTGGCGGGCATTGTCCTGATTCACGCGGTGGTGCTTTACATGATCGTACCTTCCGGACGGCGTTCCCGTCCGGAGTCATCCGCGCCCGGAACCATTGAGTCCGGGAACGCGGAAAATCCCGATCAGACGCCGGCCAATCCGGGAGTTTCCCCGGGCCGGACACCGGCCGCCGCGTCGGCGTCCTCCGGAGATTTTTACGCCCGACTGACGGCGTTTCCGCGGGCAACGACCGCGCCGGACCGCCCCCAGCCGCGCTTTAGGAAATACTCGACCAACGTCCGGTTCGGCACTCCCCTGAACTTCGCCTCGGCCCGGCATGGCGACCTGCCGGTCAAAGAGGTGCCGGGCTCGGCCGGCGCCGCGACCGGCATTGTGGTGGATATGGATACCCGCCGGGTCCTTTGGGAAAAAAATTCAGACCGGCCGGTCCGGATTGCCTCAATGGGCAAGATGATGACGCTGCTGCTGGCAATGGAAACTTTGGAAAAACGCCCGGAACTGTCCCTGAAGTCTCCGGTCAAAATCACCAATACCGCGCTCAAAGTGCCGCGCACCGGCATCATCTGGCTGGATCCCCGCGAAACCATGCCGCTGGGAGATCTCATGATGGCCACCGCCATCCGCAGCGCCAACGACGCCGCCACCATGATTGCGGAGTTTCTGGGCGGTTCGGTGGATGCTTATGTGAACGCCATGAACCGCCGGGCCGGCGAACTCGGGCTGACCAGCGTTAAATTTGTCAATCCCTGCGGTTTGCCCGACCGCAAAAAAGGGGAGTCGGTGGGCTCGGCTGCGGACATGGTGCGCCTGGGCGAGCATCTGCTGGAATATCCGCAGATAATGGAGTGGATGGGTACCAAAAAAGCGTCCATTCGCAACGGCCGCACTGATCTATACACCACCAACAAGCTGATCAGTCCGCACTGGCCCGGAGTGGACGGCATGAAAACCGGCTATTATTCGGCGGCGGGCAGCTGTCTCACATTCAGCGCCTTCCGCGACGGCCGCCGCATTATGGGCTGCGTCACCGGCTTCAAGTCGAGCCGCGACCGCGACCGCTTCTGCCGCAAACTCATCGATTGGGCGTACAAACAAAAGTGACGCCGGCCGGAAGCCGGACCGGAATTGCTGACAAACACCAACTTCTCCGGAGGAAAATCGGTTATGAAAATCTGCTGGCTGTTCATCCTTGCCGTTGGTGTGCTCCTGCCCATGCCCGCGCCGGGAGCGCCGGATTCGCCGGCGCCGGCCCGGATGACGGCGGACCGGGCACCTGCCATCCCGGAAGTTACGCCGGAAGAACTCGCCCGGCTGGCGGCGGCGGCCACTCCCAGCCGTTTTCCGGATGCCGACATCGCGCTGCTCTATGATTTTGAATCCATTGTCTGCGGCGACGATGCGCTTGCGGTTACCCGGGATGACTACTATATCAAAATCCTCACCGAAGCCGGACGGCGGCAGGCCCGGACGCAATCCTTCCATTTCAACACCACCTATAACCGACTGGACATTGAAATCCTCGAACTGATCCGCCCAGACGGCACGCGCACCACGGTCAACTGGGACCAGCCGGGGGCGGTCATGATTGACTCCGGCCAGATGAGCTCCAACATATTCGACCCGGCCCAGCGGGTCCGCAAAGCGACGCTGCCGGAACTGGAAGTCGGCGACATCATTCACATCCGCACCCGCAGCACCGAACTCAAAAGCCGTATTCCCGGAGTTTTCAGCGACCTGATTTTGCTGCAATCCGACTGGCCGGTGCTGAAATACCTGGTCGAGATCAACCTGCCGGAGCAGCTGCCGCTGCGTTCCATCGCCATCAAGAATCCGGTGCCGGACTCGGTGAAATTCTCCCGCCGCGAAGCCGGAGGACGCATCATCTACCGATGGGAAGCGTCGGATGTGCCGCAATTGATTCCGGAACCGGATATGCCAGAGCTGTACATGTCCGCCCAGCGGCTGCTGGTCAGCACCGCCGCCGACTGGAAGGAGATTTCCAGCTGGTATTACCGGCTCTGCCGGCCGCGCCTCGACGCCTCCAGTTCAGAGCTGGCCGCCAAGGTCAGGGAACTGACCGCCGGCAAAACCGGTGACGCCGAGCGGATCAACGCGCTGTTTCAATTTGTCTCCCAGCAGATCCGGTACACCGGACTGGTGGCCGAAAGCGAGGCTCCGGGCTACGAGCCGCATGACGTCTCGGCCACCTTCGCCTGGCGCCACGGAGTCTGCCGCGACAAAGCCGCGCTGCTGGTCAAAATGCTGGAACTGGCCGGATTCAAGGCGTTCCCGGCCCTGTTCATGGCCGGTTCCCCCAAGGACGACGAAGTACCCAACAACTTCTTCAACCACGCAGTGGTGGCGGTGGAACTGACTCCCGGCAGTTATCAGCTGCTGGATCCGACGTTTGAAACCACCTCGGAGTGGTTCCCGGCGGCGCTCTCCAACCAGAGTTACCTGGTGGCCCGTCCTGAAGGCGACACTCTGCGCCGCTCGCCGGTGACGCCGGCCGAGCAGAATACCATGGAAATTCTCACCACCGCGAAAATCAACCGCAACGGCGTTATGACCGGCGAGAGCCGGCTTGATTTTCACGGCATCAACGACCTGATCTACCGCGGAACGTTCACCCTCTGGTCGCCGGAACGGCGCCGCAATTTCATCGCGTCCGCAATCCAGCAGGTCCTGCCGGGTGCCCGGCTGACCAGTTTTGAAATCACACCGGCCGACCTCCGGGACATGTCCCAGCCGCTGCAGGTGGAATTTTCGTTCACGCTGCCGGACTCCCTGCCCGAATTTTCACGGGAACAGCTCATTGATCTGCCTGAGTTCGGCCGCGTATTCGGCGGAGCGATCTTTCTGCTCGATCACTTTGAACTGACCCGGCGCCGCCATCTGCTGAAACTGCCTTTCACCTGTGCCCTGAAAGAAGCCTTTTCGGTTGAACTTCCCACCCGGAGCTGGGTGCGGGCGCTGCCGCCGCCGGAACAGGCGGAAATTCCGAACCAGCTGACATTCCGGCGCCGCCTCACGGAACGGGACAATCGCATAACCGGTGAAGTCAGTCTGATTTTCCGCCAGATCGAAGTGACGCCGGAGGAATACGACAAATTCAAAAACGAGCTGGCCCGGATTGACGGAGCGCGCCGCCAACTGCCGGTAACCGGTTCCGGTTTCACCGCGATTCCGGAAACGGATCTGAAACGGGAATTCGCCGACTCTGACGCAGTGATTGTCAACCGCGAAATCGACGTGCAAGTGAAATCCGGGGCGGAATGGGAGACCGTAACCGACACCGAATACCGGGTACTGAATTACGCCGGAGTCAAAGCCCTGTCGGAACGCAAAATCGCGTTCAATCCGGTTTGGGAAGAGGTGGAAATCTCCGGCGAGGTGATCTCGCCCGACGGCAAATCCGTTCCCCTTGCTCCTGATGCAATAAAACTAATGGACGCCTCCTGGAGCGCCGGCGCCCCCCGTTATCCGGCCGGGAAAACCCTGGTGGCCGCCCTGCCCGGCGTCGAAGCCGGGTCGACCATCCGGCTGAAGGAAATCCGGCGGCAACGCGACCGGAAATTTTTTGCCGGTGATTTCTTTTTTACCGAGAACTATCCGATCATCGGCAAATCAGTGCGACTGCGACTGCCCACCGGATTGGATCCGGCAGTTTCGCCCGAACCCGGAGAAATCCGCAGCGCTTCGTACAATGATGGCCAGCATACGGTTCTGCACTGGAAATCCGATTCCAGAAACCGGCTGCCGGACGAGGATTTCCAGCCGCCGTCGCGCCTCTGCTACCCCGGGATAATGGTTTCATCCGGCCGGATGGCTGAATTTGCCGCCGCCCTGAACGCGGAACTGCAGGCCAAAGTCGATGCGGCCGGCCCCGCGACCGCGGCTCTGGCCGCTGAACTCCGCGCCGGCACATACCAGTCAAAGCAGGCGGAAATCCGGGCAATCCGGGATACGGCAGCCAGGCGGATCCGCGCCGCCGGCCCCGGAGTCAATCAGCTGCCGTGGAGCTGCTTTTCCGCACCTGACGTCACCCTTGAATCCGGTTACGGCAACAGTGCCGACCGGGCGATCCTGCTGGCGGCGCTGCTGAAAGCCGCCGGCATCAAGTACGAATTTGTGGCGGCGGCTCCGGTTGCCTACGATCAGGAACACGCCAAACTGACCGACCGTTACTTCCAAGATATTTTTTCTGAAATCCTGGTGTTTCTTCCGGATTTCAACTGCTATTTGAACGACACCTCGGAGGACGCCGACCTGGGAGCCACCCGGCACGAGGGAGCACTCGGACTCCGGCTGGCCACCGGCCGGCTGATTGCAATCCAGCCGCCCTTCCGCCAGCATACCGGGCGGACGGTGAACTGCCGGATCACATTTTCAGCATCCGGAGCGGCAGACCTTGAGGTCGAAGAAACTTTCCGGGGGGAATATTATGAAAAATTCAAGCGCATGTTCCGGGAATTCACTCCGGAAACCGAACGCCAGTATTTTGAAAAGCTGCTGTCCAATCTGTCGCAGTCAGCCCGCCTGGCCGGACCGGTTCAAACCGATTTTTCCGGCTCGGAGGCTCAGCTGAAATACCGGATTCACGCGCCTGACCTGCTCCGCCGGATCGGCAAATACCGGGAGTTTGAACTGCCCTGGTTCCGGCGGCTTGGCGCTGCGCTCGGCACTGTCGCAACCGACCGGAAAACCCCGTTCTGGCGCAACCGCCCCGACCAGCTCCGACTCAATTACACCATCGTGCTGCCTCCCGGGTTTAAGCTGCAGCACGAACGTGCCGCCAAAAGCAGTTTCGGACGCAACTCCCTCGCCGAATACAGCGAATTCTGCCATCAGAGCGCGGACGGCCTCAGTCTCGACTGTCGGCTGCAGCTGTCGCCGGGCCTGGTGAGTCCGCAGAACTACGTCGAATTAACTGAATTGCGGCGCCGCCTCGACCGGATCGATACCCGGCGGCTGCTGCTGGTTCCCAACAAGCAGGACAAGGAGAAATAATGCAGTACCGAATGCTCACAGTCGGTCAGTTTCCAACCAACTGTTATCTGATAACGTCTCCCCGGAGCCGGACTTTGTACATCATCGACCCGGGCGGGGATCCCGACCGGATTATCGCCGCAGCCGGCAGGCTGGATTTCGATCAGGCGCGGATTCTGCTCACCCACGCCCATTTCGATCACATCTGGGCGGCGCCGGAGGTCGGACACGCCCTCAAGGTGGCGGAAGTCGAGCTTGATCCCGGCGACTGGCCGATCTACAACAGTCCGGACAACGCAGTTCCGCCGCAATATCCGTTCCGCCCCGACCGGCTGCCCGCCGCCGCCATCCGGGAATCCGCGGACTTCATCCGACTGCCCCTGCCCGGACATTCACCGGGCGGCAGCGGCTTTCTTTTCCGGGATGACGATGGAGCGGTCCTCTTCAGCGGCGACACTCTCTTCGCCGGCTGCATCGGACGCACCGACTTCTGGGGTGGCAGCCACACCGTGCTGCTGGATTCCATCCGGACCCGGATCCTGACCCTCGACGACGAAGTGGTCGTGTGCCCTGGACACGAGGAAACCTCGACGGTCGGCGTCGAACGCCGCACCAACCCCTATATTATGCAATAAAACCAATTCAATCTGACGTCTGAATCATGATCTCCGGTGAAATTATCCGCAATGCCCGACTCAAGGGCGATTATTTCAAAATCGATTTTTACGCTCCGGAAATTACCGCCGGAGCCAGATCCGGACAGTTTGTCCACGTACGCATCGATCATCGCGCCGACCGCATTCTGCGCCGGCCGTTCAGCATTTTCAACGCCACGGAAAACGGCATCCTTTCGGTGGTCTACAAGGTGGTGGGCGAAGGCACCCGCGCCTTGAGCCGGCTCCGCCCCGGCGGCGTCTGCGAAATCATGGGCCCGCTCGGACGCGGTTTCTCACCGCCGCCCTCCGGCACCACACCGGTCGCGGTCGACGGCGGTTACGGCGCCGCGGCGACGTTTATGCTGACCCGCGAGTGCACCCGGCGCGGATTGCTGCTGCTCGGAGCCCGCAGTTCTGCCGACATTCTGCTCACTGAGGAATATGCCGCCGCCGGTTTCGAGGTGCGCCTTGCCACCAACGACGGCTCGGCCGGCACCCGGGGCCTGGTGACCGACCTGGTCACGGAACTGCTGGATTCCCGACCGGATGAACGCTTTTATTTTTATTCCTGCGGTCCCCATCCCATGCTGATGGCGCTGGCCCGGCTGCTGCGCCGGCGCGGACTTGACGGCCAGCTCAGCATTGACCACTATATGTGCTGCGGAATCGGTGCCTGCTTCGGCTGTGTGGTCAAAGTGAATGATCCGGAGAGCGAATCAGGCTGGCGTTACGCCCGCTCCTGTTCCGAGGGCCCGGTATTCGATCTGAATCAAGTTTATGTGGAGTAGAAGTTCTCATGGCTGATCTCACCGCCGATTTCGGCAAATTCACTCTTAAAAATCCGGTCATGACCGCTTCCGGCACTTTCGGTTACGGCTTCGAGTACAACCGGTTCTACGACATTTCCCTGCTGGGTGCAGTAGTGGTCAAAGGCATCCGGATGACACCGTCGCCCGGAAATCCCACGCCGCGGATCGCCGAAGTCACCGGCGGCATGCTCAACGCCATCGGCCTGCAGGGTCCGGGCGTGGATAAATTTCTGCACGGCGAAGACTATCTACCCTTTTTACGGCACATTGGCGCCACGGTAATCGTCAACATCTGGGGAACCTCTGTTGCAGAATACGCAGAAGTCGCCGCCCGGCTTGAGGCGGAAATATCCGGAATCACCGCGCTTGAAATCAACATCTCCTGCCCGAATGTCAAAGCCGGCGGAGCCGCGTTCGGAACTGACCTCAAACTGGCCGGACAGGTGGTGGGCGCGGTCAGAAAAGCCACCAGCTTGCCGTTAATCACCAAACTGAGTCCGAACGTGACTTCCATTGCCGAATTCGCCCGCGTCGCCGAGGCCGCCGGCAGCGACGCCGTCTCGCTGGTCAACACCTTTTCCGCCATGGCCATCGACATTGAGACCCGGCGCTTCCGTCTGGCCAACCGTACCGGCGGACTTTCCGGTCCGGCCATCAAACCCATTGCCGTACGTATGGTTTACGATGTGTCCCGGGCGGTCCGGATTCCGGTGATCGGCATGGGCGGAATCTGTTCCGGAGCCGACGCAGTGGAGTTCATGCTGGCCGGCGCCACAGCCGTCGCAGTCGGCACCGCCAACTTCGTCGATCCGTATACCCCGCTCAAAGTGATTGAGTTCATCGAAGCCTATCTCGACCGCCACGGCATGAAGCGGTCCGGTGATCTGGTCGGTGCGCTCGACAGCTGAGCCGGCGCCGCCCCCGCCCAGAGTCAGAACAGATTCGAAGCGCCAAACAGTTTGCGGAATTCCGGGAATTCCGGCTGAACCATCAGCGGCCGGGCATCCGGCGGCTCCAGGTCGCCGATCCCGACCCCGATCAGACGCACCGGAACGCGCCCGGCCTCGGTTCTGGCGAGCAGACTGACCGCCAAGGCGCCGAGCCGCTCCCCGGAGGTCACCGGATGCGGCAGCGAGAGAGTCCGGGTGGAGGTGCGGAAGTCGCCGTACTTGACCTTGACCGTGACGCTGCGCCCCACCACTCCGCGCCTGTCCGCCTGCGCCATCACGTTACGGGAGAGTGACCGCAGCACCACCCGCAGCCGCCGCAGCTCGGAGACATCCTCCGGCAGCGTGTGTTCGCGGCTGATCGACTTCGGCGCACCGCCGGACTCCACCGGACGATCGTCGCGGCAACGCACGATGTCATAGTAAAAGTCACCCGATTTGCCGAACAGCGCCCTCAGTGTTTCGCGGGAAAGCCGTCGCAGATCCTTTCCGGTGCGGACATTGAGTCCGGTCAGGCGCCGGGCCGACACCCGGCCGATGCCATGAAATTTTTCCACCGGCAGCGTGTCGAGAAAAGCGGCCGCCTGCTCCGGAGTGATCTCGGTCAACCCGGCCGGCTTGCGGAAATCGGAAGCGGTCTTGGCCAGAAATTTGTTGAAGGAAACCCCCGCCGACGCAGTCAACCCGGTGGTCTCGCGAATCCGCCGCAGAATATACTCCGCCACCGCCACGGCCGAAGACTCCCCCAGCCGGTTGACGGTCACGTCCAGATACGCCTCGTCGATCGACACCGGTTCGATACGGTCGGTCACCTCGCGGAACACGGCCCGAATCTCCCGCGACACCGCTGCGTATTTGCGGAAATTGACGCTCAGCAGCACCGCCTCCGGACACCGCCGCAACGCCGTGGCCGTGGCCATTGCCGAATGCACGCCGAATTTCCGCGCCTCGTAACTGCAGGTTGACACCACACCGCGGCGCCGCGGCGAACCGCCGACAATGACCGGCTTTCCCCGCAGTTCCGGGCGGTCCCGCTGTTCCACCGAGGCGAAAAACGCATCCATGTCTATGTGTATGATTTTGCGCATGCTGCCACCCGGAAACGTTCCGGAGTTGTCCTGGCGGTTTCCGTCCGCTGCCGCCCATCCGGCCGGCTCCGGCGGAACAATCCGGATTTTACCGGTGCACTACTATAACGTCTCCGGTGTTTTTTTCAAGCCACCGCCCTTGAATAACCCGGATTTAAGCGATATATTACCTCAATGAACGCGGTTGACGCAACTTGTGCGGACGCCCGGCTCCATGCCGGAGACAGCGGCGGCCCCGTCGCGACACCGTTCCGGAGAGACCGGAAGCGCGGCGGACGAGAAGCATACCGTAAACTCAATCAATAAACGTCAAGGAGTGCAATCATGGTCAGTTACAAGGACCTGGGGTTGGTGAACTCGCGCGAGCTCTTCCAAAAGGCCATCAAGGGCGGATACGCCATTCCGGCTTACAACTTCAACAATATGGAGCAGCTCCAGGCCATCATTCAGGCCTGCTGCGAGACCGAATCGCCGGTGATTCTCCAGGTCTCCAAGGGCGCCCGGGAATACGCCAACCAGACGCTGCTGCGCTACATGGCCCAGGGCGCGGTCGAATATGCCAAGGAACTGACCGGCGGCAAGGGCATTCCGATTGTCCTGCACCTCGACCACGGTCCCGACTTCGAGACTTGCAAGAGCTGCATCGACAATGGCTTCTCATCGGTTATGATCGACGGATCCAGCCTGCCGTTTGATGAAAACATCGCTCAAACCCGCAAAGTTGTTGAATACGCTCACAAATATGATGTCACGGTCGAGGGCGAACTCGGCGTTCTTGCCGGCATTGAGGATGATGTCAAAGCTGAAAAGCACACTTATACCCGTCCTGAGGAAGTGGAGGAATTCGTCCGCCGCACTGGAGTTGATTCGCTGGCCATCGCCATCGGCACCAGCCACGGCGCCTACAAGTTCAAACCCGGCGACGATCCGAAGATCCGGCTTGACATCCTCGCGGAAATCGAAAAGCGGATCCCCGGATTCCCGATTGTGCTGCACGGTTCCTCCAGCGTTCCCCAGGACCTGGTCAAGATCATCAACGAAAACGGCGGAAAACTCAAGGACGCCATCGGCATCGGCGAGGATCAGCTCCGCGCCGCCGCCAAATCCGCGGTCTGCAAGATCAACATCGATTCCGACGGCCGCCTGGCCATGACCGCCGCCATCCGCAAGGTCATGAACGACAAGCCGGCGGAGTTCGATCCGCGCAAATATCTCGGCCCGGCCCGGACCGCGCTCAAAGAACTTTACATGCGCAAGAACATCGAGGTGCTCGGCTCAGCCGGTCACGCCTACGACAAGTAAGCGCTGCGATTCAAATCGCATATTACCGGGAACGGCGTCTTTCTGACGCCGTTCTTTTTTTAACTACCCGCGGTCCGGCGGACGTCGCCGGAACTTCCGCCGGAAAGCACCGGGAGTCATCCGGGTTGCCGACTTGAAACTCCGGCTGAAATGTTCAGCCGTCCCGAAACCGCACAATTCGGCAATCTCGCCGATCCGGTAATCGGAGTTGATCAGAAACAGCCGGGCGTGAAAACAGCGCGTCGCAGTCAGCAGTTCAAAGAAGGTGCAACCGAATTCCGATTTGATCCGGTGACAGACCCGCGGCACCGACAATCCCAACCGCGCCGCAAGATCAGCCGTGGTGATCCGCCGGGCGTAATTGGCATCGATGCAGGAGGTCACCACCGCCTTGAATCCCGGGGACATGCCCCGCCGGCGATGCAGTTCCTCCGCTTCGCCGAGCAGACCATGTCCCAGCACCGGCAGCAGACGCTGCAGCAACCGCAAATTGGCCGGAATTTCGTCTCGACGCCATAACCCGGCAAACAGAGTAAGCACCCGGCGTTCCTGATGCCGGATCACCGCCGACGCCTCAAGATAACCGTAACGACAGCGCTTAACCGTTACGCTGCGTCCGGAACGCTCCATCCAGGCCTCAAACTCGTCCATGCAGTGCCGCACGCAATAGGAACGGGGAGAACGGCCGCACCGGTTCGGAAAACTGCGCCGGTGCGACTCCCGAATCGGGTCAACCAGCGGTTCTTCACCGAGATAAAGACTGTGCCCGGGATCGTGCAGCGTCACCCGGCAGTTCAACGCCGCCTCAAAGGCACAAATAACCGGCTCAAATTCGTACATGCGCCCGCCTCTCCACCGCCGGAGCCGGAACAGACAACTGCCGGCGCCGGACCGCCATTCACTCTATTTTATCGATTCTTATTTCTGTTTATGGCAATATACATCAATTTTATGTCAAATCAAGCAGGTTGCCAAGCCATCCGGAACGGGTATATTATCTGCAGATGAAAACCAATCCGGAGGAAACGGCAATACCATGTCCCGCATCATGCGAGTAGATCACGGCTGCGTCAAGTGCGACAGCTGCCGCTGGGAATGCCGGTTTCAGGCCATCTCTTTTGACCGGGAAGGAGCCCGAATCGATCCGCGACGCTGTACCGGATGCGGCCGGTGCATCGCAGTGTGTCCGGCAGAAGCCATCAGCAGCGTCGAAATCAAGCCGTGACAACCTCGACCGGACTCCGGACGGCCAGCTGTAAATTCAAACAGGAGACCCTCATGAGCTGCAGCATTCAATCCACCGGTCGCGTCGCCGAATCCGCCCGCGAACTCCAGGTCGCCGGAACCTATGATCTCATTGTCGCTGGCGGCGGCATGGCCGGCTTCGGAGCGGCAGTCGCCGCCGCCCGCCGGGGCTGCCGGACCCTGCTGATCGAACGTGAATCGGCGCTCGGCGGACTCGTCACCCTCGGGCTGGTCAACATTCCACTCGACCTCTGCCGCAGCCTCGGACGGGAAATGCTGGCCAGGCTGGAGGCCCTCCAGGCCCATTGGCACCGCAACACCGACCCGGAAAAACACAAATTGGTCCTGGACCGCATGGTGACGGAGTCCGGAGCCGACCTGCTGCTGGTTTCGCACGTCGTCGACACGATCATGTCCGGCAACCGGGTGGCCGGAGTGGTGGTGGAAAGCAAGTCCGGACGCGAAGCCTTTCTTGCTCAACGCATCATCGACTGTACCGGCGACGCCGACGTGGCCTATTTCGCCGGAGCGGAATGCCTCTCCGGCCGTCCGGAGGACGGCAGGCATCAGGCGTGTTCACTGGATTTCCGGCTCGGCGGCGTCGACTTCGACGCCTACCGGAATTCCGAACTCAAACGCCATGATCCCAGCTGGCTGAACGTAATCAAGTCCGCCCTGGACCATGGCGATCTGCCGTTCATGATCGAAAACCACCTCAACTGGATGACCCATGTGCCGGGGAGACCCCGGCACTGCGGCCGGGACGAGGTCGGCATCTGCATTTCCCATTCGCGCAACTGTGACCCGCTCTCCTCCCGGGATCTGACCAGGATGTATCTGGAAGGCCGCGAACAGGCTGAAATATTTTCCACTTTCATTCGCAAATACATCCCGGGGTTTGAAAACTCCTACCTGATTGACACCGCTCCCCTGCTCGGAGTCCGGGAGAGCCGCCGTATCGTGGGTGAATATGTGCTTCAGACCCTTGATTTCGCCCGGGCCGCCAAATTCGACGACGCCATCGCTTCGACCAATCACCACTTTGATCTGCACAATCCCGACGGCCCCGGAAACATCAAATGGGCCCGGGCGGTTATCGACGGCAAGGTCTGCTACGTCAGTTCAAACGGCAATCCGGGATCCTGGCCGCCGCCCTGCGGTGATGAGAACCTGACCGACGGCTGGGGGCGTTCCGGCGCCGATCGCCGGTTTCCGGATACCCCCTGCGACATTCCGTACCGCGCCCTCGTCCCGCTGAAAGTCGAAAATCTGCTGGCGGCCGGGCGCTGCCTGTCGTCGGATTTCATGGCGCAGGCGGCCTCCAGGCTGGTGCTGACCTGTCTCAATCTGGGCGAAGCCGCCGGCATCGCCATGGTGCTGTCACTCCGGAACCAGGTGGCGCCGCGCCAGATCAACGTCCGGGAACTTCAGGCGGAGCTCCGCGCCGCCGACGCCGCCGTCTCCTGACGGGACGGAATGGGACGGCCCAGGTACGTTACGCGGAAACCGGTCACTCCGCCGTGCGCAGCTCTTCAAGCCGGCGCTCGCAGACGATCTTGAGAATCTGGTTAAGAATCAGGTCGAATTCGCCCTGCATGAGTTTGGGCAGATCAAAGCACGAAACGTTGTAACGGTGGTCAGTCACCCGATTCTGCGGGAAATTATAAGTGCGGATCCGCTCGCTGCGATCTCCGGTACCGACCTGGGACCGTTTGTCAGCCGCCTGCCGGGCGGATTCCTCTCGCTGGCGGGCTTCCAGCAACCGGGCGTACAGAATGCGCAGGGCAATCTCCTTGTTGCGGTGCTGGGACTTCTCCTGCTGGCTGGCCACCGACAATCCGGTGGGCAGGTGAGTTACGCGCACCGCTGAATCCGTGGTGTTGACGCACTGCCCGCCGGGACCACTCGACCGGAACACGTCAAAGCGCAGTTCTTCCGGAGCGATGTTCAGCTCCACCTCCTCAGCCTCCGGCATGACCGCCACCGTGACCGTCGAGGTGTGAATGCGTCCGCCCGCCTCGGTAGCCGGCACCCGCTGCACCCGGTGAACTCCGCTCTCGTATTTCATCAGGCTGTACACCTCGCTGCCGGAAAGCGAAAACGAAACGTCTTTAACGCCGCCCAGATCGGTGTTGGATTGTTCAAGCACCTCAACCCTCCACCCCCGGCGTTCGGCAAAGTACAAATAAGCCCGGAACAGCTCTCCGGCAAAAAGCGCCGCCTCGTCGCCGCCGGCCGCCGGCTTGATTTCAACGATGATGTTCTTGGCGTCGTTGGGGTCGGGAGGCAACAGGGAAATCTGAATCCGGTCCGCCAACTCCGCCGCCCGTTGCTCAAGGTCGGCAATATCGGACATAACCAGTTCGCGCATTTCGGCATCGGTATCGCCGTCAGCCAGCAGCTCATGGTTTTCAGAAATTTCCCGCAGGGTTTCCACCCAGGCGTCAAAGTCGCTGAACAACGTTTCCAGACGCCGGTGTTCCTGCGAAATCCGCCGGCACTCATCCACTTTGGCGTAAACAGCGGGATCCGCCAGGCGTCGCTCCAGTTCAGCGGCCCGGAGGCGCAAACGGTCGATGTAATCCGAGATATCCCCGGGAGTCATGGTCACCCCATTTGCGGCGGCCGCAGTCTGGTCCGGCGGGAAAGCCGGCCGCCATTATCATCCCCCGCCGCCGTCATTAAAAAAGGCCTGCCGCTCAGCAGACCTTTCTGTCATCATCCTGATTCCGGACGAATTACGCTTTCTTGTACCGCCGGTTGAATTTGTCGATCCGGCCCGCCGTATCAACGAATTTCTGCTTACCGGTGAAGAAGGGATGGCACTTGGCGCAGATGCCGACCTTCACCTCGGGACGGGTCGACTTGACGTGCCACACCTCGCCGCAGGCGCAGGAGATGATGGCGTCGCCGTACTTGGGATGAATATCTTTTTTCATTCTTAAGCACTCCGTGGTGTTGTTGATTGTCACTCAATAAACGTCGAAAAATTAATATACCGCAAGCCGGACGTTTTTCAAGTCCGTTTAGCCGGTTTTATTGAAAATACCCCGGCTTTTTCACCCGAACCGGAGCATCCGGATTTTTCCCGGCCGTCAGCCCCGCTCCGGACAGACCTGATTTTCAAGAGCCGCCGCCCGATTCCGGCCGCCCGGCACCGCGTCGTTCCCGGCGCTCCCCGCCCCCGGGCCGGACGGCGCGTCCCGAAATCCACATCCGGCAGCGTCGCCGTCCGAACTCCCTGCTCAGGCCAGAATGCCGAACTTCAGAGTATTGCCATCTCCGCGGTCGACATAAAGCTGCCAGCCGTCAAAATCACCGCCGACAACCGCCTCCCCCAGAGCCAGCTCTCCGTAACTCACCTCGTTGATGTACAGCCGGTAACCGGACTGCGCCCAGTCACCGCTGCCCAGTTCGACCAGGCTCCACGACGACGAGCTCAGGGTGTCGAGACTGTTTACCGCCACCACTACCGTCTGATTTGTCAATTCACCGCCATCCCAGTTCAGCATCGCGGCGCCGGAAGAAGCCGCGCTGCGGCCGTCAAGATCAAACACCAGGCAGGTTGATTCCATCTGAACAGCTTCAAACACCGCCGCGGTTTCACCGGAAACCGTAACTGAATCAAAGGCCTCGATGCTGCCGGAGAAAGTGCCGCTGTAATCCGAGAAAACCAGCAGCGACACCCCCTCTTCCGTGCTGTTGGCTCTGTTGTAACCGATGCCCGACACCCGCGTGGAGAAGTCCGCGGCGCCGGTGAACGTCACCGTCGCATTGCCGTTCAGGCTGTCCCCGTCCACCTGGCCCCGGGCATAAATCCGCCCGATCGTACCGCCGCTCACCGTGATATTGACGTCGCCGTTGACCACCGATGTCGCCGAAGCGTGCTCCTTGGCATGCGCGCCGCCGCCGAAAATGCTGGTGACAGAGCCGCCCGTCACGGTGATGCTGACGTCGCCTTCGACGATCGAACTGCCGCCGTCCTGCGCCCAGCCGCCGCCGAAGACGTTGCCGACGGTGCCGGATCCGATCGTGATGTTGACGCCGCCCTGTACCAGCGCGGTCGCGCTGTCGGACGCGAACGCGCCGCCGAAGAGGCCGCGCCCCGCCACCGCGCCAGAATCAATGGCGCCGCCGTCCCAGACGATGTTGAC
>CASFVA010000022.1 GCA_949298075.1 uncultured Lentisphaeria bacterium
TGCAAATCCCGGAGAATCCGGAAAAATCACCCACAGCAGCATTTCCACCGGAACTGAGGCGCTGATCCGGTGGTAAAATCCACCGGGCAGCACCAGTGCGTCACCGGCCCGGGCCACTCCGGCACGATGGTTGAAATCATAATTCAGCTCACCTGATACCAGCATGATCGCTTTATGAGCCTCCGGAATTGACGACACCAGATACCCCGGCAGCAGATTGCTGTAATAAGCCATTTTGATCCGGTTGCCAAACCAGCCGGAACCTCCCGGCAATTCGTCAAAGTAGATGTGACGGCTGGTGCCACCGGGTGGAACAATAATGATCTTTTCAGTATCTTTCATGGCGGTTCAACTCGGATTCAAACTGCGGTTGGAGTCGGCAACCGCTTTGTCCGTACCGGTTTTTACCAATTCTCTCCGTCCGGAATTTTAACTCGATTGTACTATATCAGCACAAAGTTGAGAGTGCAATACCGCGATTCAGAATAAATGCGTTTTTTCATATTTTTATTAAAAAAAATATAATTTTTGCATTGTCTTTGATAAATTTTGCTATGAAGAAATGCTTTACATTAACGATGAAACAATTTATCTTATAAATAGTTGAACCAATACATCAACAGACTGCCAAAAATAAGGATGGATAACTATGGTTGTATTTGCACACCACGCATCATGCCATGACGGCGACTGCTTCCACCGGTTTTTCAACGGAGATCTGCGGTCCACCCCATCCCACCGCCGCCGCCGTCCATTATCCAGGTTCACCCTGATCGAACTGCTGGTGGTGATCGCGATCATCGCCATCCTGGCCAGTATACTGCTGCCGGCCCTCCAACAGGCCCGCGCGCGCGCCATGGCCTCCAAGTGCATCGCCAATCTCAAACAGACCGGTCTGGCCGTCAATGCCTACTGCGCAGACAATTCCGGCGTCATGCCCCGGATGAATCACATTCAGGGCACCGGTACCTATGGCTTGTTCAGCTTTCTGTGCAGCAGCAACATTCCGGGCTGGGACCAATCCCGAACCCGTTATCTGCCAATCTCTGCGGTTATCGCCTGTCCGGTGGAAAACAGTGCAAAAGCCACCGCCAGACTTCAGCGCGGTCAGTATATCAACAACAACTACGGCATCAAAAACTGGAGTTCCGGCAGTGCGAAATTTTTCGGTCGTCCCATTTCCTCCTGGGAAAATACCGGCGATTTCAAAGTAACTTATTTGAATAAAGTTTACCGACCGGCCGACTGGTGGATTGTCTGCGACAACATCCGCAAAAGTCCGACTGACGAGTGGGAACAGCTTTACGCTACCTCCAAGGGCAACGGCAGCACCTCTTACGGCACTTCGGCGCTGATTTACCTCACACATGGCAACCGAGCCAACGCGCTTTTCGCTGATCACCATGTCGAAGCGGTGAATCAGGGTGATCAGAGAATCAGCGAAAGCGGTTTGCAGGATTGTTTTCTTCAGGATAAAACTTATACTTCATTCGAATAATTGCTGGCGCATTTATTGATTTTTATCATGCCATGGTTTATACTAACAGAAATAATCAAAATGATTCATTAATATAAAAAACGGTGATGAATATGCTGCATTCACGAATCCGATTCCGACTTGCCCTGCCGGCGTTGCTACTGGCCGGGATGTTACTGACAGCCGCCGATCCTGTTCTCAAAAAAGGCGACTACAACTGGATGTCCATGATCCGCAAAGATCACCCGCGGCTGCTTTTCAACTCCGAGACTTTTCCGAAAGTAAAAGCCAGGGCGCTCGGCGCTGAGCGTGAATTTTTTGAAAAAATGCGCAAATTGGTTGATAACCTGCCGGAAAAGCCAAAAATCCAATGGGATCAGAACAAGCTGACCATCCAGAAGGACGGCAAACTCAAATTCAAGGCTCCCAGTTACATGCTCACCCAGTGCATGCCCAACATCGGAGGAATGGAGGCTGCCCGCTGCGCGTTTGTCTATCTGATCACCGGCGAAAAAAAATATCTGGAAAAAGCAAAAGCCCACATTTATCACAGTCTTGAGGTCTATCGCTGGGCGCTGAAAAACCAGATCATGGTAGAGTGGGAAATGCGCCATTATATCGGCAGTTTCCTGGCCTACGACTGGATTTACAATGACCTGACTCCGGAAGAGCGCACCGAAATCCTGACCGGACTTTATGAAATCACCCGCGGCATTCAACACGACAACCGGGATTTCGGTCAGGTTGCCACATTCAGACGCAACCGGAGCAATTACACTTCCGGTTTCTACGGCGCCAATTCGCTGCGCTGGTATGCCGGACTGGCTGGCTATGGCGATGGCGTCGCCGACGATATTGCCCGCCGGCTGCTTGAGCTCGGCTTCGATGACTTCATGGATGTCATGAATTTCCGGGACCGGATCTCGGGCAAAGACGGGGTTCTGGTCAGCGCCTGCCTCGGCTACAGCCTGACCAGTTATCCCTACACCAGTTTCAATTTCATGTTCACGCTCAACTCGGCCACCGGTATTGCCGGTGAAAAACAATGGTTTCACATGCGGTATTTTCCCAACTGGATGTTCTGGAATCTGATTCCGGCTGATTTTCCGCTGGAGTTTGGCGTCGGTGATGCTCATCATACCGACAACCGGATGTGGATCTGGGGGCTGGGCGGAACCCTGAACACCTGTCGTCACTTTTACGGGAAAGACGACTCCGACCTTGATGCCATGTGCCGCTATCTCCTTGCGCAGCTGCCGGAAAACCGCCGAAACGCCATCAACACCATGAATCTGTTTCTGCCGTTTCTGCTGACTGACATTCCGGAAAACGAAGCGGAAGTTCCGGCGGAAGCGCTGCCGCAGGAAAAGTTTCACTATTTTCCCAGCGTGGGCCTCGCGTTGATGCGTTCCGGCAATTCCCCGGATGCCACCTACGCACTTATGAGGGCCGGCAGCCGCAGCCAGATGCACCAGCATTACGATGAAGGGCATTTTACCATTTATAAAAAAGGATTTCTGGCGCTCGATTCCGGCACCCGGGCTCTGGTACACAATTACAATCTGCCGTTCTATTATTCGCAGACCGTGGCGCACAACGCCATTCTGATTCATATGCCCGGCGAACCCATCGCCCCATACTGGGGGGAACATCATCTCGGCAAATATCCGGAGCCGCGACCTCTCATGCACGGCGGCCAGAGCAAGCAATGCAAAGCGGGAACGACTACTGTTGTCACCAATAATTTCGCCATGGTGCGCAACGATGCCACCGCCTGTTACAATCCCGGAAAATGCAAGCTGGCCATCCGAGAGTTCTTCCATCTGCGCCCCGATCTGTTCCTCGTGGTCGATCGGGTGGAGTCAACCCGACCGGAATACAAAAAAGAGTGGCTGCTTCACTTCCAAAACGAGCCGGAAATCACCGGCGACACCTACACCGCAACCGAATCCGGCGGTCGTCTGACCGGCAAGGTGCTGTTTCCGGAAGCTTTCACCATAACCAAAGTCGGCGGTCCCGGCAAAGAATTCTTCGCCTCCGGACACAATTGGCCGCTCCATCCGAAAATCGAGACCGCCTACATCGGTAAACTGCACGGCAACTGGCGTATTGAAGTAGCTCCGGCGCAGCCGGCGGCCTCCGACCTCATTGTCAATCTGCTTTTGGCGGAGGACGTAAAGAAGCCGCAACCTTTCCCGGAAGTGAAGAAATCCTTCTCCGCCGGAGTACTCACCCTCGAATTTAGCTATGACGGCAAAAACTGGCAGATCACCATTCCCGCCGCCGGGAACGGCCACACCAAAATAACCGTAAAAGTCCCAGAGCCTGTTTCAAAAAAAAAATGATGAAATTCAAACGTTTCGAATTGACTGGAGTGGTTCCCCGTCCGGAGTGGTGGCGGGTTAGACCGGAAGAAATCAGCGCAGATTGCACAGCAGTCAGAAAAGGCAAAACAGAGGTAATCGCCGAAACTCCGGCCGGATTCCCGGTTTACGCCGTAACATACAACGATTTCCGGCTGCCGCGCCGGCGTATCAACTGGTCCAGCGCCTCCGCCACCCGACATCCGGAACTGTATGGCAACGGCGACGGAGCGCCTCAGACGCTCCTGATCGCGGCCGGCATCCACGGCTGCGAGGTGGAAGGCGTGGTGGTCGTCTCCAACTTAATGCGGCTGCTGGAAACCGGCCGGGACTGGCGTGGCCAGGAACGCCCCGAACTGCTGAAACTCGCCCGTCATTACCGCCTGGTCCTGCTGCCGTGCGTGAACATGGACGGCCGGGCCATCTCTCCCGACCACCGTATCGGCGCCGATCTCATTGAATGCCGCAAGGCCGGCGGCGGCATTGCCGCGGACGGTCAGCCAATCCGGTGGCCGGCAATGAAGGAACATTTTCCGCTGCCGCTCGACCAAGTCCAATATCCCGGCGGCTATCCCAACAGCGCCGGATACAACATTATGCACGATGCCACCCCCGGCAACTTCCGCACGGCTGAAGCGGCGGCACTGTGTCGGCTGGCGGACGAAGTCCGGGCCGATTTCTTTCTCAATTTGCATTCCCAGCCGGAAGGGGCTGACGTGTTTACCATTCAGCCGCAAACGTTAGGTTATCCTGCCAACCAGGTTACCGAGCGCGAATACCAGAAACGGCTGTCAGAAGCCTTGACCCGGGCGGGCATTCCCAACCACAGCAACCATGATTCACCACCGTCGCCGTGCATCAATCTCAACACCATTGTCAGTCTGAGCTGCGGCGCACCGACGGTAACAGTTGAATTCGCCTCGCGTCTGGCCGCTTCTTTCGATCAAGTGCTGGAGGCCGGTTACATCGTACTGGAGACCGCGATGCGGATGGGGCTGGAGAAGCCATTTGTCGATCGAGCCACCCTGATCCGGGGGAAACGCTGACTGGCCCCGACCGGGCGCAACCGGTGACCGCGGCGCCCTCCGGAGCGGATAACGGCCACCGCCATCGACTCAAAAACGGCCATCCGGTCTGCCGCTCAGAAAAAGATTGAGAAAAAATTGCAATCTGCCAGATCAGCGTTGCCGGCCGATGCAAAATCACACACCCTGGTCCGCAGCCGGGCCTGTTCTCCTGAACTGAATTCAGCTTCAAACTCCGCAAGAGAATCCGTAAACGGCGAAACCTCCTCAAGCTGGCAACGGTCGGCCCGACCCGCCAGCGAACCGGAATGGAACATTTCATCCTCGGTGCTTCCGATGAATTTGCTGCGCGCCAGCAGCAGCGGTCCGCGGACAAGCAGATATTTTTCGCCGGTCTGCATGCGGTCAACTGGAAGCGATCCGGTCTTGGAAAACCGGCAGCACCAGCGCGAGACCGCAACGGCTTCCTGATCCGGAAACGCCGCCGGAGCCGACACGCACCGGATTTCCACTTGGTGCTCAAAACGCAGCCGGAGAGTTTGCGGACCCGCCGGCAGCTCCACTTCGCACCAGGTTCCTCCGGCGGCCCGACGCACGATGCCGCGGCATGCAACTTCCACCCCGGCACATCGTCCGGGAATGCGCAGCCGGAGCTGAAGTCCGCGCGGTGCGGCAACCTGAAGCAGAACCTCTCCGGATCCCAGGTAGTCCCCGGAAATGTCAACGCAGGCCGTCCCGTCTCCGACCGGTACCTGATAGGAACCATCAATGTAAAGATTCACCCGTATCCCACCGCTTTCCCCCATGACTGCGGCCTGAACCATGTTGATGAATCCCCGGGGCATATTGTTTACACAACAGTGGTTATACCTGAATCCGGCCTGTTCGTGCACTGTGAAATGCCGTCCGCTGCTGCGAACACCCCGGGCTCCCCAGCTGCCGTCCCGGTAAACACCGGCCAGAAACGCATTGTAGAACGCCGCTTCAAAATCGTCCATATATTTCAGTTCGCCGGTAAGAAGGAAAAGCTCGTAATTTAGTCGCATCCAATGGATCACATCACATGGTTCGGTAATCGCGTTCAGATTCCCGGCGCAACCGTAAAACTGATCGTTGAAACCGACGCTGAAAAGTTCATTGTATTCAAAATTGCGGAGCAGCTCCCGGATTCCATCCACCGCATTAAAATAACGCGGTTCACCGGTAACCCGGTACAACTCCAGCAGTCCCTCCAGACAGGACATCATTTCATACGCTTTGGCCCATTTCGGGTCGTCATACCATTCGGCCAGCGGACGGCCGGAAAGCGCGTTGCCGATCAATCCGGGACATGGCGCGCCCGGACGCTCCCAGACCGCGGCGATTTCCAAAGCGAAGTCCAAATAGCGGCGTTCGGCGGTGTAACGGTAAAGCATTAGCATCGGCTTGAGAATCGAACAGCTCGGCAGGCCGCAAAAAGTCCCGGTGGCGGCGATGTCGATACCGTGGGAATGCAACATGTCAATCAGCTGATCGGCAAACCGAGCCGCCCCGGTCAGGATACGCTCATCTTCAAGCAGACGGTATGCTTCAAGCAATCCCCACAAAGTGTATTTGCGGCACCAGATGTTCCAGTTCCAATTGCACGGCCACCCCATAAGCGCCTGCGAAGCGACGGTGTCAGCCGGCAGCACGTTCAGAGGGTCACGGTAAGAACCGATATAGCCATCCTCCCGCTGAAGTTCCAGCAGTCGCATGGCTCCGGTACGGATGAATTCCCGCAGATCGGCGTCCTGAAAATACTCGCATACTCCGACGGCACTGATCATCCATTTTCCCCAGAATTCGCCCTGCCAGAGACCGACGACTCCCGACGCGTCATCCGCCGGATTCAGAAAAGCCGATTCCGCTTCGCGGTAAACTGTTTCACGGGCCTCGGCGAAGCGCACCCGGCAGTTGAAGAACTTCTCCATCCGTCCACCGATTTCACCCCGGACCTCCGACTGGCCGACTCGAGCTGGAACTGCAATATTGTCAATCTGATATTCAACCATGTAACACCTCAGTTAAATTTGTGTTGTCAGCGTAAACATGGTATATTATAATCACAGCTGCCGCTTTTTAACAGTTTATTATATCTTTAAAAAATATAACTTTGTCTCAGCATGCCGGTCTATCGTCCAAAATTCGGATCGCTCCCGGACTTCGCTGCCGGATTCACCAGTAATTCCGGCTCTGCCGGATGGCAGGCCGGACGCATCTCCGATTGGAGCATGGTCATGGCAGTCCGCGGCAGTGGAGAAGTGCGTACCGCGGGTGGCGAATTTATCCTGTCATCTGACCGGCTGCTGCTGTTCCGCCCCGGAATCCCCAGGTACTTTCACACGTCACGGGGCTGGGCGCTGCTGTGGTTTCATTTCATGCCGCATCCGGAAGTGATTGCCGCGCTACGCTGGTTCAGCCCCGGAACCGGAGTTTACACGTACAACCTGCCGGACCGTAAAGAGCGCCGCCGGGCCTTTGCCGCGCTCCACGCGGTTTACCGGTTGGCAGACACCGCGGATGACGCCGACCGGGTGCTGGCGGTCAACCGGCTGGAATACCTGATGCTGCGGCTGCGCGGCGACCATCGCGGCGACGGTTCCGCTTCGCTGACTCCAGGCATCATCCAGGCCTTGAAAATGCTGGCCGATGAAGACAACCTGGACGAATCCATGGAATCGGTCGCCGCAGCCTGCGGCCTGTCACGGGCGGCATTTTACCGACGGTTCAAAACCGAAACCGGATTATCCCCCAGGGAGTACAGGGAAAGGCTTCTGATGCGCCGGGCCCGAACGTTGCTGGCGGAAACCCGCTTCCCGATCGAAAAGGTCGCACAGTTGCTGGGAATGCACAACGCCTTTTACTTTTCGCGGCGCTTCAAAAAGGCTTATGGAATCCCGCCTAAGGACTTCCGTTCCCGCGCCGCGTCCCGGCTCCTGCAGGGGTTGAAATAAGCCTTCCGGACAGCTCCCAGGCGTCAAATTCAAATCCGACGGCAGCTTTCAGGACCAGCCCCAAAGGAGCGGGAAACCGCTATGGGACAGCTCCCTCGGAGAGGAAACGCTGAAACCTGGAGGGAGAATCCCGCAAGTCGCCGGCCACGGAGCGGAACTGCCTCCGCCGGCGTCCGGCAGCCAAACCCAAAGCCCCATCGCCGGGCCCACCACCGGCAGACAGAAATCCGCGCCTCCGGAATCCGGACAAAAGTCAAAGCCGGGGAACCACCCCTTCCTCGCTGACAATCCGGGCAAAAGCTGCCGGCTCCGCAATTTTAAACAGGCCGGACTTGCCGATTTTATCCGAAGTCACCAGCAGAATGCTCTCGCGGGCCTTTTCCACCACCCTGCCGAGAAACAAAGCGTGGTTTTCGTGCCGGGAATAAACGCCGTCGGATGTCACTCCGAGTGCGGAAACAAAAGCGCGGGTGACGGCGGTCATTTCCAATTCACTTAAGGTGATCTTACCGAGAAAAGCATTGAGCTGAAGATCATAACCGCCGCCAAGCGCCACCAGAAAGTAATGCGGTGGAAACAGCGGAAACTCCTGAATTATCAACAGGGAATTGGTGATGATTGTCAGATTGACAAAACTGCTGGCCTGCAACTGACGCGCCAGCTGGTAAACCGTGGTCGAGGAATCCAGAAAGATAATATCGCCATCCTGAATCTCGGACAAAGCGCGGCCCGCCACCTGCGACTTGGCCGCCACGTTGAATCCCAGACGCGAACGGTAATGCGCAAAGGGGAACGCAACTTTGTCGGCGGAATCGTCCGAAGTGTCGATTGCTTCCACACCGCCGCGCACCTTGCGCAGGCGCTCCTTGCCGGCCAATTCGGTCAGATCCCGGTTCAGAGTTGCCGGCGACACCTTGAAATGCGCAATAAGTTCCGCCATAGAGCAGAACTTACGGCGGTTGACAAAGGTAACAATTTCAAACAAACGCTGACTTTTCATAATCAGTACATATTATACCACCTTACATCATAAAATGCAAGCCGCAGCCGGCAGCTCACCGTAATTTGCGCAGCACAGTGAAACTCTCAAAATGCGCAGTGCAGGGAAACATATCCAGCAAACCGGTTTCCACCACCCGGTAACCGCCGGCCGCCAATCGTTCTAGGTCGCGCCGGAGCGTATCCGGTGCGCAGGAAATGTACGCAATCGTCGCCGGAGCCAGCTGCAGCAGTCCGGCAATCAGCTCCGGAGCGGCGCCGCCGCGCGGAGGATCAAGCAATACCAGCGGAACGCTCCCGGACCGGCTACGACGACGACGCAAAAATTCACCGGCATCGGAAACCAAAAACCGACAGCGTTTCTCCACACCGTGCCGTCCGGCATTGCGCCGCGCCGCGGCAATTGCCGCCGGATCGAGCTCCACGCCTTCCACCTCAAGTTCCGGATCAAACCGGGCGGCGGCGATACCGAACACTCCGACGCCGCAATACAGTTCAAGCAGGCGTCCGGGGGACTCGGCGGCCACCAAGCCCAGCCAGCGGCGAATCAACTCTCCGGCCACGGCGAGATTGGTTTGGAAAAATGAGCGGCAGGGAACTTCGAACACGCCGCTGTCGCCAAGCTCTTCATACATAATACCGTCGTCGCCGCCGCCGTCGGAGTCAAATTTCTTTATCCCCGACAGCGCGCTCCAGCGCCAACAGGCCGCCGCCGCTCGGCCGCGGTAGCCGGCGCGGAATTCTTCCAGCGCCGCGTTAATGGCGTCAACCGCAAGCCGGCAGCGTTCCACCGGAATCAGCGAAACATTGTCCCATCCCCGGTAACCGGCAATAACTTCGCCGCGGCCGCCGCGGGACAGCGTCAGCTTAAGGCGGTTGCGCATCCCGTTACGACAGGGCGAGGCAAAAGGCGCGGCAAGACAGGCCGGATCCGCCAGACCACCGCGGGTCATGAAGTAGCGGAACTGCCGGCCCTTGGCCGCCAGTTCCGCCGCGTAGCTCAAATGGGCATAGGAACAACCTGGACACCGGAAAGCCAACGGACACTCCGGTACAATCCGCTGATCTGAAGCCGCAAGAATTTCCAGCAACTCCGCCTCGACGTAGGAACGCTTATCCCGGATCATCCTCACCCGCACGGTTTCTCCCGGAGCAGCACCGCGAACAAAACACACCCGGCCATCGGCCAGCCGTCCCAGGGCGGAACCTCCGAAAGCCATATCGCTTACTGTAATTTGCTGATCAGGAATCATTGATGCCGGAGTATCAATTTGCAGGTAATTTCCGCTTACTATACTGCCGGACCATAAAAATGCAAGGCTGAAATCGGCTGAGAACTTGCAAAATCATCAAAGCGGTTTATATTTTAGGAATGGCATTGTCGCCGTGTTTCCGCAACAGTTACCTGGTCATGGAGTTAAGGTTTTGAAATATTTCTCGGTATTGGCGATTTCGTTGGCGGCTCTTTCCGTTCCCGGGGCGGAAGCAAATTCCGCAGTATCGCTCCGCCCTGAACCCCAGGTGCAGGTTTCAGCCCTGAACTCTGTGTTGGCCTCAGTCAACGGCGAGCCTATCAGTCTGGAGGACGTGCTGCCGCTGACCCGTGCGGCGGAATACCAGGCGGCAGCGGCTTATTCCGGCGGCCAGCTCAGTAAAGCAGTCTATGAGATCCGCAAACGGGCGGTGGAAAGCCTGATCGACCGCAAACTCATTGTCGCCGACTACAAAAAGCAGGAATTTGTTCTGCCTTCCCGGGATATCGAAGCCGAACTGGATGCCGTGGCGGAGCGCATGGGCTACCGGTCACGTTCGGAATTCATCAGCAAGCTGCGTGAAAACGGCTCTTCGATTGATGACATCCGCCGCGAGGTCGAAGAGCGGATTATTTGCCAGCTGATGCTTTACCGGGCCTATCAAACCGCGGCTTTCATTACGCCGCGCGATGTGCACGAGTATTACACCAGTCACCGCGAAGAATTCGCTTCACCCGAGAGTATTGAGCTGGCGATGCTCTCAATTAATCCCGGTAATGACTCCGCTGACCAGAAAATCTCCGAAATCCAGGCCGCCCTGGATAAAAATCCGGATCGTTTTGCCGAACTGGTCAAACTTCACTCCACCGGTCCTGCCGCCGAACGGGGCGGAGACCTCGGCACCATCGAACTGAAACGGCTCCGTCCGGAATTCGCAGCAGCCATCGTGAAACCGGAAACCGGACGCATTTACGGACCAGTCAAAACTCCGGAAGGCCTGATTTGGCTGCGCATCAACGCCTACCATCCTTCCCGGGACGCCGATTTCACCAGTTTGGAGCCGCAAATACGGCAGCGACTCGAAGCTGTCGTGCGTGCGGAAAGCGCCAAACGCTATACTGACAGGCTCCGGGAAGGAGCCATCATTCGTTATTTTTTTGAAGAAAATTAACTACACCACAGGATTAAGATGAAACTGTTCTGCAGCCAGTGCAAGAAAGTCTTTGAGACTCCGGAGAATCCGGCTCCGGGCGGCACCGTGGAGTGTCCGGAATGCAAAACTGCCGTAAAGGTGCCCGAGACACCGACCTCTCCGGGTGCCGTCCTCGGCGACTTTCTGATCAAGGAGCCCATCAGCCGGGGCGGCATGGGTGAAGTTCTGCTGGCCCAGCAGATCTCGCTGGATCGTCCGGTGGCGCTCAAGGTGATTCAGAATAAATTCGCCGGTGATAAGGAATACGCCGCCAGTCTGCTCCGGGAAGCCCGGGCCGCGGCAAAGATCAGCCACCCCAACATTGTTCAAGCCTATGCGGTGGGCGAGGACAACGGCCTCTTTTATTTCGCCATGGAATACATCAGGGGCGAGACCTTCAAGCAGATCATCAAACGTGAAGGCATACTGGATTTCAAGCAGGCAGCCAAAGTCATCTGCGAAATCGCCCGGGCGTTGGCCGCCGGCTGGAACGAGCAGAAAATGGTGCATCATGACATCAAGCCGGACAACATCATGCTCGATTCTCACGGCATTGCCAAACTGGCCGATCTCGGACTGGCCAGCCGTGCCTCCGGCGAGGCGGAAGCCGGCGATGAAGTACTCGGAACCCCCCAGTACATCAGCCCGGAACAGCTGACCGGGGTGCCGACCGATACCCGCAGTGACATCTACAGCCTTGGTGCGACCTTCTACCAGTTTGTCACCGGCCGTTTTCCATACGTGGCCGCTTCGCACGAAGAAATGGCAAAAATGCACGTCAGCGGCCAGCTGGAACCTCCTGAAAGCGTCAATCCCCAAGTACCGAAAGCGCTCAGCGCCATCATCATGAAAATGATGGCCCGGCGGCCCGAGGACCGTTACCAGACGCCGGAAGAACTGATCAGGGATCTTGAGCAGTTTTTAGCCGCGCCGTCCACGCCTGCCGTCGGCCGTCCCGCTTTCGGCGGACTCAAGACTGTGGGAGCTCCCCGCATCGGAGGACTGCCCAAAATCGGCAAACCGGCGGCGGGGAACAAAGTTCTGATTCCGAAATCTCCGGGAGCCGTGGTGTCCAAGCCTTCAGTTCCCAAAAACCCGGCGCCGAGGACGCCGGCCGCTGCACCTAAAATGACGGCTCCGGGGCCGATGACCGCGCCCAAGTCCGTACCGGTCTCCACTCCTGCGCCAACCGGAACTCCGGCGACTGCACCGGAGTCCGTTCCCGTTTCCTCGGCACCGGCCCAGCCGGCTCCGGCTGAATCCCCCGCGGCCGCCGCCAAACCGGAAAAGGACCTGGCCGGGAGTCTGGCCCCCAAAGCGCACGATCCCCGTAAAGAGGAAGAGGCGACCCAGGCCAAAGCAGCGCGACGTTCCGGAACCAGAGAAGCGGTCGCCGATCACTCCGCGCTGGTGAAGAAAATTCTCAAGGCGGTCTACATTGCGGTCGGCCTCGTTCTGTTGGCGGTGCTGGCCGGCGTTGCCGTTTATCTGGTTGCGGCCAAAGACCGTTTTCCGGCCGCAGTCAAGCCCTATACCGACCGTTTTGTTGCCTGGGTCGACACCAATTTCTTCCCGAAGAAAGCCCCGGACTCCCAGGGCGGCGCCGGCAACGAAATCCGGCCTGAATTTGCGGCAAAGGTATCCGAACTGGCCGACAACATTTACGCCGCCGCCGACCGGATGGCCGCGCTTACAGCAGCGGATGCTTTTTTGAACTCGCCGGAGGGACAGCCGCGCAACCGTCAGGAACGCGAAACCATGAACCGGCTGTTTGCCGTTTATGCCCCGGCCGATGAAACACTGCGTTTTGTCCCGTTCCGTACCGCGGCCCGGGAAGCCCATCTTCAGCGGATTGCCGAAAACCGCCGCCGGGCGGAGGCGGAATTGCTCAAACGTCAGGAGTCCGAACGTCAGGAAGCCGAACGGCGGGAACGGGAAGCTCGCCGCGCCGCCGAAATCAGAAGAATTCAGGCCCAACGCCAGCAGGAGGCCAAACAGCGGCTGGCCGAACTGGAAAAGAGCATGGCTCCCCATTACCAAGCCATGGCTTCAGCCTTTTTTGACGCGGCGCTGCGCAATGACGACGCAGCACTGGAGCGTGCAATCAAAGCAGCCGCCAATTTGCTGATTCCGGTTTCCAGTTCATCCCACATCGAAGAGGTCGCCATCAGACAGTACAAACAATTTCAGGACCGGCTGCCGGAAGAAGCCCGCAAAATGCGTCAGTACATTCAGGCCTTCGGGACCATCAACCAGCAGAACGTCATGACTTTCATGCTCGACCGCGGTCGGCTGGTCAATATCGTGACGATCCGGCCCGGCCGGACCCAGTATCTGTCCAACGGGAATCCGGTCGATTTGAATGTATTCAGGTTGCCGCCGCCGGTGCGAACCCAGTTTTTCCGAAGGCTGGACCGACGGCTGAAACTGCAGAACTGCCAGTTCTACTATGCCTTGATGAACCGGAAATTGTTCCAGCGGGATCTGGGAGTTCCGCCGCCGGGATTCTGGCAGAACAACTTGAATAAATTCCTGCAATCCCTGCCGCCGCCCCGGGAGAACTGACCCGGCGGCCCGGACTCCAAAAGAGAGCGTCCGTTCCGATGAATCGGAGCGGACGCTCTCAGTTTTCGAAGGCCCCCTGGCTCGCTTCTGTGACTGCCGCTCACTCGATAAAGCGGACTGCGTTACCTCCGGAGGGAAATTCGGCAAATTCAGCGCCGCAGTGATAAACCTCGCGAACGCGTTCAGCCGTCAACACCTGGGCCGGCGGGCCGAAAGCCGCCACCCTTCCTCCGGCCATCAGAGCCACGGTATCGGCGTACCGCAGGGCCAAATTCAAATCATGCGTCACCATCAGGCAGCCCGGAGTGCCGGACACCCCCCGGAGCACCCGAACCAGGCGCAGCGCATGTTCCGGGTCAAGCGCAGATGTTGGTTCGTCCAAAAGCAGGAAGCGCGGTCGCCGTACCAGGGCGGCGGCCACGGCCACCCGCTGTCGCTCGCCTCCGGACAACCGGTTGCAGGGGCGAAAAGCCAGATCGGACAACTCCAGCAAATTCAGCGCAGATTCAATTTCACTGCGCCCGGAACCGCGTCGCCAGCCGGATCGTCCGGCCTCCAGCCCCAGTTCAACCATATCCCGGACCGTGAAATCCAGCACCGGCGGCAACATCTGCGGAACCACGCCGATCAGCGCGGCGCGTTCACGATGGGAATAATGCCGGATGTCCCGGCCGTTCAGCCGAACTTCTCCGGTCATCCATCCGCCACCACGCCAGCCGGCCAGGAGCTTCAGCGCCGTGGTTTTGCCACTGCCGTTGGGGCCAACCAGAAAAGTAAAGGTCCCCGCAGGCTGCTTCCAGCAGAAACCGTCAAGTACCCGGGCAGCTCCGCGCCGGTAAGCGAAAACCAGCTGATCCGCTTCAAGCATCATAATCCGACCTCCGCCGGTTGAGCAGCCACAGAAACACCGGACCGCCGATCCAGGCGGTCGTAACACCGATCGGAAGTTCCCGATCCGGAAAAAGCATCCGTCCGCAGAGATCACACAGCAGCAGAAAACCACCACCGCACAGCAGCATATCCAGCACAATCCGGCGGTGATCGCTGCCGCAGCAGCGCCGCACTATATGCGGAACAATCAACCCGCAAAAACCGATAATCCCGCACAGAGCGATGGTTCCGGCCGCCAGCAGCGCCCCGGTCAGTACCAGCAACACGCTGAGCGATCGCGGCGAAAATCCGAGAAAAAAGGCCGAATCATCGCCCAGGGACAGTGCATTGATTCCGGCGGCGTGCCGCCGCAGAACCACTGCGGCGACAACCACCACCGCCCCCTGGAGCAGCAGCAAGTCGGGATCGACCGCCTGCAGATCTCCCAACATCCACCAGGTCAGTCCGGCCAGTTCTTCCACCTGGGCCGCCGAAACCAGATACATGAGCAGACTCGAAGCGATCGTACCGGCAATCACTCCGGAAAGCAGCAGGGAGTTGCTCCCCCGGGCACCGCCCCGGCTGACCAGCAGAACCAGCGCCAGCACCGCTATGGCCCCCAGCCAGGCCGACAGCGGAACCAGAAACAGACCACAGGTCCGCAGACCGATCACAAACGCCAACGCCGCACCAACCCCGGCTCCGCCGGACAATCCCAGCGTAAAGGGTTCGGCCAGCGGATTGCGGAGCACCGCCTGAAAAACCATCCCGGCCAGCGCCAGGCTTCCGCCGACGACCCAGGCCGCCAGCACCCGCAACAGGCGCAGCTCCACAATCGGATCAAGCCCGTCTTCATTCCAGAAGCAGGCAGGTGCAATGAAACTGGCTCCGCAACAGACCCCCAGCAGCGAAAGCACCGCAGCCGTCAAGCCCCACATAAGAAGTTTTTTCATGGCAGTTCCGCCAGACGTTTCCGCAGCAGCCGCACACCGTCGACCGCCCGTGGACCGGGACGCTGAATCAGATCAGAGTCCAGATCAGCAATAACCCGGCGTTCGCGAACCGCTTCCAGCCGGTTCCAGAACCGCTGCCGCTTCCACCCCTCAGGGCTGCCACACCAGACAATCACCTCGGGACGCTGCGCCAGCAGCCACTCCAGGGAGCATTTGAAATAGGCTGCCCCTGCTCCGGAAGCGACATTGCGCCCTCCGGCCAACCGGATCAATTCGTCCGGCCACGATCCTGGACCGGCCACCATCAGGGGCGCATCCCATACCACATAAAGGATGTCCCGGGGAGAGGCGCCCTCATTCTGCCGCGCCTGCTCGGCAAGAAAACGATCAATACGTTCGATTTCATGCCCGGCCGCCTCCTGACATCCAAGCCGTCGGCCAAGCGTGGTGACGCAATCGCGATATTCGGCAAAATTCCGGCAGGTCATGAACTCAACCTCGATACCGGCCTTACGGAAAACCCCGATCTGCCCCGGATTGATCAAATCATTGGTTATCAGAAGCGTCGGCTTCAGGCGCAGAACCCGCTCAACGTCGGGCGCGGCAAACCGTCCGGCCACCGGAATCCGGCGCACTTCCGGAGGGAAATCGCAGGCGTCGCTGCGGCCGACCAGAAAGGCGCCTCCTCCCAGCCGGTACACCAACTCGGTCAGCGCCGGTGAAAGTGACACCACTCGCGGCGACGGCTCCGGCGCGCCGGACTCAGCGGCCGTAATCCCGCCGCACAGCAGAATCGCGGCGATAAGAAAGAAAAACCTCACCTTGTCCTCCTTGCGTCAATCGCACAAACAGGTTGATCTGAAGCGCCGGGACCAGGCTCAATGTGCTGTACAGCACATATCACTGTTGCGGGACAGCCTCCGACTCGCACGGAGTTCACCATAAAAACCGCCTCAGACCGCTTAAAATATATAAAATACATGTTTATTCGCCAAAAATCAACCGTTCGCCTGCCGTACTGTCCCGAACATTTCCACGGCGGTTCAACTTTTTCTTCACCGGATCAACTTGCTTTTTGCCTGATTCCGGATAATATTAGAAAACCGGATTTTTCCGCCTGAACGGCGGAAACTGGTCGCAATCAGGCCATTCATAAGGTGTTCTCATGTTTCGTTTGTGGGTTTATCTGTTTCCGATTCTGGAAAATTTCATCCTGTACGGTATTCTCATCGGATCCGCCCAATCCCTGGCCGCCTCCGGCGCCGGCGGAATTTATGTCACCGCCATAACCGCAATCTGGGCAGCGGTCTACTCACCTGCCGCTTTCGCCATGACCCGGCTGGTTTCCGAGCGTGCCGCCCAAAGGCAGATCGCCATCGGCCTCGGCGGCCTGTCTCTGTGCGCCCTCGCCCTCAGTGAGGATCCCGACCTGCTTTGGCGCTATATGCTGATCGTGGCCACCGGAATATTTTCAGCAGTTTTCTGCGTACCGTTTCAAGTGTTCATGAAAGCGGTTGAAGGCGATACGCCGGGCGCAGTGGTACGGCCGACAGCCATGTACACTGCGGCCTGGAGTTTCGGAGCAGCTGCCGGACCGTTTATACTGGCCACCTTTTCTTTGCGGCTGGGATTCTGGTTCTGTGCGCTGCTGGGTGCCATCGGAGCCATCGGAATTACAAGATTCCGCTCAAGGTCAATCCCGCAACCGGTTTCAATAACCCGGAAACACTTCGACGACTTTTCCCAATACCCGGATGTGGCCTGGCTGGGCTGGCTGTCGGGTGGTATCTGCATCCTGGTGGCATCATCCATGCGGATGCTGCTGCCCTATCAGGCGGCCAAATCGGGTTTTTCCCCCGATCTCGGCACCATGGCCCTGGCCGCAATGTTCACAGTTCAGGCCGTCGCGGCTCTGTCGCTGATCCGCTCCCGGCGCTGGATGTTCCGGCCCGGACCTGCGGTCTGCGGCGCTCTGACCGGAGCCGCCGGACTGATCGCCATTGCGCTGGGACGGCATCCATTCTGGTTTTACTTCGGAGCAGTTCTTTACGGCCTCCACTCGGCGCAGTTTTATTTCTATTTTGTCTGCTACGCACTGGCCACCCCCCGGCGCAGCGCCCGCAATGTGGCTATTAACGAAACCGTGGTCGGCGCAGCTTCGATGCTTTCAATCGCCGCCGGCATGCTGACCGGAACCGGCAACGCCGCCGGCACGCTGCTGGGCGGCGCCCTGCTCTCGGCATTGGTGCTGCTGTTTCAGGCCTTTGTGCTCAAACGGCTGGTCAGCCGCCGCGCCTGAAATGACGATATCCGCCGGAAGGGAAACAACCTGAAGCCGGCCTCGCTCAGCCAATCCAGGGCAGGCGCGACGTCATCAGCTGCGCGGCGGACGCAGCGCCGGCTCACGACTCAACCGCGGCGGCCGCCCCCATCCCGCCTCCACCCTGGCTCCGGAAGCATCTGCCGACAACGTGAATCCGCCCGGCAAATGAAGGTTTTCAATTGAAGCCGCCTCCCGCCAGGACTCCGGAATTCCCTGAAACAGATGCACGGTGTCCCCCCGCTGGTACGCAAACATATCCAGCAGCGCTGAAATAAATCCCATGGAACCATCAAGCTGCATGACCTCGCTGGTTTCCCTGGGTTTGGCAATATCATGGCGCCGATGCGCGATCAGCCCCCGGAAACGGGGCAGATAAACCGTGGTCATGCCTTCATTCACAAACACATTGCGCCATAGCGACAGCAATGGCACCGGCGCTTCACGGAACCCCATCCGACACATAATGCCGACCGCCCAGGGCACGCACCATTCGCTCCACTGTCCGAAGCCTTTGGCAATCCAGTGATCTATGCTGTTGTCGATAATGTCGTATTCTGCACGGCTCAACTCCGGCGGCAGGGAATCAAAGGGCAGAATACAGCCAAGGTGCGAATGATGGCGGTGACAGACCTCCAAATCCTGATTTTCCCATATCGCAATGCGCGGTTCCACCGCAGTGCCGCCCGGACTGTAACGGTCCAGCCCGCCGACAACAGAATATGGCGGCACCCGCTCTAAAATCTTCCGCCAAACCGGTTTTGGGGTTTCTCCCAGCCGGACGCAGCACTCCAGCAGAATCGCGGCCAACCTGCGCACTCCGGCCAGCTGATAGGAAGGATTGCGTCCGGCCACGTCAATGTCGGAATTGCTGGAGGCATATTCGGCCGAAATCGCCAGGGGAATATTGAAATCAGCGTCGAGCATGCATTCAAGGCAGCGCATAACCCCGCGCATAAAGGGAAACGCCCGCCGGCGCAGAAACTCCAGATCTCCGGTATAACGGAAATAATCCCAATACAGAAGCGCGGTCCACGTGCCGCAGGCCGGATCCAGCATGGATCCGCACATCAGCCAGCCGCACTGTCTGCCGCGATCATCGACAGCATGGGTGAACCACAAGCCGTCGTCGATACCGAAAAAGCTGCGGGCATTGTGACGCAGTGCCGCGGTGAACGGAGCGGATTCAATCATGTCAAACAACGGTAACAGGTGCCCGGGTGCTCCCAGCGGTCCGGCGGGGGAATAAATCTCCTGAACATTGACATTGAAATGAAAATCCCCGCTCCACTGCGCCCGCTGATATTCTTCGTGCCACGGCCCCTGCAAACCGCAGGCGCAACCGTGCGGATTGGTCGCGGCGGCAAACTTATATGCGGAATAATAAAAAAGTCTGAGCAGCGATTCATCCGGCAGTTTTATCACCGGCAATTTCTCATAATAGGCCCGCCACCACGCTCTGGTCGCTTCCAGCGGCGGCGCCTGATCCCGGGAAAAGTCATCGAAGGCTACAACCCAACCACCGGCGCAACGGTGGAATTTCACCGTCAGAGCCGGATCCGCCGGGCAGCTCATTCTCCATCCATCCGGAAACCTCTGGGGCGGCTCGAACCCATACTTTTCCAGCCATTCCCGGGACTGCGGGAAATCCCATGCCGGATGAAAATCCGGTTGCTGAATCCGCTGCCCCGGATCCCCTATAACCAGAATATCCCGGTCGATCAACATGTCAAAAGTCAGCTGTGAACCGTCGGACAGGAACACCCTCAGGCCGCCGTCGTCCAGTGCCAACTCCGCCGCAGTCGCTTCAGCTCCGGCAGCCAGAATCAAATCAATCCGCCCGAAAGGCAGCCGCTGCGGCCGCCAGGCGCGGGGATCCTCAGGCTGTTCCCGATCGTTGATGGCCTTGATCTCATCATTCAGAATACGGCCGCAGCCATGTTGCCTGGCAAACTCCAGCAAGTGACGATAACTGAGTTTTGACGGAATCAGTTCACCATTGCGGTGATCCCAGAAATCAGCCCGGTTGATTGTCAAACGCAGCTCCCCTCCCCCTCCCCACACCAGCACCCCCATCCGACCATTGCCCAGAGCGATGCCGCAGTGTGGACGTGAAAGCGGAAGTTTAAAATCAATCTTTTTCACGGCTTTTTGCCCCTTCTTTTCCAGGAATTGAAACCTTAATGTATAATATCAGTGTTTCAACGGACGGATGCAAGAAACAGCGCTCAAATAATTTGACTTTTTTTACAATTTTGTTATATTAATTTTAATATATTCGATAAAATCAGTTAAGAACTGACTGCGTCCACAGGCAAAAACGTTTTTTCGCAACGGTTTACAGGCGGCCCCGGAGCAGACACATACCGACCGGTGGTGCTTCAGTCTGCCGTGGTCGCCCTCAGACGCAGAGGTCGGAGGCATCCACCGGCCGCATGGTTGATCACACAACAAGCGAGGTAACATAATGCCGGAATTTAAGCAATTTTTCACAGAAGAAGTCCGACGCCTGGCCCGTAAGGAAATCAGGCAGGCCACTGCCCGTTTACAGGAAAATATCTCCAATCTTCGCAAAGTGGTGGCGGAACAGAAAAAGCGGATTGCAGCCCTGGAGAACGCGCTCACCCGGAACGCGGATTCGGAGTTGCCAGCCATCAAAGGGAATCAGGAACAGGCGGCAGAACCACGCCGGATCAGAATCAGCGCCGCCGGCATTACCAAACTTAGAATCCGGCTCGGCTTGAACAAAAAGCAGTTTGCCCGCCTGCTCAATGTGTCGGTCCATTCGGTGATTCTATGGGAACAGGATAAAGCCACCCCCCGTGCCGCAGTGAAAGCCCGTCTGGCTGAATTGCGCCGGCTGGGGAAACGGGAAATAACCGCCCGTCTCACAGAATTGAACGAAACCGCCGGGGAACCGGAAGCTCAGCCCTGATTCCATTGTTTTCTTCAACGTCACCCCCAGGGACTTGACAACTCACTCCACGCAACTGGCCCGGCTGCAATTCCGGTCCGGTTGCGCAATTCGATTCCTTGCCTTATGCCAACGGCAACCGCCGGACTGTACCGCAGCAAGCCGCTCCGGAGTAAGGCATTTCGCGAAGTCCGGCGCCCCGGGGCGCCGGTAATCAGGCGCCCAGAATGTGGCCGTTGAGACCCCGGACATGAACTTCCGGTCCGAGCCGTCTGGCAATGTTCACCAATTCCCGGTCACTGTAAGTGGGCTGTGCAGAAAGCGTATCGGAAATCACCTCCACCGGATTGTATTGCTGCAACATCCACCGGGTAACTCCCAAAGCGGTCAATTCCGTGTGCATTGCCGCCAGATCGGATTCGGAAAGCAGTTCACGGTGCACAGTGGTGCGGATGTCCAGATCCACATCAGCGGCCAGCGCCAGGACAATGCTGCGGTGCACCCGCGCCGCCAGCTCCCCGTCATCCAGTCCGGTCAGCCTGGCGTAACCGGCGGCAGGTGCCTTGTAATCGATGCCAAGAGCATCCACCCCGACAGTCTTCAGCAAGTGTTCCAGACGATCCGGAAAAGAACCGTTGGTGTCGAGCTTCACCAGAAAACCATCCTCGCGGATCCGCCTGATGAAGTCCGGCAATTCGGAATGAAGCATCGGTTCGCCGCCGGAAATCACCACGCCTTCCAGCAGGCCATGCCGCTTGGCGAGAAAGTTGAAGAATTCCCGTTCCGTCACCCGCGGCTGGCTGTGCGGATCAAAAACCAGCACCGGATTGTGACAGAAGGGACACCGCAGATTGCATCCCCCGGTAAATAGAATGCAGGCGATTTTTCCCGGATAATCCACCAGGGAAAACTTTTCAAAGC
>CASFVA010000023.1 GCA_949298075.1 uncultured Lentisphaeria bacterium
TCTATCCAGCTGAGCTATGGTCTCATAATCGGAGAGGGGGGGATTCGAACCCCCGGACCCGTGTTTAACAAGTCAACTCCTTAGCAGGGAGCCCGATTCGGCCTCTCTCGCACCTCTCCTGATTATCAAAAGGCGGAGAGAGAGGGATTCGAACCCTCGGAGAGGTTTCCCCCTCGCAGGTTTAGCAAACCTGTGCTTTCGGCCACTCAGCCATCTCTCCATGTTGGCTTATCCTCTAAAATAGCATGATACGGATCAAATGTCAAGTCGCTCAACGCGGAAATCAGTTTTTTTCAACGGTCACCCCCCTCAATTCCGGAATTTACGGCGTCATTGAAGCCGTTTTGTCAATCAGTCACCGCCGGCGCCGCAGCAGCAGAGCAGGTTTTATTCCGCACCCCGCAAAACAGAAGTTTCAGGAATAACGTCATGGAGCATCGCCAGTTCAAACATTGCTTTTTAACCAAATCCGTGATATATTATGACTTTGGTTTTGCAAGCCCGGATCAAGGCGCCGATTCAACGGCTGTCACTTGCGTCGGAGCGGACGGAATTTTTCATTCTTACGGGAACAGGTCGCTATGGACAACCAGACAACTCAACTTAAACTGATGGGCAAACGCATCCGGGAAAATCGCCAGGTGCTGGAAATTCCCGTCGAGGAAATGGCCAGGGTCACCGGCGTGACCGTTGAAGAATACCTCGATCATGAAAATGGAAAAATCGACAGTTCCTTTACTTTTCTTTATCACTGCGCCGAGCGGTTCGGAATTGACCTCAGCCAGCTGGTGACAGGGGAATCACCAAAACTTTCCTTCTACACCCTGACCCGCAAGGGCGGCGGCATGCCGATCAAGCGGCGGCGCGACTTTGAATACCGACACCTCGCTCCCCGCCTTAAAAACCGCCAGGGTGAACCTTTCGTGGTCAAAGCGCTCTACCAGGATGAAAAATTGCCGATCGCCCTCTCCACTCACACCGGGCAGGAATTTGACTATGTTCTGAAAGGTCGGCTCCGTGTGCAGCTCGGTGACAAGATTGAAGTGCTTAATCCGGGCGACAGCGTCTTTTATGACTCCGGCCGTCCACACGGCATGGTGGCAGCCGATCCCGAAGGTTGCGAATTTCTCGCCATCGTGCTCCGGGGCGACGGCGAGGCTCCGGTTCCGGTGCCGCAGTCCGAGGTGGTCACCCGTATTGGAGAGACTTTCCCCACCCGTAAACTGCTTTATCATGAGTTTGTTGATGAAATCCTGGATGAAAACGGCCATCTCAAGTCGGTGGGAATTCACTATCCGGAAAATTTCAATTTCACCTACGACGTAGTCGACGAACTTGCCCGACGCTATCCCGATAAAACCGCCATGGTCTGGCTGAGCCATCACCGGGAACGGCGCGACTTCACTTTCGCCGATCTCTCGCGCTATTCCGCCCAGACCGCCAATTATTTTGCCTCACTGGGCATATCCAAGGGCGACCGGGTCATGGTGGTGCTCAAGCGCCATTATCAGTTCTGGTTCACCATTCTCGCGCTGCACCGCATCGGAGCAGTGGCGATTCCGGCCAGCAGCCAGCTGGTTGCCAAGGACTTCCAGTACCGTTTCGAACGTGCCGGCGTCAAAGCCGTAATCTGCTCCGGCGACGAGCGGATTGCGGAATATGCCGAAACCGCCGCCGCCGAAGCGCCATCGGTTGAAATAAAAATCATCGTCAACGGACAGCGCGACGGCTGGCATGATTTCAATACTGAAATGGAGCGCTTCAATTCGGTATTCCCGCGACCGGCTGGTCAGAAGGCCACCGATCCGGCGCTGATGCTCTTCAGCAGCGGCACCACCGGATTCCCCAAAATGGTCGCGCACAGCCACACTTACGGACTCGGACACGCCGTCACCGCCCGCTGGTGGCATAATATTGAACCGGACGGGCTACATCTGACCATCTCCGATACCGGCTGGGGAAAGGCGCTCTGGGGCAAACTCTACGGACAGTGGCTTTGCGAGGGCGCCATAATGGTCTACGATTTTGACCGGTTTGCCGCTGCCGACATTCTGACGCTTTTCAGCGAGTTCAAGATCACCACGTTCTGCGCACCGCCGACCATGTACCGCTTTTTCATCAAAGAGGATCTGGCCAAATTCGATCTTTCCAGCCTGAAATACGCCACCATTGCCGGTGAAGCGCTAAACCCGGAAGTATTCCAGCAGTTCTACCGGGCCACCGGTCTGAAGCTTATGGAAGGCTTCGGCCAGACTGAAACCACCCTGGTTATCGGCAATCTGATCGGCATGAATCCCAAGCCCGGTTCCATGGGCAAGCCTTCGCCGCTCTATGAGGTCGATCTTTTCGACAATGACGACCGGCCGGTGAAGTCCGGAGAAGTGGGAGAAATCGTCATCCGCGCCGAAGTCAATCAGATTCCCGGCGTTTTTCTCGGCTATTACAACGATCCAACTGAAACCGCGGCGCGCTGGCACGACGGCTGGTATCACACCGGCGACACGGCATGGCGCGACGAGGACGGCTACTACTGGTATGTGGGACGGATTGACGACCTGATCAAATCCTCGGGATATCGGATCGGTCCTTTCGAAATCGAGAGCGTTCTGATGGAACTGCCCTATGTTTTGGAGTGCGCGGTGGTCGGCGTTCCGGACCCGGACCGCGGCCAGGTGGTAAAAGCCTTCATCGTGCTGACCGCCGGACGCGAACCGAGCGATGAGCTTAAGAAGGAAATTCAGAACTACGTCAAGAGTCATACCGCCCCCTATAAATATCCGCGCAAAGTCGAATTTGTTCCGGCCCTGCCTAAAACCACCAGCGGCAAGATCCGCCGGACCGAATTGCGCAAGCACGGCGAATAACCGCTCAGGTGGTCCCGGACCAGTTCTGTCCGCCGGACCGGCGCCATGCCGGTCCGTCCGGAATGCGAACCGGCGACCGCCCGAGCATTTCAAGCAGACATTATTGCAATTTTCATTGAATCAGGAGACACATTGTTCATGCCCGCCAATCAACTTTTCAATGCTCTTGCCGCTCGCGGCAACGCTTTCCTCGGTACCCGTTATCCCATTATCTGCGGCGCCATGACCTGGGTTTCGGAGCCGCAGCTGGTGGCCGCCGTCTGCAACAACGGCTGTTTCGGCTGTCTGGCCGGCGGCAACGCGCCAACCGATATTCTGCAAAAGCAGATCCAGGAGGTGGCCTCGCTCACCCCCAATCCGTTTGCGGTCAACCTGATCACCATTGCCCCGGCTTACCGGGAGCATTTGGCCATGCTCAAAGACAATCCGGTCAAATACATCGTCTTTGCCGGCAGCTTCCCCAAGGAAAAAGAGGTGGAAGCCGCCAAGGCAACCGGCGCCAAGGTGCTGTGTTTTGCCTCAACGCTGTCGATTGCCGAACGCATGATCAGATTCGGAGCCGATGCGATTATTTTGGAAGGCAGCGAGGCCGGAGGCCACATCGGCCATGTCTCGGCCGTGGTGCTCATGCAGCAGGTTCTGTTCAAAGTCGGTGATTCCATTCCGGTGTTCGTCGCCGGCGGCATTTCCACCGGCCGGATGATCGCCCATGTGATGATGATGGGAGCCGCCGGCGCCCAACTCGGCACCCGTTTTGTGATGACCGAGGAGTGCCGCGCCCACGCCAATTTCAAGGAAGCCTTCCGGCGGGCCAATGCCCGCGATGCCATCGCCACTCCTCAATACGACTCCAAACTGCCGGTGGTGGCGGTGCGGGCGCTGCGCAACAAGGGGACCGATGCTTTCGGAGCGCTTCAGCTCCGGCTGTTGCGTGAGCTGGAAGCCGGCACCATTCATCGCCAGACCGCCCAGGAAGAGGTGGAAAAATACTGGGTCGGTGCTCTGCGACGCGCCGTAGTTGACGGCGATGTGGAATACGGTTCGGTGATGGCCGGGCAATCCGTCGGCATGGCCGACCGGATCATGCCGATCCGCGAACTGGTGGAAGAGCTGGTCACCGACGCCTCGTCGGAACTGGAAGCCATCCGTTCACTGTTGAACCGCATCGGCTGAATCCGGAAGGGACTCCAGCGCCCGTAATCCGGGCGCCAATCCGCAGGAAATCAGAACGCCATGCAGCTCTTCAAGTCGTTTTTACGCTACTACCGGCCTTACAAATGGCTTTTCGCAGCGGACATGTTCTGCGTGATCGTCGCAGCAGCCATTGATCTGACCTTTCCGCAGCTGCTGAACCTGCTGACCAAGGATCTGTTCAACCGGCCCGGGCCGGAAATCATGGCGGTCATCGGTTACATCGGCCTCGGATTGCTGGGACTCTACATCATACGGTTTGCCGCCGAATATTTCACCATCTCCTGGGGACATATCATGGGTGCGCGCATGGAAACCGATATGCGCCAGGACCTCTTCACCCATTACCAGCGGCTTTCGTTCTCCTACTTCGACCGGAACAATACCGGTGAAATGATGTCGCGGATCGTCACCGATCTCTTCGACATTACCGAAGTCGCGCACCATGGCCCGGAAACCCTGCTTATTTCAACGCTGAAAATCGTCGGAGCTTTTGCCATTCTGCTCACAATCAACGTTTCCATGACGTTGATGCTGCTGGCGGTGACAGCGGTGATTATAGTATTTTCGGTCGTCCAAAACGGTCGGATGCGCTGTATTTTCATGGACAACCGCAAAAAAATCGCCCGGGTCAACGCCGGAATCCAGGATTCGCTTTCCGGGATCCGGGTGGTGAAATCTTTTGCCAACGAAGCGGTAGAACGGGCCAAATTCGATGACCGCAACCGGGCGTTTCTGGACTCCAAGATCAGCAGCTACCGGATCATGGGGCGGTTTCATGCCGGCAATGTTTTTTTTCAGGGCCTGCTGTACACGGTGATCCTGGTGAGCGGCGGCATCGGCATTGCCCGAGGACGGCTGAATCCGACCGAACTTGCGGTTTACGCCCTCTATATCGGAATTTTTCTGCATCCGCTCAACATGCTGCTGCACTTCTCGGAAATGTTTCAGCGCGGCGTTTCCGGGTTCAAGCGTTTCGCCGAAGTGCTCGCCACCCTGCCCGAGATCACTGACCCGGCCTCGCCCCGGGCGCTGCCCTCGCCGCTCCGGGGCGAGGTGGTCTATGACCACGTCAATTTCAGCTACACACCGGAAACTTCGGTGCTGGAGGACATCTGCCTCACCCTCGGCCCCGGGAAGACTGTGGCACTGGTCGGAGCTTCCGGCGGCGGCAAAAGCACCATCTGCTCGCTGCTGCCGCGTTTCTATGATGTAAACAGCGGTGCGGTGACACTCGACGGGATCGATGTGCGGCAGTTCCGCCAGCGGGATCTGCGCAGCGTGATCGGCATTGTCCAGCAGGACGTCTACATTTTCGGCGGGACCATCCGTGACAACATTGCCTACGGTCGTCCCTCGGCTTCCGAAGAGGAGATCGTCGGCGCCGCCCGCCGGGCCAACCTCCACGATTTCATCATGTCCCTGCCCGACGGCTACAATACGCTCACCGGAGAACGGGGCGTACGGCTTTCCGGCGGCCAGAAACAACGGATTTCCATCGCCCGGGTTTTTCTGAAGAATCCGCCGGTACTGATCCTCGACGAGGCCACCAGTGCGCTCGACAACGAAAGCGAACGCAAAATTCAAAGTGCGCTGGCGGAACTTTCCAGAGGCCGGACGACGCTGGTCATCGCCCACCGGCTCTCCACGGTGCGTAACGCCGATGAAATTGTCGTGATTGAACACGGACGGATTGCCGAACGCGGCACTCACGATGAATTAATGCGGCGCGATGGCATTTACGCCCGGTATCAGGCATTCGCGGCCACGCTCTGAATAGTGTCATAATAAAAGACTCCCCCCCGGAGCAGAACCGCACCGGAACAGGGGATTGCTCAAAGCGAACGATTCGGCGAGTTCACCTTACTTCGTCGTAAACCCGGACATAATCAACGATAAAACTGTCCGGCAGCACCGCTTTTTTCAATTCATCACTGGGCTGATCGCCCTTGCGGTATCCCCGGCATTCGGTACTGATCAGAATAAACTGCTCATGATGCGACACCGGTGCAGTCGCCCGCCAGGATTCCCCGCCGTCGACGTAGTAAATGTATTCATGTTCGTTCCACTCCAGGCCGAACACGTGGAAACCGTCTGAAGTCGGTTTCAGCTTCCGCTCACCGGAACCGATGTGCCGGTGATCGTCGCCGTAACCGCCCCAGTGGTTGTTGTGATAAACCAGGCCATCAGGGGCAAAACTTTCCATAATATCGACTTCAACGCCGCACTCAGCCGGATCCAGCGAAGCGCCGATGATCGGCGACTGCAGCCAGAACGCCGACCACCAGCCGGGCTGGGTCTGAAGTTTGCACCGGATCTCATAATACCCGTATTTGTGCATGAACTTGGGTTCCTGCAACTTGGCGATCGGCCAAAACATCTTTTCCCGCTTGGTGCTGTTTCTGGCCTCGTAAAAAACCTGACCGGGACGATCCATGAAGTTGTATCCGGTCTGGAGCTGGGAAGAATAATAATGACCGTCTTTCTCGATGAGTGAAAGCAGCAGATTGCCTTGCCCATCCAGGCGGGCGGCCTCGTCCGAATAGGTGCAATGCCGCTGCTGGAGCAGATGCAGACGAAAATCCCATTTGGAACGATCCAGTTCGGTTCCGTCAAACTCGTCGTGCCAGATGAGTTTCCATTTTTTCCCCGGGGGGAGCAGACTGGGAACATGCTCGGTCATTTCAAACCTCGTTGAATTGTTTTCAGCGCTGCAATCAGCAGTGATTCTTTGAATAATTTATCGTACCCGCCAAGCTTTTGCAATGGCAATCCGTGCCAAAAAAAACGGAGATTAGTGCCACCGGTTTTTGCAAGCCAGCGTCTGCCATGCTATAGTAAGCCGGCAGTTGCAACGGGGCTGGAGTCGGAGCGGACAACTCCGGCCCGCCAATTTGAATAACAGGGAGTTTACGGAATGAATCGATTTTTTTCCGGACTGATAATGTTGCTGTCCGGCCTGCTGCTTCAGGCAGCCGAGCCGGAATTTTACGTCGGAGTCTGCACCCATTTTTCTCAGGGCAAAGGTGTCCCGGCCCAGAACCTCGACCTGATTGAACAAGCCGGCATCATCGCCATCCGCGACGAAGTTTCCTGGCGCAAAGTTGAACGGACAAAGGGCCGCCTGGCGGTGCCGGATTACTTCGGCGACTATCTCGACGAAGCGGTGAAACGCGGAATCCGGCCATTGGTCATCCTTGACTACGGCAACCCGTTTTACGACGGCGGCGGCTATCCGGTTTCGGAGGAGGCAATCGAGGGATTCACCCGTTACTGCGAGGAAATTGTCCGCTATGCGAACGGCCGCGCCAGGCTTTTCCAGATCTGGAACGAATGGGATGGCGGCTGCGGCATGCGCGGCTTCGGGCGCGGCACTCCTGAGGACTATGTCAAGCTGCTCAAAACCGTCTATCCGCGGCTGAAAAAAATCGCTCCGGATGCCATTATCATCAGCAATTCCGTCTGTACCGGCGAAAAATTCCTGGAAGACACCTTCCGGCTCGGTGTCCTGGACTGCTGCGACGCCATCAGTTTTCACACCTACAATTACCGGGAGCTGCCGGCCACTCCGGCCGAATCATGGCTGAAACGCATGCAGAAACTTCAGAGCCTGATCCGCACTTACAACCGGGGCGGAGACAAACCTGTGTTCATCACCGAAATGGGTTGGCCGAACCATCTTGCCTCTTCGGGGAGCACGGAATCCGAGAGCGCGGTCAACCTGGCCCGGCTCTACCTTTACGCCCGAACCCTGCCCTTCATCAAAGGAGTGTGGTGGTACGACTTTCAGGACGACGGCTGGGAGGCCAAATACAACGAAAATAATTTCGGACTGGTCCGCGCCGATCTGACTCCGAAACTCCCCTACTTTGCCATGAAGTCGCTTGCCGCCCGGCTGTCGCATGCCAGATTCACCGGCAGCGAATCCCGGGATGGCATTCTGCTGCTGCATTTCCGTGATGGCACCGGAAAGCCCTTTATCGCCGCAGTCAACCAGACCGACGGAACTGATCTGCAGTTGATTTTGGAACACCCCGGTCCGGTCACCGGTTCGCTGGTCCTGGAACTGGTCGGTTCCGCGCCGCTGAACCGGAACTGGGGTTACCGGGACTGGACAGCAAAAAAGTCTGAAATCATTCCGGACCGCTTTTCCCTGACGGTGGGCGCGATGCCGGTACTGCTCTCCGGTGATGTGACCGGAATCCGGATGACCGAAGTGCGCCGCCATGCTTTCAACCGGACGATGCTGACCGTAGATTCCTCTCCGTCTCTCCCCCCGGCCTTCGCGGAAGTGCCCGCGGCCGGAATCACCGGAATTCCGATACCGTTCAATCATTACGAGCAGCTGAGCGAACCGGCATACGGCGGCCCCGCCGATCTGTCGGCGGAATTTCAGGCAAATTACACTGAAAAAGCGCTTCTGCTGAAAGTAGTGGTGAGGGACAATGTCTTTCACCAGACGGCCCCGGACATGGCCGACGCCTGGCAGGGCGACAGCCTCCAGCTGGCATTTCAGAATCCCGCGCTCCAGTCGGCAGTCCGTACGGAAATCGACGCCGCCCGGATCAACGGGGAACCCGCCGTGCTGATACGCCGGGCGCCGGAAACTGCCGGTCCGGAGCCGCAATGTCGAATAGAACGGACCGGGGACTGTACAATATACCGGCTGGTGCTTCCGGCCCGACTGTTCGGAGTGAAGTCGTTGAAACCGGGCATGATGCTGACCGGCGCGCTGCTGGTCAACGACAACGACGGGAACGGGAGAAAAGGATTCATGAACTGGGGTGACGGCATCGGACTCGAAAAAGATCCGGCAGGCTACCACCTCTTCATTTTGAAGCCGCAAGCCGATGCATCATCCCCGGCGCCGGCAGCCGGCCGCCATGGGAATTCCAGTGAATGAGCCGGCTTCCGGACCCTAACTTTTTTCATGGTGTGCAGCAGCTGTGCGACTGCGGCAATGGCTGGTTTGCGGCGCTTCGTCTCACCGAGCGCCTGGTCGAACTCAACAGTGAAATTCTGCCGGACTGCCCGTTTGCCCGCAGCGCCGCCGCGATCCGGATGGAGTTCACCACTGCGGCATCCGAGGTGGTTTTCGACTACCGCCACCGGGAGTGTCCCTGGTTCCGGGAGTATTTCGACATTCAGGAAAACGGAGTTCTGACCGCTGCGGTTGAAGTTCGGGAAACTGACTGTGAAACGGTCGTTTACCGCAAACGTTTTCCGGGATGTTCGCGGCTGCGGATCACTTTGCCGGTTTCCCGGTGCGTGGAGCTGCGTCTGCCGGACTCCGCCGCCTGGAGTCCGGTCCGACGTCAAGGTCCCGCGGTGCTGGTTTTCGGCGACTCCATTTCGCAGGGCCTGATGGCGGAACATCCGTCGCAGACACTTTATTCCAGGCTGGCGGAACAGGAGGGCTGGGAGGTGCTGAACCTGTCGGTCGGCGGCAACTGTTTCGACCCCCGGCTGATTGATCAGGACCTCGCGTTCAAGCCGGATCTGGTCATAGCGGCGTTCGGAACCAACGACATCTTTCTGAACATCCTTAAACGGCATGACGCCTCCGGAGTTGCCACGGCGATACCGGAATTCTGCTCCCGGCTGACAGCGGTCTATCCACGGGTGCGCCGTGTGCTGATCGAACCGCCGGACTCCCTGAAACTGCACCTTCCGGAACTGCCGGAACCGGGTGAAGAACGACTGCCGGAACTTTATGCTGACATACGCCGTCTGATCCGGAATGCGGGGGACCGGTATGGCTTCACGGTAATTCCGCAGGAGACGGTGTTCTGTGCGCATCCGGATTTTTTCCGGGATCACGTACACCCCAACGATCTGGGCTTCCGTCTTATGGCGGACGCCTTGGCGCCGCAATTCCGCCGGCTTCTCAACACTTCTGCAAGGTGACGGAGTCTCTCCCCAAACGGCTTTTTCTAATCGTGCCAAGCGCAGGAGGTCAGAGCCGCCAATCCCGCTCCACTGCCATTCATCGAAGAGAGGTGCTGCAACAGAAAATCCCGACTTTCACTCCTGCAATTTTTTTCGATTTACAGTTTTATAATAAAGCTGTTACAACATTTTTTCGCAAGTCAGTAATCCCATTTTTCAATTTCAATAAATCAAGAGGTCGGATTTTGTGCGTGTTTCCCGGACTTTTGCTTCTCCAATCGAAAAGCCTGCGCCCTTGGTCCCCGGAGAATTTGTCGGGAGATCATCGGAAAACCAGAAGGCAATGTAAAAAACAGAGGATTTTCTCCGGCGCTGTAAATGGAGCAACTCTGCCTTAAGGTCAGCCGGGAAACGAAAAAGCCGACCGGCGGTTCGGTCGGCGGAGAATTTTGAAAATGGTGGGCGTAGTAGAACTCGAATCTACGACCTCCACGATGTCAACGTGGCGCTCTAACCAACTGAGCTATACGCCCATTTCAGAATGGTTTAATAATATATACCGGCATTTGCTTTTTGCAACCGCTTTTTCGAAAAAATCCCAAAATTCCTTTTAAAACACCGTCACTTCGCCGCCATCCGGCGGCCCAGTTCGAATGCCCTGCGGCAATCCGGCGGAAACCGTTCGCGCCGCACCGACGCTTTATGCTCCGGGTCAAACAGCGGGGCATCATAACGGGTGTAGTCATCGAACTGAAACGTATCACAGACATAGAGCGCCTCGGGTTCACAGCCGAAAGTGGCTCCGGCCCGGCGTTGCACCTGGCGGAATTTTTCCTGATACCCACATTCCCGGAGCTGCGACTCTGTGACATTCATAGTGTAAACGAAAAACACCGGGAATGACTTCGGAGCCAGGGTGGAGTGATCGACATCATAACGCAGAAACGGGAACAGCAACCGCTCCAGAAAATTGCGCATCAATCCGGATTCCGCTCCGAAATACACCGGGGTGCCCAGAATCAGTCCGTCGCCGGTTGTCAGCTTATTCAACACCGGCGTCAACCCATCACGCAGTGCGCATTTTCCATAATGCTTTCCGTCCCGGAGCTTGCATTCAAAACAGCTCAGGCACCCCGAAAAGTCCAAGTCAATCAGATGAATCAATCCCGTTTCCGCTCCGTTGGCCTCAGCCCCACGGAGCGCCTCCCCCAGCACCGTCGCCGTGTTGCAATTGCGCCGGGGGCTGCCGTTGACAGCGTAAATCTTTTTCACGGCACCCCTCCGATAATTTTACCGGCCCAGTTCATGGCCGTTTAAATTCACATGGCACCGCAGTCTGGCAAAGGCCGCAGCCAATGGCCAGGTCCAGCCAGCCGTATTTTTCCGCCCGGCGGGCGGAAATCTGCTCGGCGATGTAAGTGTAGCATTTGGGTTTGTCACGGTCCTCGAACCGGAGCCCGACGGCTCCGGCCGGGCAGCGCCGCACACAGGCTCCGCACCGGGTGCACCACGCAAATGGATCATCGCCGTAAGGTCGGACATCCGGCTCCAGTTCAGCATCCGTGACGACGGTTCCGACCCGGTGGGCGATGCCCCGTAACGTAATGAGTCCGGCCGACAGCCCGAACGTACCGAGCCCGGCGACAAACGCCGCATGCCGCTCCGACCAGTGCGAGGCAAACCCCAGTTCCACCACCTTTACACCCCGCTTCAATTGTTCAAGATGGGGAGCCGCCGCCGCCCAGCCGGCGGTTTCCAGCCGCCGGCACAACTGGCGGCGGATGTTCTCATTGCAGAGTTCTCCAAAAGAACGCATTGCCGCCCATTCCGGGGCTGGTTCGCGATTCCGGGAGCGGTTGGCCTCCCGTACCGAAGCGGCGACCGGCAGTATCCAGACAATGACGCTCCGGGCTTCCGCCCCCGGCGCCGCCAGCGCCAATGCTTCAGACGGAGTCCAGTGAAAAGATCCTATCACCGTCTTGAACCGGTCAAACCATGGATCGTCCGCCGCGGCCACGCCCAGCAGCGGAGCATCAAAAAACGCCGCGGCCCCGGTAGCCCGGTAAAGTCCATTGACCATGCTTTCAACATCAGAGCGTTTAAGTTTCATAGCTTCGACCTCCGGCTGAATTTAATATAACAACCCCGCGCCGCATGTCAAACCGTTTCCCGAAAAAAAACCGGACCGGAAACTGTATCCGGCCCGGTTCAGATCAACAGTGCGGCTTCAGAGCTCTTCCACCACTTTCTTGCCTTCCTCATAGGCGAGCAGATTGGCCGGAATAACCTTGGGTTTGTCACTGAAGTTCTCGGTCACCGCCTCGTGGAAAACCCGGTCGAAATCCTCGCGGTCGGCGGCATTGAGGTAACGTTCTCCCAGAACTTTGGCCAGGACACCGATCACAACCGAATTGGCACATTTCGAATTGCCGACCTTTTCGTTGGCGATCGCCAGCGCATCAACGCCGACCACCAACTGGCCGGGTTCCATCTGCGGGCGTTCCATCGCAGAACGGTCGTAAATCAGAATCCCGTCGCTCTTGAGCTGGTGCCGGAATTTGTCCAGCGCAGTCTGGGTCATCGCAATGAGCAGGTCGCAATCACGCTCCACCATCGGCGACGGAATCGCCTCATGGCTGAAAATCACCGCGCAGCTGGCCGCCCCACCCCGCTGTTCAGGACCATAGGAAGGCATCCAGCTCACGTTGAAATTGCGCAGGCGCCCCATGTTGGCCAGCATCAGCCCCAGACTCAGGATTCCCTGGCCGCCGAAACCGCTCACCCGCACCCGCAATTCGTTCCGGAAGATTTCCGAGGTGTTGCGGAAGGCTGAATCCACGCCAACCCCTTCGGTTTTCTTCGGGAAGAGCACTTCCCGGACCGCCTCCGGTTCCCGAATCACCGGCGGAGGCAGCTCCCCGGCGGGGACCTCCAGATCCCGGAATTTGCCGATCGGGAAATATTCGGTCATTTTGTTTTCAATGAAATCATTGACCGCGGCAGCATTCATTTTCAGGTTCACCGGACAGGGCGACAACACTTCCACCAGCGAAAACCCCTTGCGGTCCTTGAGATTTTCCACCGCCTTGAACACCGCCCGCCTGGCGGCGGCAATCCGGGCCGGAGTGGTGAGCGCCACCCGTTCGACATAAATCGGCGCCTTCAGCGAATTGACAATCTCACAGACCGGCATCGGATAACCGTCGGTTTTGACGTTGCGCCCGTATGGGCTGGTCATCGTCTTCTGCCCCGGCAGCGTGGTCGGGGCCATTTGACCACCGGTCATGCCGTAATTGGAGTTGTTGACGAAAAACACGCTCATGCGTTCACCGCGGTTCGCCGCCTGAATGAACTCGTTGAAACCGATGGCGGCGAGATCGCCGTCGCCCTGGTAGGAGATCACAAACTTCTCAGGTTCGGCGCGTCCGGCGCCGGTTCCCACCGCCGGAGCCCGACCGTGCGGAACAGAAATGCTGCCGCAGTTGAAATAGTAATAAGCGAACACCGCACATCCCACCGGGGCGATGAAATAAGTGTTCTCCTTGATGCCGTAATGATCAATCGCCTCGGCGATGAGCTTGTGGAGAATACCGTGACCGCACCCGGGACAGTAATGCATGTTTTTCTTGATCGGACCGGGGCGGCGTTCGAACGTATCGAAAAATACCGGCGATCTGCCGAATTTCACTTTGCTCATTTTTCCATCTCCTTCCAGATCCGGCCGACCGCCTCGCTGACTTCAGAGCAGCTCGGAACATTGCCGCCCATGCGGTTGTAAAGGTAAACCGGCACCCGGCACTGTGTCGCCAGTTTCACGTCCTCAATCATCTGCCCGGCGCTCATTTCGAGGCTGACAAACGCCTTGACCCGACCCGAATTCAGCGCCTTTTCAAAGCTCGCGGACGGGAAAGGATACACCATCTGGGGGCGGATCAACCCGGCCCGGATCCCGGCGGCGCGCAGCAGGCTAATCGCACCCTTGGCCACCCGCGAACAGATGCCATACGCGGCAATGACGATTTCGGCGTCATCGAGCAGATATTCCTCCGCCCGCTGCTCTTTGGCCTCAATCTCCCGGTATTTGGCCTGAAGCCGCTGATTGAGGGCTTCGAGATCGGCGTATTCCATGTAAATCGAAGTGATTATGTTGGCCTCGCCATTGACGTAACGGCCCATTTTCCACTCCGGATCATAAGTGTAGGTCACCGGTTCCGGCAGCAGCACCGACTCCATCATCTGGCCGATGACGCCATCAGCCATGACATAAGCCGGCATCCGGTATTCCTCGGCCTTGTGCATGGCCAGCACCGTGAGGTCGCACATTTCCTGCACCGAGTTCGGAGTGAAAACCAGGCAGTGGTAGCTGCCGTGTCCGCCGCCCTTGACCAACTGGAAGTAATCGGCCTGTTCCGGGCCGATGTTGCCCAGCCCGGGCCCCCCTCGGGTTATGTCGATAATCAGCGCCGGCATTTCGTAAGCAGCCAGGTAGCTGACGCCCTCCTGTTTAAGGCTGATGCCGAGTCCGGAGCTTCCGGTCATTGCCCGCCTTCCGGCGGCGGCAGCTCCAATCACCATGTTGATCGCGGCGATTTCAGATTCGGCCTGAATGAATGTCCGGTTCAGCCGTGGAAACAACTCCGCCGCCGCGTGCGCAACTTCGCTGGCCGGTGTAATCGGATATCCGAAAAAGCAGTCGCAGCCGGCGAGCAGTGCGCCGTAAACCGCGGCCTCATTGCCCTTGAGCAACATCCGGCGATTGTATTCGACCATGCGTCAATCCTCCTCAAAAATGGTGATGGCGCCCGGCTCCGGGCACTGATAGAAACACGATCCGCAGCCGATACAGCCGTCGGGGTGATTGACGACAACGGCGACATATCCCTGACGGTTGATCGCCGTGCCGGTCGAGATCAGCGATTTGGGACAAACCAAAAGGCAGCGTCCACACCCCTTGCATTCGTCGCTGCTGATCCGGATACTGAATTTTTTTGCAGCCATATAAGTCTCAGCTCCGCTGGTTACAGGGCGAAAGCGCGTTGCCGGCGCACTCCCTTCCCCGGGGGCCATGGCAAACCGGGCCCCTTTCATCGATAAATTCTTTAATATATACCATCCGAGGCGGATTTGCAATCCGGCGCCGGACGATAAACCCGGAAAACTCCGCTTCAATCCGGTTCCCGACGCTTGACATCAGCGTCCGGTGGCGCTATTGTATGGTCAATAATGGCCAATAAACTGTATAAACCGTCACTGGGAGCGTTTCGTCATGAAGGAACGGATATTCACGGTCAGGAACCACGCCGGCATTCACTGCCGTCCGTCCAGCGTGATTCTCAATACCATAAATCAGGAATTTCCCTACCATAAATTCGAGGTGGTCTCCTCTTCCGGCGAAACCGAACTCAACAGCATCCTCTCCCTGATTTCGCTGGGGCTGACATGCGGCTCCGAAGCGATGCTGCGGGTGGAGGGACCGGACGAAGACAATGCAATCAAGCGCATCGGCGACCTCTTCGAGCATGAATTTGACTTTCCTCCCCGTTGATTCGGTCCGCCTGATTTCCACGTCATGAAACCGGTTCGGCTCTTTCAAGTTCTGGCGGCGCATCCCGAACGGTGCTGTTTCACGCTGCTGCTGGTTGCCGGAATCATTCTGCGGCTGGAGTATCTGCGCGAATTTGCCGCGTCACCGCTTTTTGACCTCGCCCTGGGGCCGGACGTTGAAGACTATTATGAGCGGGCTTTGGAAATCCTGAACGGAAGACTGCTGCCGACTGTTCCTGAAATCCACGCGCCGCTCTACTCCTGGTTTCTCGCCGCCGCACTGAGGCTGGCCGGCCCCGACAATCTGCCTGCGGTCCGGCTTCTGCAGCTGGTGCTCAACCTCGGGGCCTGGTGCTGGTTGTACCGTCTGCTGGTCCGGATCGGCGCCGCCCCGGCAGTGCGGCTGATCTTCTTCGGTCTGGCCATGCTTCTGCCGATTCCGGTGTTTCATCAGGCCGAACTCATTTCGGAATCGCTGCTGCTGCCGGTCGTCGCCGCTGCGCTGTGGTTCCTGTACACCGGTGAAGCCGGCGGGCGCCGGCTCCGGTTTGCCGCAGCCGGAGCGGCGGCCGGAGCGGCGATGCTCATTCACGGACTGGCGGGAGCGTTCCTGGCGGCAGAACTCATAGCGTTCGCGCTGAAAAGGCAATGGTCCCGGCTGGGATGGTTTCTGCTCGGAGCCGCAGTGCTGATCACTCCGCTCGTCACGGCTAAAAGCCTGTATTACCGCCGCCCGACGGGAATTCAGGACAATGCCGCGTTCAATTTATGGCTGGGCAACAACGGCATGGCCACCGGCGGATGCTGGCTGCGTCCCGGCCGCAAATGGCGGGAAATCCATTGTTCCGCCGAACAGGAAGCCGGAACCCGGGGGATCAGCGTGGACCGTCTCTGGTTGGAGCGTGCCGCAAAATTCTGGCTGGACTCCCCGGGACAAGCGCTCCGGCTTTACTTCAGAAAGGCCCTCCGCATCTGTTCTCCCCGCGAGCTTATTGCCGGAGCCGATCCTGGCTGGCTGGTGACCTGGACCATGCTGGGGCTGTACGGCTCCTTCCTGACGCTGCCGGTTTTTCTGGCGGCGGCATTCGGACTCGTCGTGCTCTGGCGCCGCCGGGACGGGCGCTTCCGTCATTTCTACTGGCTGACCGGCGCCCTGTTCTGCGCCCAGCTGCTCACCGTAACCAGCGGACGCTATCGGCTGATCATGTATGCCGGACTCCTGGTGTTCGCGGCCGTCGGCCTGGCTGCCGTCGACTGGCGACGTTGCTGGTGGATTGCGGTACTGGTGCTGGGACTGGCGCCGGTGGCGGCGATCTCAGGCGCCGGCAGCGGCAAACCGGAGGCGGCTTCGCTACTTGGCGAAGCCGCTTTTCGCCGCGGAGACGACCGCTACGCGGAATCCCTGCTCCGTTACGCCAGCCGCCGGATTGACGATCCGGCGCGCTTCGACAATCTGCTGGGCAAAATCGCGGAGCGCAATGGCCACAGCGTCCGGGCGTTCTGGCATTACGCCCGGGCCGCCACCCTGGATTCCCGGCAGCCGGACGGCTGGATGAATCTCGCCAATCTGCTGGCTGAACACTCCTGGGCCGCCACTCCGGCGGAATCTGCGTTCCGACGGGCCGCCGCGCTGAATCCGGAGGCGGAGCTGCCGCACTTCAATTACGGGCTGTTTCTGCTCCGAAACGGCCGTCCCGCCGCCGCCGCCTCGGAACTGCGCACTGCACTCCGGCTCAATCCGGCCCGGGCGGCCGCCTGGAATCTGCTGGGCGCCGCCATGCTCAGGCAAGGCGATGCCGCGACGGCTGAAAGCGCTTTTGCCCGGGCGGCCGCCCTCGCCCCCGGCCATCCCGGATATCGCGCCAACCTCAATTATGTCCGGACCAACTTCCGGCGCTGAAGTTTTTCCCGGTTTTGGCCGCGGAACGGGTTGAAAAAAACCTGGTCAGACCATATAGTAAATCCAGACGTTCCAGTGTTCAAGTCATAATTCGTGCTTGCGGAGCCGGCCCAAGGCTGCGGATTGTTTTTCACACCGGCGTTCAATCAGGAGAAGATGCTTATGAAAAAAGTGCTGCTGGCCATTGTCTGTATGGCAACCCTCGGAGTTATGGCGGCCCCGATCAGTCTCATGGTTCAGGTTGTTCCACTCAAAGACGGCGCCATTGCGCTGACTCCGACGCCCAAGGAGCCCGGTCTGTACGGTATGCGCAATTTCACCTGGGGCCCGGAGGATCAGCGTCCCTGTTCCGTTTTCGGCAACGCACGGGTCACCGACCAATACCGCACCTACAAATTCGCTTTCACGCCGCAGGACTCCGGAAAAGTCAGACTCTATGTCATCGGCGGACGTGAAAAGTCCGGCGAGGCCGACGGCAAGGCGACGTATGCCATGCGCCAGATCGCATTCAAAAACCTGTGCCTCAACGGCACCCCGGTTCCGAATGCCGACTACAAAGATTTCTCCGACGCCGGCCGGCTCCGGATCAAGGGATTCGCTCTCGGCAAGGATTGCCGACTGATTGAAGACAACACCGCCTTGACGGCCACTTACCTGAGCCGGATCAGTCTGCAGATTCCAGTCGAAGCCGGTCAGCGTTACGAAATCGCCGTTGACGCCAAACTGCTGGCGGAATAAAATGGTGCGGCCATGTTGAAGTCAGTCTTGATTCCGACCGGTCTCGTACTGGCTTTGCCGTTCCTGCTGCAGGCCGGACCAACTCATATCATGGTGGAGGTCAAGCCTCCGCTCGAAATCGAAAACGTCAGGTCTGACGGTGCGCTGACGCTGAAAAAATCGGTCCGCGATCCTTCCGGCAAGCAGATCCTTCAAGCCAGCAGGAACGCGTCCGCCCAGCTGACCAATGCGGTGATTTCATTCCGAACCAACCGGGATGGCCGGGTCGCGGTCATGTATTTCAGCGCCCTGCCCAAGTGGGGCGGCCGCTCCACCGCCGTCGCCAACATCAGGATTAACGGCGAACCGATCGCCAACAGCGATTACAGCAAACTTGATCCGAAAACCGGCTTGCCGGCCGGTTTTGTCATCAGCCCTACTCCGGAACGTCAGCCGGAAATTGTCCCGGCCGCGGACGGGCGCCCGGCCATGCTGCGGAGCAGCATGGCGCGTCCGGTGAAATTCTTCGTGCCGGTCAAAGCCGGTGAAACCGTGACGGTATCAGCTGATTTGCTGGATATGGAAATGTTTCCCAACGAAGCGGAAGCATGGAAATCACGTCAGAACAAATAACCAGAACTTAAGACAAAGGAACCATAACATGAAGAAAAAACTGTTTATTTTCATCGCAGCCTGCTGTGCCATCGGACTTCAGGCCGCGGACAGCCTCACTCACATCACGATCCGGGCCAAGGCCCCGATCGAGATCGAAAATGTGAATGAATCCGGTTCGGCCGAGCTGAAGAAATCAGTCTCCGACCCCACCGGCAGGCACATTCTGCAAACCCGCTTCATCGCCAAATCCGAGCCCCAGACCATTAAAGTCTCGTTTAAAGCCGACCGGGACGGCGCAGTAATCGTGCAGTTTTTCGCGGCCCGTCAGCGCTGGAAAGGCCAGTCCACCGGCGTCAGCAACATCCAGATCAACGGCAAGCCGATGTGGAACAGTGACTTCAGCAAGATCAACGAAAAAACCGGCCAGGTCGCCGGCCTCATTTTCAGCAAAATTTCCAAAGTGTATCCGGAAGTGATCCCGGCAGCGGACGGCCGCCCGGCCATGGTACGCTGCAGCTTCAAACGCTCTGTCGGGATCCGGGTTCCGGTCAAAGCGGATGAAACCGTGACCGTCACCGCCGATCTGGTGGGGATGGAAGCGTTTCCGGACGAGGAAGACACGAAATAGTCAGAACACCTGACTCCGCCGGAAGGCCGGAACCGGCCGGCTTTCCGGTTTCTTCCGTTTTACGGCAACTTCCGGCAGAAATTCTTCTTTCATCCCCTTCATACCAGTATGTACGACATTCACTGCCACCTGCCCTTTGACATCAGCGACGGTCCGTCCGGGCGTTCCGAAAGCGTGGAAATGCTCCGGATCGCAGCTGAAGCCGGAGTCACCGGCATCAACGCAGTGGCCCATTTCGGAAATTACCTCCGGGAGCTCCAGGATCGCATCGAGGTTCTGCGCCCGGAGGCCGAAGCGCTCGGAATCACTCTGCACGCCGGCTTCGAATACGATTTCAGCGACCTTGCCGAGTGCGGTGATGACCCCCGGCTGGTGACTGTTTCGGACTGCAGCCGGTACGTGCTGATCGACTTCTGCTCTTCCAACCTGCCGTATTTCGCCGGCATGAAGTTTTATCAGCTGGCCGGCCGCGGCTACCGTTTCATCATCGTCCACCCCGAAGTGCTGTTTACCCGGCACGATTTGAAGCAGCTCAGCGAACTGCAGCGTCAGAATGCGGTAATTCAACTTAATGCCTCCAGCTTTCTGCCGGAATCAGCTCCGGCTGTCCGGAATCTGGCCCATGATCTGATACGCTGCGGCCTGGCCCAGGCGGTAGCCTCCGATGCTCATCGGGCGACCGGACGCCGCCGCAACGCTCTGCCCGAAGCCCGGGCCGCCGTCAGCCGGCGCCACGGGACTGAAGTCGCCGAGCTGCTGTTCGACCTCAACCCGCAACGACTGTGGGAAAATCTTCATCCGCTGGAGCTGCCGGTACCTCCGCTCAGCCGCTGGCAAAAGTGGCGGCTGGGACTCTGAACGGCGGTAAACCGGCGGAAAAGATACACAAAACTTGATTTTTTCCATTTCGGAGTTTATATTATATTTTGGATTATTTTCGGCATCCTGCCTTCCGGGTTTCCCGGCAGGATGCGGTTTTGTTTTAAGCGGAAAAACGTTCCGCGGGAGGTAAATCATGAAAAAAGATCTGCTTACGCTGCGCGACATTACTCGCGACGACCTGGAACATATATTTGAACTGGCTTCCCGGCTCAAACGCGAACGCGGCCGGGTTCCCCATCCGGTGCTGACCGGGCGCAGCATCGGTCTGATTTTTGCCAAATCCTCCACCCGGACGCGGGTTTCCTTTGAAGTCGGCGTCAGCGAAATGGGCGGGACACCGCTCTACCTGGACCAATCCAAAATGCAGGTTGGCCGCGGAGAAACCGTGCACGACACGGCTAAAGTGCTGAGCCGCTACCTGCACGGAATTGTGATCCGGACCTTTTCACACGCCGGAGTTGAAGAACTGGCCCGCGAGGCCAGCATTCCGGTCATCAACGCCCTGACCGATGACTTCCACCCCTGTCAGCTGCTGGCCGACCTGCTGACCATCCGGGAATACAGCGGACGCGTGGACGGAGCGATCACCACCGCCTTTTACGGTGACGGACGCAGCAACATCGCCAATTCCTGCATCCTTGCCGCCAAACTCACCGGCATGCAGCTGGTTATCGCCTCACCGGAACGCCCCAACCTGGAACTGGCGGAGGGAGCCTCCAACATCCGCTGGGAAAGCGATCCGATCAAGGCGGCTGAAGGAGTTGACTATTTCTATACCGACGTCTGGGTCAGCATGGGTTTTGAAGAGGAAAAAGAGCGTCGCATGAAACTGTTCGCGCCCTATCAGGTCAACGCCGCCCTCTTCAGAAAAGCCAAGCCCGGAGCCAAATTCCTGCATTGTCTGCCGGCCCATCGCGGGGAAGAAGTCACCGCCGAAGTCATGGATTCGCCGGCCTCCATCGTCTTTGACGAGGCCGAAAATCGTCTGCATGTGCAAAAAGCTGTGATGAGCATGCTGATGGGAAACCGCTGAATCTGACTCCGGTTCACCTGTACCGGGGCCGCTGCCGCCGGCGGGCTGTCTGTTTATTTTCTGCAGGGGAAATTGTCAGATATGACCATTTGGGAAGTTTTGATTATCGCGGCGGGAGTATCCATCGACGCCTTTGCGGTTTCCATCGGCGGCTCACTCTGCTCGGAGCGCAGCCGGATGAAGCGCAACGCGGTTCTCGCAGCACTGTTTTTCGGCGGGTTTCAGGTGGGAATGCCGCTGATCGGTTACGGGGCGGCCACTTTGCTGCGCGGTTATGTGGCTCAATTCGACCACTGGCTGGCATTTGCCCTGCTGGCCCTGGTCGGCGGCAAAATGTTTCTGGAAGGCTGGCAATGCGATGAAAACCGGAAACCGGAGTGTCCCCGGGACGGCGGAGATTTTTTTGCGCCGTCCCGGTTGGTGATACCGGCGGTGGCGACCAGCCTTGACGCCCTCGCCGTGGGTGCCGGCCTGTTTTTTGCCGGCAGTCCGATTGCGGTTCCGGCCGCCGCCATGGGTATCGTTACCGCGATCGCCTCGGCAGCCGGAGTTGCCATCGGAACCCGGGCCGGAACCCTGGCCCGCGAGGGAATAATGCTGATGATCGGCGGAACCGCCATTATCATGATCGGAGTGAAAATTCTGCTGGCCGATTTGCTCGGACTTTAAGATAAAATCCGTAAAAATCCGGCTGTCCGCGTTGAAATGAGCTGCCGCCGGCTTGACGGAATCCGGCAAGCAGCTATATTTTATGTCGTCAAACCGGGAAGGCGCTGCTTTTCCCGGTTCCGGTTTAAACCCAAGGAATCTGCATCATGTTCAAAGTAATTATCATCGGAGCCGCCGGACGCATGGGTCGGCGGCTCATCGCCAATGTTCTGGAAAACCCGGATTTCGAACTGGCCGGTGCCATTGAGTACCCGAATTCTCCCGTTCTCGGCCAGGATGCCGGCGCCCTGGCCGGAGTCCAGCCCTGCGGCGTTGGAATTACCTCCGATCTGGGAGCGCTGCTCCCTGGCGCTGACGCGGTGATTGACTTTGCCACTTCCGGAGTGCTGGACCGGGCCCGGGCCGCCGTCGCCGCCAACGCGGCGGTGGTGATCGGAACCACCGCCCTCAGCGCAGACGACAAACGGGAACTGGCTGAACTGGCCGCTTCCGGTGGCCGGATCGTCGCGGCCGGCAACATGAGTGTAGGAGTGAACCTGCTTTACAAGCTCGTCCGGGAAGCTGCGCAGAAACTGGGTGAAGAGTATGATGTGGAAATCGTCGAAATGCACCACAATCAGAAAAAAGACGCCCCCTCGGGTACGGCGGTTCGCCTGGCTGAAGTAGTTTGCGAGGCCCGCGACTGGAATTATGAACAGGATGTCCGCCACGGCCGGGAAGGCATGGTGGGGCAGCGCCCCCGCCGGGAAATCGGCATGCATTCATTGCGCGGCGGCGACGTGGTGGGCGACCACACCGTCATTTTCGCAGTCAACGGCGAACGGGTGGAACTCACCCATAAGGCTTCCAGCCGTGACACCTTCGCCCGGGGCGCATTGCGTGCGGTGAAATTCCTGGCGGCCGCCCGCCCCGGCCTCTACGATATGCAGGACGTCCTTGGCTTGAAATAACCGCCACGCTGACTCCGGGGGGCGATTTCCGGCATTCCGTCCGCCGCTGCCCCCGGAGAGCGCACCGTTTTTCAATAACGCGGTCATCATGCCTGACCCGGGGCGATGTCCACCGGTGAGCAACTGCCTCCGGTGAATTAGTCCGGGTGGAAATCCGGCCCCGGGCACATTCCGACTGTTCCCCTCCCCCCGCGTCACGACCTCGCCCGGCCGGGCGTCAGGGCGGCTGCATCGTTTCAAATTCTGCCGGCGAACGCACACTGCGGCCCGGAAACCTCAGCCAGGCGCCGGATGAGTCCGGCCGTCTTCCGGTTGTCAGCAGGGTTATATTCCGGGGTCAGCCATACCGGCGGCTTTACTACGGTGTACTTGAAATGCTTGATCTGTTGCGATTTCCACCGGTAATACTGCCGATACTCGGACACGATGTCACCGGCGGCGGGAGTGAAGCCGGAAAACATCCGGTGAAACGTTTCCAGCTTCCAGTCGTCCCACTGGCCTGTAATGATGTTGGCAGCCGCCATTGAAGTCATGTAGCGGCGGGCATATTCCGAATATTTATGGCAATGCCCATGCCTTAACTTGAATTGATGACAAAGCCGCGGAAACAGATCAAGCACCCAGCCGATGTTGTTAGGAGTCAACGCCCTGACAACCGGATGATTGACATTCTGCGGTCGCGGCATCCACTCCTGGCGTTCCAATCCGGAGTTGATCCAGTACGCAGTTAAAATCTGCGCCGTTTCAAGGATCTGTTTGCGGATGTGGCAATCGGCCAGCGCTTCAGCCGCGCTGCCGGGATTTTCGTCAATTATAAACAGTTGCATCATCCACCTGCGGTATTTTTATAACACGTTCTGCGGCTTAGGCAATCAGCCGTCTCCGTTTTCGCCGCCGGAAACCTTCATACGGAGCCGTCAACCTTTTTCCGGCGCCCGGTTTTCAATGTTCCCGAACCCACTCCGATGGCGGCACTGCCATTCTCAGCCAGCCCCCGCGACCGCAAATGCCGTGAGCTCACCACCGACATGACGCCGGGGTCAACTCAAGCTCCGACTTCCTCTTCATCCCGGCCGGACTGCCAGAATGGCCGGGTGCAAGCAGCCATTCCGGCCATTCCCGGCCCGGAATTCAGCTGCCGTACCGGCTCCGCACTGCGGCGACTCCGGTTCGGACAATAAAAAACGCCGCACCCGGCACCGGGAGCGGCGTTTGATTCACCAATCTCAAACCGTCATTAAATTTCCGTCGGCTTGGTCTTGGGCAGACCGAGGTATTTATCCTCGGGAATGCGGCCCTCGGCGCGCAGCACATCAATGCGCTCATAACGCTTCATGACATTGCGGATTTTGCGGATCTTGCCGCCGACACGGAGACTCGGATGCTGGGACATGTTCTTACCTCATATATTTAAAATCATTTTAAACCAGTGAAATGAACCGGCGCATGAATTATTAATATAATGCGTAAACCGGTTTTGTCAAGCCGTTTTTCAGTTAAAATCGTCATCAAGCACCGACATTTCGTCCTCGATGAACTCCACCGCCTTGCGATAAGCGGCCGCCCGGTGGCTGATCCGGTTTTTCTCCTCCTGGGAAAGCTCGCCGAAACTGCGGTCACAGCCATCGGGCAGAAATACCGGATCGTATCCGAAGCCACCTTCTCCGCGGGGACAGTCAAGAATTACTCCGCGAATTTCCCCTTCGAAAGTCTCAATTACTTCTCCGTTGATGGCCAGGGCGATGGCGCAGACGAACCGGGCACGCCGATTTTCCACTCCGTCGAGCTCCTTCAGCAGTTTGGCAATCCGTTCGGCATCGGTGGGGGCGTAACGCGATGAGTGAATTCCCGGGCGGCCGCCCAGCGCCTCCACCTCCAGTCCGGAATCGTCCGCAAACGCCGGCAGATCGCAGTATTTGCAGGCCGCCAGAGCCTTGATGGCGGCATTTTCAGCAAACGTGGAGCCGGTCTCCTCGACGCCGGGAAAACCGGGAAAATCCGCAAGCGACAACAGTTCAACTTTTTCCCCGGCAAGCAGCTGCCGGTATTCCTCGACCTTATGAGCATTGGCGGTGGCGACCACGATCTGGGGCATACAAGACCTCGACTTATCACTATTTGAAAACTACTGCTGGCAAAAACCGCAGACGGTTTTATATTATAAGGCGTAAAGACGAGGATTTCAAATGAATCTCGAAGTTTGCCGCGCAATTTTTTCCGAGTCAGGCGCCCGGCGTCTTCTGGTCGGTTTTTCAGGAGGGGCGGACAGTACGGCGGCCCTGCTGGTTGCCCGGGACTGGTGTCACAGCTCCGGGGCCGAACTCACCGCCGTTCATTTCAACCACGGTCTGCGGGGAACTGAGTCCGATGGAGAGGCGGAGGCGGCCGCCCGGTTCGCCGCCCGGCTCGGGGTGGACTTCCGCCTGATCGGTCTGCGCATTCCGGACTCCGGAAATCTGGAGGACGCCGCCCGCCGGTGCCGGCTGGCCGAATGGCGGCGTCTGGCAGAGAACCATCCCGATACGGCGGTAGTGCTGGGACATCACGCCGACGACCGGGCGGAAAATTTATTGCTGCGCCTGTCCCGGGGCGGCAACGCCTCCGGACTGACGTCCCTGCGGGCCATTACCCGGTTGAACGGAGTGCGGTTTCTGCGTCCGCTTCTGAGTTTCAGCCGGATGGAAATCGAAGCGTTTCTCAGAACAGCCGGCATCACCGGCTGGGCGGAGGATTCGAGCAATCATGACGATAAATTTCGCCGCAACTGGCTGCGCAATCAGCTTCTGCCGGAGTTTTACCGGCGTTTCCCCGGCGGACGCTCCGGAGTGCAGCACGCCCTGGATGCGCTGGAAACAGATGCGGCCTTCATCGAATCCGCCGCCGCTGATTACTGGAGTGCCGAGCACAGCCGCCGCCTGAATTTCTGGCGGCAGGCCCCCCCCGCCCTGCTTCCCCGGCTGCTCCGCCGGGCGCTGTATGAATTTTACGGTGACGACAGGACAGTTTCCGCCGCCATCCTGAAGCGGTTCCGCCTTGCCCTGACCGCTGCCGGCGATGGCGAAATCCACCGGCTGCCGGTCGGCGGCGGCCGGTTTATTGTCGTGCAGAAAAACCGGCTGGCTCCTGAGGCCTCCGTTCCTCCGCCGGCCTCCTGGCATTGGCGCCTGACCCCCCGGCTGGAGTGGGGAGACTGGCAGCTGGAACAAGTTTCCGCCGCCGCCGCCCCCCCGCTGCACCGGCTGCCGCCGAATTTTGCGGCGTTCAATCCGGACGCACTGCCGGATGAACTGCTGATCCGGGCGCCGCAGCCGGGCGACCGGATGATTCCGTTCGGTCGGAAAAATCCGGTCAAGCTCAAAAAACTCCGGGTGGCCCGCGGTCTGCCGTCCATTCCGGTGCTGCCGGTGGTTGCCGGCCCGGAGAATGAACTTTACTGGGCGCCGCGTATCCGGCACAGCAACCTGGCAGCCCTGCCGAAACAATACGAAAACGTCGTATTTTTTCAAATCAGACCCCTGAAATAACCTCCGCTCAGAAGCGGCGCGAACTTGCAAAATCCTGCGCCGTGTGTTATGCTGTATCCGGCAACCGGAATTCAACAAACCAAAGGAGCCTGAAAACATGCGTACTCTTTCCAAAATCGCACCGGACTGGTGGGATTACACCACTCTCGACCGTTCCATCCTTGACGAGGCGGCCAAAATCACGATTGACAACCTTAAAAGTTTTGAACGTCCCGGCTTCAAAATCAACATCTTCAACACCATCGAGGAGTTTTACTGCGCCGAGGCGCTCGAATACATCCGCTGCTGGCAGCGTGCGACAGCCGACCGTCCCTGCGGGATCTGCGGTCCGATCGGTCCCACCGAACAGCTGCCGCTGGTCGCCCGGATCGTCAATGAAATCGGACTCAGTTTGAAGCATGCCCATTTCTGGGGAATGGACGAATGGGTGCTGGACAACGGACAGCCCGCCGGCATGGATTTTCCGCTCGGATTCGCCAAGGCCGACTGGGATCTCTGTTTCTCCAGAATCCGCCCCGAGTTGCGCATGCCCCGGGAAAATCTGCATTTCCCCAGTGACGGCATCGATGCTTACGCCGCTTCGTTCGATCAGGCCAAATGTCTGATCATGCAGGGCGGTCAGGGCGAAACCAAGCACTGGGCATTCAACGACCCGGTGCGCCGGACTGGCAAATATCAGGACGCGCCGCCAACTCCGGAAGAATACCGCCAGCTTTCGACCCGGCAGGTTGAGCTGCATCCGATCACGCTGATTCAGAATGCCCGGACCTCCGGAGGCGGTACCGTGCAGAATGTTCCTTCGGCCGCGCTGACGGTGGGGCCGCGTCAAACCTGGCAGTGCGACCGGGTGTCGATCTGGCATCCCGGTCATCACGACAATCCTTTCGGCATGCGGCTTTCCACCTATATGATCAGCCGCCGTCTGCCTGACAGTGCAGTGCCGATGTCGCTGCTGGCCGACCACGACGACGTGGTGTTCAACTTCTACGGTCCGGGCTTCGGAGTCTGCGACGTTGAAATGCATTAACCCGAGGATCAGCACCATGACTACGGCAAAACGCAAGACCGCGCTGGCGGTGGCAAGTCATCCCGATGACATTGAATTCATGATGGCCGGCACACTGCTCCGGCTTCAGGATCTCGGTTACGAAATTCATTATCAGACTGTCGCCAACGGTTCCCTGGGCACCGACAAATACGATCGGGACACCATCGTCGCCATGCGCCGCGCCGAGGCTATGGAATCCGCCGCGCTGGTCGGGGCGGTTTATCACGAAAGCCTCTGTGACGATCTTGAAGTTTTCTACAATTACGAACTTCTGGCCCGGGTGGTCGAGGTCATGCGCGAAGTCGAACCCGAAATCGTGCTGACCCACGGACCCTATGACTACATGGAAGACCACGTCAATGCCGGACGGCTTGCGGTGTCCGCAGCATTCTGCCGGGGAATGACCAACTTCAAGTGCCGTCCCGGCTTCAAGGCGACCGGACAGAACGTCGCGGTTTACCACTCACTGCCGCTGAGCCTCAAGGATCAGCTTAACAAACCGGTGATTCCCGACGTTTTCGTCGACATCGGGGACAAAATTCAAATCAAGCGCGCCATGCTCAACTGCCATCGCTCGCAAAAGGAGTGGCTGGATGCCACCCAGGGGCTCGACGCCTATCTGGACGACATGCAGCGCCGCTGCGAGGCCGTCGGCCGGCTATCGGGATTCTGCGCCCTGGCCGAGGGCTGGATCCGGCACAACCCCATCGGATTCTGTCCGGAGGAGTTTGATCCGTTGAAAGTGATTGCCCGGCCGGCCCAATAAATCCGCCGTTGTCTTTCCGGCGCCGGAGAAGTGAATTTCTCCGGCGCCATTTTTTGTGCCCGGCAGTCCGGCTCTTCCGGCCGGCAGACCGGGCCAGTAATCCCGGGCGGGATCGGATGGTCCGGTGATTTTGGCAGAAATTGAAAATTAATACTAACTTTACATCGCAATTAAATCGATTTATCAGTCTGTATAATTACGCTATTACAAACAAGTTAAAAAATTATATAACAAAAATTAATATTTTTATAAATTTTTAATTGATTTTTTATTCCGCCACATTACATTGAGTGTGTAAACTGAAATTGCGTGGATGGAGCCTGAATTGCGGCAGACCTGGTAACGCCGTTCAGACTGACAGAACCAAATCCCGTTCCTGTGGAGCAAGTGAGGAGGCTCCGCGGTTCGGGTCCGGAACGGAGCCTCAGGACGGCCGCCGCTTCGCTTCCGGAAACCGGCCCGGACATAGTTCATGCTGTCATCAACACTGAGAGGAGAATCATGAAAAACGTTCCGTCCTTCAGCCCCTCCTCCGGACAATCCATGCGTTACCAATGGTGCTACAGCAGCTGATGGGTGCGGTCGTCAGCGCAAGATCAACTCTCGGCAATTACCCACTATCACTGAGGTCAATCATGTCCAATGACAATAAAAAGCTTGGAGTAACCGCCCTCGCCGCCCTGGTCGTCAGTGCAATGGTCGGCGGAGGCATTTTCAGCCTCCCCCAGAATATGGCCCAGGGTGCCGCCGCCGGAGCCGTTATCATCGCCTGGGTGATTACCGGCATCGGCATATTCTTCATCGCCAATACCTTCCGGGTGCTTTCAGCCGCAAGACCCGATGCCACCGCCGGAATTTACGCCTACGCCCGGCTCGAATTCGGGCGTTTCGCCGGATTCCAGATGGCCTGGGCCTACTGGCTCTGCAACATCTTCGGCAACGTCGGTTACGCCGTGCTCCTGATGGACGCCCTCAATTACTTCTTCCCCGGTACTTTCACCGGAGGCAACAACCTGTGGTCCATCCTCGGCGGCTCCATCGTCATCTGGACCATGAACTTCGCGGTGCTGCGCGGCACCCAGCAGGCGGCCTCCATCAACACTATCGGAACCATCTGCAAGCTGCTGCCGCTGGCATTATTTATTGTAATCATGCTCTTTGTGTTCCGCTGGAGCGTATTTAAGCTGGATCTGTCCGGAGAACAAACCATTCCGGCCCTCGGGATCAAACCCCTCGGAGACATGCTCGGTCAGGTCAAATCCACCATGCTGGTGACACTTTGGGCTTTCATCGGCATTGAAGGTGCAGTTGTCGTTTCCGGCCGCGCCCGCAGTCAGGCCGACGTGGGAAAAGCCACTCTGATCGGGTTCCTCGCCTGCATGGTCATCTATTTTCTGTTGTCCGTGCTGCCGTTCGGATACCACCATCAGCCTCAGCTGGCCGCCCTGGCCAATCCCTCCACCGCGCCGCTGCTTCAGGAAGCAGTACACGGTTCCTGGGGCGGCGACATCATGAATCTCGGGGTCATCATCGCATTGCTGACCAGCTGGCTGGCTTTCACCATCATGATCGCGCAGATACCTTATGCCGCCGCACTGGACGGCAACTTCCCGCGGATTTTCACTGCGGAAAACCGCAATGGTGCCCCCAGCGTCTCACTATGGGTAACCAGCTCCATTATGCAGCTGGCGTTGCTGCTGGTCTATTTCGCCGGCAACGCCTGGAATACCATGCTTTCGATAACGTCGGTCATGATTCTGCCACCTTATCTGGCCTGCACTCTTTTCCTTTGGAAAATCTGCGCCACCAGACAATACCCGGACGGTTTGCCGGTGGGACGCGGCTTCGCGCTGGTCTGCGGCATCGCCGGTTCCATTTACGCCCTCTGGATGATCTACGCGGCCGGCCTGACCTACCTGATGATGGCATTCTGCTTTCTGGCGCTGGGCATCCCGATGTACGTCTGGTCGCGTCGAGACAGCCTGAAAGCCGCTGATGTCAACGCCGATCGCCGCTATTTCACCGTACCGGAAGCCATCGGCGCAATGCTGATCGTCATCGTCGCCATCGCCGCCATCATTGCCTTTGCAACCGGAAAGCTGAAGCTGTAATCTGTCAAAACCGCAGTTTTTAACTCAACCGAAGGAGAAGTCATCGTGAATGACATTGCTCTCAGACAGATCCTGATTATTGAAGATGCCGCCGTCGACAACAGCCAGGTAATGCACAGCGCCATTGACGCCGTCGCTGCAGAGCTGGAAACCCGGGAAATCAGTGTCATCCAGGCCGCCAGCTATGCTGAAGCGGTCCCGCTGGTCAACAACAACATGGACCTTGACGCGGTCCTGATCGCCACTGACATGAACCTTGAGCCGGCGAGTGCCGCCGCTGCCGCGGATCTGCTTAAGGCCGTACACTGCCGGCATGGGGAAATGCCGGTCTTTCTGCTTGCCGACCGGGCGGCGACCGCCGAAGCCATGTCAGTGGAACTTATGCGTGACGCCAATGAGTTCATCTGGATTTTCGAAGACAGTCCACTGTTCATAGCCGGCCGCATTGAGGGCGCCATCGAGCGCTATCGCCGCAACCTTCTGCCACCGCTCATGAAAGCGATCTGGGAATACAACGAGCACAACCACGAATATTCCTGGGCCGCTCCCGGACATCAGGGCGGACGCGGTTTCACCAAATCGCCGATCGGTAAAAAATTTTATGATTTCTACGGTGAAAACCTCTTTCGCACCGACACCGGCATCGAACGCACCAGCATCGGATCACTGCTGGACCATTCCGGAGCTTTCGGCGTCAGCGAAGCCGAAACCGCCAGAACTTTCGGAGCCGACCGTTCCTATTCAGTTGTGGTCGGAACCTCCGGCAGCAACCGTACACTGATGCAAGCGGTGCTGGCGCCGCGGGACATCGCCATTTGCGATCGCAACTGCCATAAATCCATTGAACAGGGCCTGATTGTAAGCGGAGCGGTACCGGTCTACATGCGCCCCACCCGTAATCGTTACGGCATTATCGGCGTAATTCCACCGTCGGAAATGACTCCGGAAGCCATTGCCGCCAAGATCAAAGCGACTCCTTTATCGCATTCCGACGACAACCGGGCCTACGCAGTAGTGACCAACTGCACTTATGACGGTTTGTGCTACAACGCCGCCAAAGCGGAAAAAATACTTGAAAATTCCGTCGACCGCATCCATTTTGACGAGGCCTGGTACGGATACGCCCGCTTCAACGACATGTACCGCAACCACTTCGCCATGCGCGGAGATCCGGCGGACCACAAAGGAGCCACGATCTTCGCAACGCATTCGACCCATAAACTGCTCTGCGCCCTGTCTCAAGCCAGTTACATCCACGTTCGCAATGGCCGCCGCGCCATAAGTTTCGACCGCATGAATCAGGCCTATATGCTGCATGCCACCACTTCGCCGCTGTATGCCATCTGCGCTTCCAACGACATTGCCAGCCGGATGATGGCCGTCAACGGCCAGTCGCTCACTCAGGAGGTAATTGACGAGGCGGTGGACTTCCGGCAGGCGCTGGCCCGGCTCAACCGCGATTTCAGGAAATCGGGTTCGTGGTTCTTCGAGGTCTGGAACGCCCCGACGGTCACGGATCCGCATACCGGCAGAACTTACGACTTCGCCGATGCGCCGCGCGAACTGCTCTGCCATGAGCAGAGCTGCTGGCGGCTACGCTCCAACGAAGTCTGGCACGGCTTCGGCAAACTGGAAGCGGACTGGGTCATGCTTGATCCGATCAAAGTGAGCATCCTCGGTCCCGGCATGGGAGATGACGGCAAAATGCTTGATCACGGAGTGCCGGCGGCACTTGTTTCAAGCTACATCTATTATCAAGGCATCGTCCCTACCCGTACCACGGATTTCCAGCTGATGTTTCTGTTTTCGATGGGCATTACTAAAGGCAAATGGGTAACCCTGCTGAACGCCCTGCTGAAATTCAAGGAATTCTACGACCGCAATGCGCCGGTTTCCGACCTGCTTCCCGATCTGACGGCCGCCTATCCGGATCGCTATAGCTCGATGGGAACCCGGGATCTCTGCGACCAGATGTTCGCTTATCTTAAAACCAACACGCCGGGCGAAAAGCTCAACGCCGCCTTTGACCAGCTTCCGGCGCAGGCGCTGACCCCGCGCGACGCGTTTATGAAGATTGTGCGCGACGAAGTCGAACTTGTGCCGTCGGACCAATTGGCCGGCCGGATCACGGCCAACTCAATCATCCCCTATCCGCCTGGCATCCCCATGCTGATGTCGGGAGAACGTTTCGGGGATGCCGGCAGTCCGCAAATCGGTTATCTCAAGGCGCTGGCCGAATGGGATCACCAATTTCCCGGATTTGAACATGAAACGGAAGGCTGCACTGTCGTTGACGGAGTATACAATGTTATGTGTGTAAAAGAATAACCCGACTCCGAACGGAATCCGACGGTTGCCTGCCAGTCGGTAACTGTTTGCTTTAACTGCCCCCACACCTGGGGCGGCGCAGGTTTTCACCCAAAGACCTTCCGCGCCGCCCCTTTTTTCAGCTGTGAACAACTTAAAAAAACTCCCGCCATCCGGAGCCGCGGAAGGGCGATAAACCGCGGAATCCGGATGACGGGAGATTTTTCACTTGGGTTTGCTGTTTATCCGGCGATTCTGCCGAACCTGAGGGTGTTGTCCTCGGTGTAGAGCTGATAGCCGTCAAAGACCGTTCCGGTGCCGGCCAGCGCCGCGCCGTTGAGTTCG
>CASFVA010000024.1 GCA_949298075.1 uncultured Lentisphaeria bacterium
AGATTGGTCGTGCCGTCAAACTCTCCGCCCACAATATAGGCCCCGGAGGCGGTGACCGCCGTGTCAATCTCCAGGTACAGGTTGCCCGCACCGCTCATTCCAGCACCGGCAGTGATGAAGCCTGTAGCACCGGCCATGGCGGCATCGCCCCACTTCGCACCCTGATCCGACGTGTTCAACGTCACCGTCGTCCGCGTCGCCTGTTCCGCCAGCGTTTCCGTCGCCGCCTCAATACCTAAAGTTTGAGCCTGCACTGAATTGCCGTAGTCAGTATACCAGCGAAACCGGGTTCCGGTTGAATAATCCACGTAGGTCCCGCTCCGGTTCAATGTGAAATTATTGGCATTGGCCTGCCGGAAATTGGTTTCAAGCGTATTGCTGTCTCCCCAGGCCAGAACAGTGTAGTCGCTGCCGATTACGGGAACACCGATTTCAATGGTGAAATTCACAGTATCGGCAAAATTGGTATAGCCGGAAAACATCCAGGATGAGACACTTCCGACTCCGTCCAGATCAACCAGCACGTCACCTTCAACCGATCCCCCGGCGACAACAGACACCTGACCTCCGCCGTCAATGACCAGACTGCGCAACCTTGCCCCGCTGGAAACGTTGATCCGGCCGCCAGTCTGAAGCATGGCGTTTTCAGCCACGCCGAACAAGTATGCCACTCCGCCGCTGACGACATTCAATCCGATCGCCGTGCCGCCGGCGTTGACCGCGAAATAGTTGCTGCCGGCCACCGTGATATCCGAGGCCAATCCGCCGGAATTGATCTGCATGTTGCCGGAGGAAAAATGCAGATCGCAAGCCAGCGCGTCTTCATAAACCACCAGAGTCCCGGACACGGTGCCGCCGGAAACCACTGCCCCGCTGGAAACATTAATCCGTCCGCCGGCCTGGAGCGCAGCGTTCTCAGCCGTGCCAAACACATACGCCACTCCGCCGCTGACGACATTCAATCCGATCGCCGTGCCGCCGGCGTTAACCGCGAAATAGTTGCTGCCGGCCACCGTGATATCCGAGGCCAATCCGCCGGAATTGACCTGCATATTACCGGAAATGAAATTGATCCCGTCAGCCAGGCCGCCATCGTAAACTACCAAGGTCCCATCCACAATACCACCGGAAACCACTCCGCCCGAAGAGACGGCCACCGTTCCGGTCTGCACGGCAACATCCGCCAGTTTCCCGCCGGAAACATTTGCTTTGCCGCCCGCGGCCAGTGTCACTCCCGAACCGGAACCGCCGGAATAGACCGTCAGCGAAGTGACCTCCAATCCGGTGCCGACGGTGATGCGGTCCGCCGTCGCCACGGCTGCGGTCCTCGTATCGCCGTTGAACAGCCAGACCGGCAATGATGCCACAATACCCGGACACCAACCATCGACGTTGGTAAACTCGTAAACCATGCTTGGCCCGTTAACCAATCCCTGCCAGGTCAGCTCACCATACTCCCCGCCCAGTTCATCCCTGACCGTAAACACCAGTCCGCGATAAAAATCATCACCGGAATTGGTAAAACAATATGCTCCATCGACCTGCCCGTCGCGGGAAACTGCAAGCACATATTCCGTCGCCCCGCAATCACTGAAACCGTCAGTGACGAAAAACGAAGTTCCCTTGGCTGAGGTCGCTTCAGAAATGTCCAGAGTGAATGTTCCGGTAACAAAGTTGCCGACTCCACCGCGAAGTGTTCCGGAATAATCAATGGTCAAATTCTCGATGACAATATCTGTCATCGCGCCCAGGCCGGAATTGACTCGGGCGCCGGAAGTGACAGCAAGCTGATGAACCCGGGCACCGGAATAAAGCTCAAGAGCGCCGCCGGCAATTGTAACGTTCAAGGCATCGCCGCCGGAACTGATTTTCAAGGTTCCGCCCCGGTTGACCACTCCGTCCGCGCTGCCCAAGATCGACGCCGCTCCGGTGGAGGCGATCACCATGTTTTCAACCCGGCCTCCGGAAAACACGGAAAAATTGTTGTTGCCGACCACCGTCGCACCGCTGACAAAACCACCTTCACTGACCAGCATGGCGCCTTGAGAATATACCGCGTTGAACACGGTTCCGCCGCTGCTTACGACAAAGTTTCCCTGCGATACCACAACCGAGTCTGCCACTCCGCCCAAAACACGTACGTCAGCAGCGGCGGCAGTCAGGGTCAGATCTTTAATCTCGCCACCGTAAACATATCCCCAGTAGCGGAAATCAATTCCTACGGCCTGACCGCCGGAATAGAGATTGAGACGTCCCCCCCGGTCGATCACGATATCCTGCATAAGTCCGCCGGAAAGCATCACCGTGCCGGAAACAGTTCCACCGCTGACCACGGCTCCTGAACCGATTTCAATCCGTCCGCCGCCGGCCACTCTGGCACCGTCAACTTTGCCGAAAATCCAGGCCTGACCTCCGGAGGCAACGGCAAGTTCGCGGGCACTGCCCCCGGAGTTGATGGCAAAATAATTGTTGCCGGAGACCGTGATCGAAGTGACAGCACCGCCACTCTGCACTTGCATATTGCCCTTCAGGAAAATCACGTCGGCCGCCGATCCTCCGCTGCGAACCACCAGGGAGTGTTCTGCAACCACTCCGTCAAAACTGCCGCCGCTTACCAGCCCGCCGGAGTAAACATTGAGGTTGCCGGAAACCACCTCGAAGCCGGCGACCGTGCCACCGGAAACCGTTACCGCACCACCGGAAACTGTCAGAGTCCGGATCAGCGCCCCCCCCGACACCTGCAGCGTTCCTCCGCTGGAAACCGTGCTCTCATCCAGGCCTCCGAAAACCCTGACCACCGCGGCCTGTGCTCCCGGCACCAGCACTTCATCGGCAATCAGCAGCCCGGAACTCACAACACCGGAACTGATTATCAACTGCTCAACAAACTCATTCGGCATGATGTTCCCCCCTGGTTGTTTCCAAGATTCATTTCAATTTGCGATCGGTTATTTGATCCTCAATTACAGCATTCCCGGCGACTTCAGCACCGTTCCAGTCCTGCTGAAACATTTCAGTGCTGCAGCTCCGCCGTCAGCCCCGGGACACCGACCACCTCCACTTCGTCCGGGACCTCAACCCGAACCTCGCCGGAACATTCCGCCGCCACCGTCACCACTCCGTGCGGCGTCGGCACCCTCCCCCGAACATATTCCAGATCTCCAAGATCAGGCCGAACCTCAATCCGACCGCCGCCCGGAGTCAGTAACCGCACACCCAGCACCCGTTCACTTAAAAACGGCGTCGGACCGCAGGACCAGCCGTGGCAGAGACTCCGCCGCACCCCCCGGTAGCAGAAATCACCGAATCCGGCATGGATGTCTGCCCGACCAGGCCGGGGCAATTCAGTGATCGGAAGAGCGTTGCCGCACCAGGACAGATCAAAGTCTTCCCAAAAGGTGGTCGCGCCCAAATCCAGCATGGCGCCCCAGTAGCGCCGGATCAGCTCCAGCGCGGACCTGGTCGGCTTGGCCAGCAACAGATAATACCCGTAAAACGCGCTCACTCCGCACAGCGGATCAGTTTCGATAATATCGCGCCGGTCGGCAATTCCACCCAGCGTCAGCAGCGCCGCCGCCGCCTTGCTGGAGTTGCATTGCGGAACATGGCCGGCAAGCCGGTCCGCCGCCCTCCGGATAAATCCGGAATCCTCGCCCAACGCCTCGAACAGCTCCGTCGCCGCCAGCATCATCCAACGCATGAGGCCCTGAATTCCGGCATGCTTGGCCACCGGATCCCGGCTGCTCGGCCAGTCGAGAAAGCGGCGCTCCGGAACGCACTCGGCCCCGTCCTCTCCGACGTAACCGACATAGATGCGCAGTAATTCAAGCAAATAGTCCCGATGCCCCGCCACCCAGTTCAGGTCACCGGTGGCCCGCCAGTAGTCGCGCATGATGATGACACTCCAGCAGGCGTAAGTGGTGATCCGCCGGCCGACTTCCGGAAACGGTGTGTGGCGCAGATGAAAATCCAGCGATGCCGGAATGATTGAGGTATCCCGGAAAGCCGCCAGAATGCAACGGGCCTCAGGATGCATGTCACCAATCCACACCGCCCGGTCGCGCTTGGCACCGTCAAAGAGGTATTCCTGCATGTTGAGATGAACGGTATAAGCTCCGGTCTTCCAAATCCGGTTCAACCGTTCATCGGAGGATTCAAAAGCACCGGCATACTCCAGTTCACGCCCGAGTGATACTGCCAGCACATTCATGATCACCAGTTCACCGCCCCCGGCATGATCAACGCGGACAAACCGGAAAGCCGTCGTACCATATTCCAGCGCTCCGCAGCAGGGCACATCCAGTTCGGCGTCGTGGATGGCATGCGTCTGGTCGGGGCACCCCATGGCCTCGCTCACCGATTCGCCGAACCGCAGCCGGATGCGTCCGGCCCCGCCGTAATTGACCAGCCGGATACCGCCGTGCAGTTCAATGCCAAAATCCAGCACCACCGCTCCGCCGGGTTCGAGCACCGGAAAATCGGGAGTTCCACCCATGAAAACCTGATACTCCCGACAACCGATCCAACGCTCACCGTTTTGCAGTCCGGAGCTCCAGACCAGCCGCGTTGCCGGCAGATATTCGCGTACCCGGGGGTCGACTATTGACTCGGAATACAGCGGCATGGGCTCCTACCTTCCCAGCAATTTCTTCAGATATTCGATACTGACTGCCGCGCTCCTGAAGGCGTCTCCTTCGCACTGGTCCTGCTCGTAAATCACCCACCGGCAGATGGAGTCGCGGGCAATTTCGACGCAGCCGGGCAGATCAATCACTCCGTTCCCCAGTTCGGTAAAGCTGCCGGTTTCGGCCGACATATCCTTGAGGTGAAGCTGCGGCATACGCCGGGCATACCTGCTGATATAGGCGACCGGGTCTTCGCCGCCCTTGGCAATCCAGTAGACGTCGGGCTCGGCCATGACCTGAACCGGATCGGTCGCGGCATAAATCAGATCCAGCGCATATACGCCGTCAATCCGGACAAATTCAGCCGCATGGTTGTGATAAGTGAAAATCCGTCCGGCCTGAGCCGCAATCCGCCCGCCGCTGCGGCACATGGCAATGCATTCATCAAGCACCTGAGTGAAATCACCGCCCTTGCTGCAGGTCAGGTACGGAATATTCAGGGCCTCAACATAATCCAGCCCGGAAGGGTTACCCGCCAGCACCTCTTTGCCCGAAAGATGCAGACCGCAGACCCGCAACCCGATTTCCTTGAAAAAAGCGGCACATTCTTCCGGAGTCATTCCGCCGAAGTCCATGCACATTTCCGCCGCGTCACACCCCAGCCTGACCAGTTCCCGACAGGTGCCTTTGAAATCCTGAGCCAACGCTTCCCGGATGGTGTACATCTGAATGCCGATGTTTAGATCTTTCATGCCGATCACTCCCTGACTGTTGAATCTTAATTACCGGAACCGCGCCGACATCTTTTCGCCCGGCACCGTTTTCGTTTCCAATTTTGCGATACGCGCAATTAAATGACAAAGCTGAAAAGCTGAATTTTCAGGTCCGGACGCCCTTGTATTACAGGATTGTGCTACTTATATTATACTGGAGGGCAGGCTTGAAAACTATATTCCGTCTTTGCTAAAACTATTCCGTTTTTGTCAAAATCAAACCGATTTATGGAAGCCAGACTGCAAAAAGCACTTGAGGCCGGAATCAAACAGGCGATGTCCAAATACACCACCGGAAGTCACCTCGACACTCCGGATGGCGAAATCCACCGCCATCCGTTCCGGGAAATTCTCGTTGCACTCGAAGGCGAATGCAATTACTGGTTTCGCGGATGCAATTACCGCATTACCCCGGGATGCGCAGTCCTGATCGATGGCTGGGACGAACATGGGACCTATTACAGCACCAATGACCGCCACCTGCTGCACATCTGGGCTTATTTCATCGATCAGAAGCTGCAGCTGCGGCTCTGCGAAGTTTCCGTCAACGGCAATTACAGCTATGTTTTGCCGACGACCATCTGCCCCGGCGCGACTTACAATTTCATCATGACCCGGTGGAACGAATACAATGCCGCCGCCTCCCGGACTGGCGGCGCTCCGATCGGAATTTATATGAATTCACCGCTTCTCATTCTGATCGAAGAGATAAAAATTCATCTGTTGCGCCTTGCCGGCGCCAATGACAACCACTCCGAGAACCATGATGATACCGGCTTCATCAATGCCCTGAAGCTCTACATCAACTCCCGCAACGGCCGGGAATGTTCACTGCGGGAACTCGAAAAGTATTCCGGTTACAACCGGTTCTATCTGGCTCACCAGTTCAAGGCGGTCACCGGCATGACGCTGGGGGACTACATCAACCGGACCCGGCTCATCTTTGTCAACAGCGCCTTGCAGCGTGGCATGAGGCAAAAGGAAATTGCCTCGGAACTGGGATTCTCCTCATCCGCCTCATTCTGGAAATGGTTCCGCAACCATAAAGGCAGTCAACTGTAACTGAATTTTTCACCTGTCGTCCGTTGCTGTATTGCTTTCCAATTTCTGTCCAGACACCATCATAATTTTCAACAAGGAAACGTAGTATGAGTCTTAAAACAAACTTACGCTGTTCAGATGGCCCGGTCCGTCATCTTCTGCTGGCTGGTGACATCTGCCCCACCGGTGCGGCCGTCGAGGCCGTTGCCGCCGGGGCCGGTCGGCAGATCGCCGCCTCATTCGCCGCCGATTTTACCCAGGCTGATCTGGCTATAGTGCAATGGGAAACCCCGTTGACAGCCAGTCCTTCCCCGATTCCCAAGAGCGGACCGAATCTGAACTGTCCGCCGTCAGTCGGACGGCTGGCCAGGGATTTCGGTGCCGATGTCGCGCTGCTGGCCAACAACCACATCGGCGACCAGGGACCTGACGGCGTTCTGGAAACCATGGCGGTGCTGGAACAGTTCGGCCTGAAAACCGTGGGAGCCGGCGCCGACCTGGACGCCGCCCGGCAACCGCTCATTGTCAATCTCGACGGGATTACAGCAGGCATACTCAACGTGGCTGAACATGAATTCGGTACCGCCGCACCGGGCATTCCGGGAGCAGCGCCGCTTGATCCACTGGAAAACCTTGCCCAAATTCGCCGCCTGCGCCCGCAGGTGGATTTCCTGCTGATGGCAGTTCACGGCGGCCACGAGTACAATCCGCTGCCGTCGCCCCGCATGGTGAAAACCTACCGGGCTTTCGCTGAAGCCGGAGCGGACGTGGTGTTCAGCTGTCACACCCACTGTCCGGAACCGGTCGAAATTTACAACGGCAAACCGATCATCTATTCGCCGGGCAACTTTTATTTTCCCAAATTTTTTAATGCCCTACCGACCTGGCATCTCGGGTATCTGACCCGAATCGGTTTTGACCGACGCGGAACCATTTCGCTGGAGTTGATTCCTTATACCTTCAATGCCGACGCCATCACTCCGCTTAATGGTTCCCGGCTCGACGCCTTCGACCGTTATCTGGCCGCCAACGCCGCACTGCTTGACCAGCCGGACCGACTGGAACGCTGTTTTGCCGCCTGGAGCGCAAAACGCGGTGCCGAGTACTTAAAACAGGCTATGGAGTCGGCCGCGGAACCGACCGACCGGAATTTCAACACTCCCGGTGCCGCCCGCAGTTTTCTGCACCTGCGCAACACCTACACCTGCGAGTCACACCACGATATGCTGCAATGTTTTTTCCGGCTCATGGAACGCGGCGAGCTGGAAAAAGCGCTCACCGAACTGCCGGATCTGCTCGCCGGCCAGTCTCCGGAGTGGCTGTAATCCGGCGAAAAGCGGCGGCGGATGCCAGTTGTCTGTCCAGCCCGGAGGCGGAGATGCCGAAATAACGCAAGAATTGTATAGATTCAGCAACATTGGAATATTGGAGTTTTGCTTCATTCAGGGTATACTTTTCACAAAGCAATCAAAACCCGGCGGTAATCCTACCGGGAGAGCTCTAAAAAAAGGAACCTTGAAATGGCAAATCTGGCAATCGCAGGCGGCAAACCTCTGTTCCCTGAAAATTCATCTTTCCAGGTTTCGGAATGGCCGCCGCGCGACGAACGCACTGCGGAACGGCTCCGGGAAATATACTTCAGCGGAGACTGGTCTTTCAACAGCCCGGCGGAACAACAGTTTGAACAGGAGTTTGCCGCCGCGCACGACGCCGCCTACGGAGTTTTCATGGCCAACGGCACCACCACCCTGGAGTGCGCGCTCCAGGTGCTGGGAGTCAAAGCCGGTGACGAGGTTATCGTCCCGGCGCTGACCTGGATGGCGACCGCCCTGGCGGCCTCTTATTTCGGAGCGATTCCGGTCTTTGTGGATATCGAACCGGACACCCTCTGCATGGATCCGGAAAAACTGGAGGCGGCCATCACGCCCAAGACCCGCGCAATCATCCCCGTCCACGCCTACAGCTCCATGGCAGACCTGGAACGCATCCTCGCCGTTGCCAATCGCCATGGCATTCCAGTCATCGAGGACTGCGCCCACATGCACGGCGGCAAATGGGCCGGACGCGGCGTCGGCACCTGGGGGGCGGTCGGCAGTTTCAGTTTTCAGCAGAGCAAGACGATGTCCAGCGGTGAAGGCGGCATCTGCATCACCAACGATCCCGAGATCGCCAACAAAATCTATTTGATGAAGCACATCGGCTATGCCAGAAATGTCAAACAGGGGCAGGCCATCAAAGCTCCGGAAGGACTGCTGTGCCACAATTACCGCGCCACGGCGTTTCAGGCGGTCATTCTTTCCGAGCAGCTCCGCACGCTCCCGGAACGGCTGGCCCGCTACGACGAAAGCGCCCGGATCCTGAACGAGGCGATTGCCGATGTGCCGGGAGTGCGGCTTCAGAAACATGGCCGTCTGGCCACCCTGCGAAGCTACTACTCTCTGCATTTTCTCTTTGACGGTCCGGAATTTGCCGACATTCCCAAGTCCCGTCTCACCGCGGCCACCAAAGCCGAAGGATTTGAAGTCGGCAATGTCTGCCACGGTCCCGTTTATAAACATGCGTTGTTCAACCTCGACGCCAGCCGGGGACAGTTCCGTATTGCCGGCGGCTCCTGCCCGGTGTGCGAGAAACTCACGCCGTGCGACATCGGCCTGACTCACCAGACGCTTTATTACCCGGAGACCGCCGAAAAAATCGGAACAATTATCCGAAAAGTCGCGCTCAATGCAAACGAGTTGCGCAAATTGTCCTGAATTACCTGATTAATCGTTTAAACCAGGGAGAATAAAATGCAAGGCCAATCGACCGGTTCACCCGCCAGCTTGTACCGTCCAGATTTTACGGTGAGCGTAGTTCCGCCGGAAAGCAGCGCGTCAAGCCGGCCGCCGAACCGGTCGGCCCGGATTCCATTCACCCTGATTGAACTGCTGGTGGTCATCGCGATCATCGCGATTCTGGCCGGCATCCTGCTCCCGGCGCTCAATAAAGCCCGGGAGCGGGCCATGGCGACCAACTGCCTGAGCAACCTCAAACAGTGCGGGCTCTCCACCCACATGTACCTGAACGACCACCGGAATTACATCTGGCGGATCAACAACGCCAGCGCCGGATTTGCCTTCGGTTCGGTGTTCCTGCGCAACGGCAACCTTGAACCCAGCAAATATTTTTCGTCCCTTCAGGCCAGGGAAGTGCTGTGCCCGAAACACTATTCCGATCGGGACGGACTTGACTACCGCGATCCGGGCAAAGATTACTACAAAATTTCCTATGCCACGTTCGGCTGGGATTACGCGCCGGACTACGGTCGCGGCGTCTGGGTCTATGACAGTTCCACCTCCAGCGTCGACTACAACGCCAACAAACTCCGGCGCCCGGCCTCGATGATTCTGTTGTCGGAGGCTTACAATCTCGGGACCGGCAAGGTCGCCGGCACCTTGTATCTGACGATTTCCGGACGCGGGGCCAGCTTCAACCACAATCAGCAATGCAATGCGGTATTCAGCGACGGCCACACCGCCGCCATCGCCAACGGCGGCGAATACATGGAGTATCTTCAGGCTGAATGCAAAGCCGACAATGCCCGGGAGCCATCAAACGCTATAATCATCATTGATGAAACTCATGAAGAGGATGCCATCTAACTGTCAGTTTAAAATCAGATCAGAAACATCTAATCTCAACCCAAAGGAGTCCAAGCATGTTCAAACTTCTTCTGTTTCTGGCCACCGCAATGGCTGCAATGGCGCTGGGCGCTGCCGAACTGCCAGATTTCGTTACCTTCTCCCGCCGGACTGGAGTTTTCAATCTTCCGGCAATAAATGCCGTTGCCTGGCTCAACCAGTTCGGACCGGAATGGCAGGCGGCCACCCAGGGCATGCTCCGTCCGGCCCCCGGTTATCCGGTCTTTACGGACGGTTTTGCCATCAAAGGTACCTTCAAATCCGGCGGAGCGCTGATTCCGCTCAAAACCTCGGTAACCGCCACCCCCGGATCCGACGGGAAGAGTTTCAGATATCTGGCTGAAATTATTCCGGAATCCCCGGTGGCGAGCAAAGTCATGTCGCTGGAACTCTCTCTCGGCACGGACGAAGAGTTGCCTGTACTCAGAGTGGACAGCCAGAAAGTCGCCATTCCTGAAACTCCGGGCAGCGCCATTCTTTTCGACCGTCCCATGACCGACAATCTGGCGGTCGCCACTGCGGCCGGCACGCTGTACATTTACGGCACATGTACGGTATTCATTCAGGACGGCCGGAACCGAAACCGGATCGTGGTGCGACTGATTCCGCTGGGCATCAAGCCGGTGATCAGCGATTGGAAACTGGACTTGGAATTCGTGTTCGTCTCCGCGGATAAACCAGCCAATGTGAAAACCACCGCCCAATGAGTATCAGCCTTGGAAACCTGACGGCGGCCACACTGGCCGCTCTATTCGGATTGACAGTCGGCGCCACCGGACTGCCGGACTGGGTCACCTTTGATGATCCGACCGGCGTCATGAAGGCCGGTGGCCTCGGCTCTTTTGAATTGGTGCATTTCGGCCCGGGTTGGCAGGGCGCCGGACAAAGCGGTCTGCGACCGGCGCCGGGATATCCGGCAGCCACGGAATCGGGCGGACGCAAATTCGCCGGCACCATGCTTTCCGGCGGTGCCCGCATTCCCATGCAGATCGAAATTGAGGTCAATCCTGCCGGCTCCGGCAGCGTCAGCTGGAGCGGTCGGATCCGGCCAGAAGAGCCGGTTGAAAGCGAAAGCCTTTCGCTTCAGCTCACGCTGAAACCGCTGAAAGACAAAGCCGCCTTCCGGTTGCTGATCAACGGCCGCCCCTTGAATCTGCCGGCGGAGCCGGGACTCTCGGTGCTCCATGACGCTCCGGCCCGGACCCTGGACATCGCCGGCAGCCACGGCACCCTGCGCATCAGCGGAAACTTCACACTGTTCATTCAGGATGCCCGCCAAAGCGGCGGTCTGGCCACAATCCGGCTGGTTCCGCTCAACTTCACCCGGGAGGTATTCAGTTGGAAACTGCGGCTTGATTTTGAATGGATCAGCGCCGGCGACTATTCCGACGCACTGAATCTCGGCAACACCGCCAACCGCTCGACTTCCAGCCGGAACCCGATCGCCGGAGCCGATCTCCGGTGGCTCCGCCCGGGTAAATTCAGCCTAGACGCGGTTCCGGTATCGGTCACCGCCGGCGAGAGCCGGCGCAATCTCATGGTTCTCAGCGGCGATGCCCACAACATGCTGCCGGAAACGCTGGCCCTGCGGCCGCCCCATCCCGGCTCCCCATGCCGCTACTTGTATCTGCTTCATACCGCCCTTAAATATCCGGGGGCAAACCAGCCGGTCGGCTCACTGTTTCTGACTTACGCCGACGGCCGCACCCGCGAGTTGCCGGTTACGGCCGGCATCGACTGCGGCAATTACGAAACTCCCGCCGCGGCACCCAATGCCAACCTGCTGCTGCGAGGTCCGGAAGCCGCCGGACGGCCGGGATTTTTCCTGTCGTGTTTCGCCATCGACGAAATTCCGGCCCGGATTGAATTCTCCGCCGCCCGAAATACGGTCTGGGCCATCGCCGGCGGAACCTTTGACGGTCGTCTGGCCGAAATCTATGTTCCGAAAACCTACACGGACTCCATCGGCGAGCGCTGGCTGGCGGCAGAGTTTTCCGGAGAATTCCGGCCCGGAACGCCGCTTGATTTTTCCCGCTACGCCGATGCACCGGCCGGTAGGCATGGCCGGATAACTGCCAATGCCGCCGGACAGCTGGTCTTTGAAAACGCCCCGAACCGGCGCATCCGCTTCAACGGCATCAATCTCTGCGGGTTTGCCTGTTTTCTCACCCGGGAGGAGGCGGACCGGCTGGCGGATCAATTCCTCCGGCTCGGCTACAACTCGGTACGGTTGCACCACATCGATGATCCGCTCAGCGGTCCCGGCAGTCAGAACTCCACGGAAATCAATCCGGAACGTTTCGACCAGCTGGCCTATCTGGTCAGTGCGCTGAAAAAGCGCGGCATTTACATTACCATCGATCTTTACTGCTCGCGGCGGACGTTCAAACCGGGTGAACTCCCGGAAGGTTTTCAAGCCAGAGAGTACAAGGGGGCAGTCACCATTGATCCTGATGTGCAGGAAAATTTCAAACGGTTTGTGCGCAATCTGCTTACCCGGCGCAACCCCTACACCGGATATGCTTTCGGCGAAGATCCGGTGCTGTTCGCCGTCAATCTTGTCAATGAGAACGATCTGATCCAGCGTTACAACGCCACGCCCGGACTTGAAGCGAGATTCAACACCCGCTTTGAAAACCATCTCAAAGCCGAAAAACTGCTGCCGGTTCCAGCCGGCTGTACCCGTGACGGATTGTACATAGATTTTCTGAATCAGGTTCAGCGCCGCAGCATTGCTGAACAGATCCGGTTTATCCGGGAAGAGCTCGGCATGAAATTCCTCATCACCGATCTGAACTTCCCCGGACATGCCACCCAGGCCGGCAATCGCGCCATGCTGGATCTGGTGGACAGTCATGAATACTGGGATCATCCCCATTTTGCCGGAGCCGCCTGGACCGCCCCGATCCGCCACCACAACGGTTCGGCGCTGAAAGCCCACGCCCGGTACATGCGCTGGCTGATGCCACGCCGCATTTTCGGCAAACCCCACATCGTCACCGAATTCAACTACTGCCAGCCCAACCCGTACCGGCATGAACTGGCCGGCATGCTGGGAGCCTATGCCGCACTTCAGGACTGGGATGGACTGTGGCGATTCTGCTGGGTGGAGAGTTACAACAAGCTCAAAAAAACCGCGCCGCCGTGGGGCTTCGAAATTCTTTACGATCCGCAGGCCCAGCTCAGTGAACTGATCCTGTTTGCCCTCTTCGGCCGTGGCGATGTCCGGGCGGCGGAGCCGGCTTTCGCCTTCCGGTTTGATCCGAACTGGGTCCGTTCCCTCTCCGGCAAGCCGGCGGCGGTCGGCTACTATCCCGAGGATTTCGGCAAACTGGGGCTGTTCGGACGCATCGGTACGGTCACTCCCGACACCCAGCGCCCGGACCTGCCGGCCTTTGAGGCCTGGAAACCCGACTGGCAACAGCAATTGCCCCGGACGGTCAGGGATGCGCTGCAGGCCCGATGGATCACTGCCGCGACCGGCGAAATCCAGCTCAATTCCGAAGACGGTTCGCTCAAGGTGATTACCCCCCGCAGTGAAGTGCTGACCCTGGCGGGGTCTGAATTGTCGGGAAAAGTTCTGGAGGTAAGACAGGCCGACCAGACTCAGAGCGTGGCGCTGATCGCCCTGGATGATCGCCCGCTGTCACAAAGCGCTCAGCTGTTGCTGATCCATCTGGTGGATGTTTCCGCCGAGGGACGCAGCTTTCAGGATGAAGAACGCCGCACCCTCTCCAGTTACGGCCGGCTGCCCCTGCTGCTGCGTCGGGCGGTGGCGGAAGTTACTCTGAACCTGCCCGGCGCGTACACGGTAACCCGGCTCAAACTTGACGGATCGTCCGCCGGAGAAGTTTCAAGTCGCTATGAAGACGGCAAACTGCGCTTTCGGATCGACACCGCCGGGGCTCCCGGCGGCGTCATGGCCTACGAACTGAAATCTTCCGAATAAAGCCGTGTCGGACTGTTCCGCCGCCACAGCTGCGCGAAACAGTCCGGCCGGCCGGATTCGCGGCACGTCTTGCAGTTGCGGCGACACTACTGACGGTATTTTTTCTGAAACAGTGGCAGAGAAATCAACGGCTGTCGAGTCAGTCCTGCAACAATTTATGCATAAACTATCGGACTGGCTGAAAACAATCAATCTGCTGACGCCGGAAACACTTTGCCAACGGTCTGAATTTAAAATCATTGAAAAAAAACGTGTCATGGCTATATTACCGAAAAACCAGCCAACGGATATTACCGGTTTTCCGGCGCCATGTTTCCGGTGAGCGCGGCACGTATCCGGTAAACCCAAGGTGGATTGTCATGCGTTTTTCTCTTGAAAATGACCAGGTTTCCGCAGTCTTCGATCACTGCGGTCAACTACTTTCCCTGAAAAATCTGGTTACCGGAACCGAACTGGTCCGCCCCGGTTTCCTGTGGCGGCTGATCATCGGCCAGGGCAGCTGTCTGGAGGAGGAAATCCGGGCCGACTGGAACATTCCGAAAATGCAGCAAAACGGCAATCGGCTGACCATATTCCACCGCGATGTAGTTCGGAAAAACGGCAATCGCCTTAAGGTCGCCCTGACCATTTCAGCGGAATTGACCGACAATGACCTCTCATGGAAAATACGAATTGACAACCGAGATGACGGTGCGGAAATCCGCGAATGCCTGTTTCCGGTTATTCAGCTTTCCGAAGCGACGTCAGCCATGGCATTGCACACCTCAAACCAGGGCGGGGAAGTCCTGGAGAATCTCCGAGGTGAATTGATGGCCGTTGCTCCGCGCTACCAGAACAAGGATGAACTTTTCCGTCGGCTGATTTATCACTATCCCGGCAGTTCACTGGCGACAAATTCATTCGCCTTTGCCAACGGCAGGGAGGGATTATATTGCGGATGCCATGACAATGCCTTTGAAGAAACCCTTCATCTCTATGAACTGGATGTTCAGGGGAGTATCTGCTGCGGATTTGACCGGATACCTTTCCTTAAATCCGGCGGCAGCAGGGAATATTCCGGCTACCAACTCTCCCCTTACACCGGCACCTGGCACTACGGGGCACTAAAATACCGGAAATGGGCCGACACCTGGCTGGACTTCCATCCGGCGCCGCAATGGATCGACAAGCTCCAGGGATGGCAGCGGATTATTGCCAGAACCCAATACGGAGCCAACCTCTATCATTTTTCAACTCTGGAAAGCATTTTCAATGACGGACGACAGTCCGGAATTGACACCGTTTTCCTGCTCGGATGGCACCGCGGCGGCCACGACAATGATTACCCGGAATACATTCCATCGGATGAACTTGGCGGCGAGAACGCCCTGAAAGAAAACATCCGGAAAGTCCGCGAGGCCGGCGGCCACGTGATCCTGTACTTCAACGGCCAGCTGATCGACCGGACTTCGAAGTTTTATCGGGAAACCGGATACCGCATTTCCTGCAAGGACATGTACGGCAATGAAATAACTGAACGCCGGGGTTTTGGCGGCGACGGGTTGGCGCAACGGCAGTACGGCGCCAGAACCTTTGCAGTACTCTGTCCGCATGTACCGGAATATTTCGAACTGCTGACCGGCTGTGTCGACCGGGCGGTGGAATACGGCTGCGACGGCGTCTTTTTCGATCAGTTGGGCAAAGCTGCGCCGGTATGCTGGTCGCCGGATCATGGCCATCAGATACCCTTCGCCGAATCAACGCGCTGCCGTGCCGAACTGATCCGGCGTCTGAAGGAATATACCGTCTCAGTTGCTCCGGACATGGCTTTCGGGGTTGAACATGTTACTGATCTTACAGCTCAGCACTGCGACTTCATTCATGCCTTTCCTGGCGGAGCCAACCTCCGCAACCCGGGATGGGAAAAAAACGGAGAACGCCCGCGAATCAACATCGACCGGGAATGGTTCCGTTTCATATTCCCGGAAGTGCGGCTGTCGAACCGCGACCTGCGTGACCGCTCTGAAATCGTGCGGCGGGTCAACCGCATGCTGCTGGATAATCTGCTGGCTGATGCGGAAGTTTACCGCTGTCGGAAAACCATTGCGGAAATTCCGGAATATCAGGAATATCTCCGCAAAGTGATCGATTTCCGCAAAACCCATGCCAGTCTGCTGCAGGGGGTCCGCTTCCGCTCCAACCTGGATTTCCACACCGATTCCAATGAGGCCGACACGGCCGGCTATCTGACCACCGGGAACGAGATCGTAATCCTGGCCACTCAGTTTCACCGACCGGAACTGGTCATACGTTTTGTGGTTCCGAATGCAAGTTTATGCGGTCATGCCATGCTCGGCTCCGGAGAGCTGCGGCCCGAGGCAGTGCCTGTCTCAGACGCAACGCCCTGGTGCTTCTCCATTTCAGGCCGGAATCAACCCGAAATCAAAAACCATGACAATGTGTCGTTTATGCTTAAAAACGGACAGGTCGGCCCCGCTTGCGACATTTCCGGCGCAATGCCTCAAATGCGGCGATCCGGCTGATTTTCCGGGAAAGGATTGAGACTTCATGAAAACATTGAATTTTTTCGATGTCAACTGCCGCTGCGGTCTGCCGTTCAACGGCGGCCCGGGTGCCGCCAGTGCCACGATGCTGATCCGGGACATGGATTATTATGGTGTCGACCGGGCGCTGGTCCGCGACATCAACATCGCCAAAGGTGCACTTAACTCCAACGCCGAGGTGGCCCGTTTCATCAGCGCTCCGGAAGCGACCGGACGGCTGTACGGCGTCTGGTGTCTGCTGCCGGAGCAGTGCGATGAAATTCCGGAACCGGACGCCTTCTTTGCCGCCATGAAAGACGCCGGCATTGTTGCTCTTACCCTGTCGCCGTTTGAACACAAATACATACCCAACCGGCTTACCATCGGCCGGCTGATGGCGGCGGCGGCCGCCAGACGCATTCCGGTTCTGCTCGATGCCTTTGCCGGAAAGTTTCAGGAACTGTATGACTTTGCCGCGGAATTTCCGGATAACCGGCTGATCTACATTGAACGCTGGGGAAAATGGGGCATTGACCGTTACATCCGGCCGCTTCTGGAACATTATTCAAACTTTTATTTTGATCTCACCGGGTACTGGGTGCCGGAAGGAGTCCGCGATCTGGCCGAGCGATACGGCGCCGAACGGCTGCTGTTCGGCAGCGGTTATCCTTTTTACAACCAGGGCAGTCCGATGCTGATGCTGAAACACGCCGGCCTGGATGACCGCTCGCTGCGGTTGATTGCCGGCGGCAATTTTCAACGCCTGCTCGACGAGGTGCAATTATGAACGCCAATGTTTCCATCTGGGAAAAACCCGGTTCTCTGGCCGCCCGGATCTGGGAAACCGGCTCTGCCGGATTCCCCATTTACGACATGCACGGACACATGGGAACTCATTACGCCATTTATTTCAAACGCTGCGAAGCGCCGGAAATGGCCGCTCATCTGCGGCGGGCCGGGGTCGCCAAACTGGTATTTTCACATCATCACGCCTTGTGGGGAACCATGCGCAACGCCGAAGTGGTGGAAACCTGCCGGCAGTATCCGGATCTGCTGCGGATGTATGTGGCAATCAATCCGCACTTTCCGGATCACATCAGGGAAGACCTCGCCGCCTTCAAATCCTGGGCGCCCTATGCGGTCGGCCTAAAAATGCTGTCCAGTTACCATGAGGTGAAAGTCACCGACCCCGCCTACGAATACGCACTCAAATTCGCCGACGAACATCATTTGCCGGTGCTCAACCACACCTGGGGGCACAATCGCTTCTGCGGAGGGGAACTCATGCTTGAACTCGCCCAACGCTACCCAAACGCCACATTCCTGATGGGGCATGCCATTTACTCCGACTGGGATATGGCGGTGCGGATCATCCGGGAAACCGCAAACTCCTACCTGGAACTTACCGCCATCCCCGGCGAGCGGGGCGTTATTGAAGGTCTGGTGGAGGCGGTTGGCAGCGAGCGTCTGCTCTTTGGGACCGACCTGCCGTGGTTCGATGAATTTCAGGCTATCGGCGGTGTGCTGTCTGCCCGGATCACCGAAACAGACATGTTCAACATTTTAAGCCGGAACGCGGAACGGCTGCTGGCCGCCGGAGGGGCGCTGTAACGCCTGCGGGGGTAAACATTTTCAGCGATCGGCCTTCAAGAAAAACGTCAAGTCGTCCGTCGGAATCAAGTTGCTCAGAACAGCTTGATATTCCGGAAAAGCAGGTTATATTATGTTTATGTATATCCGTTCAAAACGGTAGAAACAACCTCATATATTCAAAAAGGAGTGATGAACATGGCTGCGAAAGTTGATAAAGAAAAATGCGTCGGTTGCGAATCCTGCGTGGGCGCCTGCCCGGTCAGCGCGATTGCGATGCAGGACGGCAAAGCGGAAGTCAGCGCCGATTGCATTGAATGCGGCGCTTGCGTAGGTTCCTGCCCCTGCGAGGCGATTTCGCTCTGAAGTTTGCGATTCTGCCGGCGGCCGGAAGTTTTCCGGCCGCTTTTTTTGTGCTCCCCTATAGAAACCGTCCGCCTCAGACCGGTTCCCAGAAATGGCCGGTTTTCCAGATGTCGGGAATTGCTGGATCCGGCTTGAGCGGCCCCGCATCGGAAGAACACGTAATTCGTTTTCCGGCCTGGCGTCCCCCCCTTCCCCGGATTGGCAGTCAATAAAAAAAGCGGTTCCGGAAAACCGGAACCGCTGTAAAGCAAACCGCCAACTCAACGGGCGTAGTACTCAATCACGCTCATGATCTTGGCCTGCACCGGAATCTCGTCGATCTGCGGAGCCCGAACCAGCACCGCCTTGAGATTGTCGAGATCAACTTCATAATACCCCGGAACAGTCGCGTTGTTCTTGCGGGCCGCTTCGGCAATCGCCGGCGATTTTTCCGCGTCAATGGAGATCGTCTGGCCTTCTTTCAGGACATAGCTGGCCCGGTCCACCCGCTTGCCGTCCACCAGAATGTGGCCGTGGTTCACATACTGCTTGGCCGCGAAAATTGTGGGGGCGAAACCGGTGCGGAACACTGCGGCATCAAGACGCTGCTCAAGACTGCGGAACAGTTTTTCATGGGCCTGACCTTCACCGGCCTTGGCCTTGGCGTAAGCGATCCGGAGCTGTTTTTCGCTGATCGCATAATGATTGCGGAGTTTCTGCTTTTCCAGCAGCAGTTCGCCGTAGGTGGAAAGCTTCACCCGACGGCCCTTGCCGTGCGGTCCGGAAGCATACGGACGTTTGACACTCGGACATTTCGGATCACCCCAGATGCACTGGCCGATCCGGCGGCAGAATTTGTGCTTCGCTCGACTTGCGGTTGGCATAACCAATCCCTTTCCTTAAATTTGTGGATTTCCGCGATCTGCCGGGTGTCAAGCCTTCAGGTATTTGGGGCCCGGCAAATCAATCATTTTCTAAAATAGCACACAAAAGCATGTTTTGCAATGCCAGGTTCGTAATTTTACCCAAATAAAATCAGTTTTATAAATAAATAACGGCTTTTCAACAGCTTTTCAGTTGTAAGAATTTGACTTTTACCGATTTGGGTGTATAGTAGCCGGACAAGAAAATCATATTTCAGTCTATATTAACTTTCACAAGGATTTGACATCGTTCATGAAAAAAGTTTTTCTAACCGGCATTACCGGTTTGGTCGGCAGCGCCTTTGTGGTGGGACTGCTTCGAGAGCGCCGGGATTATGAATTTATCTGCCTGGCCAGAAGGAGCGGCAATAAAAGCGCAGCTGAGCGAACCGCCGACATCATTCGCGATGAATGCCGGTTTGACGGCTGTCCCGAGCTGGCTGATGAGATGCTGAATCACATTCAGGTCATTGAAGGCGATGTGGTCCAGATTGATCCGGCGGCCCTGGCTGCCGATCCGCTCATGAAGGGGGTGGAAATTATTTTTCACTGCGCCGCAGATGTCAACCTCGGGAAGGACCCCGGCGGACGGGTGTTCCGGATAAACTACGAGGGAACCCGTAAAGTGGTCGAGTTGGCCAAGCTGATCGGCGCCAGGGAATTCCACTATGTCGCCACCGCGTATGTCGCCGGCAGGCTCTGCGGTACGGCTTATGAAAAACGTCCAACGACCGCCAACGGGTTCAACAATCCCTACGAAGAGAGTAAATGCCGGGCCGAGTTGCTGGTGCGCGACAGCGGCATTCCGTTCCGGATCTACCGTCCTGCGATCGTAACGGGGCGGCGTTCTGACGGGCGGATTCGCAAGCCGCTGGCTTTCTACCGGATTCTGGAGTTTCTCGGCAAACTCAAAAGTCACCGCTGCAGCAAGCTCAAACTTGATCCGACCGCGTGGACTGACATGCAGCTCAATTTCACCACTGAGCCTTCGGAACATGTTTACTTTGTTCCGATCGATTACGTTCAGGAAGCGATCGTCTCATTGTTTCCGCGCCCCATTGACAACGAGACCTATCATATTACCGGTGACAGCCCGGTTACCACCCACCAGATTGAGGAGTCCATCTGCCGGGTGCTGCGGCTGGACGGTGTTTCCGTCGGCTCGCAAAAGACTTCCGACAAGCAGGACGACAAGCTCATGGGACGGTTTCTCGGTGACCTCTTTCCCTATTTTTCCAGCGACATCATCTTCGACCAAACCAATGTGCGCCGGGAACTCGGAGACCAGATCCTGGACTGGGAATATGGCGTCAAGGGGCTTGAGACTCTGATCCGGTCATTCTATCTTGACTACTTCCCCAATGTCGAGTGGCTGCATAAACTGGCAACTACGGAACCTGACCGTGCGCCCCGGCGCTGAGCAATATCATGCGAAACTCACTGCCCGGTTCTGGTCTGCGGAGCCGGGCTTTTTTTATTAACATTCAGAAAGGAAACTCAACATGTCTCAACTGACAATCATGCCGTGCCTGGATATGCGCAACGGCCGGGTAGTCAAAGGAGTCCACTTTGTCGACATCGCCGACGCCGGGGATCCGGTGGAGTGCGCCCGGGCCTATTGCGCCGCCGGAGCCGACGAGCTGGCTCTGCTGGATATCACCGCCACCGTGGAAAACCGCAAAACCCTGGTCGATGTGGTACGCCGGGTGGCGGAAGTCTGCACCGTGCCGTTCACTGTCGGCGGCGGCATCCGGGACGTGCGGTCGGCCGGAGAAGTGCTGGCGGCCGGAGCAGATAAAATCTCCACCAGCAGTGCGGCATTCCGCAACGCGCAACTGATTCCGGAACTGATCCGGGAATTCGGTCCGGGCGCAGTGACTGTGGCAATTGACCTTGACGTCAATCCCGCCCTGCCCTCCGGCTACGAAGTTTACATCGATGGCGGCCGGACCGCCACCGGTGTCGATGCGGTGGAATGGGCCAGACGGGTGGATGATTTCGGCGTCGAAGTAATTCTGCCGACCAGCAAAGCCGGAGACGGCGCCCGCACCGGTTATGATCTGCCGGTCATCAAAGCAATGTCTGAAGCCTGCCGGGCGAAAATTGTTGCATCCGGCGGCGCCGGCAAGTTGGAACATTTTCTGGAAGCGGCCCGGAACGGTGCGGAAATTCTGCTGGCGGCCTCGGTGTTTCATTTTCATCTCATTGATATTCCGGAATTGAAGACGTATCTCAGGCAAAACGGTTTTGAGGTTCGCTGATCAGCGGATTCAGCACTGGAATCAACCTGACGACATTGCCTCAGGGCAAACAAACGGCCGGCGCAAATTCACGCCGGCCGTTTTCGCTGCATTCGCAGCCTGCCACGGGCTGCCCCCGGAATTTAAAGGCGGGTTATTTTAGCAGCTCATTCTGCTTGGCGACCAAATGGTCGGCTCCGTAGATTCTGCGCAGCTTGGGCTTCTCGATTTTTCCTGTCGGATTGCGCGGTACCGATGCAAAAATAATCCGTCGCGGCCGTTGATAGCGGGGCAGATCCAGGCAGAAGGCATTTATCTCTTCCTCGGTCAAATGGTGATCGGGCTTGACCTCAATGACGGCGGCGGCAATTTCACCCAGACGGGAGTCGGGCAGTCCGATGACCGCTACATCTTTGACTGCGCTGTTTTTGCGGATGAAATCCTCAATCTGAACCGGATAGAGATTTTCTCCGCCTGTAATGATCACGTCTTTTTTGCGGTCAACAAGATAGATGAAGCCATCCTCGGACTCCCGGGCCATATCGCCGGTGTACAGCCAGCCGTCGGCGTCAAGCACCTCGGCGGTGGCCTTTTCGTCCTTGTAATATTCTTTCATCACTCCGTCGCCCCGAACCGCCAGCTCTCCCACCTCGCCGCGGCTAACTTCCTGATGCTTTTCATTGACAATCCGGGTCTGCCAGCCATATCCCGCCACACCGATCGCGCCGACATGGTCGATGTTTTCAATGCCGAGATGAACGGCGCCGGGACCGATTGATTCACTCAAACCGTAATTGGTGTCATAATCGTGCCCGGGGAACACCGTTTTCCAGCGCTTGATCAGACTGGGCGGTACCGGTTGGGCGCCAATGTGCATGAGCCGCCACTGCTCCAGGTGATAGTCCTCAAGTTTGATTTCACCGCGCTCAATGGCATCCAAAATGTCCTGAGCCCATGGCACCAGCAGCCACACGATGGTGCAGTGTTCCTCGGATACTGCACGGATGATCCACTCCGGCTTGACCCCGCGCAGCAACACTGCCCGGCCGCCCACCATAAAACTGCCGAACCAGTGCATCTTGGCCCCGGTGTGATACAGGGGCGGTATGCAGAGAAAAACATCGTCATGGGTCTGATGGTGGTGCTGCTGCTCGGTCCGGCAGGCGTGCATCAGGCTGCGATGCCGGTGCATGATCGCCTTGGGGAAACCGGTGGTGCCACTGGAAAAATAAATCGCCGCCTCCTCCTCATCATCCAGCGGAACCGCCGGAGTCCGGCTGGAACAGTAGGATGCCAGGTTGAAATACGATTCGGCAAAAGTCGGACAATCCTCGCCGACGTACCAGAAAGCCTGAATCCGGGGCAGCCGATCGCAGATCGCCTCGATGCGTCCGACGAAGGAAGGACCGAAAATCAGAACATCGACATCAGCCAGTTCCAGGCAGTATTTGATTTCGTCGGCGGTGTAACGGAAATTGAGCGGCACCGCCACGGCACCGCTTTTGAGAATGCCGAAGTAAACCGGCAGCCATTCCAGGCAGTTCATCAGCAGAATTCCGACCTTGCAGCCCTTGGAAATCCGGCGGGTGAGCAGCAGATTGGCCATCCGGTTGGCTTTGCGGTCGAATTCCTGCCAGGTGATTTCGGAGCGGAAGGAATCCGTGCGGCTGGGTTCAATCAGCGAATATTCCCGCCAGGTGGTGTGACGGTTCTCCAGTTCCTGGGGATTGATTTCAACCAAAGCGGTTTCGCTGCCGTAAAGAACGGCATTGTTTTCGAGAATATCGGTAATCGGCATAATGAAGCACTTCCCTTCTCTGTAATGTCAACAAGTTGAATAATATACCACGGCTTATCGGGATATCAAGACCGGCGGCGTCATATTCCGGGCGGATTACTTTACGAAGCTTCCGGATGACCGGTTCCAACGGCTTGAACTGCCCCGGAATTATGGTATATTACTCCCCGGAATTACTGAAATAACCAAATACGGAACTGAATCATGGCACTTGAATGGATCTCTCACCGCGGCGAATCCGCCGACGCTCCGGAAAACACGATTCCTGCCTTTAAACTGGCCCGGGAGCGGCACACCGACGGCAGTGAATGCGATGTCCATCTGACGGCGGATGGTCAGCTGGCAGTCTGCCATGACGACACCACAGAACGCATGGGTGACCGCAAGCTGGTCGTTGCGGCCAGTACGGCGGCTGAAATCAGCGCGATCAATGCCGCCGGCCCCTTTAAACCGCGTTACGGCACCGTGAAAATTCCGCTCCTGCCGGAAGTTTTCGAGTGCGTAGGGCCCGGACGCCGACTCTACATTGAGTTGAAAAACGGTTCGCCGCGCCTGGCCGATGCGGTTCAGCGCCAGCTCCGAAATTCCGGACTCGCACCGGACCAGGTGGTCATCATCTCCTTTGATGCGGAAACCTGTACCTACGCAAAAAGAACCATGCCGGCTCACACTGTTCTCTGGCTAACTTCTTTGAACGGCCCCGAAGCCGCCTCTCCGGCGGCACTTGCAGACCGGCTGCGCGGACTTGAAGTTGACGGCATTGATGCCTGGTCCGAACGACTCACTCCGGAGCTGGCCGCCGCCGTCAAAACCGCCGGCGGTTACCTTGCCGTATGGACCGTGGACGACGCCGATACCGCCCGCCGGATGATTTCATACGGAGTTGATGCCATCACCAGCAACCGGGCGGCGGCACTCCGGGCGGAGCTGCAAACCCTCTGATTTCACACCAGCGGCCAGACCACCGCCCCTCCGGCCGTTCGGACAGCCCTTTCCCGACCGCCTCACGGCAAATTATCGAGAAGCTGTACGGACACAATCCCGAACGGGGCTGGAGCCTCAGCGCCGGCGCAGACCATATTCTGAGCGGAATTGAACAGCTCAATTTCCAGTTGATTCTCTTCCGAACGGCAATATTCGGCGATCGCCACCACTCCCCCGCCGAGCAGAGAAGCGCATTCCCGACCATTCAGACGGATGATTGCCGCTCCGGCCATCTTGACTTCGAGCAATGCCGCCGGTCCCGAAAATTCACAACGGTAAACCACCTTTCCCCAGTAATACGGCAGCCCCTGCCGGGATAGATCGCCCAACTGCCACGGCGACGGCTCCGGCACCGCCCGGAGACCGCCGGCGGCATCAACCAGAAAATTACCTTCCAGATAAATTCGCTCCGGACGTTCTGCCATCACCACCCGGTTCAAACCGGGCCGGACAACCTCCGACACGTCGATCCGCCGGAAACACGGATCGCAGGGATGAGCTTCTTCAGACACCTCCAAACGGATGCCATTAACTTCAACCGGAGAGTCGTTTTCTGCGTAAAGAGCGGTGATTTCGACCCCGGCCGGCAGCGTGATTTCGCCGTTTTCGGGCAGCAGCGCCAGGTTTCCGGTCAACGTTCTGACCGAGGAAGGCTCCAGAAACCGCGACCGGCTCATCCGGCAGAAGGACGAGTCGCGCCACTCCCCCCGGGAGGCGGAGAAATCCGCCGGCATCAGCAGCGCGACCGCGCCATCTCTCAAAACAAAATCTGCCGGCAGCTCCCGTCCCCGGAATACAACCCGGTCGGCCACCGGATCATAAAGTTGAAACTCCTGTTCCGACTTCAAGCGCGGACTCAGATCGCTCCCGGAAAGATTGAGCATGTAGACCAGTTTTCCCCCGGGAGTCTGCCGCACTTCGACCAGAATTTCATCGGTTCCTGCGCCGGAAAGCTCCATGGCGGCTGGAATTTCACCCAGGTTTTCATCACTCCAGATCCGACCGCCGCACCGCCGAAATTCAGCCAGCATCCGGGCGGTTTCCGGCAGCGGCTCCACCAGTCCAGGCACCACTACATTGGTGTAAGTACCGGCGCCAAGTTGCAGCACGCCGTCCCCGACTCTGCCCTCCTCCAGCAACAGCGTTTCATCGCCAAGATCAAAACCGACATGGCGGCGCATCAGTTTCAGCATGGCAACTGCCAGGACTTCCTGAATCCGGTCAAAATCCGGCATGTCCGGGCGCCGCGGCAGGATGTTTTTAAAATTGTCAACCATGTCGGAACCGGCAGCGGAACGGAGAATTCCAGCCGGATACAACACCAATGTATTCCGATATGACACTCCTGAAGCCAGTATTTCCGCTATCCGGGTCCAGCGCCGGTTGGCGGCACCGAACACTGTGGCGTAGGGCTGCTGGAATCCATAACTCGGCGGACAATCCCTGAGGGTGCCCCGTCCCAAAGTGTAGTAGTAAGCATGATGAGTCATCAGATTGACTCCCATGCCCAACTCGAAACGCATCTGCCGCTCCAGAAAACCGGGGGAGACGCGCCATTGCAGAAAAGTCAGGGTTTCGGCGGAACAGAGTCCGCCGGCAAACTGGTTGGCCACCGACGATGCGGTTTTGTAAGTCAGCAGCGGATGGGTCAGCCGATCACCGACGTCGCATTTGCGGTCAGCCCGGCCGCAAAAGGGAAAGGCCAGGTAGCGCTGGTCGGCCCGGTCACACAGATAGTCGTCGATCGACGGAATGTCTTCCGCCCGCATATACGGCATGGGCGAGCCATAGCAGCGCACTGAATTTACCAGCGGGCCCTCGTCGCCGCAGAGATGGCCGAGGTAGGCCACCCCCCGGGAGTGACACCAGTCAATCTGGGGCCGGATGAAATTTTTCAGAAACAAATCCTGCGCAATGCGGAAATAATTCAAACGCACTTCGGCCGACTCGGGCAGGTTTTCCGCCAGGGCCGGAAGATCATCCCGTAAATCGCGGCCGGTCCGCTCCCGATAGGCCGCTTCCAGCAGCGGCGACCACACATAGCCATCGCAAAAATGCACCAGAAAACTTTCGTCATCCGTGTAAACCGCTTCAATGACTTGACCGAACCATTCGGAAAGGTACCGGTCGTATTCCGCATGGGTTATGGTCAAAAAGCGGTGGGCCGCTTCAGGATTGAGGGTATCCACATGGCGTGGTTCCCGGTGGATTTCAAAGCAGAGCGCCCCGGCAACCGCCGCCTCCGCCGGCAGCCGGCGAAATGTCACCGGATCGAAAGCCGCGTAAAGTCCCGGACGGGTGTCACCATAAAAGCAGCGCAGGGCATGCTGGACGAGATCGGGACGCTCCAGCTGAACCCTCCCCCCAGCATTGCCGCTGGGGAAACCATCCTCGTCATAAAGCCAGATTTTCAGCCCGAGCCGCTCCGCCTCCCGGCAGGAGTGCCGCACCAGTTCAAACCAGCGTTCGGAGAGATAAGGTATCCGGTTGCCGACCCGGGAATGGATCGCCGCGCCCCGGCAGCCGTTGTTCTGGAAAAATTTCAACTGCCGGGTGATTTCCACTTCACTCTGTTCACCGTTCCAAAACCAGAATGGATAAACTCCGGGCTCCGGCAGCTTGATCATGGATACCTGTTCCTTCATTTCCGGGTTAATGACACTCATACCTCAAATGCGTTCCCTGCGGCAGCGGAGTAGACGGAATTTTCCGTAAACCCCGCCCCTTAAATTAAACCCCCGTGCCTCAGACCCGACCGAGTCTGAAACACGGGTTTGTCCATCCTCGTCCGTCCGCGAAACCTCGCAGACGGAACCTGGAATCCGATTTATTTGCCGGCGGCGGCCGGAACAGCCGGAACCGCCGGAGCCTCAGGTTCAGCTACCAGGAATTTAACCTTGGCGGCTTTCTGAAGTCCGCTGATGAAGTTTTCGGCGGCCTCCTGCTCTTTCTGAGCCTTGAGCGCCATCTTCAAGCGGTCTTTAAGCTCTTCAAAAGGGTAAGCCCCGGCCTGACGCGGCTGGTCGCGCTTGACAATGTGGTATCCGAACTGGGTTTTCACCACACCGGAAAGCTCACCGGGTTTCAGCGCAAAAGCCGCCTTTTCAAACTCCGGAACCATCTGCCCCTTGGCAATCACTCCCAGCGAACCGCCCTCGACAGCACTGCCACAGGCACTCTCAGCCCTGGCAATTTCGGCAAACTTCTGAGGATCAGCCTTGACCTGCTCAAGAATGGCGTTGATTTTGTCCAAAGCCGCTTTCTTTTCGGCGTCAGTCGCGTCATCATCGACTTTAATCAGAATGTGGGAGGCCCTGACCGCATCGGCCGGATCCGCCGCATACTGGGAAATCTGCGGATTCTCGTCATAGAACTTCCTGGCGTCCTCATCCGTAACCGCGACGTTTTTCAAGACCTTGTCCTCAATGAACTTCTGCATGGCGATCTGCTTCTGGAAATTCGGATCCGCCGCCAAAGTGTCAATATACTGATCAATGGTCTTGCCCTCCCGAGACAGCTGCTGGGACATGAACTCAATTTGCTGCTTCGGAGCCGCTTTGAGCTGCTCTTTCAAAAACGCCTTGACATCTTCCGCCGAAACCTTGCTTCCGGATTTGGCGATTTCATCCTCAATCAGCTTGCGGTTAACCAGATCCCTGACCAGCGCCGGAGCGATCTGCTTGATGAAGTCAGCCGTAAAGAACGGCGGAAGCTCGCCGTTGGGCAACTGCGCCATGATCATCGCCACCACCATATCCCGGGTGATCGGCTGACCGTTGACCTCGGCCACCACCGCCGGCAACGACTGCCAGACGTCAGCCGCCTTGGCCTCGGTTGCCTTGGCTTCGGTTGCCTGGGCTTCAGCCGCCGGAGCCGCCTTGGCCCCGGTTGCCTTGGCTTCAGCCGCCGGAGCCGCCTTGGCCTCGGTTGCCTGGGCTTCAGCCGCCGGAGCCGCCTTTACTTCTTCCGCGCAGCACCGGCCGCAGCCGGAAAACACTCCGGCGGCACCGAGACCGGCCGCGGTCAACAACGCGCACAACATCACGTTTTTGTTCATTTTGACTCTCCCTGTCTATGTTTAAGGAAAAACACCCGAAATGATCCGCCGATGATCAGCTCTCCTCAAATGCGGATACCACTCCGTCAACAATATAACGCAAAAACCCAAATATGCAATAGCCGTTCAGGGTTTCACCGCAAAATGTTCCTGGATTTTCCTCCGCGCCGAACCCGTTCCGGCGGTTCCGTCGAACACGGGATCCGCATTGCCGGCTTCGCCCGCACGTCAAATCAGAAGCGTGTCCCGGCGAAGTGAACTCAGCGGCCGGATCCTGTTTCAGTCAGAATCCGCATTGCGCCGGTAATCCGGGACAATTCCTCAGGACTCACCGTAAAAGGCGGCATCGTATACAGCCAGCGGCCGAACGGACGCAACCACACTCCGGTGTCCCGCACCACCCGGAACACGGTTTCCACCGGCGGCAGTTCCGTCAATTCGACCACTCCGACCGCGCCCAACACCCGGACATCGCTGACCCCGGGGCACTCCCGCAGTGGAGACAATTCCCGTTTAAGCTGGCTTTCAATGGCGGCGGTTTGCGACTGCCACTGCCCGGAACTGAAAAGCTTCAGACTGGCGCATCCGGCGGCGCACGCCAAGGGGTTGGCCATAAACGTCGGACCGTGCATGAAACATCCCGGACTGCCGGCGGAAATCGTCCCGGCTACCTGGCGGGAGGCAATCGCGGCGGCCAACGTGACCGCGCCTCCGGTCAACGCTTTACCGACGCAGACAATGTCCGGAGCCACTCCGGCGTACTCCATGGCGAAAAATTTGCCGGTCCGACCAAAACCGGTGGCAATTTCGTCGAAAATCAGCAGCAAACCGCGTTCATCGCAAATCCGGCGCAGTCCCCGGAGGTATCCCGGGTGGAAAAACCGCATCGCGTTGGCCCCCTGAAACACAGGCTCGACAATAATTCCAGCCAGATCACGGCCGCACTCGTCCACTGCGGCCGTCACGGCCGCCATGGCGGATTCATCCCATTGATCCTCAAACCGCAATTCCAAACGGGGCAGAAAATGCTGGCGCGGCATGATTTCCCGGAACATCGTATGCATGCCATCCGGATCACTCAGCGCCATCGCCCCCGCAGTGTCGCCATGGTAACCGCCCCGCACCGCCGCCAGCCGCACCCGATCGCGGCGTCCGGCCGCCGCCTGATACTGCACCGCCATCTTGGCCGCACACTCTATCGCCACTGAACCGGAATCCGCAAAAAAAACCTGGTCCAGGTCCGGCGGCAGCACAGCTGCCAGCCGGGCGGCCAGTTCCGCAGCCGGTTCGTGAGTGAAGCCGGCAAACATCACCTGTGCAAATTTCTCCGTCTGCTCCCGGACCGCCGCCATAATTGCCGGATGATTGTGCCCGTGGGTCATGCACCACCAGCTCGACAGCGCGTCAATCAACTCGGTGCCGTCAGCCAGACGGATCACGCTGCCGGAAGCGCCCGTCACCGGCAGCACCGGCGGCGGGGAAGTCTTCGACGCGTAAGGGTGCCACAAATGTTTGCGGTCCAGCGCCAGCAAATCGGAAATCGTCATTTCAACTCCCCTCAGGCTTCAGGAAAAATCGCTGAAAAATCCACATCCGGCAGCGGCATCTCCACCTTCGGCAGACGCACCATCCGCGGCTCAATGCCGGATTTGCTCAGATACTGTTCAATCATGCGCTCGGAATCAGCGGCAATCACCGGGTCGGCAGTGGCACACCAGTTGTAAACCACTCCGGCCAATTCCAAGCGACGCCGTCCGGCACACTCGATGGAAAGCAGCGCATGATTGAGTCCGCCCAGTTTACCGGACGCCACCAGGATCAGCGGCAACCGCAGCCGGGCCACAAAATCAACTGTCAGCAACTCACCGGTAAGCGGAACCATCAGGCCGCCGGCGCCCTCGACCAGCACATACTCATAGCGTTGAGCCAGTTCCTTCACGGCGTGTTCCAACCGGGGAATCTCGACCTCGCGCCGCTCCAGTGCTGCCGCAAGATGCGGCGAAGCCGGAAACCTGAAAATGCAGGGGGCAGTCAGCCCGGATTCATCTTCCGGGAATTTCCCCACGCCCATGAGTTCGCGGTGACGCAGCAGATCCTCCGAATAGCCGACATTGCCCGTCTGCACCAGTTTCATGGTAATCACCCGCCGTCCCCGTTTAAGCAGATAGCGGGCCATCATGCCGGTCGCAATGGTTTTGCCGGAATCGGTGTCAATGCCGCTGATGAAGTAAACCATAATTCCCTACCCTTTCTCCGCTACCACAATGAGCGGCTTATAGGTCAATTCAAAAGTCCCGCCCGGATTGCGCCGCCGGTAATCCGCCTCCAACTCGGCCAGATCCCGCCGGGTCCAGCGCCTCGGCTCTCCGCCGGCGACCCCGGTCGCCTTGAAATGGCGCAGCAAGGCGAGGAAAGATTCAAACCGGACCTTCCGGCTCTCCTGCACCAGACAACGTTCCGCAAATCCGGCGGAAACAAGCATTTCTCTAAGTCCCTGCGGCGTCTCGTAACGGACCCGAGGCGCGATCAATCCCGAAAGTTCCGGCAACGTTCCGGCGGCAAAAGTGGTAAATCCGAATTTGCCGCCCACAGGCAGCGCCGCTGCCGCTTTCGCCATCACCCGGGGCAGGTTCGCGGACCACTGCAGCGCGGCATTGGACACCACCAGATCCGCAGCCGGGAACTCCACCTCGTCCAGGTCTCCGGCGATGAAATCCGCCCGCCGCCCGGTGTGACAGGCCGCAAACTCCGGAACCAGATCAATCAAAGTCAGATGTGCACACTGAAAGGTACGCTCCAGCAATGCTGTGAACAATCCGGTTCCACATCCGAGCTCCAGAACCTCGGCAAAATTCCGGACCGGCTCCGCCGCCTTCAGTTCCCGGCACAGCCGCTGCGCCATCTCCAGCTGCACGGCGGCGGCTTCGTCATAGGTCCGGAGACTCCGGGAAAAACGGAGCCGCACCAGTTTTTTATCCGCAGGCGGCATCAAACATCTCCCGGAATGATCCAAACAGAGCGGTGATGTCATGCGGGGCGCCCGGCAGTTCCCGGTATTCAACATTTTCAGCCGACCAGAAATTCCACTGGACCGCCGCCGGAAAAATCCGGTCGGCGGCGCCGGTCACCACTTTCCGGAAAATGTCGGGCGCCACCGGATTCTTCTCAATGCGCTCCGCCAGAGACTGCAACTCCATCTGCTGGTTCCGCCAGTCACCCGGCGGGATTGCCCGCCGGCTCCCGCCTGAAAGCCGCCGGTAAAAACGCGCCCGCGCCGCGTCTGCGGACCAGTTGGCAATCGTACCCCGGAAAATCCCGGGCGCGATGCCGAATTCAGCGTCCATCGGCCGCAACGTGCCATTGACCGCCAAAGCTCCGGACAATGCCGGGGCGTTCCGCGTCAGCGCCTCGGCCGCCGCATAAACGCCCAGCGACCACGCCGCCAGGCGAATTTCAGAATACCCCGGAAAATCCGGCAGCCGCACCGGCTCGCGGTAATCGCAAACCGTGAATACGTCGATGCCGGGGGCCGTCCAGCCGGCAAACCAGCGGTCGTCCAGCCCCCAGCCGTTAAACAGCAGCAGCAGTTTACCCGATCCGCTCCGATGCAAAAATCCGCATTTCACAGCAGTCCGCCCAGCCTTTCAATGTCCGCCTCGGCGAGCGCGGCGCTCAGGGAAAAACGCAACCGGGACGTTCCTTCCGGCACCGTGGGCGGCCGAATGGCAAATACCAAAAATCCCGCCGCCTTGAAACGTTCCGCCGCAGCTGCGGCCTCGCGGTCCCCTCCGATCAGATAAGGCACAATCTGTGAATCCCCCGGCGCCGGCCGGCCGGCGTCGGCCATCAGTTCCCGCAGACGCCGCCACATCCGGCGCAATTTCGCACGCCGTTCTTCCATGGCAGCGCACTTGCGCAGCACAAACGCACTCCAATTGAGTACCATCGGCGGCAAACCGGTTGTGAAAATCAACGGCCGCATATGGTTGACCAGATACTCACGAACTTCCGGCGCCGTAATCGCATATGCTCCGGTCGAGCCGAACGCCTTGCCGAAAGTTCCGATCAGGACGTCCACTTCGGCGGCAACGCCCATCTCGGCGGCCAGTCCGGCCCCCTGCGGTCCGCGGACTCCAACCGCATGAGCCTCATCCACCACCAGCACACAATCGTACTGCTTTTTCAGTTCAACCAGCCGCCGGAGATCGGCGGCATCGCCATCCATGCTGAACACGGATTCCGTGACAATGAAACAACGCCGGAAATCCGCCCGCCGGGCTTTGAGAGTCCGCTCCAATCCGTCGCAGTCCAGATGGCGGAACCGCCGGAACTCCGCCTCGCATAGCCGCATGCCATCAATAATGCTGGCGTGGTTGAGCTTGTCGGAAAGAATCAGGTCGCGGCCGCCGCTCAAAGCCGGCAGGATCCCGATGTTGGCGTGGTACCCGCTGTTGAACACCAGCGCGGCGCGGCCTCCGTACAACCGGGACAACTCAGCTTCCAGCCGGACATAGGCCGGCGTATTCCCGGTGAGCAGCCGGCTGGAGGCCGCCGACAACATCAGTTCCGGATCCCCGGGATCTTTCATCCGGTCGGCGTAAAACTCACTCCGTAAAGCGGAATCGCCGGCAATCCCGAGGTAATCATTGCCGGAAAGGTTGCAAAGCACCTCCCCCTCCAGCCGTCCCCGGGAGCGGTCGAGAACAGAAATTTCCCGCAGCTTCCGGTAGCGCCCCGAAGCCCGCAACGCCTCCAGATCAGCGGTCAGATCATCGATGAATGCCATAATAACAAATTAAAAGCGGTTGAGGTGTTCAATAAAACGCTGATCGTCCGCGATGACGCGTCCCCGGGTGGTCAGATATCCGCCGGTGATGACGCCGCTGGCTCCGGAAAGCATCAACAATCCCTGAAAGTCCTTCATGACCGTCTCGCGCCCGGCGGCAAACTTAATCATTTTCTGCGGGTTGATCAGCCGGACCAGCGCGAACGCCTTGGCCACATCGACCGGCTCCATCACCGCCCTGCCCTCCAGCGGCGTGCCGGGAATCGGCAGCAGCACATTCAACGGAATGCCTTCCACATCCAGATCGCGGATCGCCAGCGCCATATCAATCCGGTCGGCCCAGGTTTCCCCGAGTCCGAAAATCCCGCCGGTGCAGTTGGTGATTCCGAACTCCTGAAGATGGCGGATCGTAGCGATCTTCTCGGCAATGTCATGAGTGTCAGCGATCAATTCAGCATAACGGGCCGGATTGGTCTGCAAATTCATATTGTAGCGCCAGACGTGATGTTCCGCCAGCAACCGGGCGGTTTCCCGGCTCAGAATGCCGATCGAAGCGCAGATTTTCATATCCGGCAGCTCCCGGTGCAGCAGATCAAAGGTTTCCAGCATGCGCTCAAATTCAGGAGTACGCTCCGGATAGCCCCGTCCGCTGGTCACATAACCGAAAGTCCGTACTCCGGCCCCGTACACCTGGCGCGCCGCTTCCAACACCTGTTCCGGAGCCAGCAGCGGATAACTCTCTATCGCGGCATGATGGTGTGCACTCTGAGCGCAGAACCGGCAGTTCTGGGCGCAGGCCCCCGACTTGGCATTGAGAATCGAACAGGCAAAGAAAGGAGCCGCGAACTTTTTACGCACCTTGTTGGCCAGCGAAATCAGGTCCAGGACGTCCTCACCTTCAATCCGCTCGGCCAGCTCCAGCGCCTCGGCCCGGGTGAGTTCGGAGCCGTCAAGCACTTTGCAGGCGTTTTCAATTAATGGATTAAGCATGGCACCCCCTCCGGCAATGCAATGAACGCAATCTTTAAATGAAATCAATCATCCCCAATAAGGTATCTGATTAATATACTCCATCAAACGCCTTTTTACAACAGCTTCGCCGCTCCGGCACCCCGCCGTTCCGACCGGCCCGGAAGACTATTCCATTCCCGGCACTTTGACCCTGATGACTTCGACCCCCTGCCGGGCAATGTGCTCAAGCATCGGAGCATTCGCCCTGATATCCGAAGTGACCAGTACGTCGACCTGTCCCCAAAACACCCCGCGCGCAATACCCGCGCTCTGGAATTTGCTGTGGTCGGCAAGCATGATCGCCACCCGGGCGTGCTCAATCATGGTCCGGGAGGCGGCGGCGGTGTCGTCACTGGTGTCCAGGGTGCCTTCCTCGTCCAGCCCGCGCACCGAAAAAATCGCCGCGTCGGCCCGGTACTGGGCCAGCGAATGCTCAGCCCGGGTTCCCAGCAGATTGCCATCCTTGAGATCCAGCCGGCCGCCGGCGAGAATCACCTCGGGACCGTTACCGTTCGGAAAGCGCTCACGCAGAACTTCGCACAACTCCACGGAATTGGTAATTACTCCTCCCGAATTGAGGTGCCGCGCCACAAACACCGTAGTCGAACCGCCGTGCACAAAAATGGTGGAATCCGGAGCGATCAACTGCATCGCCCGCTCGGCAATCAATGCCTTCTCCTGCGAAAACCACTGATGACGCAGGGTCAGCGGTATCGCCCGGTTGGCTTCAGGCGGAATCCGGCGGACGCCGCCTTTTACCCGGCGAACCGTGTTTCTTTCAGCCAATTCATTGAAATCGCGCCGGACGGTGGCCGCGCTGGTATGGAGCATTTCCACCGCTTCCTCCGTCGACAGAAAATCGTGCTCTTCAATATAGCGCAGGATCATAATTTCACGTTCGCTTCGCATGACCGACGTCCGCTCCTATGAAATTCAGGTGCATTGCAATCAGTCTTCTAATATACCGCCGCGCCATCCGAAAATCAATGCAATGAAAACCCGGAAACAGCTCCCATGGCCGCAAGGCGCCCCGCCGGACTCCGCCGCAAGGCTCCGCCATTGCGGCCGGCCGGATTCCTATGACAAAGCCGCCGTCCGAAACACCGCTGCGGAATAAAAAACATTCAAGTCATTGGTCGTAAATGGAAAATTCCACTAAAGCATGGTATATTATTAAAATTACTGAATTGCGCCACGGCGAAGTGTGAAGCCCGTTGAGTCCAATGCTGAGTCCGAAATTCCGGAGCATTCGGGCAGCAGCTCCGCGGAGCGGGCGCCGGCGCACCTTGAGCAATATATAATTACGGCAGAATCAAGATGAATAAATCATCCCGGGAAAACTGGGGCAGTCGGCTCGGCTTCGTGCTGGCCATTGCCGGATCGGCGATCGGACTGGGCAACGTATGGAAATTTCCATACATCACCGGAATCAACGGCGGCGGAGCGTTCGTGCTGGTTTACCTGCTCTGCGTCATGCTGTGCGGACTGCCGATCATGCTGTGCGAACTGGCCATCGGCCGCCACACCGGCAAAAACCCGGTTGATGCATTCAAAGCCCTGCAATTGCGGCGCTCCAGGCTGGCGGATATCATTGCCGCTCTGCTGCTGGTGTCAGCAATCCTGCTGGGCTGGACCGGCCACCCCGGCTTTGGAGTGACGGCAGGACTCATTGCCCTGGCGGTTTTTCGCTGGCAGTTCGCTGCGGTCGGAGCATTTTCCATCATCGCCGCACTGCTCATTCTCTCATATTACTCCGTCATCGGCGGCTGGATCATTGAGTATACCCGGCTGGCTTTTTCCGGCCGGCTGAACGTCAACGACGTTGAAGGAGCTTCCCAGATTTTCAGCGGCTTCATCAGCTCGCCCCGGCGGGTCATCATCTGCCACCTGATCTTTCTCGGATTGGCCGGCGCCATGATCTGGGCCGGAATCCGCAACGGCATCGAACGCTGGTCCAAAATTCTGATGCCGATGCTGTTCGTGCTGCTGCTGGCGGTAATTCTGCGCAGCGTCACGCTGCCGGGGGCTCCGGACGGAATCGAATTTTTCCTCAGCCCGGACTTCTCCAAACTCACCGCCTCCAGCTGGCTTGAAGCACTGGGACACTCCTTTTACACCCTCAGCCTCGGCATGGCCATATCCATTACCTATGGCAGTTATCTCAAAAAAGATGAAAATATTTTCACTTCAGCGCTGATGGTTATCGGAGTTGACACCATGGCGGCCCTGCTGGCCGGACTGGCCATCTTTCCAGCGGTGTTTGCCATGGGCTTTGAACCCGGAGCCGGTCCCAGCCTCATTTTCAAAGTGCTGCCCGCCACTTTCAACCGCATGCCCGGCGGCATCGGCTGGTTCTGGGCCGGACTGTTTTTCCTCATGCTGACCATTGCCGCCCTGACCAGTGCCGCTTCACTCTTTGAGTGCGGAGTGACACTGCTGCTGGACAAATTCAAAATGCGGCGTGCATTGGCGGTCGTACTTATTTATGTGCTGGTTGGCGGCTTCGGTCTGCTTTCCTGCGTCAGCATTGTCGACTGGAGCAATATCGAGTGGCTGCGCCAGCTGGTTGTTTCAACCTTCAACCCGAGCGTAATGCCCGGCGACTGGTTCACCTTGCTGGACCGCGTCACTTCCAACTGGATGATTCCGCTGGCCGGACTGCTGACCGCGCTCTTCACCGGCTGGGTATGGAGTGTGAAACGCGCCGCCCGGGAACTGCGGCAGGGCGCCCGCAATATTTGCGACAACAATCTGATTACTTTTCTGTCGGGACTGAATGGCGACAAACTTTATCTCACCAGCCGCAATCACGGGCTGACGGTCATGTCAGCCTGGGGAATTCTGATCCGCTATCTGACTCCGCTGATCGTGCTGCTGGTTTTCCTCAAAGCCATCGGGGTCAACGTCGGTTTCTGATGGGACTCCCCGAACCCCCGGTCTGCTCCGCCAATAAAAAAATTCTCTCCGCCCGAACGGAGAGGATCCGGTTTACTGCATAAACTTCAGTTCACGCGTTCAATCGTGATTTCAGGATCAATCTCGTCCCGGAGAATCCGCTCCAAACCGGCCTTGATGGTCATTGCGGCATGAGGACAACCGCCGCAGGCTCCGCGCAAACGAAGCTTGACCGTCTTGCCCTCGATGGAAACGATTTCAAGATCTCCCCCGTCAGCCTGAAGATGAACCCGGAGTTCTTCGAGACGATCCGAAATCCTCTTGCTCAACTCATCCATATTCAACCTCTCCAAATATCTCCGGATGGCACCCCGCTCCAGCTCCGGACCTGTTTACCAGCATGTCCGCCACTGATTCCGGTTGCCTTCCGGCAGTTCCACTGACCCGATCCTCCGCACCCCGGAGACTGCTGCCAGCGAAACCTGGTTAATGTTCCGATGGTTCGCTCACCATCTCTATACCAATCATCGATTACTGACGTATCTGGGGCTGCATCCGGTAATACTTGCCGCCCAAACCGGCCATGGCCGTTTCCGCCGCCAGCCGCGGATCGAAAAAGCCGTTGACGAAAATGTCCAGATATACCGTCTTTTTATCCGGCGCCAGCAGTCCGGCCAACCGGCCGCCGACCAGCGGCTGTTCAAAGGCGCAGCAATCTCTGGAATGCGAACAATGCAGTTCGCCGGCAATTTCCAAATCCATTTTTTCCGTGAATTCGTCAATGAACTTTTTCAAAGCCTCGCACGAACCGAACTCAAAATCCAGACAATTGTAAACATCGATCGTCGAGGAAAACGCCCGGGCCGCCGTCTCTTCAAACCGCTGCCGCCAGGACAGCTGAAAACTCACCGTACCGGCCTGTTCCGTCACCGGAACCAGACGCTCAACTCCATTGTTGCCCACAATGCCGCGATGAATCGCACTCGAGACAATCCATTCCCGACAACCGATGCCGGCGGCGATTTCCTGAATCGCCACCTCAAAATCGATATTTCCGCCGCAGGTGAAAATATCCACAGCGGCATAATCGTGCTCCGGCCAGGCGTGTACCGCGAAGTGCGACTCCGAAATCACCACCACCCCGCTCACGCCCTGAGGTTCAAACGCATGAAACACCGAGTTGATCACGGTGGCGCCGGAAGCCCGGGCCGCCTCAACGAACACCCGCTCCAGCAATTTTTCGTCCGCCAGAGCACCGGGATTGCAGTCATAAAACTCCACCGTCACCTGGCGGCCGAGCGCAAACAGCGTACTGCCACCGGCTTCATCCGGTTTTCTGCCGCGCATGCGCCCCGTATCAAAAACCATCAAATCCACCTCAGCATGATAATATAATCGTTCCCCAGGCTCTATTCAACTCAGGAAACTCATTTTTCTTCACCGCCCAGCCACCTGCACTGCGTTGCGAATTCCATGCCAAGCGCCTGCTCAAGCAGCTGAAGTTTGCCCATGCGGCACAGTTCAACAAACTGCGCCTGATTTTTCTCAAAGTCCGCCATGTCGGCCGGAACCCGCTTGATCAGAAGCGCCAGCTGCACGGCATCATCGGTCGCCACCGGAGGAGCAATTTCACCGGGGGCCAGATCGATCACCGCCGCCGCCGCGCTTTCCAGACCGACCGGTGCCGGCTGGTTGAGCAATGAAAAGCCGAATGTCTTGTATTCGCAGTTTTTGAGCGCTCCAAACGCCGCCTCCCGCCTGGCCACATCGGTTATGGCCAGAAGCTCGGCCCGGCTCCGCTCGACGAACTCCATCGCCTTGCGCATTTCCTGCGCCCTGACGTAATCATCTTTGACTTTGTTGGCAACCTCGCCCAGTTCCGCCGGGCGGGTTTTGACCTGCTTGAGGACAAAACCGAGATAAACCGCATCGTCACCAATGATTTCATTGGTCAAACGGAAGGAGTTTTCCCGGGCCAGCCGGGCCACCAGCAGCCGGGATTTCAGCTTGCCGACGGCCTCGGCATCGTAGGAGACCTGCTGCGCCGCAGTCAATTCAATTCCGGCGGATGCCGCCGCATTCCGAAAACAGGCTTCACGTTCTCCGGGTTCCAGTTCAGCCATCTGTTCATAGATACCCGATGCAAAGCGAGTCGCGGCCCGCCGCGCCAGCAGCCGGGCGTTCTGTTCGATAAAAAGTTTGCGAACCTCGGCCCTGGCCGACGCAAAGGGCAGCTCCTTGCCGGCCTGATCGGTAAAGGCCGACCGGTTCAGCTCGTAAAATTTCTGGAGTACGGCATCACTGGCCTGTTTTTCAGATTCCGCAAGATAAGCGGAATACGGAAAATCCGCGATCAGCGCGTCAAACATACCGGGAATCTGGTAGGAAGCCCGGTTGGCCTCAAAAAACTTCTTGACTTCACTGCCGCTAAGCGCTACCTGGTCCCGGAACGATTCCGGCTTGAACACCGCCGCTTTCACAGCGTATTTAGCATTGACCTGGCGGTAAAGGTCGCGCGCTTCATCGGGCGTAACCACAATACCGCTTACCAGACTCGAATTTAATTTGGCCATCAGCATCTGCATGCGCAGGGCGCGCACAAAATCCTCCTCGGTGATTCCCATGCGCTGCAGGGCTTCCCGGTATTTTTCCAGATCAAAACGGCCGTTCTGCTGAAAGTCCGGATTCTGCCGCAGCAGCTCCACCAGCTCCCGGTCACTCACGCCCAGCCCCATCGCCTCGGCCTTGACCAGCTTGCAGTGCAGCTCGAACAGCTGACGCCAGGACACATCGCGCTGACCGCTCAGAATGTACACCGGCATCTGAAGTTCTCTCAGTTCCCCGTAGGAAACTTTGTCACCGAACGCCACTCCGGCGGTGGCGGAATCACCACCGAAATCGCCGAAACCGAACTGCCCCGGCGTAAAGAATCCGACAAAGGAGATGATGATTACAATCGTGAACAGCCCGAACAGCCAGCGGCTGTGCTTGTGAAACATCGAATTAAGTTTTTTGATCAGCATCGGAATTCTCCTTCCCCATTTATTTAGTATTCAACAATCTTTGAAATTGACGTTTTCCTGATGAGACAACGTTCACTTCACCCTGGAGATCTTCACTTTGATCTCCCCCGGAGAAATCAACGTATATTCAACTCCGCCAGGAATTACCCGGCAGGCCGGCTCCAGCACATGAATTCCCGGCTTGGTGATTCCGGAAACATCCACATAGGGCCGGATGTCTTCCGGCTTGAGCGCCGCTATGGCCGAAGGCGGCCCCTTGACCGTAACCTCGACCCGGGTGGCCGGATCGGCCAAACTGACATCCAGGCGCTGATGTTCAGGGCCGGTCATGACCGCCACCGGAAGATTCTTGAACGTGAACACGTCAAAGCTGCGTTCAATATCCACAAAAATTTTCACGTTGTCCGGAAACACCTCGGTGGCAAACGGCGGCAGAATCTTCGACTCAAACTCAAAGGACTCACGAACCTTCGACGACAACGGCACCGGTGCCGTTTCCACCCGGGTAATGCCGGCCATCATGTTCTCGGGACCGGACACCCTCACCACCGCCGGACTGCAGCGCACATCCGCCACTCTGAATTCCGGAGACAGGCTTCCTTCAAAGGCCGCCACCACCCGGGCATCCCGACTGAGCCGGGGCTGCAGATTGAACCGCAGCGTCGTCTGGGTCGGATCAATCCGCACCACTTTGGCGCTCCGGTAGGTTTTAAAGTTTTCCGGCGTCAAATTAACCTGATAAATGCCGTTGACCAGATTGTCGGGGCCAACCTCGACCGTCGCAGTGAAATCCACCGCCTTCAAATCAGTCAGTTCGTACTTCGGTGCCCTGACCGTAACGTTTACCATGTACGGCCGCGGAGACATATCCATCAGCCCGGAGGCATAATGCACCACCACCGGCACCTTGCTCAAATCCCGCTCTTCCCCGAGCTGAACGCTGATAGTTCCATAAAGCAGCGCGGCAAAAAGCAGCGCCAGCAGTTTGCGCCCGATGTCCCGGAAAATGAAATGAAACAGCGTCCTCATCATGGCCTGGACTCCTTCTCAAAGTCCGGATGCTGGGATTCATCCTCAATAATCTGCACCGCCTCGGAAATTTCGGACTCGTCATTGTCATTGATGAGGCGGTCCAGCAGTCTCTCCCTGGCCTTTTCCTCCAGGTCGCGATGGAACTCGCCGCGGCAGGCGATGCTTACGGAACCGGTTTCCTCGGACACCACCAGCACCACCGCGTCGCTCTCCTCAGTAATGCCCAGCGCCGCCCGGTGCCGAGTTCCCATGCAGTCGGAAATATGCTTGGCCCGCGTCAACGGCAGTATCGCCCGCGCCGCCAGAATCCGATCCTTGCGAATCACTACGGCGCCGTCATGCAGCGGCGAATTCGGAAAAAAAATCGACTCCAGAACCAGCGCATTGACCTTGATGTCGAGGCGGACTGAATCCTCGATAATGTTCTGCAGCTTCATCTTGCGTTCCACAACAATCAGAGCGCCGTATTTGCGCTCGGAAAGATTGCGCGATGCGGTCACCAGTTCGTCGATGACCTCCTGGCGCATGGCTCCGCGTTTCACAAAATAACTGCCGACCTGGGCCAGCGCCCGCCGGATTTCAGGCTGAAAGATAATGAACAGCACCAGCAGCAGCGAGTTGCCGAAAATCATCATGATATAGGAAATCACCTGAAGATCAAGGTAATCCGTCAACAGTTTGAGCGACATCCACAAAATGAAGAATCCCGACAGCACCAGCGATCCACGGGTGTTGCGCAGATAATAGAGTATCTCGTAAATCACCACTGCCAAAATCGCAATTTCAATCACCATCTTGAACAGCAGCCAGGGCGAATTGAATAAGCTCATGACGGTTTTTTCCCGAAGATTTCTTCCAACACTTTCAGCGCATCGCGCAACTCACGCACCGCGTGAGTCCGGATAATCCTGACTCCGGACCGCGCCAGACACAACTCCGTCGCCAGCGTTCCACCCAGCCGCCGCAACGGATCCGGCTCACCGGTCAGCCGCCCGATAAACGATTTGCGGGAAACCCCGACCAACACCGGTCCCAGCCCGGTCAGCTCTGCCACCCGCCGGATCAGCTCCCAATTCTGTTCCGCCGTTTTGGCGAAACCGCATCCCGGATCGTACCAAATCCGTTCCGGACGCACCCCGGCCTCCAGCGCCGCCGCCGCCCGGTTCCGCAATTCGCCGGCTACCGTCGCCACCGGATCCGGACCGTAATCCAGCCATTCCGGAGCATTCATGGTCAGCGGCGTCCCCCTGGAATGACACAGCACCAGCACCGCGTTGCTGCGGGCCACCGCCGCCGCCATTTCAGCATCCCGGAGCATGCCGACATCGTTGATAATATCCGCGCCGGCGGCCAGCACCGCCGCCGCGGTGACCCCGTGCCGGGTATCCACGCTGATCGGCAACGTCGGATACTGCGCCCTGATCCGCCGCAGAACCGGCAACACCCGTTCCAATTCCTCCGCCGGAGCAATTTCATCTGCACCCGGCCGCGTGGATTCTCCGCCGATATCGATGATATCCGCACCGGCCCCGATCAGAGCGGCGGCGCGCTCGCCGGCATTAGCCGGCGCCGAGGCCGCTCCTTCACTGAACGAGTCACCCGTGGCGTTGACAATGCCCATAATCCGGACACCGCCCCCCCGCAGAAATTTCACCGGGTCGAATCCACTCATTTCCGGCAAACCTCCCGGTTCGTCGTCACGCTTCATCTCCGGTAACGGTATCCGACTCCGAAACATCTCCGGAATCAGCCGCCGCCACCGCACCGCCGGCTCCGGGCTCCTGCACTCCGGAGGCTTCCGCCTGCTCCGCCGTCGCTCCGGAAGAGCCCCGCGCCGCCTCTTCGGGCACTTCAATCAATTTTGCCACTCCGGTGATCCGATCTCCGGAATTGAGGTTCATGATGCGCACCCCCTGGGAGGCCCGGCCAACCCGCCGGATTTCCGCCACCGGAATCCGGACCAGCTGCCCCCGTTCGGTCGTCAGCAGCAATTCATCGCTGTCCGTCACCTGCACCACACTCAAAACGTTTTCACCCGATTTCAGCCGGATATTGACCACGCCGCGGGCGCCGCGATTGGTCTTGCGATAGGTGCTCACACTGGAGCGTTTACCCATGCCGCCGTCAGTCACCACCAGCACTTCCGGACCGCAGGCGACAGCCTCTGCCGGCTCATCACCGCCGTTTTCAAGTTCAACAGCCTCGGCGTCATCGTCACCGTCGGCGGTCTCATCCACCTCGTCATAGGTCGGCTCGCGGATCACTTCGAGGCTTACCACCGCGTCTCCGGGCAGCTTGAACCGCATGCCGGTCACGCCGCGCGCGGTCCGCCCCATCGGCCGGATCTGATCGTCGTTCTGATCAAAGCGGCAGGCCATGCCAAGACGGGTCGAAAGCAGAATCTCGTCGCCGTTGTCGGAAACAGCCGCGCCGATCAGATCGTCGTCCTCCTCGATCACCAGCGCCCGCAATCCGGTACGCCGCAGATTGCGGAAAAGCGCCAGCTCGGTCTTCTTGATGAAGCCACGGCGCGACGCCATGACAATAAAACGACCCGGCACGTTGAAGTCATCCGGCGAAACGGTGAGCATCGCACAGATCTTTTCACCGTTCTCAACCTTGATCATGTTGATGATCGCCTTGCCCTTGCCGGTCCGGGAACCCTCCGGAATCTCATACACGTTGAGCCAGTACATGAAACCGCGGTCGGTGAAGAAGAAAATGATATCGTGGCTGTCGGCGTTGAAAAGATGTTCGACATGATCCTCTTCCTTGGTTTCCATGCCGATAATGCCTTTGCCGCCACGATGCTGGGTCCGGTAGGTCGCCGCCGGAACCCGCTTGATGTAACCGGTGTCGGAGACGGTTATCACGCAACTGTGCCGCGGAATCAGATCGGCGACGTTGAGGTCGCTGTCGTCCGAGACGATTTCAGTGCGGCGGGGGTTGCCGTATTTTTCCTTGATCTCCAACAGCTCCTGCCGGATGACCCCGATCCGCAATTCCCGGCTGGCCAGCAGACTGCGGAGGTATTCAATGCGCCTGATCAATTCATCAAGCTCATTCTGCAGGGTTTCAATCGACAGCCCGGTCAACTGATGCAGGCGCATGTTGAGAATTTCGTCGGTCTGCACCTGGGTGAACTCAAACCGGCTGATCAGCGCCGCCGCCGCATCCTGCCGGGTACGCGATTCCCGGATGATCCGAACCACTTCGTCGATGTTGGCCAGAGCCTTCATCAGGCCTTCGAGAATGTGGGCCCGCGCCTCGGCCTTCTTCAGATCGAAGACCGTCCGGCGCATCACCACCTCAAGGCGGTGGTCAATGTAGGCCTGCAAAACCTGAGCCAGGTTCATCGTCCGCGGCCGGTTGTGGTCAACCACCAGCATTGTGCATCCGATGCTGGTCTCAAACAGCGTATGCGAATAAATCTGATTGAGCACCACCTGCCCCATCGCACCGCGCTTGATGTCAATCACCACCCGGATGCCGGTACGGTCGCTCGACTCGTCCCGGATGTCGGAAATTCCGGTGATTTTCTTCTCGTTGATGAGTTCCACAATCCGGGTGATCTGCTGAGCCTTGTTGACGCCGTAGGGGACCTCGCTGATGATGATCTGTTCCCTGCCGTCCTTCTCAATCACGTCGGCCCGGGCCCGGATCTTGACGCTGCCCCGCCCGGTCTGGTAAAACTGCCGCATTGCCCAGCGCCCCCGGATGATGGCTCCGGTCGGGAAGTCGGGTCCGGGCAGGCAGGTCATGAGTTCATCAACGGTCGCCTGGGGATTCTCCAGCAGCATGACCGTGGCATCGATGACCTCGCCGAGATTGTGGGGCGGAATGTTGGTGGCCATGCCGACGCCGATTCCGGTGGTGCCGTTGACCAGCAGCTGGGGAAATTTAGCCGGAAGTACCGCCGGTTCCACGGTGGATTCATCGAAGTTTGGAACCATGTCGACGGTGTCTTTTTCAATGTCGTTGAGCATTTCCTCGGCCAGCCGCTCCATCCGGCACTCGGTATAACGGCTGGCGGCGGCGGGATCGCCGTCGATGGTGCCGAAGTTGCCCTGTCCTTCGACCAGGGTCTCCCGCATGGCAAAGGGCTGGGCCAGGCGCACCAGCGCGTCGTAAATCGCCGCATCGCCGTGCGGATGGTAATTACCCATGACCTCGCCCACCACCTTGGCACACTTGACCGTGGCGTGAGATTTCGAGATGCCCATCGAACGCATAGCGTAAAGGATCCGGCGGTTGACCGGCTTGAGGCCGTCCCGCACGTCCGGTATGGCCCGGCCGACATTGACACTGAGAGAATACTGCAGATACGCGGTATGCATGATCTCTTCAATGTTCAGCGGGATGTCCTTGGTCGTTAAATCACTCATAACTGCCTTTTATCGTGTGAAATTGTAGGTTTGTTTCAGATCTGTGCCGCGCAAAAAAATCAATTTGAATTAATATAACGCCACCCCCCGGTTTTAACAAGCTCCGACCGACGGAAAATCCCGTTTATAAGAACTTTTTTTCAGCCGGGGTGTTCTTCGCTTGTTTTCAGCTCCGAAACGTGATATTTTATAACGATAAATTCATAACCGGGAAACACCATGAAAGTTCATGACGTCATTGTCGTCGGCGCCGGACACGCCGGGTGCGAGGCCGCTCTCGCCGCCGCCCGGCTCGGAGCCGACACGGTATTGATCACCCTGAACCTGGACCACATCGCCCAGATGAGCTGCAATCCCGCGGTCGGCGGCATTGCCAAGGGCCAGGTGGTCCGGGAAATTGACGCGCTCGGCGGCGCCCAGGGGCTGGTAACCGAAAGCGCAACCATCCAGTTTCGACTGCTCAACCGGACCAAGGGGCCGGCAGTGTGGTCTCCGCGCGCTCAATGCGACAAAGCGGTCTACCAACGGGCAATGAAGCTTCTGCTTGAAGAAACTGAAAATCTGACGCTGCTGCAGGCGGAAGCCGTCGGTTTTCTGCTTGAATCCGGCCGCCTGGCCGGGATACGAACTCACCTCGGGGAAGAGGTGCGCGCCCGGGCCGTGGTGCTGACCACCGGAACTTTTCTCAACGGACTGCTTCATTACGGCATGATCCATTACTCCGGCGGCCGGGCCGGGGACTTCCCGGCCAACGCGTTGTCCCAGGCGATTGCCGGAGAACTGAAGCTGCGGCTGGGACGGCTCAAAACCGGTACGCCGCCCCGTCTTCTTGCCCGGAGCATTGATTTTTCGGCCATGCCGGAACAACCGCCGGAACCCGATGTCGAGGAGTTCAGCTTCTGGAGCCGGGAACTTCGGCCCGCCCTGCCGGAAGCGGTCCGGCACGACCTGCCGTGCCACATGGTCTACACGACGGACCGTACGGCCGAAGTGGCGCGCGCCAATCTGCACCAGTCGCCGATGTACCGCGGCGTCATAACCGGAATCGGGACACGCTATTGCCCGTCATTTGAGGACAAGGTGGTACGCTTTCCGCACCATCCGCGTCACCTGCTCTTCCTGGAACCCGAAGGCGCCCAGACCAGGGAGTATTACCTCAACGGGCTCTCCACCAGTCTGCCGATTGAAGTGCAGAAAGAGCTGGTGCATTCCATTCCCGGACTTGAGCACGCGGTGATCACCCGCTACGCCTACGCCATTGAATACGACTATCTGCCGCCGGAGCAGATCGACCGCACCCTGCGGGTAAAGACCTTTGACAATCTTTTCACCGCCGGTCAGATCAACGGCACCAGCGGCTATGAGGAAGCCGCCGGCCAGGGACTGATCGCCGGACTCAACGCCGCCAGGACTGCGGCCGGAGAGCTTCCGGTCGCCCCGGGACGGGACATCAGCTATATCGGAGTCATGCTTGATGATCTGGCCACCAAGGAAATCACCGAACCCTACCGCCTGTTCACCAGCCGGGCCGAATACCGTCTGACGCTCCGTCAGGAGAACGCCGACCTGCGACTGTGTGATTTCGCGCACCGTCACGGGCTGCTGTCCGGAACAAAATACCGTGAATTCTGCGCCTATCGCGATGAACTTCAGGCGGCGCTGAACTTCTGCCGCACCGAAAGGATTGCCGGACGCCCTCTGCTGCTCTACCTCAAGGAAGCGGCGCCGGACTCACCGGCCGGCAGTCCGGTTCCCGGAATACCGCCGGACCGGCTGCCGTCCCTGCCGGACGGCAAACGCGGCGAACGGATCTGGCGGGAACTGCTCATTGAGGCCCGTTACGACGGCTATCTGCAGCGAGAAGCGCTGGAAATCAACCGGCTCAAACGGTTTGAGGAAACGGTGATTCCCCGGGACTTCGCCTACGATCGCCTGCCCGGGCTGAGTGGCGAATCCCGACAGAAACTGCTGAAAATCCGTCCGGCCACACTCGGACAGGCCGGACGTATCGACGGGGTGACGCCCACCGATGTCGCCCTGCTGCAAGTGGCACTCAAAAAGTCCGGGGCCGGATCATGACGTCCCATCCGCCGCCGTGGCGCAAGCTGCTGAAATCGCCGGTTGCCGTCGCCGCCCTGGCGGTGGTGATGCTCTATCTGACCGCGGCGGCCGCCACGGAAATTCACGGCGTGCTCTGCGAAATGTCCGGTGCGACGCCGCTTTATGAATGGGCGGATTCCGACGCCCGCCAGGCTCCGCCCTCGTTCCGCCACTGGCTCGGCACCGATTATCTGGGCCGGGACGTGCTGTTCCGTTCCATCGCCGGCAGCGCCACCGCCATCAAGGTCGGAATTATTGCCGGGCTGATCGCGGCCGTGATCGGAGTCTCGCTCGGACTGTTGGCCGGCTACCGGGGCGGCAGGTTTGATGATCTTGTGGTCTGGAGCTACAGTACGTTTGCGGCCATGCCGACGCTGCTGTTTATTCTGGCATTCGCGCTGTTGTTTTCCCGCGATTACCTGTCGCCCGAGGTCACCGCCGCGGTGCGGCGGATTGCCGGAGCGCTGCGCACCGAACCGGGCATGCTCGCAGTCTACATCGCCATCGGACTCACGGGCTGGGTGACCTTGTGCCGGGTGGTCCGCAGCGAGACGTTCAAACTTAAAAACCAGCCGTTCATTGCCGCCGCCCGGGTGGCTGGGGTGTCCGACCCGGCCATCATGTTCCGCCACATTCTGCCCAACGTGTTTCACCTGGTCATCATTTATTTCACGCTGACTTTCGCCGGCGCGGTAATGCTCGAAGTGATTGTGAGTTATCTGGGGCTCGGCGTTCAGCAAGCTCCGAGCTGGGGCGTCATGATTTCCAACGGCCAGGACCGGCTCTGGCGCGGCGTCTGGTGGGAAATCGCCGGAGCGACCGGTTTCATGTTCGTCCTGGTGCTGGCCCTGAACGTACTCGGCGACGAGTTGCGCGACGCACTTGATCCCAGAAGTTGAATGCTGCCCTGATTCGTCCGGCGCTCAGCCGGTAAATTGCGGAGGAAAACATGTCAAAGCAATCCGTTCTCTCCAGTTCGGTCGCCGGTTCCTGGTACCCGGCTGATGCCGCCGCTTTGAACGCGATCTGGGAAAATGCGCTGGCGGCCCTGCCTCCGGCCCCGGAAACACCGCCCCCCGATGTACTGGTGCTGCCTCACGCCGGATACGCCTACTCGGCCCCGGTCGCGGCGGCGGCGCTCCAGCGCATCCGGGCGGCGCACTTTGACCGGATTGTGATACTCGCACCCTGCCACTGCGCCACGTTCCGCGACCAACTGGCGGCGCCGGAAGCGGGGGCCGTCGCCACTCCTTATGGAGAAATTGCCATTGACGGCGCCGGACTGGAAAAACTCGGACGCCGTTTTCCCCTCATCCGAAGCGACCGGCTGCACCGGGCCGAACACGCTGCTCAAATGATATACCCGATGCTGCAATTCGCGCTGAAAGGAAAATTCCGAATTCTGCCGCTGATCGTAAGCGGCTTCACCTCCGCAGGTGAAAAACGGGCTGCCGGCGCCCTGCGGGAACTGCTGGGGCCCGGAACACTGCTGGCGGTCAGCAGCGATTTCACACATTACGGTGCCGACTTCAATTTCGAACCTTTCACATCCGGACAGCGGGAGCACACTGCCGCGCTTGACCGCGGCGCGTTTGAACAGATGCGTCCGGGAAACGCCCCGGGCTTTCACGCCTATCTGAGCCGTACCGGTGCCACGATCTGCGGCGAAGCTCCCCTTGCCCTGATGCTGGAGACGCTGCCTCCCGAAACCCGGTTGGAAATGCTCAGCTATGCCACCAGTTCCGATCCGGACGGGGACTTTTCCCGCTTTGTCGCCTATATGGCCATCGCCGGACGGGCGAACTGGCCGGAGCCCGGGGGTTTGTTCACCCGCGCCGAGCAGATCCGGCTGCTGGAACTCGCCCGCCGCTCCATCACCGCCCGCCTGGACCGCAACCCAGCGGCAGAATCAAGCGTCGCCGCCGCCATGGAACGGTGTCCGGAACGGCTGTTTCAGCCGATGGGTTGTTTTGTCACACTGACCATTGACGGCCGGCTGCGCGGCTGCATCGGCGAAATCGACGCCCGCCGTCCTCTGTGTGAAGCGGTGGCCGGACGGGCGGTGGACGCCGCCTTCCATGATCCGCGTTTCCGCCCCCTCTCAGCTGATGAGCTGGAACGGACTGTCATTGAGATTTCAGCCCTGACGCCTTCCCGCCCGGTAAGTTCTCCGGATGAGATTGAAATCGGCCGCCATGGCATGACCATTGAGAAAAACGGTTGTTTCGCCGTTTTTCTGCCCCAGGTGGCGCCGGAACAGGGCTGGGACCTCGACACCACGCTGAGTCAGCTCTCACTCAAAGCGGGGCTGTCCGCCGGCGCCTGGAAGAGCGGAGCGCGCTTCACCGTCTTTGAAGCTCAGGTGTTCAGCGAGGCAGATTACCGAGACTGATCCGGGTAAAACCGCGCCGTTCCGCCAGTCCGGCGGCCCGATACAGGGTGGAGGCCGGCGTCGGCGGCGCGGTGAATCCGCCGGCGGGGAAATAGGCGGAAAAATGCAGCGGAGTATCCACGCCAAGCGTTGTTTGCGTCCACTCCAGAAAGGCTTCCACCTCCGGAACGGAGTCGTTTTCACCCGGAATGAGCAGATTGGTCAGCTCCAGATGCGAACGGGATTCAAATTTCAGCCGGCGGCAGTTTTCCAGTACAGGATCAATCCCGCCGCCGCACAACCGGTCGTAAAAACTCCCGAATCCCTTGACGTCAATGTTGGCTGCGTCAATCAAGGCATAAAGCTCCCGGGCCGGCTCCGGATTGATGTAGCCGTTGCTGACCAGCACCACTCCGAGACCGGCGGCATGAGCCGCACGGGCGATATCCAGCGCATATTCAAAAAAAACCGTCGGCTCATTATAGGTCAGCGCCACAGTCGGACAGGAGTGCTCGACCGCCAGTTTCACAATCCGCTCCGGAGCGATGAACGAATATTCCCGACTCCGGTCGCTGCCCGAACGCGACAACTCGTCATTCTGGCAGAAGCGGCAGCTCAGATTGCACCCGAAACAGCCGATGGAAAAAGTTTTACTGCCGGGACGGTACCAGTTGAGCGGTTTCTTTTCAATCGGATCAACCTGAAGCGCCGCCGGATGACCGTAGGTATCAGCGGTCAGCACCCCGGAACGGTTGCTCCGGACCCGGCAGAGGCCGCTCTGTCCCGGCGCAATCATACACCGGTGCGGACACAGTTCACACAGAATCCGGCCGTCGGAGTCAAGCCGCCGCCAATACCGTGCCATCCATTCCTTTTCCATGACAATACCATCTGCCGGGTTCAGTTCTCCATCCGCCGAACAAAGACGCCGGACCGGAAATTTTCCGGGTTGCCCCGGCCCAAAAACAGACCGCCGGTTTTCCCGTCCCGGCGGTCCTGCAACAACACATATCGTGTTCCGGAAAGTTTCATAGCCGCAAACAGAACGTACCGCGACGCCCCATCCCGGTCAACCGGCCGAGCATGGCGACCGGCCGCCTTCCGCATCGCACGGCTCCGCGCTGAATTTTCCGAGCCGCGCTCACGGTGATGCGCAGTGCCGCATCAATGGTGGAATTGATGGTGTAGGCGCTGTATCGGGCAACCTTCACCACAAAATCCGCCGCACTGAAGCCGAAATCCTCCCGAACGACGGTAAACAAAATTCCCGCCGCCGCCGGAAGCGGAACAAAACGCCAGCAGTCCGCCGCCACCGCATCCAAGCCGCCGGCAAATGAGAACGCACCGCAGTCACGCAGCGCCCACTCCGTTCCGCCCGCCGGAATCATAAACGGCGAATCCAACATCTGGCTCTGTCCCCGAAAAAAGCCTGCAGCAAATCTTACTGGGCGTCGTTCTTCTTGAGCACTCCGGCCTCGACCAAGCGGTCCATCAGCTGCTGCATCGAGTTGAAGGCATTGAGAAACCCCTGCGGCGGCATGATGACCCGCACGTTCGGACGCGGAGTCGGAGCTTTGCCGTCAGCTTCGGGCTGAAGCGTGACAAAGTCGAAACGCACCATGGAACCGGCAAAATGAATCTGCCCGATGCCGTCCGCAAAAATTTCCTGTTTCTCTTCCATGATCAAATTTTGTCCTTTCGTTTGCGGCGTCGGACTTTCCGGAATCCTTCGCCAACTTAAATAAATACCGCAGATCAACTCCGATCCCGGTTTCGTTTAACAATAACGTCACATTGCGGAAAATACAAGTTGTTCCGAGGCAAATCCGTAAAATTTTTCTGTAATTGCTTTCCGTTTTCGCCGCGCTATATTATAAATATTATAAAGACAACAACCTTTGCAACCAGCGGAGAGGCGGTCATCATGGATTTCACTGCTCTTTGGGAAAACACCCTTTATTTTATCGCCATTTTAAACCCGGCCAGCAAGCTGCTGTTTTTATCAGCCTACAATCCGCCGCTGCGGCGCCGTCAGATTTTCGAACTGGCCTGGAAATCGTCGGCGGCCGCACTGGTGATCCTGATTGCGCTGAGCATTGCCGGGGAATTTGTGCTCAGCCGGGTGTTCAAGGTGGAAATATATTCGCTGCGGATATCCGGTGGCCTGATGTTGTTCATCATCGGCTGGACCGCAGTGGCCGAGGGGCGTTTCAGCAAAAACCCGAACCTGCTTCCGTCCGGAGGCGGTGACCTGACCGACTTGTCGCTGGTACCGCTGGCGGCTCCGCTGATCGCCGGCCCCGGTACCATCGCCGCCGCCATCACCAGCACTGCCGAGCACGGCATTGTGGCCACCTCGACGGCATTAAGTGCAGCTGTCGCCGTCAATTTCATGCTGATGCTGTTCACGGGACCGATCAACACTTTTCTGGTGCGCACCCACCTGCAGGGACCGCTCATCCGCCTCACCGGACTGATTGTAGCCACGGTGGCCACTCAGATGATCGCCACCGGAATCCGGGAATTCATCGGCTGAACCGCCGGATGGGGCGCCCCGGGCGGCCGTTGCCCATCCTCCCTGCGGCTCAGGATTGCCCTCTCTGCCGGAACGGACTGCTTTTTTCAGCAGCGGTCTGACCGGCTGTTTTCTGCATAAAAGGCCTAAATTCGGCAAAAAATTTTATTTTTACTTGAAAATGGATTTTTTTGGAATATATTGGAAATAGTTGGAAAATAAAATCGCGGTTTTGATGGAAGACGCTTGCAGATGCTGACCTTTTTCGGGCAGGAACATTGTCTGGTCGACGCCAACGGGCGGATTCGTCTGACCCAGCGGCTGGTTGACGATTTTCTACGCGTCTGCGCCGGAGAAATCGTGTTGCATGGCCTGCCGGAAGGAGCGGTGGCACTCTATCCGGAGGCGGCTTACCACGACATGCGGCGCCATGAACTGGGAGACATCGGAGAGGTCGCCGGGAGTTTCGCCCGTCGCCGCTCATTGCGTTGGTTCGGTGCCCTGACCTCCACCTGCCGCATCACCAGGCAGGGACGGGTGACGCTGAGCACGGACTTTATGAATCATGCCGGACTGCGCCCCGGCGCTGAAGCCTGTGTGGTCGGCGTGGAAATCGGAGTTGAAATCTGGTCGGCGGAACGATTCGCCGCTGAAATGAATGAAATCGACGCCCATCTTAAACAAAAGCGGCGCCGGGAAATGGAAAACGATCTGAACACCACGTCAGGAGAAGAACGATGAAACAGTTTTCGCCTCAACTCGGGAAGACGCTCTGGTGTGCGGCACTGGCCCTGGTCGTGGCCCTGCTGGTCGGGTCAGCCCATTCAGAACAAGCTCCGGACCGCCCCTCCGACCGGGAACGAGTCGCTCTGGACCTGGCCGATCAACTTGTCGAAACTGATCGCGCCGCCTGGCAGGAAGCTGCCCGGCGCAATCCTCTGTGGCTGATTCAGCTCACTGTCCCCTGATCTCCGGGAGGTTCTCCTGTTCCGCACCGAGATCCGGTCGTACCGTTTTTCAAGCAGATCCGCCAGCGGGGGTTCTCCTGTTCCGCACCGAGATCCGGGGGCGGCGCCAATCACTTCCCGGCGGCCCGGGAATTACGCCAGGACAGCAGGCGGCGACATTCGCCAATTCTTCCGGAAGTCAGCAGACCATCGAGGCGATCAATTCGACGCGCAACCAGAAGTACCGTCTGTCCATTGCGCCGGACAAGCAGTTCAACCGCCGCGAACTCCCTGCACACGGCGGTAATCATGCCGGTCAGCCGTACGGCGTCAGCATTCAGCAGATTGGCCATCGCCATGCCGCCGGGGGCAAGCAGCCGCCGGCATCCCGTCCACAATTCCGGAGAATATACCGCTGAGGCAAGTTCCAGTCCGCAAAAAAGATCGCAGCAAATCAGCTCGTATCCTCCGGGTTCGGACTCAGGATCCGTTACAAAATCCGCCGCGTCGGCGGTCACAATCCGAAACCGGGACCAATCCTGATCGCTGAGGAAAAAACGCCTGGCGAGTTCCACAATTTCCGGTTCGAGTTCAACTGCGGTGACCCGGGCTCCGGGATAGTGTTCCAAAGCATAGCGCGGAATCCCGCCGCCCCCCAGCCCCAGCATCAGAAAAGCGGCGTCCGGAGTCCGCCGGAAAACCTCATCGACCGCTGCCTGGAAATAATCGAATAACTTGGCCGGCGCTCCGCGCCGCAGCAGAGCCCGGCTGTAGACACCGCCGCTGACGGCGATTTCCCGGATGGCCGGCTGCCAGGGCAGCCAGCCGCGCCGCTCAAGAATTTGCAGCTCCTGACCATTCACCGTACCGCGCCACAGCCGGCGGATTCTCAGCCGGCGCACCAGGCACAGCCCGCCCCAGAGCAGCCACGGCAGCAGCACACCGGCCGGCAACGCAAAAGATACCACTCCGAAAACAGCTGGAATGCCGGCGACAGCCAGTGCCAGCACCGATGCCGCTCCGATGTGGCGCAGCGGAGTACGCCGCAGTCTGTGCCGGAAATTACTCATCTGCTTCAGCCTGCTGATTCAGGAAACCGGGAGCATGAAGTCAAGCACCCGCTGAATATTGCGGTCCCAGAAATCCCAGGTGTGGGCACCGGGCTCCTCGTAGTACTCGTAGGCCGGATAATTCAGCTTCTTCAGATGATCCCGGAACCGGAGGTTGCCGGAGTAAAGGAAATCCCCGGTGCCGCAGATTTGGATGATGCGTGGCGACACCCCCCGCCGGATCGCCGACTCGGCCAGCGAAAACAGATCGTTGCCGGCAGCTACCGCATGCCGGTATGATCCAAAAATATGGCGCATTTCAGTCCGCAGCGCCACCTCGTCGCCGTCGACCAGATTTTTGACATCGGTCACTGCCGAAAGAGCTCCGACAGCAGCAAACCGTTCCGGATGGCGCAGGCCCATTTTCAATGCGCCGTAGCCGCCCATCGACAGACCGGCGACAAAATTGCATTCCGGCTTCCGGCTGACCGGGAAAAGCTCGGCCGCCAGCTCGGGCAGTTCCTCTGCCACCGCTGTCCAATATGGCAGACCATCCACCATATCGGTGTAAAAACTCCGGCCGCCGTCGGGCATGACAACCGCCACGCCGTGCCGTTCGGCATAACGTTCAATCGAAGTAAATCTCATCCAGGCGGTGGCATTGTCGCTCAAGCCGTGCAGCAGATAAAGCACCGGCCACTCCGGCCGCCGCGGCGAAAAAGAGGAAAGCCGGGGCAATAAAACCTGAAGCGAGCAAAGCTTGTTCAGCACCGTCGACTTGTATTCACACTGCAACCAAACCATCCTTCCTCCTTCTGATACGTCTGCCGAACATCAACGCTGCCGCATTCAGTTAAAAACCGAATTCGGCCTGAACAATTCCAAAATCGTCGTCATCGCCACTTTCCGGAGTCTCCGGAACCGCATCTCTGCGGGCAGCGCTCTGACGCGGCTTCCGGGCGGGCTTATCCGTCACCGGATCCGGCGGAACCTCCATCAGAGAATCCTGCATTCCGGCCGGCGCGGCCATGACATCGGGCGTACCTTCAGCCTCCGGCCGCTCCGCCGGGACATCACGGCCCGGGGAAACCTTCCGTCTCCGGCCGGCTTTGGCCGCGGATTTCAACGGCGGTTCAGCAACAGACTCTGCTTCGGGAACCTCTTCCTTGGCGGCGGGAATCGCGGGGGCGGTGACGGACTCAGTCTCCGCGGCCGCTTGCCCGTCTTCCGCAGCCGGTGACGGTTCCGGTTCCGCGGCAGAGTCCGCTCCCGCGGCTTTTCCGGACACGGCCGGTGCGGATTCGGCTCCCGCTGCCGGCTCCTCCTCTTCCGGGATCGTGGAGGCGGGTTCTGCGAATGCGGCCAGCTCGTCGGCGGTCAGCCAGCGGGAGTGCGTGATTTTTGTCACCGGTTTGGCGGTAAGCAAAATGCCCCGGACCTTGGCGGAACGCAGCGGAAGTTCCATCAGATTGATCTCCCGCTCCGCCGGGCGGCCCCGTGCTCCGGTCTCCAGCAAAGTGTAAATTGCATCCGGACGCGGCGTCAATAATTCAAGCTGGCAACCGGGCGGGCAGAACGAATACTCTTTTTCCATGATGAAACCGCCGATGGAACTGCGCTTGCCGTAATACTTTCCGGACTTCTTCTCACGGTAGATGATTCCGAACACCGTTCCGGAGTCATAACGCCGGAAATCGTAGAGCCGTCCGACAAACAATTTGTCCGGCGGCAACGGAATTACCTTGTAAGTTCCATTTTTAACGGTACAGACAAACCGGTCGAATTCATTGCAGACCACCGTATCGTCGCTTTTGACCGCCGTGCCGATGTAGCCGTTTTTCCGATCCCAGCCGATTTTGATGTTGTTGAGCGCCGCCGCAGTGCGGTCAATTTCCTCGAAATGCTCGATCTCGGTCCGACGCGGGAAATTGGCGCCGTACTTGCTCTTCAGCGATTCAAGGTATTTAACCGCATAGCGTTTGAGCGAACCGAGGTTTTTGTTGATCTCGGCAATTTTTGCTTCAATCTCGGCCAGTTCCTGCTGGTTTTTCTCAATGTCGAACCGGCTGATCCGCCGCACCGGCAGTGCCAGAAGTTTATCTATGTCGGAGTCAGTGATGTCCCGTCGCAGCTGCGGCCGGAACGGCGCCAGGCCGGCGTGCACTTCAGCATATTCCTGCTCCGGAGTACTGACTTCCTCTATCCGTTTGTAGATGCGGTTCTCAAAGAAAATCTGCGCCAGGGTTTTGGCGTGAAACAACTCGTTCTGACGCTCCAGCGCGATTTCCAGCTCCTGCTTCAGATAACCAAGCAGTTTGTCAACATTGCGGCGCAGCACCTCGGAGACCGTCATCTGAACCGGACGGCTGCCGCAGATCACCGTCATATTCACTGAAATCGACACGGCGCAGTCGGTGTACATATAGAGTCCGTTGCGGGTCTTTTCCGGATCATACCCCCGGGTCGGCGTCACCCGGATTTCCACCCGGTCGGTGGTGAAATCCTGAACGTTGGAAATTTTGATCTTGTTCTTTTCCGCCGCCCGTTCAATGGAGGCCACCAGACTTTCAGTGGTGCAAACCGCCGGAATTTCCCGGATGACCAGATCCCGGCCGACAATGTCAATTTTTGCCCGCAATCCGATCCGTCCGTTTCCGTCGGCGTATTCCCGGACGTCCATGAGACCGCCCTGCTGGAAATCCGGATATATCTCAAACTCTTCGCCTCTGAGGATTGCAATTTCGGCATCAAGCAGTTCGTTGAAGTTGTGCGGCATGATTTTGGTGGCCATTCCGACGGCAATACCGTCGCTGCCCAGCATGAGCAGCGAAGGAACCTTGGCCGGAAGCACAACCGGTTCCTCCTCCCGGCCATCATAGGTGGGCACAAACTTCGTGATGTCATTGTTGAAGAGCGTTTCATGGGCCAGCTGGGTGAGCGAACACTCGGTATAGCGGCCGGCCGCCGCCGGACTGCCGGTCAGCAGATTGCCGAAATTGCCCTGCCGGGCAATGTAATAGGGTACGCTCTGAAACTCAATTGTTTCAACCCCGGTTTTCCGATCCCGGAGTTTTTGTTCGACGCAGCCGCCTTTGTTGGCCAGCACCACCAGAGCCTCTTCAATCGAAGCGTTGCCGTGCGGATGGTAATGCATGGTGTTGCCCACGATGTTGGCAACCTTGTGAGTGCGGCCGTCATAAACTTTGTAAAGTGCCCAGAGAATGCGGCGCTGAACAGGCTTGAGTCCGTCATCGACATCCGGAATCGCCCGATCCTTGATCACGTAGGCGGCGTATTCCAGAAAATTGCGGTCAATCATCGCCTTGAAATAATCGTTGGTGCCCCGGCGCTGTTCGGCCAGCACGCCGCCGGCGGACTCCTCTGAACCGGATGCGCCGGATTCAGCCGGCGCCGCTTCCGGCGCGGCGGCGTTTTCCGGAATTTTCCGGTCTTCCTGCTCAATCATATTCCGGAACCTCGATTCGACTCATGATGTAATCGCGCCGGTTCGGGGAATTGCTTCCCATGTAGAACCCCAGCAGCTCCGGAACATTGTGCATGTTGTCCAGCGTGACCGGAGCCAGACGCATGTTTTCTCCGATAAATTCACCGAAATCCTCGGGGGAAATTTCGCCCAGTCCCTTGAAACGGGTGGTTTCCGCCTTGCGGCCGAGCTGCTGCTGAGCCCGGTCGCGCTCGGCCTCGGAATAACAGTAGACCGGCTGCTCCCGGGGCAGTTTCACCCGAAACAACGGCGTTTCCAGCACGAACAGGTGTCCGGAGAGCACCAGCTGGTCAAAAAACGACAGGAAAAACGTCAGCAGCAGGTTCCGAATATGCAGACCGTCCACATCGGCATCGGTGGCAATGATGACCCGGTCGTAACGCAGGTTGTCAATTGATTCCTCAATGCCGAGCGCCTGCATCAGAAACGTCAGTTCCTCGTTGCTGTATATCTTGTCAAATTTCTGACCGTAGAAATTCATGGGCTTGCCGCGCAGAGCAAAAATCGCCTGGCAGTCGACGTCGCGCTTTTTTTCCAGCGACCCCGCGGCGGAGTCGCCTTCGGTGAGGAAAATCATCGTGTCCCGCGGCACAGTGTGCCGGGGCCATTTGTCACCGACGTGATAACGGCAATCCTTGAGCTTTGGAATCCGCAAACGGCTTTTCAGCGAGGTTTCCCGGGATTTTTTCTTGACTTCCTGAATCTGGCGGTGCAGATGGACATTGCGATCGACTTTGTCCAGCAGCGTGTCCGCCACCTCCCGGTTTTTGTGCAGGAAATCCGCCACCGCGTCCTTGACGGCCGCTACAATCGGCCCCCGCACGTCGGTGTTGCCGAGCTTGTTCTTGGTCTGGGATTCGAACACCGGCTCGGTGACTTTGATGGAAATCGCCCCTACCATGCCGTCCCTGACGTCATCGGCCTTGTAGTTCTTTCCGGAATACTCGTTGATTCCCTTGAGCACGCCCTCTTTGAATGCGGAGAGATGAGTGCCGCCGTCACGCGTGAACTGGCCGTTGACAAATGAAAAACTGGTCTCCCCGTAGCGATCGCTGTGAGTGAGGGCAAATTCAATTTCCCGGCCGCGGAAAGCGATCACGTCATAGAGTTTGTCCTCGCCGGTTTCGACCTCCAGCAGATCCTGAAGCCCCTTGGACGAATAATAGCGTTCGCCATTGAAAAAAAGCTGAAGTCCGCTGTTGAGATAGGCGTACATCCACAGCCGTTTTTCAATGTAGTCGTTGCGGAAAACGTAATTGGGGAAACACTCCGGATCAGGAATGAATTCGGTCCGGGTGCCGTTTTTCTCATCAGTGGCGCCCTCGGTCTCGCCCTGCAGAACGCCGCGGGCGAAAACCGCCTGCCGGAATCGTCCATCCCGCACCGACCGCACGGTGAATTTGGAGGACAAGGCATTGACCGCCTTGGTACCAACTCCGTTGAGTCCGATGGAAAACTTGAAGGCCTTGGTATTGTACTTGCCGCCGGTGTTCATGACGGAAACGCATTCGACAAGCTTTTCCAGCGGAATTCCGCGGCCGTAGTCCCGCACTGAAACCTCGCCGCCGGAACCAACCGTCACGTCGATGCGGCGGCCGCAACCCATGATGAACTCATCAATGCTGTTGTCAATGATTTCCTTGAGCAGAATGTAGATGCCGTCATCGGGATGGGACCCGTCGCCCATGCGTCCGATATACATGCCCGGACGTCGTCGAATATGTTCCAGCGCGGAAAGCGTCTGAATGGAGCTGGCGTCATAGACGCCCGATTCGACCTCGGCCATCACCTACCCTGAATGAAATAAAGAAGAAACATTATACCTGACAGTTATTTATAAATGTACCATGTTTTCCCGGAAAAAGCAAGCAATTACCGCAAAAAAAAGCCGGCGAAACACTTGCCAGCGGCAGATTGCCGGACTATATTAATGAAACCGGAGCGACGGGTGAATCCCCGGGGCGCACCGGAAATTCCCCGTCGGCCCGGCTTCCGGAGGCGCGGGGAACGCGCATGAGAGAAATTCTTGCATGCCGGCTTAGCTCAGTTGGCCAGAGCAGTTGACTTGTAATCAGCAGGTCGCGGGTTCGACTCCCGCAGCCGGCTCCATTTTTCCCCCTCCCCCCGGGTCGCGGCAACTGAAACCGCTGAAACAAACCGCGCTCCCGCATCATACGGAGCGCGGTTTCCCCCGGCAGCGCTTTACCCGGCCTCATGGTGCCGGGTAAACGTCCGCCGGAACCACGGACCTGACGCTACCCGGAGGAAATTCATCTGCACCACGTCCCGCGGAGCCGGAACAGGGCCGGATTTTTCGCCACCGCTGTTTCCGGCTTTCCCGCAAACGTCACAGCACCGGTCCGCCAGGAGCATCATCGGGGATTTTCACCGGCGATTTGAACCTGATTTTCAACACCCTGAGTTCGCCGGCATCGACCGGTACGCCGGAAACCGTCCGGAATGGCGAAGCAAAGAATTCCGGAAAAATCCGCCGGTCAGACACCGCCAGTTCCCCGCCGGTATTGAGCAGCCACGCTCCGGAAATTTCCGGAAAAACGTCTCCGGGAAGCACAAAGCGGTCGGACTCCGACGGCTCCGCCAGAATCCAGTAAAAGGTGTCGCCGCCGGCGGCCCCGGTCACCAGCCGGCGCGGACCGGAAAAAGCCGGCTGCGGCGGCGCCGTCAGCGCCTCTCGGACCCGCCGGTACCATTGTCCGACTCCGGCCATGATGTCCGCCGCCGGCTCCGGAAATCTCCCGCTCGGCTCCGGCCCGACATTAATGAGGAAATTTCCGCCCCGTCCCAGCGTCAAAGCCACTTTGCCCTTGAAGAAATCCACAGAGTAATAGTCCTCGTCCCGGCGATATCCCCAGCTGAACCGCCCCACGGAATCGCAGCCTTCAAACTTGACCCCGGCCCGGCGCTCCTCCGGCGCACACCGTTCGGAAGTGAGATAATCCCCGGGACTGCATCCCCGGTCGTTGATCACAGCCTGCGGCTGCAGTTCGCGAATCATGACATTGATGGAGGGATCCTCCAGGTTTCCGGTATTCATATCCCACCAGATTCCGTGAATCGTACCGTAGTTCGTGCAGAGTTCCCGGATTTGGGAACGCAGATATCCGGCGTACTCCGCCAGATTGTGACGCGCCGGATCCGTGAACAGTTCATGATGACCGCCGCAGTTGGGATAAGCCGGATGGTACCAGTCCACCACCGAATAATATGCCACCAGCGGAAATGACCGTTTGTGGCATTCCTCAGCCAGCAAACCGAAAACATCACGGCCGAACGGCGTGTTGGTGACCTTGAAATCGGTGAAACTGCTGTCAAACATGCAGAAACCGTCGTGGTGCTTGGTGGTGAACACCAGATACTCGAAACCGTTTTCCTGGAGAAAATCCAGCCAGCGGCGCGGATCAAAATCCGGGGCGGCAAACCGCCGGACATAATCAAGGTATTGCGGCCAGGGCGTGCGGTACCGCCACAATTCCTGCTCGTGTTTTTCCCCGACGGCGTAAACTCCCCAATGAATAAAAGCACCCAGCCGCTTTTGACCGAACCACTTCGGAATACCATTCAGACCATTATCATTCATAAAACAACTTGCCTCCTTGATGGTTTTGTTGTATATTTTAGCTGGAAAAAACTGTTTCGGCTATGTTTAAAACGGGAAAAAATGTTTTGATTCCTGCAAAAACATATCAAAATCGTCCGGCCATGGCCATTCCGGAGCTGAAAATCGCCGCCTGGCAGTTTCTGGCTCTGAAGGAGTGGCATGTGCAATGTCCGATGCGCCCATTCTGGCGTCTGTACTGGAACGACGCTCCCGGAGCCACCCTCACCTGCAATAACCGGGTCATCGGACTGGAGCCGGAACACGTTGTGCTGATTCCGCCTTACAGTTTCTTTTCCGCCCGGCTCACCGGACCGGTTAATCATCTGTTTGTCCACTTTATGCCCGGTCCCCGGTTCGCCGACTTGGACCGGCAGCCGGCGATCCTGCCGAAACCGGCTCTGCTCGACAGAATCATCGGCACCGGTGATCCAACCGACCGTCAGGACCTGCGGCTCTTCGCGCTGCTGCTGGGTATACTGGCCGAACTGCCATGCGGACACACTGCCGCCGCCGGCATGGACCAGCGCATTCAAAAGGCAATTGCCCTTTTGGATTCACTTCCGCGTCCGCAATGCGCCAATGCCAGAATTGCCCGCGAGCTTTGCATGGGAATCAGCAACTACGTTCATTTATTCCACCGCTGGGTCGGAATAACTCCCCAGCAGTATCTGAATTATTCCCAGATGGACCGGGCCCGTATGAGATTGCGGCACAGCGACGACTCCATAAGTGACATCGCCGCCGATCTGGGATTTGCCAACCGTTACCATTTTTCCACGGTTTTCACCAGATTCAATGGCGTTCCGCCGGCGGCGTTCCGCCGAACGGACTCCGGGAGCGGCCATCCGGCGTCCCTTCCCCGTCCCGGCTCCGAACGGCGTCACAAGCAAAATTGAAGCACAATTCAGGAGGCTCCCATGATCACAGCCAGAATTCCGGGCGGAAACATCAAAGTCCTTTCCATCAATGGTCATGACATAGAATTGGATGTTGACCGGCGAGATTCCGCCAACGATTGGTTTTACTGGTCTTTTCTCGCCGCTTTTCCGGAGCCGGGAGTCTACCGTTTTCATTTTGCCACCCCGGGCAAAGTCGGTTCCCGCGGCCCGGCGGTAAGCCGGGATCGCGGTCAATCGTGGCAGTGGCGGTATCAGACGCCACAGGACAATTCTCAAAAATTTGATTACGAATGCCAGGCCGCCGGACAGGAAGTTCTTTTCTGCGTAGGAATGCAATATTTGCAGCATAATCTGGATGCCTTTCTGGCTGAATTCAGCTCCAAACCGGCATTGACCCGGGAGGTGCTCTGCCGGAGCCGCAAAGGACGCGAGGTGGAATTGACGACAATTCGCGAGGGAAGTCCCTCGCATACGGTCCTGCTGACTGCCCGCCACCACGCCGGGGAAATGATGGCTTCCCATGTTTTGGAGGGCATAATGCGGGCGACGCTGAGCGAATCGGACTTTGGCAAAAAATTCCGGAGAAACATTGCACTTTACACTGTACCTTTTGTCGACAAGGACGGGGTTGAAGAGGGAGATCAGGGAAAAAACCGTCTGCCTCACGACTACGCCCGGGATTACCAGGATCCCGGATTATATCCGGAAACCATCGCTCTGCGCCAGTGGATCGAAACCTTCAAACCGGATTTCATTCTGGATCTGCACTGCCCGCTGCTCACCGGCAACCGGGCCTATCTGGTGGGAACCGGTGATCCGAAAATGGACGCCGCCATGGAACAGTTTTCCCGCCGGCTGGACGCGCTGCGGATTGCAGACGCACCCTATTTCAGGGCCGACAACCTGCCATTCGGCAGCGGCTGGAACACGGCTAAAAACTACACTCAGGGGTTGACGATAAAACATTACGCTTTGCAATTTCCGTTTGTCGCCTGTGCCCAGACTATGGAAATTCCGTTTGCCAATTTTGGAGCGGTCACGGTGGACCGTCCGGCCATGCTGCACTTTGGAGCCACCATCGCCCAGGCCATTCTGGATTACCTGATGTCAGAAGTATCAGTTGGGTAAAACGCCGCGACCGGAATCCGGCACCGCTTGCGGCAAAAGAAAAACTCCCGCCATCCGGAGCCGCGGAAGGGCGATAAACCGCGGAATCCGGATGACGGGAGAGATTCAAATCAACCGCGTGACTATCCGGCGATTTTGCCAAATTTGAGGGTGTTGTCCTCGGTGTAGAGCCGATAGCCG
>CASFVA010000025.1 GCA_949298075.1 uncultured Lentisphaeria bacterium
CCGATTTTCTGTTTTGACGGGAAGCGGTCGTCCTGACGCATCTGGATGAAATTCCTGCCCCAGGTGAAACGTGGATCGGACATATCCGTAAACTGCCACAACACCAGCGGCCGGGCCGGAGCAAAAGATTCCCCGTCTCCCTGGCCATGCGGAACAAAAGGCTCCTGCGGAATCACCGCCCGTCCTCCCGGCGCCATCACCGAGAGTCCCCACGGGGAGAAGGTGACAGCCCATGGGTTGCGGTTGCAGATGCGGTGACAGAGATGTATTTCGGCACCACTGGGGCATATGGTGATTTCTTTTTGCAGTCCGGTGGTGGTTTCGACGGCGCATTGCAGGAGCAGGCGCCGGCCATCCCACTCATAATTTACCGGAGCGGTGTCCGGATAATAGGTTCGCGGCCACACCTCCGGGGCGTGCCACAAACGGTGCCCGCCGTAGCTTTGCCACTGATCCGGACGGATATCTGCCATTTGATCGTCAAAATTCTTCATGAAATTGGTTCCGCCGGCGCGCCGGTAAACGAGGATGCGCGGACCGAGACCAACCGCGATCACCAGTTCGATTTCAGAATCCGACAGCCGGAGACAGTTTTCCCAGCCCCTGTAATTGATTTTTTCGAGTTTCATGTTAAATTACCATAAAAATCAGATGTATAGTTTTATTTATTTTACAGCCACAAACGGTGAAAGTCAAGTCATTGTGTGGGCAAGTGCAGTCCTGTTTCCCCCGTGGATCCCGATGGCAGTTGCTTATTGAGGAAAATTCCGCAATCCAGGAGATTCCGTTATGGAGAGGACTTTAACCCGGAATACCCGGATTGGCGTGGTTCAGATTCGGGAATGTGACGGCTTTATTGTCCGACTGATCTTGCCGCCGGTAACGCCGGCCGCCGCGGAACAGGCGACTGGACTGCTGGAACGGGCCTTTGGGGAACTGGCGGAATACCTTGATGGCGGACGCCGTGAATTTGACTTGCCGCTGCGGCCGGAAGGGACCGCGTTTCAACAGCTGGTGTGGGGCGAGCTGAGGAAAATTCCATATGGAGAAACCGTCAGTTACGGTACGCTGGCCCGCCGCATCGGACGCCCCGGCGCGGCCCGGGCGGTCGGTTTGGCCAACCATAACAATCCCGTGGCGATATTCATTCCCTGTCACCGGGTGATTGGTGCCGACGGGTCCCTGGTGGGGTTCGGGGCCGGCCTGCCGCTTAAAGCGTGGCTGCTGAATCTGGAGGCGGAGACGGTCCGCCGCAGCTGATAACCGCGCCGTGTCTTTGGCTGGCTCAGTTTTCCGGATCGTGCGTGATGGCCATCAGGGCCTGCTCCACCCTGAGCCGCTGCGCTTCAAGTTCCGAAGCCGAAAGATTCGGCGGGATGAAAATCGGTTCTCCCATGATCAAAGTTATTTTGGCTCCGGGACAGGGAATCTGAAAGCGATCCCAGCTGCGCAGTTGCCAGCAGCGGGAGGCATTGATGGAAACCGGCTGGATGGGCGCCCCGGTAATGGAAGCCAGATGCACCGGTCCGGATTTCATGACGTAACGGGGGCCGCGGGGGCCGTCTGGCGTAAATACCACATTTCTGCGTTCGCGGATGGCGTGGATCGCTGCCAGCTGCGCGTGTGCTCCCCGCTTGCTTGAAGATCCGCGAAGGCTGCCCAGTCCGAACTGGGCAATAAAATCCGCCACGTATTGCCCGTCCCGGGACGGACTGACCACCGCCAGGGTATTGCGGCGGATCTCCCTGGGGAAGGCCGCGGCGAAAAACAGCAGGCGGTTGTGCCAGGCAACACCCACAACTCCAATGGATTTTGAGGCGGCGCCGTGGGGGTCGTGCATTTCAAAGCGATACAGGCTCCGGAAGATCAGACGCAGCAGGAAAGCCGGAAACCAGTAGAGCCAGTCCGGAAGTTTTTTTATGTTGCGGAATTTCTGCTTTAAGTATCCCATGGTCTGTTCATTCAACTGTTTTTCAAAGATGAACTCGATTTGTGCCGGTTGTGAAATTTGCATAAATCCGACAGCATGCATTCATCGCATTCCGGTTTGCGGGCATGGCAGACCTCCCGGCCGTGGCGAATCAGCAGATGAGAGAAATTGGTCCACAGTTCCGGCGGCACTTTCCGGTTGTTTTCGCGCTCGATTACTTCCGGATCGTCCGACTCTACAACTCCGATCCGGTTCAACAGGCGTTTGACGTGGGTGTCAACCGGAAATCCGGGGGTACTAAACGCATTTCCCAGCAGCACATTGGCGCTTTTGCGTCCGATGCCGGGCAGACGCACGAGTTTGTCCAGCGCGGAGGGAAGCTGACCGTTAAATTCCCGAACAATCATTTCCGCTGCCGCTTTAAGATGGCGGCTTTTGTTTTGAGAGAGGCCGCAGGGGTGAATGATCATCTCAATTTTTTCAACCGGAAGCCCGGCCATGGCGGCCGCATCCGGAGCCACGGCAAACAGATTTTCGGTTACCGCATTGACCCGGTCGTCGCGGCATTGGGCCGAAAGCATAACCGCAGCCATCAACTGGAACGGCGTCTCATGTTTCAGCGGACAGACGCAATCGCCGTATACCGTATACAGGCGGTCGTGAATCTTACGCCAGAACTTCGGGGTTGCCATGAAACTCTCCGGAGGCTTTCAAAAAGTTTTTCAGCAGCTGCAATCCGGCCCGCTGGCTTTTTTCCGGGTGAAACTGCGTGGCGAAGCAGCGGCCGTTCGCCAGGGCGGCCGCAAACCGGTTCAGGTAAAAGCATTCAGCCAGTATCGCCGGATGATCCACCGGAACATAATATGAGTGAACAAAGTAAAAATAAACCGATTCCGGCAGCTCTCCGGCCAGAGGCGATCCCGGATGAAAGGTTGCGGCGTTCCAGCCTATGTGCGGAACCTTGCCCAGGTTGTCGTCGAACCTGCGGACCACTCCCGGAAAAATCCCCAGCCCCCGGACGCCGGGCGATTCATCGCTGGACTCCAGCAACATCTGCATACCAAGACAAATGCCGAGAAACCAGCCGCCGGAAGCGATGAATCGCGGTAAAGCGGTGTGGAAACCCCGCGAGCATAGATTTTCCATCCCATCGCCGAAACTGCCGACGCCCGGCAGCAGGCAGGCCTGAAAACGGTCCAGGGCGGACGAGGAGTCGACTACTTCAACTTCGGCTCCGCAGTATTCAAGGGCTTTCAGGACAGAACCCAGGTTGCCCATGTTGTAGTCAATTAATGCAATGCTCATGATTCGCCCGGCCATCCGGCGTCCGAAAAGTGACGGAAAGCCGTCGGGCTAAAGGAGCCTGAACACCATTCCGAATCGGACTGTTTCTGACGTGACAATTCAATTAATATACGCTGCAAACAGCCCAAAGTCAAATGAATTTCCCTGTGCTTCCCGTTCAATTGCAATGGGCGAAGTCCAAGTGCCGAAAGCCGGACCTGGGTTCTGAAATCAGCCGATCAACCCGAAAAGCCTCTCATGCTCTGCGTTCCACGGTTTTGGCCAGAGTTCAGCCAGTTTTTGCCGGAGGCGTTCCGGGGAGCCGGCCAGCTCCAGGGCGGCCAGCCGGGCGCCTTCGGAAAAATGCCGCGGTTCAATGTCCTGACTCAGCGCCAGGCGCATAGTGCCCACAACCCGGTCGTCCCATCCGAGTTTGCGTTCCGGATCACGCGTGACCCGGTCAATGGCGTCCCTGAGAAACGGATTGGTCATGCGGGTCAGCAAGCCGTCGGCATACGACTGATAGCCTGACGGTGTAAACAATTCATCATTGAGGGTTGCATATTTTCTGCAGAGCGCCGCACCGGATTCGTCGATAAAAGCCGCCCGCCCCTTGGCCAGCAGTTCCGGGTGGTCCGTCAGCTCGTTCATAAAGGCGCAACCGGCGGATTTGCCCAGCATGCCGAGCAGAAAATGAACCGCATTGTGACCGTACAATTTTGCTTCTTCAAAAGGGAGCAGGTCGGGTTTTACATACAGCGACACGGTCTTGCGCTCCTCAATGCCCGGACAGGAAGAGATGTAAATATGATTGAACTCTTCAACCAGATGCCCGACCGCAGCGGCCGGAGCCAGCGGGACACGTTCTGCGGCCGGAATTACCCCGCTCATTTTGCCGATCACAGTATTGAGATAAAACGTGGCCGGAAACTGCCGGCCGATTGCGGCGGCCAGTGCTTCCGCAGCGTGGTTGTTGTTTTCCGCCGTATAGACAAAGCGCCGCCGGTTCGGCTGTCTGGCGAATCCGGCTCGCAGCCAGTCGGCGGAAGAGGTGAAAAATTTTACGCTTGGCAGCGCGGTGGCCACTTCATCGGCATCCGCCGCGGCGGAAATCAATTTTTCCAGTTCGACCGGGTTGGTCGGATTGAAGACTTCAACTCCTTCGTAGGTTTCCTGACGAACCCGATCGGTCCCGGCGATATTGACGGTGACGCTGTGTACCGCGTTGACCGCTGTTTTAAGGGCATCGTTAACTTCGGCGATGACGATGCGATCAAATCCGCCCCGAGCGGCTCCGGCGAGAAAAATTCCAGTTTGAATCGGACCAAGTCCGATCCCGACAAATGTGCTCATAACATACCTCGTTTGATTGGAATTGGGGCGGATCAGGTCGGCGCGCCGCCCGTTGAGTCAGTTGCAGGCAGCTTCGCCGCCGGAAGCTCCGGTTTCTCTCTTCAAGCAGTGAAAGCATCAGCCCCGGCAATAAAACACTCCAGATGCCGGCGCAACGCCGGCACGCTGAAGTCGTCTGCCAGCAACTGCCCCGGAGCATTCATTTCCGTGCCGGCCAAAAGCGGCATGCCGCGTTCCTGTGCCGCCGCGATAAAGCGGTCCAGTTCCGCACTCAGCCGGGCACTTTTAGCCGGATCGGCGGCTCTCCAGTTGCGATCCGGAATCAGGGTCGCCGCAACCGCTCCGTAAGACCGGTGCAGATCCAGCAGGCGCCCGGGATCACTTTCTCCGGCGGAGAGTCCGTTCAGCCAGGCCATAACCGGACGGGCGCCGCATCCCAGTATAAAATCGTTCATTTCCCTGAGAGTCGGAAAACTCTGAGGATCAGGCGCCTGGTAACCGATGCCGCCTTTTTTCATGGTCTTGGCGCGGATAAGCGCTTCGAGCTTGACCGGATCAGGATCAAAACTGCCGATTTTGTCTTGCCAGTAAGCCGCCAGCCCGGAGCCGGAAAAACGGGCTTCAGCCAGCATGCGGTAGGCCGTGCAGACATGGCGCTCGGTGACGTTGCCGGCCGGAGTGAAGCGGCTGGCGACCGCATCAAAGTCCAAACTGATCTCCGTGAGCAGTGAGTTGACCGCGTCAACAATCTGGCGGGTGCGGTGATTGGCCTTGGCCCGGAGCATGGCGGCAAAGTCTCGGCGTTCGGCGGGTACTTCGGAGGCGTTGAACCCCATGCCGAGATGGTAGGCGATGCCGGGTTCTCCCGGGGAATTGATTTCCACATCCGCCAGTTCGGGAATGAACACCCGGGTTTCCATTCCGGCAACGGCGCGGACGCCGCAGAATGCGGCGGCGGACAGAAACTCATCGACGCCGTCGAGCACATCGAAGTCCACCAGCCCGACCGCTCTCCAGTTCTGCTGTCGGGCCAGCTGGATGAGTTTGGAGGGAGAATAACCATAGCCGTTGTAGGAATAAAAACTGTGACAATGCATGTTGAAGGCGCAGCTGGACAGATAAAAATCCCTCAACGCTTTCGTGCGTTCCGGCAGATCAAAGGAGTTCAGCCGGGTGTCCTGTTCCGAAATCATGATATTAAGCCCTTTCGTGCTGCGCGGCGGTCAGCGGCCGCTGCGGATCACTCGCTCAAGTTCAATCTGGAAGCTTTCGATATCCTCCGGAGTCGGTTTCGAACCGCTGAGGTTTTCCAGTCCGAGCCGTCCGAGATTGTCCACATACCAGTCGGCGGTCGAACCTGAGGCGAATTTGACTGTACCGGACAGCGCCATTCCCGGCCGGGCCAGTTTGTTGAGTTCCACCACTGTGGCACCTCCGCCCGGCGCCGTGTCTTCAGCCTGGGCGCCGTCTTCTCCGGGCAGGCTTTCGCCGTTCTCTTTGGCTTTGGCCTTGGCTTCAGCTTTTGCGCGCTCGGCGGCGTGGGGATCCATGGCGTTCCAGTCGATGTTGTCCAGATCGGAGGCGAGAATGCGAATGTCCATGTAGGTGAGTTTGCAGGAGAATTGCTCATTCACCAGGCGCTGGATTTCAGAAAGTGACAATTTTTCGGCCAGTTTTTCGGCCATGAATTTTTTAATGGCATTTTCCTGTTCACGAGTCATGATCTTGCACTCCTTTTATTTGATTTGCGATGTTCCGCACCACCGGCGGTCGACCGGCGGATGCTCTCGACCTTTTTGGGCCGGGCGCAGAGTGTGAGTTCAATCGCAACTCCGCTGAGGTCGAAAGCCGATCGCAGTTGATTCTTCAGATAAGTGAGGTAATGCGGCTGGGCCGCTTCCGGACGATTGACAAACAATTTGAACCGATGCGGATTTTTTCCGGTCATCGAGGCATAGTACATTTTGAACGCCGCGGCGCCGCGCACCGGAGGGGGGGTACGTTCAAATGCCTCGGCGAGCATCCGGTTGAGAGCTCCGGTCGGAATGTCGCGCTCAAGGCGTTCGATTATACAGACAATTTCCCGGCACAGCGCCTCCAGGTTGGACTGTTCCCGGGCACTGATGAATTCCACCGGCGCAAAGCCAAGCCCGGGCAGTGTCCGGCGCAGCTCCCCCGTCAGCTCCCGGGCGGGGATTCCCGGGCAGAGGTCGCACTTGTTGGCGGCGATGACGCATGCTTTGCCGGCCTTTTGAATCAGTCCGGCGATTTTTCGGTCCTGTGCCGTCATGCCGGCGGCATCGGCTTCAACGACCATCAGGACCAGATCGGCACGTTCGATGGCACTTTTAGCCCGCATTACGCTGAACAATTCGACCACGTTGTCCACTTTTGCTGTTTTGCGCAAACCGGCGGTATCCACCAGGACGACCGGACAGGTTTTGCCGGCTCCCCGCAGGATCAATTCAATGTCAATGGCGTCACGGGTAGTCCCGGCAATCGGACTGGTGGCCACCCGTTCGGTTCCCAGCAGTGCGTTTATCAGAGAGGATTTACCCACGTTGGGGCGACCGATTACTGCGATTTTCGCCCTGGGGGGAGGGCTGACCACAAGTTCACCGGCGGGCAGACGTCGGGTGACTTCGGCCAGCAGGGTGGCCAAACCGCCGCGGCGGAGACAGTCAATCGGATAGACGTTGTCAAAGCCGAATTGCAAAAATTCCGCAGCCTGGTCCCGCAGCGTCTGATCATCGCATTTGTTTACCGCGCAAATCACCGGTTTGCCGGACGCCCGCAGACGGGAAGCGATGTCAGCATCCAGGGGAGTTGGCCCGGCCTGAGCATCTCCGACGAAAATCAGAATGTCGGCGGCGGAAACCGCTGCCTCGACCTGGGTGGTGATTACGGCATCCCAATGGTCGGTTTTGCGTGACTCGCCGCTCAGGGTTCCGAGACCTCCTGTGTCAATCAGGGTGAACCGCCGGCCGTTTTTGCTGACGGTGGCGGCCACCCGGTCCCGGGTTACTCCGCTCATTTCGTGGACGATGGCAAGGCGGCGGCCAACCACCGCATTGAACAGCGAGGATTTGCCGACGTTGGGACGGCCGACAATAGCGACCGTGGGAAGATGGATTCCGGCAGTGGACATGATATTATGGCGGTTCAGGATTGTCTGAAGCGGAAGCTGTTGATTTGATCACGCAGTTTTGCGGCGGCCTCTCCGGCGGCAACCGCGAATTTTTCCGAACGGTCGGCAAAAATAATGCCGCGCGAGGAATTGACAATGATGCCGTTTCCGGCACTGTTGCAGCCGGAGATCACCACTTTTTCCAAATCACCGCCCTGGGCCCCGACGCCGGGAACCAGAAACCACAGATCCGGACAAATGGAGCGGAGACGGCTCAGCTCTTCCGGATAGGTGGCCCCGACTACCAGCGCGGCATTGCGGTTGTAATTCCATTCATCCCGAACTCGGCGGGCTACATGCTCATAGAGTGGGACGCCGTCGGCAACCAGATTCTGAAAATCTCCGGAGTGCGGATTGGAGGTCCGGCAGAGAATGATCACTCCTTTGTCCGCATGATCCAGAAACGGTTTAACCGCGTCAAAGCCCATATAGGGATTGACCGTCACCGCATCGGCGGCATAACGTTCGAAGGCTTCGGCTGCGTACTGCTCAGCGGTGGAACCGATGTCTCCGCGCTTGACATCCAGTATCACCGGAACTTCCGGGGCGCGTTCATGAATGTATTCAATGGTCATCTTGAGTTCATTGTCCCGGTCGGCGCCGGCGTAGTAGGCTGCCTGCGGCTTATAGCAGCATACCCAGTCGCAGGTGGCGTCAATTATCTGCCGGTTGAATTCAAAAAACGGCCGGTCGGTTTCTTTGACGCAGTCCGGCAACTTCCCCATGAAAGGATCCAGTCCCACGCAGACCAGACTGCGGTTGCGCCGGGCGGCCTGTTCCAGTTTTTCCCAAAAAGTCATTTGCGGATTTTCCTTATGATCGTCAGTATTCAAGATTAACGTTTTTCCGGTTTCAAGCTGTCAGTCCAGGCACAGCGTTTCCCCCGGAGCAATCACATATTGGTCGTTTGCATCGAAACAGTAAACCGGAATCGCGGAGGGATTGTAAAAGAGCCGGCCATCCGTGGAGGAAACCACACTGCGCAGTGCCTGAATGTAACGGTAAATTTCAAGATTGGTTGCGTACCAGATGTTGTCGCGGCCGGCGATCATGGCAGCAAATTTTTCCATATCCTGCCAGTTGTCGTTGTTGTCAAATTCGTAGGCGTGTCCCCACACGTAAAACAAACGCATCGGATAGCGGTTGTTTTCAATGAATCCGGGAGCCAGGTCGAGCATCCTCCGGTGATGGCAGGTCGGATGCCAGGCCAGGAAATCGCCGGGCAGATCAAAGGATTCCGTCGCCCGGGTGGTCCGGCAGTAGACAATGCCGGCGGCTCGCAGAATATCAATGGATTCCCGGTTGTAGTTGCCGAAAGGGTACGACATGCCGGTTACCGGATAGCCGGCAAGCTGCTCCAAAATTTTCCGGTCCTCCCAGACCTCCCTCATTACCTCTCCGGCCGGCTGCTGGGTCGGCCAGTTGTGAGTGACGCCGTGGCAGGAGATCTCGTGACCCTTGTACAGTGATTTGACTTCGTCCGGATTTACCCGGTTGTCCCGATCGAATAACCCCGAGTTGAGATGAAATGTGCCTTTGAGGCCGTAACGGTTAAAAATCTCAATCAGACGGCGGTCCTGAACGACGCCGTCGTCGTAGCTCATGGTCAGTGCTTTGATTTTCCAGTCGGGAAAGTTGAACAGCACACTCATTTTTCATCTCCCTTGACGTTTGTTCCAGCCGGACGCCTCATCACGTCAGGCGGCGGATTATCCGGGTCAAAAACCCCCAGTACGGCGGTGTCGGAATCAAAATCGACCCGTGTCGCCCATCCGGGACCCTCAACCCGGATCCGCCTGGCATAATAAAGATCGTTCTTCTTGGTGAATCCTCCGACTTCCATTGTCCGGTAAGGCTGGTTCTCTCCGGTTCGGATGAACTCGGCTTTCAGCGGAAACGCATACTCTGATGCGAGATAGGCCCGGACCTGTTCGGAATGATCCGGAGCCTCAAACAGAATTACGCGACAAGGCACCATGCCGCCAAGCGTGGTATTCTCAAGCTCTTTTACAACCGGAAAATACAGGAAATTCATGGTTAGGTCTCCGGCCTTGATTCCGGTTGCACCGAGCTTGTCGCCGCGGTTTTCCGGCGCCGGAATTACGGTGGAGCCGTTAATGTCCCGGCTCTGGCCAATGGTGTAGGACTCGTCACGGTCGATAATCAGTCGCGCCGTGGAACGTTCCGGCTGAATGATTATTCCGAAGTAGAGCGGCATAGTTTTCACGTCGGAGCCGCGCCGGCGATGCTGAAGCACGCCTTCCAGCTTCGCATAAGTCGAGGTCGTATTGGGATTGCGGGCCAGCTGAATGAAACGATCCAGCGGCAAATCGGCGGCTGCGAGCAGCATCGGCAACAGGAATCCCAGGCTATGAAGAATTAGAATTTTCATTTTTCCTGATTTTCTCCTTCGCCGTCCAGGGCAATTTTGAGGACTTCGCGCCAGTTCCGGACAAAATGAAACTCCAGACGTTCGCGCACAGCCTCCGGCAATTCACCGTAGTCTTTGCGGTTTTCCTCGGGCAGAATGACGTATTTTTCACCGGCCCGCAGCGCTGCCGTGACTTTTTCCCGGATACCGCCGACCGCGGTGACTTTGCCTTGAAGCGTAATTTCACCGGTCATTGCCAGCTTGGACCGTACCGACCGGTTTTTCAGCAGCGAGGCCAGCGCCGTGAACATTGTGATGCCGGCCGACGGTCCGTCTTTGGGCGTAGCTCCATCAGGAACATGAAGATGGAAGTCGTGAGTGTTGAAATACTGGGGATCAATGCCCCAGTTTTCTGCATGGGCGCGCGCCAGAGTGAACGCGGCTTCCGCTGACTCCTGCATTACTTTACCCAGCGAACCGGTGAGCTTGAGTTGACCTTTTCCTCCGGGAACCGCCAGTACTTCAACCGGCAGTATGACTCCGCCGGCTCCGGTCCAGGCCATGCCGGTGGCGCAGCCCGGATTGAGTCGGGCCGCGGCAAGATCGCGGGTGAATTGACGTGCTCCCAACAGTTCCCTTACCAGGGCCGGAGTGACTTTTATGTCGCTCTCCGGCGCTATTTTGCCGGAAACCACCCGACGGGCAAGGCGACGGCAGACCCGGGCGATGGTGCGGTCAAGTGAGCGTACGCCGGCTTCCATCGTGTAATAATCAATGATTTCATCGATGGCCGGCAGGTGGAACTTCACCTTATCCGGATTCAGTCCGCACTCGGCCAGTTCCCTGGGCACCAGGTAGCGGCGGGCAATTTCCCGCTTCTCCATGGCGGTGTATCCGGGCAGACGGATGATTTCCATCCGATCGCGCAGGGCTTCCGGAATGGTGTCGAGCAAATTGGCTGTGGCGATGAAAAATACCTTGGAAAGATCGTAATCCAGTTCCAGATAATTGTCGTTGAAGGTGACATTCTGCTCCGGATCGAGCACTTCCAGGAGCGCGGCAGCCGGATCGCCCCTCATATCGTGAGCCAGTTTGTCGATCTCATCGAGCATGAATACCGGATTGCAGACTCCGGCCCGTTTGAGATTCTGGATGATGCGTCCCGGCATGGCTCCGATATAAGTGCGGCGGTGCCCGCGGATTTCGGCCTCATCCCGGATCCCGCCCAGCGAGAAGCGGATGAATTTGCGCCCCATGGCCTTGGCGATGGACTGTCCCAGCGAGGTCTTGCCGACCCCGGGCGGACCGATCAGGCAGAGAATCGGGGCCCGGCGCTCCGCATCATGACGGCGCAGCTGCAGCACGGCGAGAAATTCCAGAATGCGGGCTTTGACATCTTCCAGACCGTAGTGATCGGCGTCCAGGATTTTTTCTGCCGCATTGCAGTCCAGACTGTCCCGGGAGCAGGTCAGCCAGGGCACATCCAACAGCCAGTTGATGTAGGTGTAACTGATATGATATTCCGGCGCCGACGGCGGTATCAGTTCCAGGCGGCTCAGCTCTTTTTTGACGGTTTCCAGCACCCGCTCCGGCAATTGAGCGGCGGCGATGCGTTTTTCCAGCTCCGCGATATCAGGATTGCGGGTATCCTCGCCCAAGGCTTCCTTGACTGCCCGCAGCTGTTCGCGCAGATAATATTCCCGCTGACTGGACGACATGGCTTCGTGAACGTCATTCTGAATTTTCATGCCGAGGCGCATTACTTCGATTTCCCGGTTGATCAGCACCGCCAGCACTTCCAGACGGTCACGCACCCGGGGCAGGGCGAGCAGCAGCAGTTTCTCCGCATAGCTGAAATTCAGCGAGTCCGCCAGCAGATCGGACAGGCGCCCGGGAGAAGGAGCGTTCAACACCGCCAGCTGCAGTTCGTCAGGCAGATTAGGAAGCATCGACGCCAGTTCCTGAAACGCGAGGGTTAAACTTTTCTGCCGGGCGATGTTTTCATTTTCCAGATTTTCAGAATCCGATTCAATCACATCCCGATATGAGGCCAGCAGTTCGCCGGAGCCGGCCCGGAAGAGGCGTTCGCACGCCACCCGGCGCACTCCCCGTACCACGATACGGACCGAACCATCCGGAAAGTCCAACTGTTTGATCACCCGCATCAGGATACCGACTACCGAACGGGATTTGCCATCCAGGGAAAATCCGGAGATGGAAAGTTTGAAAGGGAGATTGGCATATTCCTTTTCATCCGGAACTTCCGGAAACGCCACCAGCAGACGATCCTGGCCCATGGCCAGTTTGAGCGCGGCCAGATTGGCTTCGCCGTTGACAGTCAGGGGAGTGAGGCAGTGGGGGTACACCACCGGGTCACGCAGGGCAAAATATGGCGCCCGGAGGGGGTCCGCCGGCGGCGTGGCTTCCGGGGTAATGGCATCAGGGTCTGGCATAAATGTTCCTGTCACAAATTCCAATTGAAAAAACGGGGCGGCTGCATGACACAGCCGCCCCATAATGTACCTTGTTTTTCAGTCGAATGCAACCCCGCCAAGTTCCGTGTAGCGGCAATTTTTCAAAAAATCCAGCATCGTCTCCAAAGAGACGGCGCCGTCACAGGCGGTGGCGGAACGCAGGTTGAAATTGCTGGAGGCGCCACCCAGCCGCAAGGCCTGTTCAAGCTCCCAGTCGCGGTGCAGACCGTAGATTACTCCGGCGGCGAAAGCATCTCCGGCTCCGGTGCTGCCGACAATTTCCGAACGGGCAATGTCGCAGGAGGGCACAAATACAAATCTGCCGTTGCGGGATTGCCCCACCGCCCCTTCCGGAAAATGAATTACTGCAACTTCTCCGACACCATGTTCAAACATGAATTCCAGTGCGCGGGGCAGGGCTTTCCAGCGCATTATGCCATCAGTTCCGCGCAGTTCCAGCGAACAGCAGCAGGCGGCTTCCACCTCATTGACGATCAGAATATCGATGGCCGGAAGCGCCGGAAGCACCACGCTGCGGAATTTTTCCGGAGCTTCCGAAACAAAATCAACCACTGTGCGGTAGCCCCGGGACTTCATGATTTCAAGCAGGCGTACAGCTTGGGTTCTGCCTTGTCCGTCCGGAGAATCAAGTTTATCCAGCAGCAGCAGGTAGCCGAGATAGAAAAATTTGGCCGGGACATTGATGTGAGCAAGATCGTCCACCCCGAGTTCGGCATTGGCTCCCCGACAGTGGAAGAAGGTGCGGCGCCCATCCGCCCCCATCACATCAGTATAGCTGGTTGGAATTTTCGGATTTACCAGCATGTGGTCGGCGTTGACCCCGTGCCGCCGGATTTCCGATAGAATGAATTCACCTTCGCTGTCCCGGCCGACCATCCCGGCCGCGTACAGCGGCAGTGACGGATCAATCGTCGCCAGATCGAACAGCACGTTGGCCGGACCTCCGCCCGACGACCGGACTTCACTGTGTATATTGCAGAGATTGCCTTCTCCGGGCCAGCGATCAAGCTGTTTGATCTTGTCGATGATCCAGTTTCCGGCTGCAAGAACTCCGTTTCTTGTCATATCGTTTCTCCGTAAATGCCCGCGCGGAAAGCCCGCAGGCATGAATTGTCACCGCTGCCTCAATTCAGCATTACCTGGCCGCCGGTTACCGGAATGGCCTGACCGGTTTCGTACTGCTGAGTCACGGCATACACAATGGCCTTGGCCACATCCTCCGGATAACAGCCCCGCCGCATCGGCACCAGGTTTTCATAATGCGCTTTGACCTCGGCCACGGTTTTGGCTCCGGGCACTTTGCCGGCCTTGAGGTACTGGACAAACAGTCCTTTTTCCGGATTGCTCCACAAGGGGCCGTCCAAGTAGTTGCCGGGGCAGACGGCATTGACTTTAATGCGGTCGGCTACCAGTTCGAGCGCAAAGCTCTGAACCAGGCCGATGGAGCCGAATTTGCTGCCGGCATAGGCGGCGTTGTTGCGTGAGCCTTCAAGTCCGCTTTTGGAATTGACCTGAATGATGTCGCTCCAAAGCCCCGTAGCGGCATTCTGGACGGACATCAGCGCGGCGAAGTGCTTGACGCAGAGGAAAAAACCGTTGTAGTTGACGTCGGTCACAAATTTCCAATCCTTGAAGTCGAACGCTTTGACGGAATTGGCGCGGACCACTCCGGCGTTGGAAACCAAAAGGTCCACCCCTCCGTATGCAGCGGTTACCGAAGCGGTCAGAGCGGCTACGGATTCCTCATCAGCAACATTGACTGCGAAGCCGGAGGCCCCGGGACCGAGTCGCCGGGCGGCTTCGGCGGCGCCATCGGCGTTCATGTCGGCAATAACCAAATCGGCTCCCAGTCCGGCCAGGTGTTCGGCAATGCCGTATCCGAATCCCTGGGCTCCGCCGGTGACAACCGCGACCAGTCCTGACAGCGGCTTGTCCGAGCCGCCGGCAACCTTGGCCCGATAGGACTCCACTTCCCAGTTTTCGATGAAGCGGCGTTGGGCGTCATCCATGAAGCGCGGTCCGCCGAAAGCTTCGGCAAGTTGCGCGATCAGCGCTCCGTTGCGGGCCAGCGCCAGGGCGGTATCCGCCGCCTTTTTGTCCTTGCCGGCGCAGAACACCGCCCGGTCCGGTACCTCCACCATCCGCGGGACGTATCCGTGTTCGGACTTGAAGGAATCAACCGCGGAACGATCCGGAACTGAGTTGACCAGGCCGAAGGCCTTGGCGTAAACCATGTGATCCGGGGTAAGGGGGCCCCGGGGAATCCGAAACCAGCCGCCGGCAGTTACCGTGACCGGGCGTCCTTCTCCGAGGTGTCCCCGCAGCCTGGGCGCAAACTCTGCTACTGTCGCTGAATCCGGAGTGTCCGAGGCGCTCAGCCCGGTCGAAATGCCATGCTGCGCGTAGCATTCGCGCAGGGTATTCATGATGTGACGGTAATGGCGGTCAATGGTTTCCGGATCATCGCCGGCTACAAACACCCCGTGATTCTGTAAAAAAATCACCTGGGGTGCCTGACCTCTGGCCGCGGTCCAGGCGGCATTTTCATCATGAACCCGTTTGGATAACGTATATCCGGGATCGCAGTAATCAATCCAGAGCGCATCGGGAAACAGCCGGGCGCATTCTTTGCGTCCGTTTCGGGAGCAGGTGAGTCCGTTGACCAGCGCCGGATGCATGTGAACGATCAGACGGTAAGGCATGACCTCGTGAACCGGTGCCTCCACGGAGGGACGTCCGCCGCTGATTACCGCGAAAGCCATGAGTTTCTTGATGCGTTCCTCGCGTTCCGTCTTGTCGGCAATGGGAGCCCAGCTGAAGCACTGCCGGATGACCGGGCGGTCCATTTTGACGAAATCCTCTGCTTTGATGGTCGCCAGCGCCACTCCGCTGGGTTTGACATAGAGAAAATGTTCATCCTTGCAGGACGTATTTCCGCCGCCGGCCAGTGTATAATCGCTGTCGGCACCGTAACGGCGTGACAGTGCCACAATGTCGTCAAGCTGCGTCATAAGTTAGTTTCCTTTGACTGAGAAGTGGCTGAGCAGCACCTGTTCGGCTTCGGCATTCCACAATTGATTGTGCTTGGCGACCAGTCGGGCCAGTTCGGCAAAGAGCGGATCGGTTTTGCCTTTTTCCGCAAACTCGCTGATGGCCGTCAGTTCCATTTCGATTCCGGTGTAGATCAACTTCTTGCCGCCGGGAATTTTGGGCAGGTTGAGCGTGGTCGGAATGACCGCGTTCAATCCGCCGATGTGGGTGACCATCGCGGCCGGATTGATGATGCCCTGTTCCATGAGCTGCAGGGATTCGCGCATGTCGTCCGTGTTGCCTCCGGAGGTGCCCACCACATGGGTTGAGGCGTAATGAACATTGTAAAAGTTGAATTCAGCCCTGAACTCCGGATCAATCGGTCCTGCGAAGAAGTTGAGACAGCCGTCGCGGCCGAGAATCCGATCGCCGGTTTCGACCACCGGCCGCACCGGCGCAAAACAGAATACATCGTCGTACCCTCTGCCGGCGGTTAGTTTGAGCAGTTCGGCTGCCGCATCGCATTTACCGGTGTTGAGATAGACCAGCCGGACACCATGAGCGGCGGCATCGGCGACGCTGAACAGCTGCTCAGCCCGGGCCAGCCGGGTGTCGTCGATGTCCGTCACCACCAGAAATCCGGGTCGCCGCGGACCGTGTATGGCGTAGTCAATGGCGCCGAGCCCCATCGGACCAACTCCGGCCAGAATCGCCATGTTTCCGCCCTCGACAATTCCCATTTTGTGTTCGTAGACACCGTTGGTGGTATGGTAATTGGCGTGGAAGGCACCGACAATGCAGCTCATGGGTTCCGCCAGGCTGCCGTAGAAAAAGGCCTCGCCGCTGTAAGGAAGCAGCGACCCGGTTTCCATGACTTCCTCCGGAATTATAACGCAGGTGGCATCGCCGCCGATGTACCGGTAGGAATATCCCGGAGCGGCCAGCGAACCCTTGTAATTGAGAGCCGGCTGGATTGAAAATTTCTCGCCAGCTTTGAACTGCGAACGCCACTTGGCGCCGACTTCGATGATTTCTCCGCAGAATTCATGGCCGATGATGATCGGATTTTCTGCGACATCGTCCGGAACGCGTTTGTGAGCTGCTCCCTGCTCGGCGGCTTTGAAGCTCGACATGCAGATGCTGTCCGAAACCACCCGGGCGAGGATTTCCCCATCCCGGAGCGGCGGCAGCTCAAATGATTCGAGACGGAGATCCTCTTTGCCGTAAAGTCTGATCGCTGTGGTTTGCATTGTTTTAGATCCCCAGTTTTTCGCGACGGAGTTTTTCCATCTTGGTGAAGTTCATTTCGCTGCGGTAACCGGGCAGGGGCAGAATCGCCTCGTTGACTGCATCGAGAATCCAGGACGCCTGCGGATAATAGAACTTTTCCAGCTCCGGACACGGCGATATGGAGTTGGGTGCACCAACAACAACCGGCGGCGCGTCAAGATAATCAAAGCAGAACCGGGTTAAATTGGCCGCCAGATCATTCAGATGCGAACCGCGTTCGCAGGCATCGGATATCAGTAGCAGGCGACCGGTTTTCTTAACCGATTCAATGACCTTTTCGTAATTGAACGGAACCAGCGTACGGGCGTCGATGATCTCCGCTTCAAGCTTGAAATCCCGGCTGAGCTGTTCAGCAGCCTTGATCGCCGGATACAGGGTGGCGCCCACGCTGAGAATGGTGAGATCGCTGCCGACCCGCTTGATATCAGGCTCGCCGATCGGAACTTCATAATATCCCTCAGGCACACCGCCTTCGTGGAAAAGCTCGCCAATGTCGTAAAGCTTCTGACTCTCGAAGAACACTACCGGATCTGTACCGCTGAGTGCAGCGTTCATCAGCCCCTTGGCATCGTATGGTGTGGCCGGGAAGCAGACTTTGAGTCCGGGGATGTGAGCGACCAGGCTGGTCCAGTCCTGGGCGTGCTGGGCACCGTATTTGGCACCGACCGACACCCGGAGCACCACCGGCATGCGCAGTGCTCCCGCCGACATGCTCTGCCATTTAGCCAGCTGGTTGAAAACCTCGTCGCCGGCGCAGCCGAGAAAGTCGCAGTACATCAATTCCGGAATTGCCCGGCCGCCGCACATCGCGTAACCTACAGCGGCTGCAACAATGGCGCTTTCGGAAATCGGGGCATTGAAGAAGCGGTGATACGGAATGGCTTCAGTCAGACCGCCGTACACTCCGTAAGCGCCGCCCCAGTCGCGGTTGTCCTCGCCGAACGCGATCAGCGTGGGATCCGTGTAGAATTTGTTGATGATTGCTTCAAACAGCGCATCCCTGAGCGACAGCACTTTTAATTTGGAAACTTCTTTGCCGTCCTTGTCAAGCCCGAAACGGACTTTATCCTTGAGTTTTTTGATGCGGGAGTTCTCCGCAAGCGGCATGTTGACGTCGGGCTGGCGGTCGTCAAATTTTTCGACCCTTTCATTCGAAAACATGTATTTGCGGATGGCATCGGGATCCTGGGCCGGATTGATGCGTGGAGACAGCTTGTCGTCAATGGCCAGCTTCATAATCCGGGTAATCCGGGATTTGATCTCTTCATTGAATGCTTCGAACACGGCGTCGTCGGCCACTTTGCCTTTGATCAGCTTCTGACGGAAGGCGGCGATGGCGTCGCAGGCTTTCCAGGCCTCGATTTCCTCCGGAGTACGGTAGCTGGAGCTGTCGGTGGCACTGTGACCGACATAACGGTAGGTGATGGTGTCGAGGAATACCGGCCCTTTTTTCTCCTCAATGATCGCACGCTTGCGCTTGAAGGCGTCGATCACCGCCAGCGGGTTGTAACCATCCACCCGCTCGGAATGCATCATCTCAGCGTTGACTCCGGCACCGATTCGGGCGGCAATGCCGTAGGCCATGGTTTCACCGGCCGTCTGGCCGCCCATGCCGTATCCGTTGTTGAAGCAGTTGAAAATCAGCGGCAGACCGCCGTTGAATCCCTCTTCCCAAAGCTGGAAGAACTGGTCCTGGCTGGCGAAGTTCAGGGCTTCCCAGACCGGTCCGCGGCCAAGCGACCCGTCGCCGATGTTGCAGACGACCAGGCCGGGTTTCCGGTTGATTTTCTTGTAAAGGGCGGCACCGACTGTGATTCCGGCTGAACCGCCGACAATGGCGTTGTTGGGATAAATTCCGAAGGGCGTGAAAAACACGTGCATGGAATTGCCGAGTCCGTGGGTGAATCCGTTTTCCCGGCCGAAGAGTTCAGCCATGAAGCCGTAAAGCAGGAAATCAACGGCGAGATCACGGATGTCACCGCTGCGGTTTTCTTTTTCAACGACTTTGAGCAGTGCGCCGTCAAAGAAGTTTTTCATTATGCTGTCCAGTTCGGCCTCGGGCAGGTTTTTAATGGCGTTGAAACCTTTCGCCAGCACTTCACCGTGGCTGCGGTGCGAACCGAAAATCTGATCGTCATGAGTCAGGGTGTAGGCCATGCCGACTGCGGCGGCCTCCTGCCCGGTGTAAAGGTGAGCCGGACCGGTGTAAAGGTAGTCGACGCCGTTGTAGTGTTTTGCGGTACGGACGCTGAACAGCATGGTTTCAAACTCGCGGATGTATTGCATGTCGCGATAGATTCCGAGCAGATCGGTGTCGCTGAAAATTTTGCGTTCCTGAGCAAAGGTTTTGTGATATTGGTTGAGCTGAATTTCTCCAAGTTTTAGCACACCGGGTTTGCGGACGACTGCCGGATCGATGAATTGACTTTTAGGCATGATCTGTTTCCTGAGTTTAATTGGGTTATGCGAACAACATTAAGTAATATTTCAATTCAAATTTGGGCGATGGCCGCCTCGCGGAAAATTTCCCCGACCGTCGGATGGGGGAATACCACCTTGGCCAGGGCCGCACAGGTAAGGCGTCTTTCAACCGCAATGGCCAGTCCGAAGATGATTTCCGAGCTCGGGTTGCCGATCATTCCGGCACCGATCAGAATTCCGTCGGAGTCCATAATTAATTTTATGAAACCGTTGCCGCCCTCGTTTTCGGCAATGTAACGGCCGCTGAACCGCAACGGCAGCTTAACCACTTTGACTTTAAGACCTTTGGCTTTGGCGGTTTCCTCGGTTTCTCCGACGCTGGACAACTCCGGGTTGGTGTAGATCACCGCAGGAATGGCCGCGTAGCTCATGGTATCGTGTTCTCCGGCAATCACATTGACCGCGACTTCAGCCTCACGGTAGGCGGTGTGGGCCAGCATGGATTTGCCGTTGATGTCGCCGACAGCGAACACTCCGGAAACATTGGTTCGCATTTCCTCGTCAGTCGGAATGGCGCCGCGTTCGGTGTAAACCCCGATCGATTCCAGATTGAGATCGGCAGTACGGGGACGGCGCCCCACCGCAACCAGAATTTTTTCGGCACTCAGCTCAGCTTTCCCATCGGCATTTTCAACTGCCAGCCGCTGGCCGTTGACGGCCACAGCCTTCGTCGAAAGCATGAATTTGACTCCGCGTTGGGTGTAAAGTTCCCGCAGCATTTCGGACATTTCCAAGTCAGTCGGTCCGCCAATCCGACCGAGCATCTCAACCACGGTGACTTCAGTCCCGATGGAATTGAAATAAGAAGCCATTTCCAGTCCGATGACTCCGCCACCCAGAACAATCAGCGATTTCGGGGCCGCTTTGAGATCCAGGATTTCCCGGTTGGTCATCGCCACGCCGGATTCCAGCGCTTCTTTCAATCCCGGAATCGGCGGCACCGCCGCACTTGAGCCGGCCGCGATTATGAGCTTACGCCCTTCATAAATTTCTCCGCCGGCCTCAACCGTGAATCCGGCGGCGCTTTTGCCGGTGATCCTGGCTGCCGCCGGCACGACTGTGACCTTGGCGCTTTTCATTTGGGCGGCTACTCCGGCCACCAGGGTTTTTACCACTTTGTCCTTCCGGGCCACCACGGCGGCATGATCAATCACGGCTCCGGAGGCATCAACTCCATATTTGTGTGCGCCCCCCTTTGCATAATCATAGAGTTTGGCCGAGTACAGCAGAGTCTTGGTCGGCATGCAGCCCTCGTTGAGACAGACTCCGCCCAGCGATCGTTCTTCAAAGAGAACCACGCTCATCTTCCGGTGACCGGCGCGCTCCGCCGCCCGATAGCCGGCGGGGCCGCCGCCGATGATCAGCAGATCGTAAACCATAGATCAAGCTCTCCTGCGATTATTTAGCCAGCAGCAGCTGGATGTTTTCCAGGTTCTCAGCCACGGCCTTGAGAAATTGCGCGGCCGGAGCGCCGTCCACCACCCGGTGGTCGAAAGTCAGCGACAGCCCCATGGCCTGATAATATTCAACTGAGCCGTCCGCTTTAAGCCTGGGACGGAGAGTGAGCCCGCAGACTCCGAGGATCGCCGTCTGAGGCGGATTGATGATCGGTGTGAAACTTTCGATGCCGAGATTGCCGAGGTTGCTGACTGTAAAACTGCCGCCGCTCAGTTCGTCAGGGGGCAGGGATCCGCTTTTGCAGAGGGCGGCTTTGGCCTTGACGGCTTCGGAAATTTCCAGCAGACTCATGGTGTCAGCATTGCGCAACACCGGTACAAGCAAGCCTTTGGGGGTATCCACAGCCACCCCCAGTTGGGCGTGAGTGAATCTCCTCATCTTGTCATCAACAAAATTGGCGTTGATATCGGGAAAATCAGGCAGAGTACGGGCTACGGCGTAAAGCACGAAGTCATTGATCGTCACTTTCTCCAGTCCGAAACCTTCCGCCGCTTTCATTTGTTTGCGCAGCGCCATAATGGCGGTGGCATCAAAGGTGCGGTTGAGGGTGAGTTGGGCCATGGTAGCGAGAGAACCGTGCATGTTCTCGGCAATCACCTTGCGCAACCGGCTGATCGGCTGCTCCTCATATTCAACCGCTGCTGCAGCGGCCGGAAGCGCCGCCTGAGCCGCCGGAGCCGCTTTGGGTGCGGAAATCGCCGCTCCGTTTGTCAGAACCGCCTTGACATCGCGTTCGATGATGCGTCCTTCCGGACCGGTCGGGGTGGCTGAGGCCAGGTCGACGCCAGCGGCGGCGGCCAGGTTGCGGGCTCGCGGCGAAGCCGCAATATGGCCATCTGCGGCCGCCGCCGGCAAGGCGGCCGCCGGAATGATTTCCGGAGCCGGAGCTGCCGCCTGAGGGGTGTCCGGAACCGGCGTCGCCGCAGTTCCGGCGGGAAGTTCAAACTTTTCTCCGGGCTGGCCGATCACGGCGACCGGAGCGCCAACGGCGACTTCTTCTCCGGCGGGCACCAGAATTTTCAGCAGGGTGCCTTCATACTTGGAAAGTTCCTCAAAGCTGGATTTGCCTGTTTCCAGAGAAAACAACGGCTGGTCGGCTTTGATGACGTCGCCTTCCTTCACCAGCCATTCCGCCAGCAGGGCGCTTTCCTCGGAAACTCCCATTTGCGGCATCAGAATAAAATCCGCCATAATTTTTTACTCCTGAGTGTTGAGTTGTGTTTTATGGTTAAATAAAAAGTTGTTTTTCCACGTAATTATGCTGGTTTTCCGGAGCAGTTGAAGATCGGAAGATTTTGCGGCATTCACTGTTTGCGTTGCCGGTCAAATCACGTTGGTCTGACTGCTCAGCTTGTGTTTGAGATCCTCCGGAATATCGTCATCGGTAATCAGGGTGTCCACGTTGTCGAGTCGGGCAAAGGTGAAAGGCAGAATCACTCCGATTTTGGAGGAGTCCAGCATGATCACCACTCTCCTGGCCCGTTCCAGAACGGCATGTTTTAACAGTCCGTCGAGTTGACTTCCGACGGAAAATCCCGCTGCTTCGTCATAGCCTGAGGCTCCGAGAAATGCGGTGTCAATATTGAGGTTGTCCAGCTGGCGGCTGATTTCAGGGTCGGAAATGGCCAGACTTTTACGAGTCAGGGTGCCGCCCAGCAGGACAATTGATGGCTGCTCCTTGCGATGGGCAATTTCCAGTGCGATGTTCGGCCCGGAGGTAACCACCACCAGATTGTAATCAGGCAGGGCCCGCGCCAGTGCCATTGCTGTCGTGCCGGAATCAATGTATATGCTCTTGCCGGGTTCTATCAGCGCGGCGGCTTTGACGGCGATGGTTTGCTTGGCGGCAAAATTGCGCTGTTCACGCTCGCTGTAAATGTCCTCGCTGACTCCGTAGCGCCCCGGCAGCAGCCGGGCGCCGCCGCGGGTCAGAATGATGAGACGCGATTTCGCCAGAAAGGCCAGGTCGCGTCGAATAGTCATTTCCGACCAGCCGGCGAATTCGGCGGCCAGCTGGCTGATGGAAACCTCTCCTCTGGCTTCAATGAATTGACGAATGGCGTCGCGTCGTTCTTTCACGACTGTTCTTTCCCGGTTATCGCATTGGTTGGGTATCTGTGGTTATTAATATACTGCCGAAACGTTGCTTTGCAACAGGGCGTGTGATATTTTTTCAGAAATTTGTTAGTTTCAAACATCGTCGGTTTGCGCCTCAGTTCCGATTACAGCGACAGTAATGCCATGCCGCCGGGGGTGAAATATAAAACCGCCGGAGCCTCCGGATTTCATGCTGAACGAACGGGAAGCAGTCCGGTGCGGGCGACTCAGGAACGTTCTGGCAGCAAATAATTAAATTATGATCCGGCTTCGATTTCTCAATGTCAGCCGGGCAGTACGGCTGGCAAAATATTCCATCCGCGACATGTGCGTTGTCGAATGACCTTTTGCCGCAGACTTGAACAATGAACATCTTGAAAAATGGTCTTTTAAGAGATATTTTATATAATTATGGAAGAGATGCGAAATAAAATTGCCGTTCTGCGCGAAATCAGCTCAACTGCTCTGCAAAACCGTGACGCGGCAGTTCTGATGTCCAAAGTATTGGAGATACTCCACCGGGACATGGGCATGATTCGCGGCTATTTCACTTTGCGCAAAGGAAGTGATCTTCTCGAGATCGAAGCCTCTTTCGGCATGAGCGATGCGGAGAAAAAACGCGGACGTTATCATTTCGGCGAAGGTATTATCGGCCGGGTGGCGGAGTCCCGCCAGGCTCTGCTGGTCCGGGATATTTCCAAGGATTCCCGTTTTCTGAACCGCACAGGTTCGTTCAAGGCCGGCGAACACATTGCTTTTCTGTGCGTACCGGTGGTGCACCGGGAACAGGTCATCGGAACATTGAGCATAGATCGCCATGTCACTTCTGAAGTCAATCTGGAAAATGACTTGCAGTTTCTCGAGGTGATCGGCGGCCTGACCGCCGAGGCAATTGACGCTTTGAAACTTGACCACGAGGAGCGCGAGGAGCTGATTGCGGAAAACCAGCGTCTGCGCGATGCCCTCAATGACACCGACAATCCCGGGCAGCTGGTCGGCCGTTGTCGCAGCATACGCCAGGTGTATTCGCTGATCCGCAAAGTAGCTCCTACCGATGCCACCGTTTTGATCCGGGGCAGTTCCGGCACCGGCAAAGAGCTGGTTGCCAACGCCATTCGGCAGTTGAGCACCCGTGCCGACCGTCCTTTCGTCACGCTGAATTGTGCCGCCCTGCCGGAAAATCTGGTCGAAAGTGAATTGTTCGGACATGAAAAAGGAGCTTTTACCGGTGCTTTGAGTCGGCGTATCGGCCGGGCAGAAGCCGCAGATGGCGGTACCTTGTTTCTTGACGAGATCGGCGACCTGTCACTTCCCAGCCAGGTCAAGCTGTTGCGGTTCATTCAGGAAAAAAGTTTTTCCCGGATTGGCAGCAACGAGGAGCTTCACTCCGATGTCAGAATCATTGCCGCGACCAGCCGCAATCTTGAACAGCTGATGGCTGAAGGCAAGTTTCGCGAAGATTTGTATTATCGACTCAACATATTTCCGATCATGCTGCCGGATTTGTGCCGGCGGCGCTGCGATATCCTGTTGCTGGCAGAGCATTTTATTGCCAAACACAATCTCCGGCACGGTACCAGGGTCACCCGTTTGTCGACTCCGGCCATCAATATGCTGATGGCCTATCATTGGCCGGGCAACGTCCGGGAGTTGGAGAACTGCATCGAGAGAGCGGTGCTGACGGCCAATGGCGATTGCATTCACGGCTATGATCTGCCGCCCACTCTGCAGACCGGCAAGGAACAGGTGTCGGAAGGGGACAAGGCGTCATTTGAAACCATGGTGAACTCCTTCGAACGCGAACTGATTGTCGAAGCGTTGAAACGCAATAACGGCAACATGTCGGCCGCCGCTCGTGAACTGGAGCTTTCCCCTCGGGTAATCCACTATAAGATCAACCATCTCGGAATTACTCCCGAATGGTATAAAGTTCATTAAACTGTTGCGCCTCATGACCCGGGGGGGATGGCCACCCCGGACCTCTCCGGAATGCTCCGCCGCCGTTGCGCCCCACGTCCGGGGGAAAAGAATCCCAGGTGTCGTCGCGAAAATGACTGTGAGTGCGGCGCAGAGGTCATCATTGTTCAAAAGAACAGCAGCTTAATAGTCGCCGCCAGGGCCAGGATTTCCACAATTCCGTTGAACAGTTTCTGAGACAGCTTCTTGAGCAGATGGACTCCGATGATTCCAAAGACAATCAGAACCGGAAGCATCATCAGGTCAAGCTGGATCGACTGCATGGTGATGCGGCCTTCAAACACGAAAAGCGGCAGTTTGATCCAGTTGAGAATCAAGAAGAGCCAGGCCGTACAGCCCATATAGGCGTTCTTGGGCAGTTTCATGGCCAGCAGATAGATGGCGGAAACCGGGCCGGCAGCATTGGCCAGCTGGGTGCAGACGCCGAGAGCCACGCCGTAACCGGCGCTGGCAAGCGGTCCGGATGGTATGCGATCGGGGGCGATACGGGCGCGCAGGAAATTGCCGACCAGCATGAGCAGCACCAGAAAGCCGATCAGACGTCGCATCACCAGATCTTCATCGGATAGAATCCGATGCATGGCAGACCCCTCTTCCAGACAGCCGGGTAACGCTTGCATTCCCCACAGGATCAGGGATCCCAAAGCCAGTCCGGCCACGGCGCTGGGCAACAGGCGGAGCAGAATTTTCCAGTCGGCATGGCGCCGGTAATAGATAACCGCCAGAATATCGGTCATTGCCAGCATGCCGAGCTGAAGTCCGGTTGACATCCGGCTTTCAAAACTCATGGCCAGCAGTACTACCGGCAGAATGCCGATACCCGGCAGGGCTGTTTTGTTGATGCCGATCAAAGCGGCAGAAATCACCAGTATGGTGATCTGGTACGCGGTAAATCCGTCAAACATCGTCCACATGGAATTTTATACCTTAAATATAATGTTTCCGCGTCCTGTTCTCCGTCGGCAAGCTGATCCGAGGAAAAGAAAGAGCGGCGAAATCGCCGCTTCAATTCCAAAATCCCGGATGCCGGAATGGTCACAGGCTTTTACCCGTCAGCATCCGATAGGCTTCAAGGTATTTTTCCGTGGTTTTGCGAACCACCTCAGCCGGGAGCTCCGGTCCTGGGGCCGTTTTGTCCCAATCCAGGGTTTCAAGATAATCCCGGATGTACTGTTTGTCCAGGCTGAGCGGGCTGATCCCCTCCCGATATTCGGAGGCCAGCCAGAACCGGCTGGAGTCCGGAGTCAGCACTTCATCGGCCAGAATCAGCTGCCCGTCGATTTCGCCGAATTCAAACTTGGTGTCGGCCACAATGATACCGCGTCCGGCCGCGTAATCCCGGGCCGTGGTATAGATGTGCAGTGCCAGGTCGCGCAGCGAGGCGGCCTTTTGATTCCCGATCAGAGCGGCGACACCTTCAAAACTGATGGCTTCGTCGTGTTCGCCCTGTTCTGCCTTGGTCGAGGGCGTGAACAGCGGTGTGTCAAGTTTCGAGGCCAGGCGATATCCGGCACGCAGCCGCAATCCGGAAACCATGCCGGTGGCCTGATAATCTTTCCAGCCGCTGCCGACCAGGTAGCCCCGGACTATGCATTCCACGGGAATGATTGAGGCCTTGCGGACAATCAGCGAACGCCCCTGCAAATCCGCGCAGAAAGGCGCCAGTTCCGGGCGCGACGCCATGTCGGCAGAAATCAGATGATTCGGCACATTTTTAAGCAAATCGAACCAGAACAACGAAATCTGGGTCAGGACTTCGCCCTTGCGCGGAACGCCGTTGGGCATGACCACGTCAAACGCGCTGAGCCGATCGGTGGCGACAAACAGCAATGCGTCGCCCAGATCATAGATGTCCCTGACTTTGCCGCGATTGATCAGCCTGATCCCCGGCAGTTCCGTTTCAAGCAGTGCGCCGTTGGCGTCGTAACGCATGGCTGTTTCAACCCTTGATTTCGCTGATTTCGACCCGGGTGATGGACTGGCGGTGTCCCTGGGTGCGGCGATAGCCTTTGCGCCGCTTCATTTTGAAGACGACCACTTTCTTGCCGCGGAACTGATCCAGCACTTTGCCGGAAACTTCGGCTCCCTCGATCCTGGGGGTTCCGACGTTGAGTTTGCCGCCTTCCTCGCCGATTGCGAGCACGTCGGCAAAGGAAATCGCATCGCCGACCTTGGCATCCATTTTTTCAATTTCGACAATGTCGCCGGGTTTGACGGTGTACTGCTTGCTGCCGGTTTGGATAATCGCGTACATTTTTTGCTCCCATTATGTAAGTTGCGTTTAAACTAAGTCTGTACAAGTCAAATAATATAGCACCGTGCTCCGGCTATTGCAAGTCTGAACTTTGGGGTAATTTTGAAAAAATACGATTTCACAAAGCAGTTCTCCGCCGCGCCGAAACCGGCCCGGAACTGGAAAAGCTTCCGGGAGAAATACATTTTTAAGGTGCGGCGCTCCCCGGCTCCGGAAAAAGCCCAGGGACCGGCAAAATACAAATTGTCGAACGGAGTCTGGCCGCCGGTTTGTACAAAAGGCTTCCAGGGTATATATTATCAACTAATCGCGTCCGTCAATCCAACGGGCACGAGTGTGCCAAATGTGCCATCGATTATGAAAATCAGACGGCTACTGGATTTGCCGTCAGGGACGGGGCGATGGCCGTCGCGGAATTGTTGAGGCGGCCGGCGCTTGAATTGCTGCCCTCCGGAAAATTATGAAAATATCAAAATTCCTTTTTAATACCGCCACTGGTCCGCTGCTGAACGCGGTGGTGTCGGGATACGGCATTGGCTGTTGTCTGGCGATCGGTTATTGCCGGTTGAACACGGAGCCGGCGGCCCCGCGGGAAGCGGTTGGGGTGGTGGTGACGGCCCTGGGCGCACTGATCGGCCATTTTGCAGTTGGCCGTTTAAAGTCCGGACACCGGCGTACGGCCGGTACGGTAATCATGCTTCTGGTGATAGGAGGGCTGCCCTGGCTCGATGGTCTGGCCTCCCTCGGAGCCGCGGTGGCGCTCGGCGCAATCTGGGCGGTGCTCCGTGGATGCCGGGCCGGACTGCGCTGGTGTTGTGTCCTGTCATTGATTGCCGGATTTACAATGGTGGGCAATGGCCTGCTGATGTCGGGGCTGCAGCGTTCGCTTTCCGAACAGAGCGAGGCGGTGGCGCTGGTGCCGCTGGCGCCGTTGCTGTCGCAGGAGGACAGCCCCAGCGTATTGTGGTTGGAAAGTTCCCCCGGTCCCGGTGCGCCGGCGTTGGCGGCGCTGCCTTACGTCGGGCGGGTTGATCAATTGTTCTGGCGCCAGTACGAGGTTATGAATCCCGGTGGATTCAGAGAAAACTACGACTTGGTTTTACTGCGGGATTTCGGAGGGAGCTTTGGATGGCGTCGACAGCAGAAACTCGACGCCGGTTATGCTGCGCTAAAAAAGGGCGGAGTGATAATTTATCCGGCGGAATCCGGCTGGTTGTTCCACCGTTGTATCGGACCCACCCGAACGGCTGGTGGCATGAAGATCACCGGTTATGATGGGGATTTTATTGTGGCGTCCAAAGGGTTTGAATTAATTCCTGATCCAGATGCCCTGGATGAGCGCCTGAACCGTTTGCAGCAGGCTGAGAAGTGCGAAATTATTCCGCCGGGAGTATTGTCGGCGTATTTTTACGACCGGTTGAAAAGCGTGACTTTTCGGCTGCCGGTCAAGGTTGCGCCGGTGGTTTTGGCGGTGATTGCGGCGCTTTATCTCGGATTGAGATTTATCAGCAGCCGTGGCCGGCGTATGGCGGAGTTCCTGAGTGCGGCGGAAAATTCCGCCGTTGCAGTTCTGGCCGTATTGGCGGTTTCCGGAGAACTGCCAGTCAATGTCAATTTCCACCCCGTTCTGTTCGGGGGGATTATGTTGTCCGGGCTGGCCCTGCCGTTGCGGTCCGGTATCCGCAGGAGCCTTGGAGTAATCGGAACTGTCGTTCCGGCGGTGTGGCTGCTGCCGGCGGTTCGGGAATGTCCCGGGATCAACTGCGCTGTCGCCGCAGTGGTTCTGCTGACCGCTTCCGGGTTCAGGTTCGAACAGGAGAACCAGTCCCGGCTTAACTCCGCCGACCTGGATCTGGCTGTCTGGCTCGGCCTGATCTGGGGTGCACTGGTTTTCGGCGCCGCGTGGTGGCTTGGCAGCTGGTCGCTGCCGGCGGTTGTGGCGGCGCTGCTTCTGCTGCGCTGCACTTCTTATCTGCGGGGATGAGCTTTTACATAAAAGTGCATGCTTTCCCCGGCAAAGTCCATAGACGCCAGTCAATTGCCGTGTATATTGTAGCCATGAGCAACGGAACAGCAACGACCGCGGCACAGCGGCAAATCCAGCTTGACCGGTGGACCCGGTTCATTTCGTCAAGGTAAAGATGGAACATTACGCAGTTGCCGGGGAATAACGGGGGACTCCCGCTTTCGCGCAGTGCCGTGCCTCAGTTCGGAATAGTTGGCTGGGTTGTCCGGCTTTAAACCGAAAAACGGAATATTATCAGATTTGCACCGTAACATCTCTCTGCTGAAAGGAAGTACCCCATGGATGTCATTATTCGTCCGGACACCGCTTCTGCGGTGAAACTCACTGCCCGTCTGATTGCTGACGCCATCAACGCCAAACCTGATTTCAAACTTGGTCTGGCCACCGGCGGAACCATGGAAGCTGTTTATGCCGAACTGGCAGCCATGAACCGGGCCGGGCAAGTGGATTTTTCGCTGGTGCGTACATTCAACCTCGATGAATACATCGGATTGCCGGCTGACGATCCGAACTCCTACCGCTATTACATGAATCATCACCTGTTCGACCATGTGAACATCGATCCGCGCAACACCCATCTGCCCGATGGAATGGCGACCGACGAGGAAGCTGAAGCTGAAGCCTATGAAGCCGCCATGGCCGATGCCGGAGGAATTGACCTGCAGCTGCTCGGCATCGGCAATGACGGGCACATCGGTTTCAATGAGCCGCTTTCAAGTTTTTCTTCGCGGACGTCCGCCAGGTATCTTACTCCGGAAACGTACCGGCAGAATTGCGTTTATTTCAATCCGCCGGAGAGCATGCCGCGCCGGGCGTTTACCATGGGAGTCGGCACCATCCTGGATGCGCGGCGGATTGTCATGCTTATCACCGGCTCCCGCAAGGCGGCCATTGCTGCACGGGCGATAGAGGGACCATTGACTTCGATGGTGACCGGCAGCGCGGTTCAGCTTCATCCGGATGCGGTGGTGATTCTGGATGCCGAAGCCGCCGCCGGGTTGACCTGCCGGGAGTATTGCGACGATGCGTTCAACAATGATCCGAAATGGGCAGCATACCGCTGAAACGGTATGAAAGCGGAGTACAGTTTTATGGGTGAAATAAGAGTGGTTCCGGGAATGATTCCCGAACTGGATCCCGGTTTTGTTCCGGCCGCATTGTGGAATCGGAGTTACCGCGCCGTTGCGGCCGCGTCCGGACGACGGGTCGCGATTGCCCTGGAGCGATCCAACGGTGCGGTGTCGCGGTTTGACACCGTGATGGGGCCGGATGATCCCGGTATGCGGGAAACCAACTTCCGTTATCTGGAGCGGCTGGTAAAATTCCTGCTGTGGTCCTGCGGCGGCTGGCACGTCACCGTCGCCGGAGCCGAAGAACTGGTTTCTCAGCTCCAAGCTGTCTATTCGTCAGGCGGAGAGCGGGCTTTTGACGCCGCAGTGATGGGACGGCGGGTCTATGATCATGATTTTACGATCACCGGATGCCCTTATGACGAGGCCCCGGCAGCCCGGCCGGTTGAACTCCGCATCGGCGGACACTGGGAGGGGTGCCGCATCGGCTTTGATCTTGGCGGATCCGACCGCAAGTGCGCCGCGGTAATTGACGGCAAGGTGGTGTTCAGTGAAGAAGTGCCCTGGGATCCTTATTTCCAGACTGACATCGCATATCATCGCGCCGGCATTCTGGATTCTCTGAAGCGGGCGGCGGCCAAGTTGCCCCGCATTGACGCCATTGGTGGCAGCGCCGCCGGTATTTACGTCAACAGTTGTCCCCGGCTGGTCTCGTTGTTCCGGGGCATCCCCGAAGCGGAGTGGCCGGCCAAGGTGCATCCGTTGTTCGATGAAATTTCCAGAGAATTTCCCGGAGTGCCGTTTGTGGTGCTCAATGACGGTGAAGTTACTGCGCTGGCCGGAGCGATCAGCCTGAAACGCAATGCCATGCTCGGAGTTTCAATGGGAACCAGCGAAGCCGTGGGTTATGTGACTCCCGACGGTGTTCTGACCGATTATCTTAACGAATTGGCTTTCGCACCGATTGATTACCGTATCGGAGCGGCGCCGCGGGACGAGTGGTCCGGAGATGTCGGCGTCGGAGCCGGTTATCTTTCCCAGCAGGCGGTGGCACGTCTGGCCGCGCCGGCCGGTTTTGACTTCAAGCCGGGCATGTCGTTTCCGGAAATCCTGAAATTGGTGCAGCAGGCCATGGCGGCGGGGGACCGGCGGGCGGAGGCGATTTATCGGACTGTCGGTTGTTATCTCGGTTATGCCGTCGCGCATTATGCGGTTTTTTATGAATTGAAAAATCTGCTGCTGCTGGGAAGGGTTTCCTCCGGACTTGGCGGCGAAGTGATTATTGAGACGGCCCGCCGGGTGCTGGCCGCGGATTTCCCCGAACTGGATATGGAATTCCATATCCCGGATGAAACTTTCAAACGCCATGGACAGGCGGTCATTGCCGCGACTTTGTAAGACGAGGCGGACGAATGCGGCTTTTCCCGGTATCGGAAAAAGCCGTTTTTTTTTGCATTACGCATTGCAATGCGCCGGGGAGGGGATTATATTTAGCCAAAATCAGATGAAAATATGCGGAACGGTTGCTGAAACTGGCCCGCATATTTGCTATCTGATGACTGATGCGATACGGGTAAACTCATTGCAAAAAAGGGAGTAATGCAAATGAGAAAGCGGGTTGCGGAACCCACGCGGGAGGAGTTGTTCAAACGTTATGAACATCAGCCGCTGAATAAAATCATTCCGTTGATCAAACCGTACCGTTATCTGATGCTGGGATCGCTGACCACACTGGTGATGCTTAACCTGATCGGCATCACCATGCCGTGGATGCTGAAAATTTCCATTGACCGGGTGATCCCCAACGCCGATTACGTCCTTTTCGGTGTGCTCTGCGGCGCAATGATCATTATTTATCTGTCGCGCTGTCTTTTGCGGTATATTGCGGTTTACCTTACTGATTATACTGGCATCCGGACCATGGTGGATCTGCGCCAGAAAGTGTTTCGCCATCTGCAGAGCCTTTCGCTGCGTTTTTATGAGGAATACCGGACCGGTAAACTGATTTCCAACGTTATCAGCGACGTGGCATTGCTCCAAATGCTGATGCGCAGCATCACTCAGCTGGGAGAACAGGTATTCCAGCTGATGGTCATTGCCATACTGTTGCTGGTCATCAATTGGAGAATGGGACTGGTTGTGTTTCTGTCTTTGCCGTTGCATTACATCAACTTCTACTTCTTCCGGCGTGCCATGCGCAAGGATTCATTGATGATGCAGGAAAAGATGTCGGAGGTTTCTGCCAACCTGTCCGAGACGCTCAGCGGGGTCAAGGTTGTCAAGTCCTTTGCCAAGGAGCGGTCGGAGTGTTTGAATTTCTTTCAGAATTTGCGGCCGGTGGTTGACATCCAGATGCGCATCAGCGTGGACAGTGTCGGTTTGTGGTCAATTTTTGACATCCTGTCGCTCTGCACATATCTGGCGACGATCGGCATGGGGATTGTTTTCGTCAAAGACGGATCGATTTCAATTGGAGAATTTGTCGCTTTTTACACTTATGTCGGTATGATGATCAACCCGATCAACATTCTCTCCAACCTCAGTGTAACTTTCGCCCAGGGCATGGTGGGGGCCAGTCGCATTGTCCGGCTGTTGAACACAATCCCCGAAATCAAGGAAGCTCCCAATCCGATTCACATCGACCGGTTGGATGGACTGGTGGAGTTTAAAAACGTTGTATTCAGCTATGATGCCGAAAAAGAGCCGACCATAAAAAACTTCTCCCTGACCATCCGGCCCGGCAAAAAGGTTGCGCTGGTAGGACCGAGCGGTTCCGGAAAATCGACGATCAGCAATTTGCTGCTGCGCTTTTATGACATTGACTCCGGAACCATCAAGGTGGATAATATTGATATCCGGAAGATGGGCCTTGAGAGTTACCGCAATCATGTCGGCGTGGTTCTTCAGGAACCGTTTCTGTTCTCCGGAACCATCCGGGACAACATCGCCTATGCCAAGCGGGATGCCACCGAGGCCGAAATCGAAAACGCCGCCCGCATGGCCAATGTCATGGAATTTGTGGAGCAGCTTCCGGATGGATTTGAAACCATCATAGGTGAAAACGGCGCCAGCCTGTCCGGTGGTCAGAAACAGCGCCTGGCCATTGCCCGGGCAGTGTTGAAAAATCCGGAAATTCTCATTCTGGATGAGGCCACCAGTGCGCTGGACACCGTGTCGGAATTTCTGGTTCAGGAGGCCTTGGACCGTTTGATGGAGGATAAAACCACCATCATTATTGCCCATCGGCTTTCCACCGTCAAAAACGCCGATCTGATTGTGGTGCTGGATTCCGGGCGCATTGTCCAGCAGGGCACCCATGACGATTTGATGGCCCAGCCGGGAACCTATCGCGAACTTTATCAAACTCAGCGCAAAATGGCGCGGCAGAATTAAGCGGGAGGACAGACCATGTCTTATTCATTCAAACGTCCTGCTCATGCCAGCATATTGCGTCAGTTCCGGCTTTTCAAACGCCTGCTGCTGCTGATCGGATTTCTGTTTCTGGTCATTTTTGGCGTGATGATTTTTGGAACCATGGAGGATCAGGTACGCGGTTTAGGCACCGTGGCCGGTATTCGCGAATATGATCTCAAGGCGCTGGTCAGCGCCCGCACCTTTCGGATTCTGCATTACGAAGGCGAATTTGTGCAGCGCGGGGAGGCGCTTTTGGAGTTTGAAGCTGAAAAACAGCACGACCAGATCAAAATGATCCGCAATGAGATCAAAGAACTTGAACTGGAAATTTCCGTCAAGGAAAAAGCGTTGAAAATTCTGCGTAAGGACCCGCTTCCGGCCTACTACCGGCACACGGAGCTGGAATTGGCAACCGCCCGGGAGCGTTTTGTCCGCACTGAGCGTGAAGTGGAAGTCTATAAGCGGCTCTTTGAGCAGAGGGTCATTACCAGGAGAGAGTTTCTTCGGGTTGAAATGGATCACCTGGCCAACCGCATGGCGGTACAGCGCCTTGAGGACGATCTCAAGAAGCTGAAGGACGGCATGGCTACCGATATTATTGACAAGGCCGAGGAAGAGCTGCGACTTCTGCGCCAGAAGCTCAAGACCAAACAGGATGAGTTGGATATGGAAGTCCGGCGTCTGGAGGACTACATCATCCGGGCTCCGGATGCCGGAATCATCACCGATATTCCGCCGCGCCCGGGGGGGTATTATGAACGGGGCGAGGTCGTGGTGAAATTTGCCGCCAACCAGAACAAAAAGGTAATCGGGCTCATCGACGAAAAGCAGGTGTACAAAGTCGAGCCCGGACAACCGGTCCGGATTTACAGTAACCAGTACAATTACTGGGATTACGGTTATTTTGAGGGTGAGGTTGATATTGTTTATCAGTTGCCCATAGAAATCAAGGGAGTTTACTACTATCCGGTCAAAATTCTGCTGACCCGGGAGCAGCAACCGCTGCGGTTCGGATCCAGCTGTGAGGTGACGATTGTGGCCGGGAGGGAACGGATCATTTTCGCGCTGATGGGAATCCGCAGTAAGGATTATCTGGTGCGGCGCGGACTGATTAAACCTAAAACTTCGGACAGCCTTGATTCGGCCCTGTCCGAGTTGTCCCAGGACGCTGGTGTTGTCGACTCCGGCATGACCGACCGGTAGAATTGTCGCCTGACTCCGGCGGATGAGGCGTATGTCCCTGATGCGCGACCGCATCCGCCTTTTACTGTGTTGCCTTCAGCTGATTGACGGCTTGTCTGGAAGCCGCTTAAGGCTGTTGACGGCTAAGCTCCGCGCGGAATGCGGCGAGGGCTGCGGGGAATGGACTCATGACCCGCTCCAATACTCCGTGAACAAACGAGATGCACATGCCGTAATTGGTGATGGGCACTCCGGCCTGTTCGGCCAGCTGTATGCGCGAGAGGATTTCCCGACGATTGAACATACAGCCGCCGCAGTGAATTATCAGCCGGTAATCTGAGAGATTTTCCGGATAATCACGGCCCGCATATACTTGAACATTCAAGTCGGCGCCGGCGTAATTGCGCAGCCAGCCGGGAATCTTTACGCGTCCAATGTCATCCTGGGTGGCATGATGCGAACAGGCTTCGGCGATCAGCACCCGGTCGCCGTTTTTGAGTGCGGAGATGGCAGCGGCTCCCCTCGCCATGGCGGTCATATCGCCTTTCAGACGGGAGAGCAGAATGGAAAAGGTGGTGCAGGGAATTTCCGGCGGCGTTTCCGCCACCATGCGATCCACCACCTGCGAGTCGCAGATTACCAGTGCCGGCGGGGTCCCCAGTTGCCGCAGCAGCGCCTGGTAACCGGTTTCCTTGACTGTAATCACCGGGCAGTCATGATCGAGCGCGTCCCTGATGGTCTGCACCTGAGGCAGAATCAGCCTTCCTTTGGGAGCCTGAAGATCAATCGGCACAATCAGCACGACGGCATCGCCTGGTTTGACCAGATCACCGATCAACGGAGGAGAGTTGATGAATTCGTCAGGCGATCCGGCGATGATGGCTTGCTTGAATGCGCCGAGAAACTCGTCTCTTCTGTTAAAATCAACTCCGGATACCGGCAGCACCGCTGAAACTCCGGCTTTTTTTACCCGTTCAATGAATTCCGGGGATGGAGCGTGAAGATCAATTTTGCTGATGACAGCGATAACGGCAATATTTGCGGCCTTGGCCGCCGCCACCGCTTCTTCTTCCCATGTTCCCCAGCGGTCGGCTTCACAGACGATCACTGCGACATCCGCGCGCTGGAATACCTGTTTGCTCCGGGCCACCCGGCGGGCGCCCAGTTCCGAAGAGTCATCAAGTCCGGCTGTGTCGTGGAACACCACCGGTCCTATTGGCAGCAGCTCCATGGATTTTTCCACGACGTCGGTGGTGGTGCCGGCTACCGGGGAAGTGATCGAAACATCCTGGTTGGCTATCAGATTGAGCAGACTGGATTTCCCGACATTGGCGCGGCCGAACAGAGCGATATGCAGACGCATGGATTTGGGAACCGTTTCCATGAGCGGGACTCCTTTGATTCAGAATGACGGCGTTGGGCAAGTATAACATAATCCCCCGTTGTTTTTCAAGCGGTCAGGGCTTGATTCCCGGGGGCGCCGGGCGCCATCGTCAGTCACAGGCGCTGATGACGATGGCGGCGTTGGATCCTCCGAATGCGAAACTGTTGGACAGAGCATGGCGGATCGTCGTACCGGTGCGGCATTCTCGCACGAGGTCGGCCCACCCGAATTCCGGATCCGGATTCTCCAGGTTGATGGATGGAGAAATAAAATGGCGTTCAAGCATGAGCGAGGAGAATATCACTTCCGCCGCGCCGGTGGCCCCGACCATGTGCCCGGTTTGGGATTTGGTACTGTTGATCGCCGGATTGGAACCCATTACTGAACGGATGGCCTCAAGTTCGATGGGATCGCCGACCGGAGTCCCGGTGCCATGGGTATTGACGTACCCGATGTTTTCCGGCTTCAGTCCGGCATCGGCGATGGCCTCCGCCATGACCGCTGCGCTGGCGGCGGTATCAGGCACCACCATGTCGCGGGCGTTGCTGTTGGAGGCAATTCCGCTGATCAGACTGATAGGACGGACGCCGCGGGCTTTGACACTGCGCTCTGACTCCAGCAGTACATAAGCCGCTCCGCCGGCCAGGACGAAGCCGTCACGATCCCGGTCAAAAGGCCGGCTGGCCCGCTGCGGTTCGTCGTTGAAGCGTTTGGACAGCGCACGGCAGGCGCAGAATCCCAGTGCTTCAACCCAATCGAGCTGTTCGGCTCCTCCGGCTATGACCATGTCGTACTGGCCGGAGCGGATCAGCCGGGTGCCGACCATGATGGCGATGGCGCTGCTGGCGCAGGCCGCTGAGACATCGTAAGATTCTCCGGTGATTCCGAAAATCAGTGAGATATTGGAAATTGCGCTGGATGGCATCACACGCGGTACTGCGTAGGGAGTGACGCTGCGCAGCCGGAAGTCGCTGTGGACGTAACCGTCGGCGGCCTGATAAAGTTCAAGATAATTGCCGCCGGCCACTCCGCCGATAATGGCAATGCGGTGACGAGGTACCTCTTCAAGCGGAATTCCAGCCTCGGCGAAAACTTCACTTACCGCCACCACCGACATAACGCCGACCGGCGGACAGAAACGCAGCTTTTTCCGGTCAATGAGCGGGCATTCCGGAGAAATGTTCGGCTGCCCGCCCACCAGACTGTCCAGACGGTGTTCAACAAAATCCGGCACTCTGGATATTCCACTGACGCCGGCGCGCAGGGCCACTTCATTGGCATTCAGGTTGTCGCCCAAAGGGGAAATCAGGCCGCGGCCGGTTATGAATACTCGTTCCATGCAAAACACTCCCGTCTTAGCTCAAGGAAAACAGGACCGCAACCGCAGTCCACCCTATAATATATCGCAAGGGTGGAATTTTTCTACTGTCAGGAATTAAAAAGTTGTGGAATATTGTTAAGGCTTGTGCTATATTTCGCTGCATGCAGCTGGGGACGGTGGAGCAGTGATCTGATCCGGAGTCCGGCGGCATGACGGAAAACTAAAAGTCGCAGACCAACATAATCATATGGCGTTGCTGAGCGTAAAAAATCTCTCTGTTGATTTCTTCAACGGCCGGGACCGGTTGCCGGTTGTGGACCGTCTTTCTTTTGAGCTTGAAAGGGGAGAAGTACTGGCTCTTGTCGGCGAATCCGGTTGCGGTAAAAGCGCCAGCTGCCTGGCCCTGGCCGGATTGCTGCCGGGCGGCATTTCCGTCCGGAGGGCGGATTCGGCGGCATTTGAGCTGCGTTCCGGAGAAACGGTCGATTTATTTCGGATTGACTCCCGGCATTTGCGGAAGATCCGGGGACGGGAGATCGCATATATCTTTCAGGAACCCTCCGCTTCACTTAATCCGGTTTTCCGTATCGGTGATCAGATTGCCGAAGTTCTGGAGTTGCACCGTCCGGACATCGCCGCTCCGAAAGCCGAAGTGATCCGGCTGCTGGAAGCGGTGGGCATTCCGGATCCGGCGGCGCGTCTGCGGGCTTTTCCGCATGAACTGTCCGGAGGCATGCAGCAACGGGTCATGATTGCCATGGCTCTGGCCGGCGACCCCGCTCTGCTGGTAGCCGATGAACCGACCACCGCACTTGACGTCACCATTCAGGCTCAGATCCTGGAGCTGCTGGAGCGGCTGCGGCGTGAACGCAATATGGCTGTGATTCTGGTTACTCACAATCTCGGTATTGTCGCGGGAGTCGCGGATCGGGTCGGCGTGATGTATGCCGGGCAACTGGTGGAGTATGCTCCGGTACGGACGCTTTTTGCCCATCCGGTCCATCCTTATACCCGGGCTCTGCTGCGGGCGGTGCCGCACCTGGGGAGAGCAGCCGAACGTTTGGAGACCATTCCCGGCGTGGTGCCGTCTCCGGCGGATTTTCCATCCGGATGCCGCTTTGTCAGCCGTTGTGCCGTGGCAGAGGCCGGAGCGGAAGCGCTGCGGCGGCATTGTGCTGAATGCCGCCCCGAGGCAAAACCGGTAAGCGGAGAGGAGAATCACTGGTGCGCCTGCCATTGTCAATCCGGGGAGTGACGGCGGTCAAACTGGCGCCGGCCGTTCTGATTGTCCTTATTGCCGCGACATTGGGGGGAACGGTCTGGCTGACGGCGAAATACCGACGTCCGGTGGATTCCGGACCGGACGAGGGATCCGGCTGGTCAGGCGTGGTGAATGGCTGGTTCCGCCTGAGTGTGAAACTGACCGGAGAGGGGAGGTTTGACGAGGCTGAACGGCTGTTGCGGCACCTGGTCGGGTTGGAACCGGACAACGTCAGCATGTTGCGTTTGCTGGTCCGGGTGCTCTATGAACGTGGCGAGTATGCTGAATCAGGCCAGTTATGCCGCGATCTGCTGGTGATGGCTCCGGGCGATGCAATATTGCTTAATAACCTCGGAATGAATTTGCTGGCCGGAGGGGATTTCGAAACCGGATTGGCTTGCCTGAGACGGGCGTTTGATCTCAATTCACACCGGGTGCTGGTGGCCCGAAACCTGTCGGCGGTTCATTTCAAACGCCAGGAGGCGGAACTGGCGGAGTTTTACAGAAAAGCGGCCGTTTCCGGAACTGGTGAAATCCCCCTCCGCACGGTGGATTTCATTGTGTTTCAGGAGCCGGCCGCCACCGGTGGAAACATCGATACAGGGAGCAGTGGAACCAAATGAGCCGAATACGCATAATGAGCGAAGACCTCAGCAACCGGATTGCCGCCGGAGAGGTCATCGAGCGGCCGGCCTCGGTAGTCAAAGAACTCGTCGAGAATGCCGTAGATGCCGGTGCCAGGCATATTACCGTTACCGCAGAGCGTTCCGGAATCCGCCGGATTGTCGTCGCCGATGACGGCTGCGGCATGGATGCCGATGATGCCCTGCTTTGCATTGAGCCTCACGGCACCAGCAAACTTCGCACTGTTGAGGATATCGACAGCATAGTAACCCTGGGGTTCCGGGGAGAGGCCCTGCCGTCAATAGCGGCGGTCAGCAGATTCACGCTGCTGACCCGGACGGCAGATTCCGGAGAAGCCACTCGGGTGCGTCTTGAGGGCGGCCGTTTGTTGGAGACCGCTCCGGGGGCCGGTCCGGTGGGTACCACGGTTGAGGTGCGTGATCTCTTTTTCAACACTCCTGCCAGGCGCAAATTTCTGAAGTCTCCGGCTACGGAAGCCCATCATATTGAAGAAGCGGTCATGGCGTTGGCAATCGGTTATCGTGAAATCGGCTTTGAGCTGAAAATTGATGGCAGAATGGTGTTCAACTGTCCGGCCGGTGGTACGTTGGAATACCGGTTGCGTGAGCTCTTCGGCGGTGGTTATGCGGGAAATCTGATTCCGGTGGAACACCGGGAGGGATCCCTCCGGATCACTGGATTGATTGCCGGTCCCGGTTTTACCCGGATCGGACGTCGCGAACAGCGGGTATTCATCAACCGGAGAGCCGTGGAGGCTCCGGCAATCTACCGTGGAATCCGGGAGGGCTATGGCACTCTGGAGTCCGAGAGCGGTCGTTTTCCGCCGGTTGTTCTGTTTCTGGAACTGCCGCCTGAAGAGGTGGATGTCAATGTTCATCCGGCGAAACGCGAGGTGCGTTTTAAATCGGAGTTCGCGATAACCCGTTGTGTATCAGCGGCCGTCGCCGCGGCGCTGAAAGGTGGGGGCCGCCTGGACTCCGCCGCGGCCGGGGGCCCGGCGAACGGATTGCCGTTGTCTGGCAAAGTCCCGATTGCCCGGGTGCTGGAAGGGGTGGAAATCACCTACCGGCCGAAGAATGCTCTGCAGCCTGACTTGGCAAACTGGCATTGTGTTGATGAAGACAGTGAGGAGAAAAACCCTCCGACGGCGAAGGTGTCGGAAGCCGTCGGCCGGAGTATTCCCGGCGATGCAGATATTCCGGAGTTTTCATCGTCAGATCCGGCTCCGGAGATGCTGACTGACCGTGACGACGGGGCGACTGGATTTCCGGCGGGTACGGGGGCAAGTATTTCTCCTGAACCGGCAAAGCCCTGTCCGGAGCCGGAGCCTGAGCCGGTTTCCATCGCATTCGCCGGTGATTGGCCGGAAGAGGTGCTTGGAATTTTTGATGCCACGTACATACTGGCTTCCGGGCGGGAGGGGCTGGTGCTGATTGACCAGCATGCCGCCCACGAACGAGTTATGTTTGAACGCCTCCTGGCTGAAGCAAGGCATACCGGTGCCGCTTCCCAGCGGCTGCTGCTGCCGCAAACGGTGGAACTTTCCCGCCCTCAGGCCGGTTTGCTGTTGCGCAACAGCAAGGTTTTTGAGAAACTGGGATTTGATGTCGAACCGGCCGGCGGCGCCACCATTATTATCAATGCAGTTCCCAACTCCCTCGGCACCAGGCGTGCTTTGGATGAGGTTTTGCCTGATATGTTGGACGAGCTGGTGGAAAACGCCTCGGCACGGCTGCCGGTGGAACCCGAGTATGTGGCCCGGGCGGCCTGCCATGCCGCAGTCAAAGCCCATGACGAATTAACATTGGAGGCAGCCCGGGAGCTGCTGCGGCAGCTGCGGCGCTGCCGGCAGGGCACCCTGTGCCCGCATGGACGACCCACCATGGTGACTATTACCCGCAAAGAGCTGGAAAAACGTTTTGCAAGACGCTGAAAAACAGGTTGTCGCTCAGCGTTGTACATCAAAGTTACGTTTTGTGCTAATCAAAATATATTTTGTGCGGTTTGACCGCATTGCAAACTTGTTTTCTGTAATTATTTTATAATTGAATTGGAAAACATCGGATTCTGTTGCAGTTTCCGATTAAAACAAGGAGATTATAAAATGATTCGTCTCGACCCTGCCAAGTTTACCTTGATCGCCGATCGACCGGTACCGGTTATTATTGACACCGATGCCGGATGCGAAATTGATGATCAGTTTGCCATTGTGTATGCTTTGCTGTCCTCTGAAAATATTGAAATACGCGGTATTACTGCTGCTCCGTTTTTCAATCCCAGTTTAAATGCCCCCCGAGAGGGCATGGAGAGAAGTTATCAGGAGGTTTCCACCATCCTTGAACTGATGCAAATGCAGGCCCGTGTCCGACTTTTCAAAGGAGCGCCTGCTTTTATGTCCGGAAAAAATCAGCCGGTGGATTCCCCGGCTGTTCAGTTCATCATAAGCGAAGCCCGGGCGGCCAAAGCGCACAATGAGCAGCTCTTCATATGTGCCATCGGGGCTATTACCAATGTAGCCTCCGTATTGTTGCTGGCGCCTGAATTGGCTGAAAACATTGTCGTGATCTGGCTGGGCGGACATGCGCTTAATTGGATAGGAACGCCCAGAGAATTCAATTTGGCCGGAGATGTTGCGGCGGCCCAGACTGTTTTTGAATCACCGTGCGTGTTGCTGCAATATCCCTGCAACGGGGTGGTCAGCAATTTGGAAACCTGTAGCGCGGAAGTCGCACGGCGGCTGGAAGGCACCGGAGCGATCGGCACGTATTTGCGGGACATCTTCCTGAAGCATCAGAATACCTTTGGCGAGCCGCGCAAGGTTATCTGGGATATTGCGACTATTTCATTTTTCAACCTGCCCGCCGCCACTCGGTGGCACATTGGTCCCCGCCCGCGGCTGTCAGACGACTGCACCTGGAGCGTGGATGAGAACAATCCATTGATTATGGCTGCTGCGACCTGGATTGACCGCGATTCAGTGTTTGATGACATGTACGCAAGAATTGACCGCTTCGCCGGCAAAAAGGCGTGAAAATGACTTGCGACGTACTGAATTTCGGCTCGCTGAATCTTGATCGGATATTCAAGGTCGATCATCTGGTGCGGGCGGGCGAAACGCTGAGCTGCACCGGCTCGGACGCGGTTCCGGGCGGCAAGGGACTCAATCAGTCGATTGCCCTGAGCCGTGCCGGCCTTAAAGTAGCTCATGCCGGAAAGATCGGCCGGGGCGGAGATGTGCTGCGGCAGTACCTGCAAAAGAATGGAGTGAATGTTGAACTGGTTGTGCAGGATGAGTCTCTGCCGGGTGGTGAAGCTTTCATTCAGGTTGACTCCGAGGGGCGCAACTCGATTGTGCTGGAACCGGGAGCAAATTTTGAGATTACTTCAACGGAAATTGCGGCAGTGGTGGCGGAGATTCCCCGGGATGGCTGGCTGCTGCTGCAGAATGAGATCAATTCCATTCCGGAAATCATGCGGGCGGCGGCCGGACGTGGCGCACGCATCGCCATCAATCCGGCGCCATGCAGGGAAAATGTACGCAACTATCCGTTGGAGTTGGCAGAATTTATATTTGTCAATGAAATTGAAGCTTTCGTACTGACCGGGTGCGATAATCCCGAAACGGCGGCGCAATGCCTGGCTGAACGCTATCCTCACGTTGGCATCATTGTCACGCTTGGATCGGCTGGTGCTCTTTTCAAGCGTGGCCGAGAGCGGATTTTCCAGCCGGCTCAGAAGGTTAAGGTGGTTGACACAACGGGAGCCGGAGACACTTTCACCGGCTATTTTCTGGCTGGTATTCACCGTAAACTCACTGTCGAGGGTGCGATGAACGCCGCTGCCCGTGCCGCTGATCTGGCCGTTTCTGAGGCCGGAGCCGCGAATTCAATTCCCACCGCGGACCGGGTATTCGGAAAATGATTGACAGAAGTACGAAACTTGTTCAACTGAAAAGGGGGTCTATTATGATAAACAAGCGTTTGTTTACGTTAATTGAGCTGCTGGTAGTGATTGCGATCATCGCCATCTTGGCGGGAATATTTTGCCGGCGTTGAACAAGGCGCGTGCCCGGGCCCAAACCGCATCCTGCCTGAATAACATGAAGCAGAACGGATTGGGTTTTGCCCAATATGGTGATGACAATCAGAGTATAGTGCCGTTGGCCTATTATCGGGATTCCGGTTCCGGCCGTACTTGGCTGAGATTTCTTCGCGGTGAAATCGACAATCATGACTGGAAGCATAAAACCCCGAGTTATATTCAGGGGACGGGGACCGGGGTTTGTCCGTCAATTCATCCATTCAAATATGGTGAAGATTCCACTGCTGTATACGGAGTGGTATCCACGTCTCCGGGGAATCTGCATGCCGATTATCGCAATACAGCGTATTGCAACACCGATTATCTGACTTACCTTTTGCCGGCCAAGGCGAAGGGTCCGTCCCAATGGGTTGTGCTGAGCGACAGTCTCCGCCATTACAACAACTTGTGGACGATGGGGTGGGTTATGGCGCATAAACCCTCCGGGTCGACAGCTGGAATGTACTTTGTGCACAATGAACGCGCCAATTGGCTTTTTCTCGACGGCCATGCCGAATCCTGCGCCGTGACGGATACGAAGCCTATGGAAATTTACCGGATTCAGCAGGTTTTTCTCGGCGAAGATTTGCTGTATGATGTCAATTATTAATTCGTTCAAATTCTTGTCCGCGACAAAATTGGAATTGCCGGATTTTGTTCTATATACCGCCAGGTTGCCGGGCGGCATCCGGACGTAATGCAATGCCTTTCACCTGTTGCTCCATTTGTGTGGGCACCAGCCTGGTTTAACTTGCAGGGGCGGCAACTGACGGTTAATCCCAGGCTTTGTGATTTATGACAATTAAAGGCATATAGTCTGTGCGCGCCCCGGGGCAGGGGGAATGCGCTGTTCTGTTTCCCGGCAACTGAAGGCTGGTAGCAGCTCCGCCAGTGGTGAAACCTCATGCGAATTTCAGCGCAATCAGCCTTTACACTTTGCCGGCCACAATGGCTTCAACCACCTCCGCCAGTGTCTGCGGCGGCGCGGTTTGGCGGTGTCGTGTACAAAGATGAAATATAGCGCCGGAATCACATACAGGGTCAGCAGCGAGGCTATCGACAGGCCGCCGACCACGCCCATGCCGCAGCTTGAACGCAACTCCGAACCCAGACCGGTTCCGAAAGCCATCGGCAGCATACCGGCCACCGAAGCGATGCTGGTCATCACGATGGGACGGAATTTCGATTCCGTGGCCAACAGCATGGCCCGGTGGGTGGTTTCGCCTTTTCTGACCAGGGCGGCACATTCGTCCATGATCAGAATCGCGTTGTTGACGACAATACCAATCATCATAACTCCGCCCAGCAATCCCATCATGGACATGGACATCCCGGCCAGCCACAAGGTGGCGTACATGCCGAGAAAGCCCAGCGGAACCGTAAACATAATCAAAAACGGTCGGGTCCAGGATTCCATGATGGCCGCAATCAGCAGGTAGGTGAGCAGGGTGGCCAAAATAATGACATGCACGAATTCTTCGGCGGTTTCATTCATGAATTCCACGTTGCCGCTCATTCTGACGCCGTACCCCGGCGGCAGCGCATCCTGCGCCATTCTGCCGATGGTGTTTGATACCGTTCCGAGAGCCATTCCCGGCGCGGTATTGGCGTAAAGCCACATGGTGCGGGCCTTGTCGTAACGATTGATCACCACCGGACGGGAGTCTTCGCGGATTTCAGCGAGTGCTTCCGCACTGAGCGGATTGTTGTCCTTGATTGCCGGTGCCGCCTGTCGGAGCTGCTCCTCGCCGTATTCCTTGCGGTTTTTCACCCGGATGTCAAAGGTCCGGGCTCCGGTCCGGTAGTCCCCGACTTCAATCCCATCCAGCGAACCGAGCAGATATTCGTAAAGTTCATTGGCGGAAATACCGAGATTCTGCAGAACCGTCCGGCGGGGGGTGATGTTGATGTTGGGTTTGCGTTCACGGCGGCTGGAATCGACGTCGCGGGTTATTCCCAGCGTCGGCAGTTTTTCCATGACCTCCATTTCCGCCTGCTCAAGGATGTCGAGGTCGGGGCCGTTCATCACGCAGCGGATTTCCGCCCCGCTGCCGCCGAACGTGGGCGGAATCGACAGGGTTATACGGCAGTTGTCGAGATAGGAGAGTTCTTCACGCAACATCGCCTGAAGGTCATCGATGGATTCCTTGCGCTCAAATTTGTCAGTGGTCCTCAGATTGATCTGGCCCAGATAGACCGCTGAACCGACCTGGCCGCGGGTACTGTCAGAGTCGCCGACTGAAATGGACATGCCGCGGATGAAATCAAATTTTTTGAGGTGATCGGCGGCTTCCTGCATCAATCTGGTAGTGGTGTCGAGGTTGTAGTTGGTCGGAAATTCAAATTTAATCCGAATCTCGCCCTGATCACAGAACGGCAGAAATGAAAGTCCCACCTGCGGAACAATCCACAACGTGGTGGCAATGGCAGCTGCCAGAACCGCGATAATCAGGGAACGGGGATGACGGGCCGTCCACTCAATACTCCGGTTGAATTTCCGGCAAAGCCAGTCGTAGCCGCGATCCCACGGTACGAACATTTTCTGCAGCAAAGTCTGATTTTTCGCGTTCTCTCCAGTCGCTTTCCGCTTTTTCAGCAATACGCAGACCAGAATCGGAGTCAGAGTAAAGCTGATGAACAGCGACACCATGGTCGCCCCCACCATAACACCGGCGAACGGAACCATCATGCTGCCGATCCGGGTGGTCATCATCATCACCGGCACGAATACCACCACATTGGTCAGAGCGCTCGCCGACACCGCCGCAATTACCTCGCCGGTGCCGCGTTCCGCCGCGGTTTTGATGTTTTCGCCGCGGTCGATGTGCTTGAAAATGTTTTCAATCACCACAATCGAGTTGGTAACCAGCACCCCCACTGAACACCCCAGCGAGAGCAGCGTCATGATGTTGAATGAATAATTGAAGTAGGCCATAACGGCAAAAGTCACGATCACCGAGATCGGCATGGAGACCATGACAATGAAAGTTGATCTCGGCTCGTGCAGAAACAGAAACAGCAGCACTGCGGTCAGAATAATGCCGGTCATAATGCTGCTCCAGGCGTCGTCGACTGATGCCTGAATGAACGCGCCGGAGTCGGTGAACCAGACCAGTTCCATACCGGTCGGCAGTTCGCCGTTGCGCTTCATGGATTCAAAGCGGTCCCGGATGCCGTTGATGACGGCGATGGCGTTTGCTTCGCCTTTCTTGATGATGCGGAACCTGGCGGCAGGCTGTCCGTTGACGTAGGCTTTGCTGCGGACCTCGCGGCTCATGAACTTAACGTCCGCCACATCGCGCAGGTAGACCCGTTTATTCTGGAATTTTCCGATTTCCAGTGCCTTGATTTGTTCAAAATCCTTGAAATCTCCGTCAAACGTGACGTTTTTTTCACCCTTGTCAAACTGGATGCGTCCCAAAGGTTCACGCACGTTGTTTTCCCGGAGTTTGCCGACCACGTCGGCAATGGAAAGATTCATGGCCGTGAGCTTTTCCCGGTCGATCAGCACATGAATCTGCATTTCATTGGCACCGTAGACCCGGACTTCTCCCACGCCGGGAACCGAAGAAAAGCGGTCGGCAATGACGTCGTCCGCGTAGTCATAAAGATCATCCTGGGTACGGTCACCGACCAGAAACGCCTGAACGACGGTGGTGGCGTTGGTGTCGATTTTGCGGATAGTGGGTTCATCGGCTCCATCGGGAAGATCCTGGCGGATCCGGTTGATGGCTTCGCGGATGTCTGTTGCCGCAATGTCCACATCGGTGCCCATATTGAATTCCAGCTGGATACGGGCTTCATCCTCCATGGATACGCTGGTGATATGTTTGATGCCGTCGAGCGAAGAAACCGCGTCCTCAATCCGCTTGACGACTTCGACTTCAATTTCCGTCGGACTGGCACCGTCGTATTCGCAGCGCACCAGCACCGTGGGAATTTCCATTTGCGGAAGCAGGTCGATGCTGATGTCCGGGTAGAGACTTGCCCCGATCATAACCAGCACGATGATGAATGCCGTCATGGCAATCGGCCGTTGAACGGACCATTTGCTCAGAAACATGAACTGCCCCTCCGTTAATTCTGGGGGTTCGGCCGGAGCAGCGACCCGTTGTTGACAAAGGTTTGCCCGGTGACGACGAAGCGTTCGGTCAGGATGTCCTGCGCGTTGACGATTTCGCAGTATTTGCCGTCAATGATCCCCCGCTCGACGTCGTGGCTTTGGGCCCGCTTCTCCGGAGTAATCGCGTAGACGATGTACCGGTCGTTGGCCCGCAGCAGCAAGGCGTCAGCCGGCAGCCCGTAGGCTTCCTTTTCTTCGAGAATGAGGTTGAGATCGCACAGGGTTCCGCTGACCAGCGGGATGGATTCCGGAACCAGCACTTTGAGTTTGAAGGTCCGGCTTTCGGGGTCGATATTCGGAGCCTTATAGGTTACGACTCCTTCACCTTTGACTTCGCCGTCCAGCGCGAATTCAGCCGGGGTCCTGCCCGGTTCGATCAGTCCGTAGTAGATGGCGCTGATGTAGCAGATTACTTCAAGGGTTTTCTGGTTTTCCAGCTTGAGAATGTTCTGGCCTGTGCTGACGTATTCGTTCTCCTCCACGTATTTATCCGTAACAATGCAGTCAAAGGGCGCCTTAACCACGGAATCGTCGAGGTTTTTTCTGGCAATCGTCAGATTATCCTCCGCCTGCTTGAGCTGAGCTTCGGCATTGGCGATGGCGGCCCGGGCGTTTCTGACGTCGGTCTGAGCCTTTTTGTAATTGGTTTCATAAGTTTCAAAATCAGTCCGGCTGGTGGCTTTGGACTGCCACAGGGTCAGAAAGCGCTCATAATCCTGGCGGGCCTTGCGTTCGGATATTTCCGCGTTTTCCAGTACAAATCCGGCGCTTTCCAGTTCAGCCTGTTTGACTTTGATTTCATTTTCCTGAACGGTGACCTGGTTTTTGAGAATCTGCCGGTCGATTCCGAACAGCACGTCCCCTTTTTTACGGGAATCACCCTCGTCCACCTTCAGCAGCTCAAGCGTTCCGCTGATTTTGGCGGAAATGGTTGCGTACTCCACCGGCCAGACAGTTCCCTGAACAGGTATCTGGCGGCGGAAAGTGCGTTTTTCCAACGGTGCCAGTGTGACTCGGATTTCCCGTTCCGCAGCCTTATTGCCGTTATCATCCTTGCAGCCGCAAACTCCACAGACCATTCCAGCCAACACACAACAGGCCGGCAGCCACCTTGCAAAATTCATTAAAATTTGTCCCCGCGTTTTTCAATGATTATCTGATTTTTGAATCGCATCTTCATTCGCCGCCCAAGCGGCTACATTTTATAAATTAGCATTGAAAAGCCCGGTTACAACGATTTTGACGGAATTTTGACAAAATACTGATTTTTGCCCGTCAAAGCGGCAGCCTGAGATGAAACTCCGAACCACGCCCCGCCTCGGAATTGAGTATGACCGTTCCGCGGTGGTACAGCGCAACCCGCTTGACAATGGTCAGTCCGATGCCGCTGCCGTTTTTTCGGCGATTGCCGGTGGGAACCCGGTAAAAACGGTTAAACACCCGGTCCTGATGTTCAGGCGGAATGCCGCAACCGTAATCTTTGACAATCAGATCAATACAATTGAGTTGCAAATTCCGGACCGCCGCCAGTTCTATGCGTTGAGTTCCGCTGTGAATAACCGCGTTGATCACCAGGTTGTCCAGCGCCTGCTGCAAAAGCTGGACATCACCCCGGAATTCTGCCGAGTCACATTCGGTTATGGCGATTTCAATGCCGGCGGCTTCGGCCGAACTCCGGCAGACCTCCTCGACGGCACGGAGCAGCGAAAGGGGAAAGACCGGCATGAAATTGTGCAGCTTTACCGGATTTTCCTCATCCAGTGAGGCCAAGGTTAAGAAATTCAGCAGCAGTGTGTTGAGTCGCTCGGATTGCGAAGCGAGTGTGGCGATGCACCGCTCTTTGTATTCGGCGTTGTCCAGGGCGCCACCGCGTATGGCGTCCACAGCTCCGACAATGCCGGTCAGAGGAGTTTTCATTTCGTGGGAAATGGCGGCGATGAATTCGCGGTGCGACGCCTCCAGCCGGCTGATTTCTGTGATGTCCGTAGCTGAGATCAGCAGAAAGCGGTGACCATCCCGCATGAAAGTCGCCGCATTGACCAGCAGAATATATTCCCGGCGGCCGCGCTGGAAATGGATTTTTTCCGCATGAATGCCTGGATTGTCCGTTCTGACAATGTATTCCCGGAGCTGGGGCGGGCAGTCCGGCGGATTAGTTTCGTCAGCTGTTTTACCCGGAAAAAACAATGTTTCAGCGGAGTGGTTCCAGCGTACCACCCGGCCGTCAGCGTCAAGCAGAAGAATAGCTTCGCTCAAAGCGTTCAGCATGGTTTCACGCTCGTTGGTTCCGTCCCGCAGTGATATGATCTGTTTTTTCAGCTGCTCGGTCAGAGATTGCAGGCAGAGGGCGATTTCCCGGATCAACCCGTGTCTGGGAATATAAACTGGATTGTCCAGTTCGCCGGCCGCAATCCGGGAGGTGCTGGCAAACAAACGGTTCAACGGCAGTCTGATGCGCTGGAAAAAATAGGCAGTCAGCAATAGTGTCGCAACAATTCCGATCGCCGCCAGGCTCCAGACCATCCGGCGGGTTTGGCGCATGAGCAGTGTCATGCTGTTGCATTTGGAAGCCATCACCAGCACATAGTCCTGATTGTTGGCCTTGAAACGTATGGAGTGGTAGATCATGTAGGATTCCAGCGAGCGGTCAAACTTGATCAATACGTTTTCATCATGGTTTTGTTTGAAAAAACCTTTGATTTCGGGTTCCCGGATGTGTTCGGACAAGTATTGCGGCGCCCCCGGGGTTTCCATTACCGCCCCCCGTCCTCGTGCGATAATTTTGACAATCATTGGATTGGAGCCTTTCCCCGAAGCGAGCAGCCGATGCATTTTATCCAGCTGTTTGGACTCCAGAATATCCTGCAGGGCCCGCATCAGCATGGCATTATTCTGCCGGGTCTCCTTTTCGACTTCTCCGGCATAGGCATTTTGAAAATCGGAAAATTGGATGTTGAGCAGAATGATTGCCAAAACGATGACTACCACGATAATTGCCGGAACAATCAACAGTGAGACATCCCGAAGATCAATGCGATTCATACGGTTTTACTCTCCTGCGATGCGGTAGCCGACTCCGCGCACGGTTTCAATGCGGTTGGCCCACTTGCCGAGCTTGCGGCGCAAATTGACCATGTGCATGTCAATGGCCCGTGCCGTGACAGTGTAATTGCCGCCTTTAACTTCGCGGATAATCTGGTTGCGGGTGAACACCCGACCGGGGTTGGAGGCCAGCAGGGTCAGGGTCTTAAACTCATCCGCCGTTAGCACCAGCGGCAGGTTGTCAAGCAGGGCACGGTGGGAATCGGTATTTATGGTCAGCTCGCCGAGACGGATTTCCGTCGGCCCCGCCATGGCGGTTTTACGGCGCAGTTGAACGGCAATCCGGGCAGCCAGGACTTTGCTGCTGTAAGGTTTGGTAATATAATCGTCAGCTCCGATTTCCAACCCCAGAACAATGTCGTTTTCCTCCCCTTTGGCCGTAAGAATAATAATTGGAATGTCTGAGAGGGAGGGAGTGTTTTTCAGATTTCGGCAGACGGTCAGACCGTCAATGCCGGGCAACATGATATCGAGCAGAATTAAATCAGGATGCAAGCGGGCCGCCAGTTCGAGTCCCTCTTCTCCGCTGGTGGCGCAAAATACCTGCGAGTAGCCATTCATGTTGAGATTCATTTTCGTCATGTCGCAGATCGAGGCATCGTCTTCGATCATCAGAATTTTCTGGCTCATGATTCGCCGTTTCCCTGTCAGTTGCTGCCGGCAGGCCGGTTTTGCCTGGGGGCGGAAGCGGGGTTTTTGTTGATTGCTTGTTACAAGAATACCGCTTTAAAGCAGATTTGTCAAGTCGATGGCTCAATTATTGTACAGAAGATCAGTTTACGAAAAACGGTGTCCCTCAAATCTGAAATTTCGGGATTAAAGAAGATCACTTGCAGGGGCGCGGTCGGAATTTTCTTGCCGATTCCGGGTGGGGAGCGCATAAATTCAGGATGGAACTCTTTTTCAATTTCATTTGTTGACATCACATAATCAGAGTGATACATTATTCATGTACCTTATGCAATAAAAACATAACATTCAACCCTTTCGGTGCTGATTATGCAGAAAAAGACAAAGCATTTCACTTTGATTGAACTTCTGGTGGTTATTGCGATCATCGCCATCCTGGCCGGCATGCTTTTGCCGGCGCTGCAGAAGGCCAGGTCGCGTTCATTGTCGACCAAATGTATCGGCAATCTAAAACAGATCGGGATGGCATTCAATATGTATGCCGATGCCAACAACGGGACGATTCCAGTGGTTTACAATCTCAATGGCGGAGGCACCAAAATTGTATACGCCATGTATTTTCTGACTGGATACAATTACGGCGGCTATGATTTTCAGAATGTCAGATACATCCCGACGACGGTGGTTGAATGTCCCGTTGAAAATTCGGAAAATTCACGTTCCAAACTGCAAACTCAGGGCAAATGCGATAACGGCACCTATGGATTGCGGGCGAACAATCTGCCGTCCAGTTTTTACGGCCGGAAGATTACTGAATGGTTTGACACGTCATCAGTTGATGGAGTCAACAGCTACATGATCCGGACCGGGAAGATATATCGGCCTGCGGACTGGTATGTTTCGGCTGACTCCTGGAGCATTAATATGAAACGGCAGGCCTGTGCACTGAAACTTAAAGACTCTTCCAGCAGCGGTTCGGACGGGGCGTTGTGGATGGTACATGGCAACCGGGCCAATATGCAGTTCGGTGACGGTCACGTCGAAAGCGTGGCCCCCGGAGATTCCAAACTTGAAGAAAATGGTTTTCAGGTATATTACGATGAGTCCAAGAACGTGGTTCTGATCTGATTGAAATTCAGTGGGGGCTAAAGCGCGGATGAAGAGAAAATCTGAGGTGACTGCATGAGGTTTTGGATTGGATTGGCGGTCGGATTTATGGCCGTGACCGTTTTTGCGGCGGAAGTTCAGAGGTCGGTGAGCGAGGCGATGATCAATGCTGTGGCGGCTTCTCCCCATCCGCGGCTGATGCCCAAGGACGGACCGGCGCTGATTCGCACCAACGCTGTCGACACCCCGGCCGGCCGATTGCTGGCTCCGGGCATCATTCGGAGGGCAAACTGTTTTGTCAACACCCCGGTCGCCAAACGGGTTCCGAAATGGGGAGGGCGGCTGCTTCATTTTTCCCGGGAAGTCCTCGGCCGGATTACCGCTCTGGCGACGGCCTATTACATAACCGGAAACGAGGATTACGCAAGGCAGGCGGTTAAGGAGACTTTGGCTGCCTGCCGTTATCCGGAGTGGCAGTTGCGTTTTTTCCTCGATACCGCTGAAATGGCTTTGGCCTGCTCCATTGCCTACGACTGGCTGTATGATTTCTTCACTCCCGATGAACGGCGTCTTGTTGCGGAAACCATTTTGGAGCGCGCTCTGCGGCGTTCGTTTCGGGAACGGCAATGGTGGGCCTCCGGAACCACCAATATCTGCCAGGTTTGCCACAGCTCACTTACCGCTGCTGCGATTGCGGTGGCGGATTATGATCCCCGGCTGGCCCGCGACACCATCAACCGTGCAATTAAGAATCTGCCCCGGGTGATGAAACACTCGTATTCTCCGTCGGGAGCTTATCCTGAAGGCCCCGGATACTGGAGCTACGGCACCATGTTCAACTGCGTGTTTTTTGCAGTTACCGATGCGGCATTCGGAACCAATTTCGGTTTGGACCGGATTCCCGGAGTGGATAAAACCATTGACTTCATCGAAGCCGGCACCGGAAACGTCGGCTTGGTTTTCTCTTATTCCGACTGCGGAATCCGGGGATTCGTGGATTTTGCCCGATATTATCTGATTGAAAAATACAAACGCTATGACAGCTATAATGCGCAAATAGTCAATCTGACCAAGTCGCCAAGAGCGGAACGGGACCGTCTGCTGCCGCTGGCGATGTTGTACGTCAAAAATTTCCCTGAACCGGCGGCAACCGCAGCTCCCAAGGCTTATTTCAGCGGCGAAAATGCCACCAACCCCATTGTGATTCTACGCAGCGGTTTCGGGACGGACGACTTTTATCTCGGTGTCAAAGGCGGTTCGCCAGGCGCCTCCCACGGGCACATGGATGCCGGTTCCTATGTCCTGGAAAACGGCGGCGTCCGGTGGATCCACGATCTTGGCGCCAGCGACTATGTTAAAATGGAAAAGGCCGGAATTGATCGTCACAACCGGCAGGACAGCAATGCCTGGACCGTTTTTCACGTCGGTCCCGGGTCTCATGGCATTTTGCGCATTGATGATGCCCTTCAGCTGGTGAAGGGACGGGGAGAAATAACTTCGTTTTCCGATCGCGAAGTGGTTATGGAACTCTCTTCTTTATACACGGGACAGCTGGAGAGCTATACCCGCACCTGGCAGGTCGGCCCTGACCGCGGACTTGTGGTCACGGATCAGCTGAGCGGTGTCAAGCCGGGAGCCTCTGTCGGAGTTCAGTTCTGCACACCGGCCAAGGTGGCCGCCATTGATGGGAACCGCGTGACGTTGACTGCCAAAGGGCGCACCATGACGGTGTCGGCGGCCGGCAGTTCTCCCTCCGGAACCTGGCGCAGCCGCCCCGCGCACGAAATGGCCTTGCCGTGCGAGCCGCCATACCGCGAATATACAATGGTTTATTATGAGGTCAAGGCCCCTGAAAACGGGAGGCTGACACTGATCAATAAGTTTGATCTGGCTGCATCCTCCGGTAAATAATGGTCTCAGGCATTCGGGATCTCACTCACTGCGGATTGCGGTTTGTTGATCGGTGGACCGTTCTTTGGGGCGGTCCGGGGCGCATCCGGTAAAAAAATGCAAAAATTTTTCCGTAGAGGTTGGGAATTTCACCTAATTTGAGCTACATTATATAGACTTCGTCAAAATTGAGAAGTAACCAAAAGAGAGATTATCATGGGCAACCTCAAGAAGAAACGGCGTAAAAAGATCGCCAAGCACAAGCGCAAGAAGCAGCTGAAGCTGTTGCGGCACAAGAAGAAATAACCGGCTGGTCCGGTAAGTGTCGTAAGGTCCGCCCCAGTGTGGTTCCGCCGGTTGCGGAGCGCTTTGGGGCGGACTTGTGCTTTTTTTATGAACTCTCTCTGATTCCGGCTGCATTGACAGAAGGATGGAATTTCGGGATCCGGCCGGAAGGATCCGACCGGAGCAATGGTGAAACATGGGTGCATTACGCGGTTTCCTGTTTGCGGCGATTTTGGCGGGCGTGACGTCGGGGACGGCGAATTGCGCAGAGCAGGGGGTGCCGGCCGATGACGCCAGGAGAATTGAACGCCTAGACGCATTGGTGTTCGGGCTCTGGTGCGCGGCTCCGGTGATGAAGGCAGTCGCATTCGGTGAGGCAATCCAAGGCGGGGATTCCGATTCCGCTGCGGTTGCACTCAACTGGCTGGATCAGCTGGAATGGTCGCCGGCGGAGCAGAAGGAGTTCGCTGATCTGGCCTGGGAGCGCTTTGGCAAAACTCCCGACGCGGTTTGGGCTTGGGCATCACTCCAGTTTTTGCCATCAGAAGAACTGCCCCAGCAGCTTGAGCGGGGCAACGCGATTGCCGGATCCGGCGGGCTGGCGGGCAGCCGGGAAGTGCTGCGCCGCTTTTGGGAAAAATATTTGGAGTGCTCCCTGACCGGCGGAAATTATGAGCCGGTTGTAAAGAAACTGGAGTTGCTTTATCAGAGGGACTCCGCCGCTGAAATGTGGCGCCTGGAATTGGCGCTTGCCGCAGTGGATTTTCTGCGTACGGCTCAGCTGCGTTATGCCGTCAAGGGCCGGATTTGCGAATCAGTCGAACGCCTGCTGCCCCGCCTGGAACGCTTTCTCCTGGCACATGGACACCGTTTGCCGGAGGCGCCGATTGAATTTTTCAGTGATTTGATATGGCGGTACGCCAGAAATAATCCGGAGTCCGGAGCGGAAGTGGAACGTCTGACCGGTAAATTTCCTGCCCCGACCTGCGATAAATTGCGTCTTGAACTTGTGGTCAGGAGCGGTAATATGGCGCGACTGGAAGAATTTTTGCGCGATCATGATTACGCTCCGGTTTTTGCCGAGTGGCTTCGGTTCAGAACATTGTCTGAAAGCGGTGATTTCGCTGCAGCCGAAAAACAGCTGGATAAGATCGCTGCTCAGGAAGCGGTGCAAGGGGCGGCGGCGTGGGGGATGGCCATGCGGCGGCAGGACTGGGCTGAGCTTTCCAAACAAGCCAATGCTTTGGCTGATCGGGGAGGGGATGCCGTTTTACCTCTTTTGATCAGTGCTGAAAAATACGGTCGTCCGGCTGATCTGCACCGGGCGGAAGCCTTGGCCGGGGAAGCGGCGGACCGGGATCCGGAAATGGCCAATGCATTCGGTTATGTCGCCGTCGTGCTTGGAGTGGACGGTGACAAAGCGGAACGCCGGCTGAAATTTGCGTTGTCCCGCCAGCCGCACTCCAGTGCGGTCCTGGACAGCATGGCCTGGCTGGAGTTCAAACGCGGTAAGTTGGACGAAGCGGAAAAATACATTCTCAGATCGTTGGAGCAGGTCAATCCCGACAGCGGCATTGGAGTTATTCTCGAACATGCCGGCGACATTGCCGCCGCCCGCGGAAAAACGGCGGAGGCAGAACTGTTTTACCGGCGCTCTCTGCGCTTGGGTAAAGATGACCCCGGTTTTGAACCCGAGGCGGTTGAGAAAAAACTGGAGCTTCTGAAGCAGCCATGAGATCGTTTTTGATCGGAACCGGGCGAAGTGACTTGGAAAGTCTGGCCTTGCAATGCGGGGAAAAGTCCTTTCGCGGCCGTCAGCTCGCCCAATGGATTTACGAGCGATTGGAAGCCGATCCCGGGAGAATGAGCAACTTGCCGGCGGCATTCAGGGCTCAGCTCAAGTCGATTATGCATGCTCCCGGCAGCCGGGTCGGCGAAGTGGTCACTGCGACCGATGGCGTGGAAAAGATGCTGATTGAACTTTGGGATGGCGAGGCCGTGGAAATGGTACTGATCCCGGCCGGAGACGGACGGCTGACTTTCTGTCTCAGCACTCAGGTCGGCTGTCCGGTCGGATGCTGTTTTTGCGCAAGCGGAGCATCTGGATTTACCCGCAATCTGGTCGCCGGAGAAATACTGGAGGAGTTTTTATTCGGCTGTGCCCGGGCCGGGCGGAGATGCGACAATATTGTATTCATGGGAATTGGTGAGGGATTGTTGAATTTCAGTGAATTGAGCCGGGCGCTCGACATCCTTTCCAGTGCGGATTATTTCAAATTGTCTCCCCGCCGGATAACGGTCTCAACCAGCGGGGTGGTGCCCGGGATTTTAAAGCTGGCTGAATTGCGTCGTGAGTACAATCTGGCGATCAGTTTGCATGCCCCGGATGACAAAACGCGGGCTTTGATTATTCCCGACCGGTTGCGTTATCCGATTGCCGAGGTGCTGGCAGCGGCCGACCGCTGGAGCGCATTGTGCGGTCGGCAGTATACGCTGGAATATACACTGCTGGCCGGAATTAACGATTCCGATTCCGCCGCTGCGGCTCTGGGAGCTCTGGCCCGCCGGCATCGGGCAAAAGTCAATCTGATTGCCTGTAATCCGACCGACGGAAAATTCCGGCGGCCGGCTCCGGATCGGATCCGGGATTTCGAGGCCGCTGTGGCGGCTGCCGGCGCCCGGGTGACTTGCCGGGTGGAGCGGGGCGGCACTCAGACGGCCGCCTGCGGGCAGTTGCGGGTACACAGAAAATCTGAAGCGTCTGATGACGGGAAATAATGATGATGGACTGGTTGAAAAAAAACAGGGTTTGCTTTTGGGAGCTTCTTGTGCTGGCACTGATGTCAGGGTTGTGCGGTTGTTCAGCTTTTCGGGATTTTTTCGATGATGACCGCATTGAACGTCGGCAAGCTCCGGAAACGAAGCAAAAGACCGGGGGGAACTCTGTCGGGAGGGATCCGTTGGCGGACATATTAAAACCGGACGACTCCAGACCATATTTGGATGGTGCCGATCTGTCTCCGGAAGAAAGACAGGTTTTGCAGGAATCCGTGTCTGGCGCTGACAATCGCCGGCTCGTGGAGTCGTTGAAAAGTGATGATGATGTGGCCCGTCAGCGTCGGCGGGAGTGGGTTTTCGGCAAAAGTCCTTTCAAGTCGGAATAGATGATAGGTCCCTCGTCCGAAACATCGGCGGGAGATGCGCCTTAATAGTATTCTGTTGCTGAATAAGGGAGGTTTTTCATGCAATTATTTTTGTTGGGTCTGGTTTTGTTGGTTGTCGGTTATTTCTTCTACGGAAAACTGGTTGAGAAGGTACTGGGGCCGGATGATCGCGGTACTCCGGCCAGAACAATGCACGATGGCGTGGATTTTCTGGTGCTTCCGCATTGGAAGAACATGCTGATTCAGCTGCTCAATATTGCCGGAATCGGTCCGGTTATCGGTGTCATTCTCGGAATAAAGTTTGGCGTCATCGCATTTTTGATCATTCCGATCGGTAATATCATCGGCGGCTCGGTGCATGATTTTGTCTCCGGGATGATGTCGCTGCGCCACCGCGGGGCCAACCTTCCAGCCCTGATTCGGATGACCACCGGCAATGTATTTTATACGGTGTTTTCCGTATTTATGGCCTTCCTGCTGCTGCTGGTGGTGGCGGTATTCATCAATGTTCCGGCCAACCTGATTGCCGACATGGCGTCCGCCAACATATTCTGGTATGCCGTGGCGGTGATTTTCATCTACTACATTGTGGCGACGGTTTTTCCGGTGGATAAAATCATCGGTGCCCTTTATCCGTATTTTGGCGGTCTGCTGCTGATCGGAACCGCTTTGGTTTTTGTCTTCATGATGATTGAGTGTTGCAATCGCCCCGAATTGCTGACTGAAACGGCCGGTTTCAAGGCAAATATGTTCACTGCTCAGAAGAATATGCCGATCATTCCGATGCTTTTTGTGACCATCGCCTGCGGCATTCTGTCCGGATTTCACGCCACGCAATCGCCGATTATCGCCCGGACCATGGCCAGCGAACGCCAGGCCCGTTCTTCATTTTACGGTATGATGGTGGTTGAAGGGGTCATTGCGATGATCTGGGCCGCAGCCGCATTGGTGGTCTACAACCTGCGTCCCGAATTGATGTTGCAGAATCCGACTTCCACTCTGGTGGAGATTACCACTCATTTTCTGAACTCCAAAGTCGGTGCCGTAACGGTGGCCAGTGTGGTGATTCTTGCGATCACCTCCGGAGACACCGCCATGCGCAGTTTGCGGTTGAGCTCGGCCGAAATTTTTCACATCGATCAGAAGCCGCTGCGCAACCGGATTCTGCTGGCGCTGCCGCTGATTGTCCTGGTTGCCGCTCTCTTGTGGTGGTCGAATCAGAATGAAAAAACTTTCCAGAATCTGTGGAATTATTTTGCGTGGGGCAACCAGGTGCTGGCGGCAGCGACTCTTACCGCTGCGACAGTCTGGCTGACTGCCTGCCGCAAAACCCCACTGCTCACTTTAATTCCGGGAATTTTCATGACTTACATTGTGACAACCTACATTCTCTGGATCAGTCCGGCTCATGGCGGTCCTGTCGGTTTTGGAATGGAGCTGGAACATGCCAGTCTGGTTGCCGGATTTTTTGCTGTGATTCTGGCGATCTGGGCATGGAATCGCGGTACGGAGCTACGCGGCCGGTTTGACCGGTAATACCAGTTTATCAGAGAGCGTCGGAACCGGGCTTTAATCCGGTTCCGGCGGTGCCGAAAAACGGGATCAGGACTGAACCAGCCGTCCCATAGGTCCGATCAGTCGGTGATCACTGAATTCCAGACGGGTTTCCAGCAGGCCGTGGAGTTCGAAGATTACAATCTCGTTGCTGCCTTCGTGCAGCAGGGGACGCGGCACATACAAGGTGTATTGGGGGCCGATGTTCCAGTAGCGGCCGATGTTGACGCCGTTGATCCAGACATAGCCCCGGACGCCCCGGGGGAATTTGAGATAAGTGTCCTCTGGCTTGTCCACATTGAGCCAGCCGCGGTAGAATCCCGGTTCCGAGCTGGATGGCAGCTGTCTGGTGAAATTCAAGCCGCTGACCGAATCAAGCGGCAACGGGCGAATTTCCCAATCCTCCAGCTGCATGGTAATGCCTGCCCGGGCGCATCCGGTTAATCCTTTGCGTTCTTCGTCCATTATCGGCGCAAAGTTGATTCGGCCCATGTTTTCCACGAGAATGTCCAAACGGGAGTTGTCCTCTGCCACGGACAATTCGAATGAACAATCCGGATCGTTGCGGTACAACGTGGCGATCGGATTGCCGTTCAGCATGACAATGGCACGGTCGCGCATGCCGAACAAACGGTGCGGTCCGCTGTTGAAGCGATGAACCGTGGTTGTATACATAATCAGCCCGAATGACTGGCCGAAGTTTTCCATCGGTTCGGGGAGGGGGCGGCGAATCGGAGCGGACAGCTGGTCCAGTGATGCGGCCAGCGACACATATTCGGTTGCTTCGATCGGCGGATAAGCGACTCCGGCGTGCGGCGCCGGAGCCGAGGTACTGCCGGGGCAGAATTCCTCAATCACGCTCTGAACTGCAAAATATTTAGGGGTGGCGTTGCCTCCCTCGTCCAGAATGGCATCAACCTCGTAACTGGTCAAGCGGGAAATGTATTGATTGCCGGCTGGTTCATAGTTCGCGCCGCTGGTGAAACCGAAGTTGGTGCCGCCGTGGAACATGTAACAGTTGAAGTGGTTTTTTCCGGCCATAAGGGCACGGATATCTGAGGCGACATCATTTTCGTGGTGATGCAACGGTGTCCTTCCCCAATGCCAGCCCATTCCGACCCACAATTCCATGACCAAGTGCGGATTGGCGTATCCGGTATTGATGGAGTCAAGCCGGTCAAAGGCTGCGTCGGGGTTGTTGCGGCAATTGACGGCGGCAGGCAGCGAAGGCAGAGTGCCGCCGTACAGATATGCCGGGGTCTCTCCGTCGGAAGTGAAAAGCTGTACGTCAACTTCTTCGGCCAGCAGCATTTCCCGGATTTTTTCAAGGTGGGCGGTGCCGCCGCAAAAACTGTCGCCGTATTCATTTTCGACTTGCATAGCGATAATGGGCCCGCCGTGGGTGCATTGCAGCGGTGTCAACTGCGGCAGCAGACGGGAAAAATATTTTTTCACCGCGTCCAGATACTGCGGATTGTTACAGCGCAGCCGCATCCCGGGTTTGCCCAGCAGCCAGCCCGGCAAGCCGCCGAGATCGCACTCGGAACAAATGTAAGGGCCGGGACGCACCATTACCATCAAACCCAGTTCGCCGGCCAGGCGGATAAAGGCGGCGACATCCAGAATTCCGGAAAAATCGAACTCTCCCTCGTATTTTTCATGAAGATGCCAGGCGCAATAGGTTTCCACCGTATTCAGACCGCATTGCCGAAGTTTGACCAGGCGGTCGCGCCATTGTTCGGGCCGGGTTCTGAAATAGTGGATGGCTCCGGATCTGATTTGCACCGGGTGATCGTCAATTTTGATTTGCCCGTCACTGAAAACACATTTCATGATGTCACCTTTTTATGATTTGGATCGTTGTATTTTCTGCTGTGAGAAATTATATTTAATCCTGAACATTAGTAATATGTGACTGTTTTTTTTATATTCAATACGGTTTTTGTTGTGAAAACATCTATTTTGTCGCAGATGGATTTTTTTCTGGTGCGTCGGAGGGGGTTTCCGGCGATTCCGACGGTTCCGCTGCCGTTTTATCCGCGTTCAGCCGGACGCACCCGCCTGGCGCCCGGGGGCGAGGAGCGTGCCGACGGGGTGGTCAAGCCTTTTGTCGAACTTGCCTGGATCGAGTCCGGCGGGGGCCGGATGCTGGTGGAGGAACAGGAGCGCAGGATTTCCGCCGGCGATGTTGTGATTTTTTATCCCCGGGCGCCCCGGCTGAACATTGCCGGCAAAGCCGGACTCGTGGTGCGCTGGCTGGCGTTTGACGGCGATAATGCGGAATCCTGGATGCGGTCTTACGGTTATGGTTCCCTGTTGCCGGGCGTCGGTACGCCACCGGAGTCTGCTTTCAAGCGGTATGAACGGGCGTTGGTTTCCGGTACTTCCCGTGAATTGCGCCGGGCGGTGACGACGGCAACGGAGGTGGTGGAGCAGGCTGGCGCCGGCGTGGCCGGCGAGGTTGCGGATTCGAATCTGGTCACAGAATATATCACTGCGGTCGAGCGCCTGTTTTCCGACCCCGGAGCTGATGTCAACACCATTTGCGCCGAGTTGAAAATCCATCGTGCAACTCTCAGCAGGGCATTTCGGAACGCGGGCAGGGGGACGCCCGGCGCTTATCTGCGCGAAATTCGCCTGGAACATGCTTTGGAGTTTCTGGCTGCCGGATGTCCGGTCGCCGAAGTGGCGCATCGCTGCGGCTTCTGGAATGCCTCCTATTTTTCCCAGGCCGTTAAACGGATTACCGGTTTGCCGCCAGGAAAACTCCGGTCGCTGCAACAGTGACCCGGATGGTTCCGACGGCCGGGAAATGCGCCGGTCAACGCAGACTCAGCCAGGCAAGGACGGCCAGCAGACCGACGGCCACTGCTGCAGCCAAAGTGACAATCGCGGCAAAAACCTGTCTGGCACCTTCCGACATGGGTTCCGGATTGTCACGTTCCGGCTTCAGATGGTTGAGATCAAGTGCCGGTCCGGAGGAGTTGCTGCGTACTCTGAGTTTATCCAGGTAGCGGCGGGCGAACTCTTTGACTTCAATCCAATCTGCCGGGCGCTCATCCGGATTTTTTGCCAGCAGCCGGTCGACAAAGTCGGAGACCTCCCGGTCAAGGTCGGGATTCATCTCTATCAGCGGGGTCGGAACTTTTTCGACGTGACTGCGCAGCATGGTGTCAATGTCTCCGTGAAAAGGTGCCGTGCCGCCGGCCAGTTCATAAAACATCACCCCAAAGCTGTAGAGGTCACTCTTAACGCTGGGGGTGCTGTTGGCTCCGGTGATCACCTCTGGGGCAGCATACATCGGCGTGGCCATGATGGAACCGCCGCTGCCGGTTCCGCCGATATTGGCCAAGCCCAGGTCGGCCAGTTTGAGCGTGTGGTCGGAGTCTCGGATCAGAAGATTCGCCGGTTTGATGTCGCCATGAGTCATTTGAAAGTTGGTCCAGGCGTATTGCATGGCATCCGCAAGCTGAATCGAAACCCGGAGCAGAAACTCCAGCGAAATCAACTCCGGCTGCTCCATTCTGATCTCTTCCAGTGAATGCCCCGGGACATATTCCATCACAAAATACAGCCAGCCTTCGGGGGCGTATCCCACGTCAAGGGCCTGAACGATGTTGCGATGGTCCAGACGGGCGGCAATCCGGGATTCGCGCATGAAGTTGGCGATATATTCAGGATCATTGGAAAACTCCGGCAGCAGGCGCTTGAAAGCCACCTCGCGCTCCATTGATTCCTGACGCGCCAGATATACCATACCGGTGTTGCCCAGGCCGAGTTCGCGCAGCAGATGATACCCGTTGATATTCTGCCCTGAAAGATCAATAAGTTCTTCGGCCATTTTCTGCGCATGCTCCGGAATTATTTCATGCTGATTCTGAACATCGACAATATAATCTGTCATGAGGGGGATTTCAAGCCGGTTCGGCAAATAAGGCGGGCGTCTCCTGGGAATCAGGTTGTATTCGGCGTCAGGACAAGTATATTATCTGAATGCCGTGCCGCATTGATGTCTTTGCGACGGCAACGGAATGAGGTTCATGGTGATCCGGCGGTGCCGGAGCCGAAACCGGGGGTGGAACCGCAGGGAGCTGGATTTGATGAAACTGGTTGTGTTGGGTGGGGGAATTTCCGGACGTGCGGCCGTGCGTCTTGCCGAGATCCGGGGCGATTTTGCGACAATTGTCAATGACTCTGAGACGCTGGAATTGCCTGAAGCCGATCAGTATATCGTCAGCCCTGGCGTCCATCCGCTGCGGTCAGGATTGTATAGTCAGGCCGTGGAACGGGGCAGACCCATGCTCAGCGAGCTGGAGTTCGGTTTCGAAAATCTCGGCGGAATACCGGTTTTGGCGGTGACCGGCACTAACGGCAAAACCACCACCACCGAGTTGACGACCCATTTGCTCAGACGGGCCGGGCTCCGTACGGCCTTTGCCGGAAACATTGGTGTGCCGCTGTCAGAAATTGCGGCGGCGGAAGCGTTGAAGTCCCCGTCGGAGCGGCTTGAGGCGGTTGTGGTGGAAGTCAGCAGTTTTCAGCTGGAATTGTGTCGCGATTTTGCTCCGCTGGCCGCAGTGTTGCTCAACCTGGAATCGGATCATGTTGATCGTTATCGCGGCGGATTTGCCGAGTATTGCGCGGTTAAACGCAGTATTTTTAATCGGGTTGTCTCCGGCAACCGGATTTGGGGACTGAGTTTTTCGGATGCCGGACGGCGGGTGGTGGCCGTCGGTCGCCAGTTGGTTCTTGACGGCAGAGCAGTCATCGATTTGGATTCAACCCGTTTAGCCGCACCGCATAATGTGGAAAATCTGGCGGCGGCGGTGGAATTGGCGCTGCGGATTGTTCCGGCGGATTGGTTTTATTCTGAAAAGTTCAGGGCGGCGGCGCGGGATTTTTCCCCAGGCGCCCACCGTTGTGAAGTTGTCGGAAGTCGATCTGGAGTGGTTTACGTGAATGATTCCAAGGCGACCAATCCGGCGGCGGTGCTGGCGGCGGTACGAACATTTTCAACCCCCGTGGTGCTGCTTCTGGGCGGATTGGACAAGGGAATGGATTTTTCTCCCCTTAAAAGCATTGTTCCTCAGCTGAAAGCCGCGGTCTGTTACGGCCAGTGCCGGGACAAAATCGCCGGAGTGCTTGCCGCCGCCGGCATGACTCCGGTGAATTGCGGGATGGATTTCTCCGCTGCCTTTGAAGCGGCCCGCCGGCTGGCGGGGCCGGGAGATACCGTGCTGCTGTCTCCGGCATGTGCGAGTTTTGATTTGTTTACCGGTTACGAGGCGCGCGGCAACCGGTTCCGGGAACTGGTTGCCGCTCTGCCGGAGTGAGCGGTGGCGCTCCGTCCGGTTCCGCCGGAAGGATCAGCGGGATTTTTCCAGTTTCTCAAATGCCGCCTTGTCCGAGAGTGAAACGTTGCCGTCCACCCGTCCATCGTCGAGCGGATCGTCCATGCGCTTGCTGAGATCCCGGAACATGCGCTTCAGGTCAATGATGCCGCCGATGAAGAACCAGACGGTTGTAACCACGCCAACTGCCGCCGGCACCAGAATGCTTTTGATCAGAGTATACCAGCCCCACCATTCCGGAGGCCATGGTGCGACACTGTTCCAGATCACGATGCCGATAAATCCCAGAATGACACCGTAAACAATGGAGTAAAAGAACACTGACCAGGCGATGATCCGGTCACTGCGGGTGTATTCCGGAGTAATTCCTATGAGCTTGTTATAGACATTGCGCCAGGTCCATGGCGAGGAGATGGGTTTGTCTCCTTCGGTGGCGTATTGACCGCGATGAAGCATTTGTTCGAGGTTGAATGGTTTCCGGTAGGTGAGCAGCGACACCAGAACATAGGTGAACACGCTGAAAACCATGGACATGAAGTAAAACTCCTGAGAGTTGATCGGGCACTTGACCGGATTCATTACCCATACCACGTAAGGCGAGAAAGGCGAGGTGACCACTTCCAGAAAACGGGCCACTCCGTCATGCCACCCCATTTCCACCAGCCATGGATACACATGATCAGGCCAGTTGCGCTGAAGCAGCACCCCGCCGATGGAAATGGCCGATCCGGTGATCAGCGCGGCGAAAGCTCCCGAGGTGGTTCCGAAACGGGTGTAGAGTCCTCCCACCAGCACTGAACCGGCTCCACCCAGCCAGATGGCCGACATGATGACGGTGAAAAGCTGAATGTAATCCAGCTGGGAAAGGTAAAAGGACCCGACGAAAAACAGTGCTCCGACCAACAGGGTGACAAATCGCACCAGCCAGAGGTGAGCCAGCGGCGACAGCGGCTTGCTGATAAAAGGCAGGATAATGTCCTGGGTGATGATGATGGCGCTGCTGAAAATCCGGGTGTCGTCAGTTGAGACCATCAGCATGACCATCAGAAGGCAGAAGAGGCCGAGCAGGGCCGGCGGCAGAATGTTGCGCATTGAAACCGGCAGCATCATCTGATGATACAATGAACGGAACTCAAGCAGTTTTGCGTAACCGTCGGAGCGGTCGTAAGCGGTTTTTCCCTGGACCATCTCTCCGGCAACGGTGTTGAAATAAGGTGTGTCCAGGTTGGACGCCAGCGACAGCGGAGAATCAATTCCGATTTCATGCCGCTGTGCTGGAATTTGCTGCACCGCATGAATTACCCTGGCGCGGATTTCGGGATGGTCGATGATTTCATCGGCGACCCGGCTACTCAGTTCATCCCTGATTTTTTTGGCGTCGTCGGCAAAATTCTTGTGCGTCATCGTGACGAACATGGCAGCTCCGATCATCAGGCACATGACATAGGCAAAACCCGCCCGCCAGGAGCCGAGGATGCTGGCCATCTTCTGTTCATGCGCCGACCGGGCCGTACCGCCGCTGGCCGCCCCCAACCAGCTGGCGGTGTTGAGAATTTTGGCGCAGATTGCAACCACCAGGGCAAAAATATTAAAATCGCGCAATGCGGCAATATCGTATGGATTGAGCAGACTTTCCCCCGGCACTCGGTCGAGCAGGGCGGGGCACATTTCGTCGAACCAGGAAAAGTGGGAGAGCATGAATACCGTGAAAATCACAAAAATCGGATAACTTATCAATCCCTGAATGGTATCGGTCACGATCAGGGAAATCTGGCCGCCGGTCCACAGCACAATGAGCGCCAGCAGGACGACTACCAGCAAAATTATCACAAAAGTCTGGCACTTGAAGCCGAACAGACTTATAGTATGCGGAATTCCCAGCAGGTAGATGAAAAAGCGCGCCGCCACCGCCGGGCCGATGGTGTTGGTCATCATTTCCCCCATCGAGCGGATGATCGAGGCAAATACCCTGAATGCGCGGTTGTAGCGCATTTCCAAGAACTGGCCCATGGAAAGGGCCTTGGTTTCACGGAATCGGTAAACGCAGAATCCGGTCAGGCTGATAATAATGCTCAGCGGTACGAGAATGTTGTTCCAAAATACAATGCCGTAACCGCTCTGATATTTAACTTCCGCCATGGCCACCAGGGTGACGACTCCGAGTGCGGACTCCACCCCGCCTACAGAAATCACGTAGCGTCCGGCTACGCGTCCGGCCACCAGGAAATCCGCCACCCCCCGAATGTATCTGCGGCAGTAAAACGCCATCCACAGAACGAATGAGAACGGAATAATTACAATGCACCAGCTCCACCAGGTCATTTGCCCCCCTTTTTTTGTTTGGCGTAACGCTTGCAAAAATCCTGGAGGATGAACCGTTCATGAAGGGGGAGCTGCAATAATGGCCACCGACGGCGACCCACCTTGCAGGATCCCGAACCATAAAATGCGGCAACTCCGGTAGAAAAACTGGTTCTGCCGGCGGGTCGAAAGAATCCAACTGACCGGGAAGCCGGCTGGAACGCTCAGCCCGACCGGATCCGGTTCTTTCAACCGCTTGTCATCCTCACCAAGTTCGGATTCAGCAAAGCTGCTTCGCCCGAAAGCGCCTTGACATGAGTCCGCGTCAATTCTCCGAATTGGCGCCTGAAGCCGGGGTGCGGAGTGGAAACATCCTTCACCCGAAGCATTCAAATTGAGTTTAATATATCCCGGTTAAACCAAATGTCAACATCCGGATGGCTGAAATAAAAACAAAATCATCTGGATTTGCCGCATTCCCGCAGGAAGCGTCGGCGGGCGGTCGCGGTTTCAGGATGACTTCCGCCCCACAGCAGACGGGCAAGTTCTACTGTTTGTCCGGGGGAGGGATTCCGGGCGGTCAAAGCGGTGAAAAAGCGCCGGCGTCCGGTTTCCGGATCAGGAACTGTGCTGTCGTAAAAACGGCGCAGCAGCCAGGGATCGCGCATCCAGCCGCGTGCGGCCATGACTCCGGTCGCTCCTACCGCGGCAGCCAGCTGACGCCCTTCAACGACACTGGCAATATCACCGTTGACAATCAGAGGAACCGGCGCCAGCAGAGCGGCTGCCCGGCGGAACCGTTCTTCCCGACCGGAAACGGGCTGATAGAGTTCAGATACGGTACGATAATGCAGAAAACATCTGGAAATCGTTCCAGACGCGGCCAGGGCCGGCAGCAGGCAGTCAATTTCCGACCATGTTGCGAATCCGGCTCGGAGCTTGACGCTCAGATCGGCGGACCCGATTGCGTTTTTCACCTTGTCCACCAGGGCCAACATGCAATCCGGTGCCCGCAGGGCTCCGCCTCCGGCTCCGCCGGCGGTTACCCGCCGGCTTGGACAGCCGAAATTCAAGTTGATGCCGGCCGCTCCGATGGCGAGAAATTCCCGGGCCACCGCCCCGATCAACTCGGCATCGGTTCCCATCAGCTGAACATAGACCGGCACCCCCCCCGCCGCGAACGGTGCGAAGAATTCCTGCAGTCGGCGCCGGGCCGGACGGCCGCCGCCCACCCGGTAGAACGGGGTCATCCAGCGCTCGACCAGGCGCAGCGAGTTGGCCGCCTGAACAAAATACTCCTGCGACACTCCCTCCATCGGGCCGGGCCAGATCTCAAGAGGACGATCCGGAAGTGTCTTGGCTAATGCGGTAACCGGTTTCATGACATGCAGATTGATTCGGTTGTGGTTTACGCCGTTTTACTAATCTGTTTTCTCCGCTCCCGGCGCCGGACGGAAATATACAATAACCCCGTCGCTGCCGCTTTGCAAGACAGGTTCCGGGGTTAATCCGGGGTTGGTGGTGTTTTTAACTTGCTAAATCCGGTTTTGTGCGCTATTTTAATAAAATGAACAACCGTATTTAAAATCCAGAGTCAAATGTTACCACGAGGTGAATCATGAGCCGAATTTCTCCACTTCAGAAAGCCCGCGCTGCCTACCAGCCCAAACTGCCTGCTGCTCTCGCCGCCGGCGCCCGGGTCAAGGTGTTGGAAGGTGAACCGACTGCGGCGGTGGCCGATGTCGAGGCAATTCGCAATTTGTTCAAAACAACCTTTGGCAGCCCGGTGCTTACTTTTGAGGCGGCGAGCTGCGGGTGCGGGGAACTGCCGGCCATCAATGCCGGAGTGATTCTTTCCGGAGGGCAGGCTCCCGGCGGACACAATGTGATCGCCGGTGTTTTTGATGGACTCAAGTCTCTTAATCCGGCCAATCGCCTCTTCGGTTTTCTCAAAGGCCCCGATGGTCTGGTCAAAGGAGAGGCCGTGGAGCTGACCGCCGATATCGTTGATGCATATCGCAACACCGGCGGATTTGATATGATCGGCTCCGGTCGGACCAAACTTGAAACCCCTGAACAATTCGAGTGCGCCCGGGCCAACTGCGCCAAGCTGGGAATTACAGCTCTGGTCATCATCGGCGGCGATGATTCCAACACCAATGCCTGTGTGCTGGCGGAGTATTTCAAAAGCAATCAGGCCGGAATTCAGGTGATCGGCTGTCCGAAAACCATTGACGGCGACCTCAAAAACGAATGGATTGAAGCCAGTTTCGGGTTTGACACCGCCTGCCGGGTTTACAGTGAATTGATCGGCAATCTCTGCCGCGATGCCAACTCGGCCAAAAAGTATTGGCACTTTGTGAAGCTCATGGGGCGTTCCGCCTCTCACATCGCTTTGGAGTGTGCACTTCAGACCCAGCCCAACTATGCGGTCATTTCTGAAGAGGTCGCGGCCAGGAAGATGACGCTCGGCGCCATCGTCGATGAAATTGCACAGGTTGTGGCCGCCCGGGCTGCCGCCGGCAAAAATTTCGGAATTGTGCTGATTCCAGAAGGTCTGATTGAGTTTATTCCTGAAATCAAGGTTCTGATTGCTGAACTTAACGAACTGCTGGCAGTCAACGCCGCGCAAATCGAGGCTTTGGATGTTGAGGGTAAAACGGCATTTGCGGCAGCCAACCTGAGTTCTGCGAGTGCAGCGGTGTTCAGTTCACTGCCGGTTGGCATTCAGAATCAGCTGTGCCGTGACCGCGATCCCCATGGCAACGTTCAGGTCTCCCTGATCGAAACCGAGAAAATGCTTGCTGCCATGGTGGGAGAACGGCTCGCCGCCTGGAAGGCCGCCGGCCGTTACAAGGGCAAGTTTGCCACTCAGACTCACTTCTTCGGTTATGAGGGGCGATGCGCTGCTCCCTCCAATTACGATGCTGACTATTGCTACAGCCTCGGTTATACCGCTGCTGCCCTGATTGGGGCCGGACGCACCGGTTACATGGCCAGTGTCCGGAATACGATTGAACCGGCCGCACAGTGGATTGCCGGTGGTATTCCGATCACCATGATGATGAACATGGAACGTCGTCATGGGGCAGACAAGCCGGTAATTCGTAAAGCTTTGGTTGAACTTGACGGTGCGCCGTTCCGTTTCTTCGACACGCAGCGGGCCGGCTGGGCGATTGAAACCGATTATGTTTATCCGGGGCCGATCCAATACTTCGGACCGTCTGAAGTATGCGACCTCACTACAATGACGCTTAAGCTGGAAAAACAGGGCAGACTGTAAGCATCATGGCCGGAAAAACCGAAATCGACATTCGCCATATCGCCGAACTGGCGCGACTGGAACTCTCCGGTGAACAGTTGGAGCGGCTGCGGCGCGATCTGGAAAAAATTGTCCAGTACATCGCCGAGCTGGGTGAGCTGGACGTGTCAGGAGTGGAACCGACCGCTCACGCCGCCCCCCTTTTCAACGTCTGGAGAGAGGATCAGGCCGGAGGATCTTTTCCGCGGGAAGCCATGCTTGCCAATGCCCCGGCTCTGGTTGAGGAACATCTGATCCGCGTGCCACAGGTGTTGCCGGGCGAGGGGAGTAATTGAAATGACGCAGAAAACGGTGAAGCCGGGCTCGATCCGGGCCCTGGCTGCCGGTTTGAAAGCCGGTGAATTTACCGCCCTTGAACTGGCGGAAAATTGCCTGGACCGTATCGCCGCACGTGACGACGATGTCCGGGCGTTTATCAAGTATGACCCCGAACAGTTGCGCAAAGCGGCCCGGGAGTCCGATGAACGCCGGTTGGCCGGCCGGGCTCTGAGCGAATATGACGGTATTCCGATCGGGGTCAAGGACAACATCGCCGTTGCCGGGGAAAGTTGTTCCTGCGCCTCTAAATTGCTGGAGCCGGTAATTTCTCCGTACGATGCCACCGTAATCGCCCGGCTGAAATCTGCCGGATTGATTCCGTTCGGCCGCCTGAACATGGATGAGTTCGCCATGGGATCCAGCTGCGAAAACAGCGCATTCCGGCAAACCGCCAATCCCCATGATCTCGGGCGGGTGCCGGGAGGGTCGTCAGGCGGTTCCGCAGCGTGTGTGGCGGCGGAATTTCTGCCGGCCACGCTGGGGTCGGATACTGGCGGTTCGATTCGTCAGCCGGCAGCATTCTGCGGCGTAGTCGGTTTAAAGCCGACTTACGGCCGGGTGTCGCGTTATGGTTTGGTGGCGTTTGCATCGAGTTTGGATCAAATCGGGCCGCTGACGGTTGATGTGCCTGATGCCGGAATTCTGCTTGATCTGATTTCCGGCGCTGATTCGCGGGATTCCACCTGCCTGCCGGAGCCGCCGACATCGACGTTTCAGGCGGCGCTGGAAGGTGCACGCTCAGGTTCGCTGCGGGGGGTCCGCATCGGATTGCCGCGGGAATACTTTGAGGGCGGCTTGACTCCGGGTGTGGAGCGGGTAACCCGGATGGCGATTGAACGACTCAAGGCTTTGGGCGCTGTCATGGTGGAGCTGTCGTTGCCTCATACCAAATACGCAGTGGCGGTTTATTATATTGTGGCAACGGCCGAAGCCAGCGCCAACCTGGCTCGTTTTGACGGCATCCGCTATGGGGCCAGAGTGGAGGGCAGCGATCTGGTTGACACGTATTTCAAAACTCGCGGTGCCGGGTTTGGGGATGAGGTGAAACGGCGGATTCTGCTTGGCACTTATGTGTTGTCGAGCGGATATTACGACGCTTATTACCTGCGGGCCCAAAAGGTCCGTACGCTGATCCGGAGGGATTTTGAAACGGCATTCGGGCAATGCGACTTTATGTTGACGCCGGTTACGCCCAACAGTGCATTCAAATTTCATGAGAAATCCGATCCGCTCCAGATGTATTTGTCGGATATTTTCACCATTGCGCTGAATCTTTCCGGACATTGCGGCATCAGCGTTCCGGCCGGGCGGGACGATAATGGCATGCCGGTCGGGGTGCAATTTATGGCTCCGCCGCTGGCCGAGGCCGGTCTGCTGCGGACCGCCGCCGCTTTTGAAGCGGCAGGTGAGTAGAACATGATTGTGCTGGGCATTGATCCCGCGATCCGGACCACCGGTTATGGTGTGATCAGGGCGGAAGGGGCTTCGCGTTTTGAGATACTGGATTGCGGAATCATTGCCAACCGTCCGACACTGCCACACTCCGAATGTGTTCGGCGACTGTATTGTGGTATTGCCGAACTGATTGCCGCTTTTACGCCGGATGCAGCAGCCTTGGAAGACCCTTTTGTCGGGCGCAATGCCAAGACTGCCATTATTCTCGGCATGGCCCGTGGCGCAATTCTCGCGGCGCTCGGTGTAAATAGGGTCACGGCATATTCGTATGCGCCGTCTGTGGCCAAGCGGGCGGCGGTGGGACGGGGCGCCGCAACCAAGGCGCAGGTGGCAATGATGATTGCGGCCGAACTGGGAATTGAGATCGAACGCATTCCGCTTGACAGCAGTGATGCGCTGGCGCTGGCAATCTGCCATGCCCAGCGGGCGCAGCGACCTGAACTTGGCATCGGCCGTCCCTTGTGAATGGCTGGAAGCGGAGTGGAATGATGCAGGGCTGGGGCTGAAATGATTCCAGTTTCCGTGGCGTGGAACAGGCGGTCGGAACTGATTTCCGGTTTCTGCACGTCGTACCGGAACTGCCCGGAACCGAATGGCAGGAGATGGCATGTTCTGTGATTTTCACACCCATCGGCCAGTTTCCCGTCCGGATGTGACGGCATTGGTTTCCACCCCTTACGGTGCACCTCCGGTCGCCGGCTTGAACTCGCTTGAGCTTCATCCCTGGTCACTTCCCGGGGCTTTCATCGGATTGCCCCCGGGATTTTCCACCCGTTTGAAGGAATGTGCGGCCCTGGGTGAGGTGGGACTTGACCGGCTTCGGGGACCGGATTTAAAGGTGCAGCAGCAATGGTTGGAGGCTGCTTTGGATCAGGCCGTATTATTGGCGCGGCCGGTGGTGCTCCATCTGGTCCGCTGCGAAGGCGAGTTTGAGTCTGTCCGGATGAATTTTCCCGGATTGCGTTTTCTTGTGCACGGTTTTCGGGGAAGCCCGGTCCGGCTGGAACGATTCCGTAAGGCCGGATGCTGGATTGCTCTGGAGCGGCGCAGTCTGCTGAACCGGCAATTGGTGGACGCGTTGTGCCGGGATGATTTTTATCGCCTTGGATTTGAAAGTGATGCTGGAAACGTCGGTATTGCTGATATCATGTCCGAAGCCGCCCGGAGGTTGAACCGGGATGATCTGGAAGAGATCACTGCCCGCAATTTTCAGGAATTTACAGCGCAATGACAACTACTTATGATGAACGTTCAGTGCGAACCCGGCAGTTGTTGGGGACTGAGGCTCAGGAGTTGCTCCGACATTCGTCAGTTATGGTGCTGGGACTGGGCGGCGTTGGCGGGCATGCTGCTGAATGTCTGGCGCGCTCAGGCATTGGCCGCCTGATACTGATCGATGGGGATCAGATTGAAGTTTCCAACTGCAATCGCCAGCTGGCAGCCTTGACGTCCACAATCGGCCGCAGCAAAGCCGAGGTCATTGCCGAACGATGCCGGGATATCAACCCGGACGGTGATTTTATTGTGATCAGCCGTTTCATCCGGGAGGAGGAGGTTGCCGATATGCTTGACCGCACACCGTTTTCCGCTGCGGTGGATGCGATTGACGACGTGCCAGCCAAGGTTTGCTTTCTGGCGGAGTGCCTGCGACGCAACATTCCCATCGTCAGTTCAATGGGGGCGGGGGGCAAGGTTGATCCCGGAGCGGTCAGGATTGCCGATATCGGCAAAACTTTCGGTTGTCCGCTGGCCCGGGTGGTGCGCGGACGCTTAAGAGCGGCCGGGATTACCAAAGGCATTCCCGCCGTGTTTTCACCTGAGACAGCGCTCCCCCGTGAACCGGGAGTTCCGGTGGGTACAGTAAGTTATCTGCCGGCGGTGTTCGGTTGTTTTTGCGCCTCGGTAATTATCCGGAAATTAGCCGGTCTCACCCTTGCCGCGCAACGGTGAAACCGGCTGGTTTGCGATCCGGGTTTATTCGATGAGCGTAAGCTCGATTCCGGCAATGCGGGCAAAATCGGTCATAATTTCCGGCGACAGAGCCGGGGTATACACCGCGTGATGGGCCCCGCCGGCTTCGATCCAGCGCCGGACTCCGGTCTTGAAATCGGGTTGTGGAATCCAAACCGTATGAGCCACCGGCAGACGCGGCAGAGCTGCGTCCGGGGCAACTGTTTTAACCCGGTTGACGATGAGGCGGAACCGGTCCTTGAGTTCGATCAGTGAAGCGTTGATAGCCATCCCCGGCGGGGTGCCGAAGCGCAGACGGGCCGGAGCCGATTTGCCGCCGATGCCCAGCGGATGCACTTCCAGCGACGGACGGTCCGCAGCAATGGATGGGCAGACCTCGAGCATGTGCGCTCCCAGCGCCCGTTCCCGGCCGCTCTCGAGGTGGTAAGTGTAGTCCTCCATGAAACTGACGCCGCCCCGAAGCCCGAACGCCATAACTTTCATGATCCGGAGCAGTGCAGCGGTTTTCCAATCGCCTTCGGCTCCGAAGCCGTAACCGTCGGCCATCAACCGCTGGCAGGCCAGACCGGGCAGTTGATTCAGACCGTGAAGGTCTTCAAAGGTGGTGGTCAACGCCCGCGCTCCGACCTGTTCCAAAAATGAGCGCAGTCCCAGTTCCTGGCGGGCGGCATCGCGGATTGAGCTCAGTGCCTCCGGACTGCGATCCGGAATCGCGTACAGTTCAGAATATTCCCGGAACAGTTCATCAACTTCAGGCTCGCTGATCCGGGCAATGCATTCGGCCACGTCACCTACTCCGTAGGTGTTTACGGCATAGCCGAATTGGATTTGCGCCGCAACTTTGTCACCTTCAGTCACGGCAACTTCGCGCATGTTGTCACCGATCCGGGCGACCCGGAGCGTCTGGGATTCGTGCCATCCGGCCGCCGCCCTAATCCAGTTGTCGATTGCCGCCAAGGCTTCCGGGTCGCTCCAGTGTCCGACCACCACCTTGCGCGCCAGTCCCATTCTGGTGCAGATAAAGCCGAATTCGCGATCGCCGTGTGCCGCCTGATTGAGGTTCATGAAATCCATGTCGATTTCGCTCCAGGGCAGCAGCCGGTTGAATTGGGTGGCGAAATGCAGCAGGGGCTTCTGAAGCAGCTTCAATCCGTTGATCCTCATTTTCGCCGGACTGAAAGTGTGCATCCAGGTAATAACCCCGATACAGTCGTCATCCTGGTTGGCTTCACGCATGGCGCTGACGATTTCGGCGGAGTTGCGCACAGTCGGATGCCAGACAATTTCAGCGGAAAGCCGGCCGGAACCGTTCAGTTCACGGACAATGTTTTCGGCATTGGCGGCTACCTTCGCGAGAGGTTCGGCACCGTACAGGTCCTGGCTGCCGGTAAGAAAAAATATTTTATTGCTGCCCATAGTAAGCGTCCTTTCCATGTTTACGCCGGTAATGACGATCAATGATAGCCGGTTTCAGCGTTTTAGCTTCAGGATTGACTGTCACCGTGACCTGTGCCATGCGGGCCAGTTCTTCCAGCACCCGGGCGTTGTAAACGGCTTTTTCAGCGTTCTTGCCCCAAGTGAACGGACCATGTCCGCCGACCAAAGCCATTTCCACCTCCTCCGGATTGAGTTGGCGTTGACGGAAACAGTCAACAATCTGCCGGCCGGTTTCGAGTTCGTAATCTCCGGCAATACGTTCGTCGGACATCCATTCCGTACAGGGCACCGCCGTAGGCAGATGGTCTGCGTGGGTGGTTCCGAAAATCGGAATATCCCGCAACGCCTGAGCCCAGCCCGTGGCATAAACGGAGTGGGTATGCACCACGCCGCCGATTTCAGGAAATTCGCGATACAGAACCGCATGGGTGGGGGTGTCGCTGGAGGGACGCAGCTCCCCATCCACGACGTTTCCGTCAAAATCGACAATTACAATGTCTTCGGGTTTCAGCTTTGCATACTCAACCCCGGAAGGTTTGATGGCGAACACTCCACGCTTCCGGTCGGCGCAGCTCACGTTGCCGAAGGTATAGAGTACCAGCCCGAGCCGTGGAAGCAGCAGATTGGCTTCACAGCACTGGCGTTTCAAGCGCTTAAACATGCTTCATAGTCTCCTGTTCCACCGCATCGGCGAGGTCGAGATAGCGGTGATAATTTTGTTCATAAACGGCCACGTTCTCCGGAATGGGACGATAAACCGCATCAAATCCGGGTTTCATCTTGTTCATGGCAGTTTCAAGGTCGGGGTAAGCTCCGGCCGCCGTCGCCGCGAACATGGCTGCTCCCAGGGCGCAGCACTGATCGCTGGCCGCCACCTGAATCGGCATATTGAGCACGTCGGCGCAGGTCTGCATGACAAAGCCGGATTTGCGGGCAATGCCTCCGATGGCGATGACACCGTCAATGTTCACACCTTCCTGGCGGAACCGGTCGGCAATCCGCCGTGCTCCGAACGCGGTGGCTTCAACCAACGCCCGGAACACCATTGGCGCTGTAGTGCCGAGGTTAAGTCCGAACAGCGCTCCGGCAAGATTCTGGTTGGCATCCGGGGTGCGCCGTCCGTTCATCCAGTCCAGAGCCAGAACTCCCGAAATTGGCAGGGCGGCGGCCTCAGCCTCCAGTTTGGGCAAATCAATGCGTCCGCCGTAGCTCAGGAAACGAGTGAACCAGGCGTATATGTCGCCGAAGGCGGATTGTCCGGCCTCAAGGCCGGTAAGTCCCGGACGCACAGAACCATCCACCTGACCGCAGATTCCGCGAACACAATGATCAAGCGTGGGCGCAACCATGATATCGCAAGTGGAGGTCCCGATCACTTTCACCATCCATCCTGGTTCGATTCCGGCACCGACTGCTCCCATGTGGGCGTCGAACGCGCCTCCGGATACCGTCACTGTCGGAGAAAGTCCGAGGCGCTCGGCCCATTCCGGAGTCAGGGTTCCGACCGGAACGTCAGCCGTGAATGTGTCGGTGTATAGTTCAGCTCTCCGGCCTGCCAGCAGCGGATCCAGCGTGGTCAGAAACTCCTCAGAAGGAAGTCCTCCCCATTCCGGGTGCCACATGGCTTTGTGTCCGGCCGCGCAGCGTGAGGCTTTGACGCCGGTTCCAGCCAGAGTGGCGGTAATCCAGTCGCAGTGCTCCACAAAACCGTGGCAGGCATTGCGCACGGCACTGTCGGTCCGCAGGATATGCAGATACTTGGCCCAGAACCATTCGGCAGAATAAATACCACCTTCGTATTTGGTATAATCCACCCGCCAGCGTTTGGCCAGCTGATTGATTTCAGCGGCCTCGGCCAGCGCGGTGTGGTCCTTCCAAAGTACAAACATGGCGTTGGGGTTATTCGCAAACTCCGGCAGCAGAGCCAGTGGAGTGCCGTTCCGGTCAACCGCGCATGGGGTTGAGCCCGTGGTATCCACTCCGATACCGGCTACGCGGGACGCATCAATTCCGGACTCCGAAATCAGGGTCCGGATGACGGCTCCAATGCTTTCGAGATAGTCCAGCGGATGCTGACGGAAGCGGGATTCGGAAGCATCGGAATATTCTCCCCTGGTCCAGCGTCGGTAATGGTGAACCTGGGAAGCGATGGCGGCTCCGGTCTGATCGACCAGTAACGCCCGGACGCTGGCCGAACCGAAATCAAGCCCGATAAACAATGGGGAATTATCCATATGCAGTTTTCTCTCCCGTATTTTTTAGAGTAAGTCAATCCACGCGACAATTGATTCAGATCCAGAAGCTGAAATAGAGGTACATTCCGATCACGAGGACCAGCACCGCCAGAGAGGTGAGAATGTCCCAACCATTCCAGCTGGCCCGGATGGCGGTGCGGTCAAGCCCGCCGTAGGTCAGTCCGGTCAACTGTTCCGGTTTCGGAGGGGCGGTTAACAACGATACCACAACAACGATGATAACGCTGAAAACCAGCAGCCAGCCGGTTGCGTACATGGCGTTGAAGTCCCCGATCCAGGCCAGCAGGGCAGGGGTTGTCAGCTTTCCGGCGCCAAAGAACGTCTGACAGGTCAGTTTGAACATGCCGAGCGCAAATCCGCCGACCAGGCCGCTTACGGCCCCGGCCGCATTGATCCGGCGACAGAACAGACCAAGCAGAAAAACCGCCGTGATCGGGGGGGCAATATATCCCTGAACGCTTTGCAGGTAGAGGTATAGTCCTCCGGACGACACCAGTTTCATAACCGGTATCCACAACATCCCCAGCAACACCACCGCCGCGGTTGCCAGACGGCCGACCCGGACGTATTCCTGCTGGGAGCGCCCCGGGCGGATTTTTTCATATATATCAACTGTGAAGAGCGAGGCGCTCGAATTAAACAGCGATGACAATGAACTCATCAGAGCCGCCAGCACTCCTCCTACGACCAGTCCGCGCAGCCCCACCGGCAACAGCTGGGTCACCATGGTTGGGAAAACCTGGTCACCCTTGATGACGCCGGTTTCACTGACTGGCAGAGTGAGACACCCCTTGTGATGCAATGCGGCCCCGATCAGCCCTGGCACCAGGAAAATCATTACCGGCCACACCTTGAGAAAAGCTCCGAAAATCGCTCCGCGCCGTGCAGTTCGCAAGTCTTTGGCCGAGAGCGTACGCTGTACGATGTACTGGTCAGTACACCAGTACCAAATTCCGATAATGACCGAGGCCACCATGACTCCGAGCCAGGGGAAATCCGGGTCTGAGAGCGGACGCCAAAGCGCATATTGAACACTGCGGCTGGCGCAGAAATTCTGCAATTCGCCCCAGCCTCCGAGCCGCTGCAGGCCGAAAAAAGTAATGAAAAAGGAACCCAGCAGAAGAATTACCGCCTGCGCGGCATCGGTATAAAGCACCGCGCGCAAACCGCCGAAGATGGTGTAAATTCCAGTCAGGATAACCGTGGCAAATGCGCCGACCCAGAAAGCGTTTTCCGGACTTCCGAATGTGTCGGGCAGCAGGGTTTGGAATACCAGGGCGCCGGCGTACACCGTCACCGATACCTTGGTGAACACATAGGCGGACAAGGAAATAAGCGACAGAATCCACCGGGCCGTCGCGTTGAATCGCTTTTGGAGGAACTCCGGCATCGTGAATACACCGGACTGATAATAAAATGGCACGAACACCCAGCCCAGCATCAGCAACAGCCAGGCCTGCAGTTCCCAGTGTGCCATGGCCATGCCGGTTGCCGCGCCCTGACCGGCCAGACCGACAATGTGTTCGGATCCGACATTTGAGGCAAACAGACTGGTTCCAATCGCAAACCAGCCGATGTTGCGGCCCCCGAGAAAATAATCTTTAATTGATTTCTGACTGCGGCTCGACCACCACACCACTGCGACGAGGATCAGAAAGTAAAGTCCGATAACCGACCAGTCAATCCAATTGAGCACACCCATGCTCAATTTCCTCCTCTTCGGACCAGATGATGAATCGCATCATCACGGCTTGTTTTGGATCCGGCAGCCGCACCGGACCGTCGATGCCACCAGGGACTCTACGATTATTAAGATAATCCGCCCCGCCGAATTTTCAAATGAAATTTGTCGTTTTAAGCTGAAAACTTTACTGTTGTTATGAATAAAAAACGACCGGAGAACCAAATCTCCGGCCGTTTGCAGCAAATTCTGCTGTCTATTTGGCGGCATTGGCGGAAATCTGAATTTCCTTGATGCCGAAGAACCACGGATTGGTGCTGTGACGCGTCACCATGGTGTAAGTGCCTTTGGCTTTGAGTTCCTTGCTCTTGGCGGTCAGCATTTTGACCGTATCCTTGACGGTTACGGTATCCTGGAAAACCGCAATTTTCCCGGGATTCTCGGTGTCGCCGGTCAACAGGGGAAGCATGAACAGATAGATTCCCCAGTTGTCAGCCTGCAGATGAGCGATCGGGGCTCCGGAACGGGAGATTTTTTCACCGTTGAGTTCCTCGGCGGGAGTTACGGTAACTGAGGCGCAGCCGCAGAAAACCGCAGCTGTCGCAACCGTTGCAACCAGAAGCATCAATTTACGCATTTCACATTTCCTTCAAAATTTAGTATTATCCGCGTTCGTCAGTTGTAACGGAATTATTTGACCGCAGTACCGGAAGCGGTGCCGTAGTTGTAATAGAAAATGAAACCGGTGGAGGACACGTTGGTCACCAAATCGAGCGTTTTGGAGGCTCCGGCCGCCTTGGCTTCGCGAGTCACGACCTCGGACAGGGCCGACGGGCTGACTGTATCTTCCAAAAGGGTCGGTACGCCGTAGTTGCTCGTGGAGCCGGTGATGAGAGGAATCCACAGCAGATAAAGTCCATGGGTGGTCGCTGAAATGTGTTTGACCGGGGTTCCGGAATTAACCACTTTCTGGCCATTAAAATCATCAACCGACGCAGACTGAACCGAGGAGCACCCGGCCAGCGCGACCGCTGCGATCGCCGCACAAAGCAGCGCCGTGATTTTTTTCAACATCTTTCATCCCTCTCTTTCCGCCGGGTTCCCGGCAACATTGTGTGTTTGACCGGCTGCGCCGATCCGCCATGATTTCTAAAATAGCCTGTTAAACGATTTTGTCAAGAAAAAAACAAACTTTTCAGCGAATTTATAGCGAAAAATCACTGCAGCATGTATATTATTTATATCAGAAAAACTCCATAACTGCCAACAGGGGATTGCAGGGTGAAAATAACGGTTTTAAGCGATGGCGCCTGGGGTACTGCGCTGGCCACGGTTTTGCTGGACAACGGGCACGAAGTAACTCTCTGGGGAGCCTTCCCTGATTATCTTGAGACTATGCGCAACAACCGGGAAAACATCCGGTTTCTGCCCGGAGTGCGGCTGCCGGAGGCATTGCGGATCGAGGATGATATCCGCGTGGCTGCCGGGGCTGCCGATCTGGTGGTGCTGGCGACTCCGACTCAGTTCCTGCGGGGGGTATTGGAAAAATTTGCGCCGGTTTTCGATTCCCGCCGCCAGATTCTGGTCAACGTGGCCAAGGGCATTGAAGTGGGCAGCTGGCTGCGGGTAAGTCAGATTACCCGGGCGATGCTGGGGGAATCGCGTTATGTTGCGTTGTCGGGCCCCAGCCACGCCGAAGAGGTGGCGCGGCGGGTTCCAACCCTGGTGGTGGCCGCCAGCGCCGATGCCGAGGCGGCGGCAACGGTCCAGAAATGTTTTATGAACGAGGTGTTCCGGGTTTATACGGCTTCAGATGTGGTGGGGGTTGAACTGGGCGGTGCCCTGAAAAACGTCATTGCGGTTGCCGCCGGAATTGCCGACGGTATGGAACTCGGTGACAATCCCAAGGCGGCGCTGTTGACCCGTGGCATTTCCGAAATGGGGCGACTGGGAGAGGCCCTGGGAGGTTCGGCCCGGACCTTCAGCGGATTGAGCGGCATTGGGGATTTGATTGTTACCTGCTCCAGCCGGCACAGCCGCAACCGCCATGTCGGTGAAGAACTGGGGCGGGGACGCCGTCTTTCCGGAATACTAGAGGCAATGGGGATGGTGGTGGCAGAGGGGGTAACCACTGCCAGGGGTGCCAAACATCTGGCGGAACAAGTCGGGGTGGAAACTCCCATCATCAATGAAGTGCACCGCATTTTGTTTAAAGACAAGGAACCGCGGCGGGCCATTGTTGATTTGATGACCAGGGATCCCCGGGCGGAATAAATCCGGTCCTGGACGGCGGAAGTCTCTTGAAAAAGACGCCCCCGCGGAGTATTTTATATGATTACACAATGAGATTGCAAAACACACAGGAGACCAGAGATTATGTCCGGACACAGCAAATGGGCCAACATCAAACATAAGAAAGATGCCGCCGACAAAGTACGCGGAAAAGCGTTTTCCCGCATTGGCAAAGAAATTATGGTCGCTGCCAAAAATGGCGGCGGCGATCCCAACTCCAATCCGCGTCTGCGCTCGGCCCTGACTGCCGCCAAGGCGGTCAATATGCCCAATGCCAACATTGAGCGGGCCATCAAAAAGGGATGCGGCGAACTGGGCGATGTTGTGTTCGAGGAGGTGGTTTATGAAGGTTATGCCGCGGGCGGTGTGGCCGTAATTGTCGACTGCCTGACGGACAACCGCAACCGGTCAATAAGTGATGTCCGGCTGGTGTTTGATCGCAACGGCGGCAATTTGGCCGGAGCCGGAGCGGTGGGGCGCATGTTCCAGCGGCAGGCGCACTTTGTGATTTCCGGCGAATGGGCTGACGAGGAAAAGCTCATGGACATTGTGCTTGATGCCGGCGCCAACGACCTGAGCGTTGAAGACGGTGTAGCGGAAATCTGGGGTGATCCCGACAGTTTTGAGCAGTTGGCCAAAGTCCTTGAAGAGCACTCTATTGCGCCTGACGAGGCGGAAATCACCCGCAAGCCGGACATGACGGTAACTCTGACTGATCCCAAGATCGCGGCCCAGGTGTTGCGGCTGATCGACCGCATGGAGGAGCTTGACGACGTGCAGTCTGTGACTGCGAATTATGAAATCGACGATTCAATTGCTGATCAGATTGAGGAAGAGTAGGGAGCGGCGGTCATGAACGAGTGGGTTGAACGTTCTCAGAAGTATACGCTGACCGACGCAGCCAGCGGTTTTTCGATTTCGTTTGCCGGCATGCATTTTTCGGATGCCGACTTGGCTGCAATGCAGCCCCGTTTTGAGCGGGCCGCGCGGGAGATGATCCGGCTGGAGTCGGGTGAAATCAAAAATCCCGATGAAAACCGCAAGGTAACTCATTTTTCCGACCGGATTGCCTATCCCCGGACCGGTTTGTTTGGCGAGGTTGAAAAATTTGCCGCCGGAATTCGTTCCGAAGAAATTAAGGGCGGCACCGGGAAGAGTTTTGAAGCGGTAGTCGTCAACGGCATTGGCGGTTCGGCTCTCGGTCCCCAGCTTATGCAGTTTGCAATCAACGGTCCCTATTGGAACGAGTTGAGCCGGGCGCGGCGCGGCGGAAACCTCAAAATCTATTTTCTGGACAATACTGACAGTTCCGGATTCGCCGATCTGCTGGAGGTCATGGATCCTGAGCGCACCCTGCATTTGGTGATTTCCAAATCAGGTGGTACTCAGGAAACCAGGAACAACATGATCGCCATGGAGAATTTCTACGCTTCGCGTGGTTTGAATTTTTCCGATTACGCGGCGGCGATCACCATGAAGGACAGTCAGCTGCACTGCCACGCGGTCGAAAACCGCTGGCTGGCGGTGTTGGAAATGGCCGAATCCATTGGCGGGCGGACCAGTGAAACCAGCATTGTCGGACATGTGCCGGCGGCGCTGACCGGAATTGACTTCGCGGAGTTTCTGCGCGGAGCCTGCGCTATGGACGAGTGGACCAGAGAGAGTGATTACCGGCGCAATCCGGCTTATATGCTGGCGGCAATGTGGTATATTGCCGGTTCAGGACGCGGGGATCGGAATATGGTCATTGTTCCATACAGCGATCGCCTGATATTGATGTCCCGTTATTTGCAGCAGCTGGTCATGGAGAGCCTCGGCAAAGAGTTGGATCTGGATGGCCGAGTGGTGCATCAGGGCATCAACGTTTTCGGCAACAAGGGCGGGACTGACGCCCATGCCTTCATCCAGCAGCTCAATGACGGCCGGAACGACTTCTTTGCCACTTTCATCGAGGTGCTTAAGGATGCTCGTCAGGTACCCGTTACTCCGGACGTGTCGATGGGAGACTACCTGCATGGGTTTCTGGAAGGACTCAGCGCCGCCTTGCGTGGCAAGGGGCGGGAGTTTATTGCCATCCGCATTCCGGAGCTTACAGTGTACCAGCTTGGTCAGTTGATTGCGCTCTACGAGCGTGCGGTGGCGGTATATGCGGAGTTTATCAACATCAACGCCTTCCATCAGCCGGGAGTACAGGCCTACAAGCTGGCGGCCAAGTCGGTGCTGGCGCTTGCCGGGCGAGTGCGCAACGCTCTTGCCGGAATGGCCGGAAAACGTCTTGATGCCGCCGAACTGGCTGCGGCTGCCGGCGAGAGCGAAGCCGAGGTTGAGATCGGCGGTCTGCTGGATAAAATGGCTCTGAATTCTGACCGGGTCGAACGGAGTTTTGACCCCGGGAAAAACCGGTGGATTTATTCCATAAAGTGAACTTTCTGCTTTTGGACTCCGCTGATTTCCTGGCGCCTGACCGGGCCGTGATCACCGGCCGCCGGCTGCGGCAGCTGATTGACACAATCCGGGCGGAACCGGGTAAATTGTGTAAAGCCGGAGTGCGGGGAGGGGATTTGGGCTCCGCTGAAGTGGTGTCAATTGACGCTGCGGCGGCGGAGTTGCGTTTTATTCCCGAACGGCGGCCGCCGCCGCCGTTGCCGCTGATTCTGGTCGCTGCGCTGCCGCGTCCCCAGACCTTTGACAAGGTCTTGCATGTTACTGCCGCCATGGGGGTGAAACGCATTTTTTTCATCAACTCATTTAAAGTTGAAAAAAGCTACTGGCAGGCTTCGCGTCTGGCTCCTGAAGCGGTGGAGGCTGAATTGGCGCTGGCAATGGAACAATGCGGGGATACGATTTTTCCTGAAATTGAATTTCGGCCGCGTTTTCGACCATTTGTTGAAGATGAACTACCGGAATTGCTTCGGAACCGGCGGGGGTTTTACGGCAATCCGGCCGCGCCGTTTCCGGTTCCCCATGGCGCAGTCACTGCCGAAAAACCGGCGGTGTTGGCAGTGGGCCCCGAGGGGGGATTTACCGATTATGAAAATTCCCGGCTTGAGGCTGCCGGGATGACCGGCATTTCCCTCGGCTGCCGGGTATTGCGTACCGAGTTCGCCGTGGCTGCTCTGCTGGCCAGGCTGGGAATGTAAGCTGACGGTTATGGCAAATTACCGGGTACATACCTTGGCCGGCGCCGTCCTGGGCGGCATTGCCGCAGTTGTGCTGGCTTTAAAAGGGGTGATCAATGTGCCGCAGGGCGCAGTGACGGTGTTTCTGAGCATGGTTGGTGCGATGCTGCCTGATCTGGACAGTGCCACATCGCGGCCGAGGCGGATTTTGCTCGGCGTAGTGGGCGTTGCGGTGCCGGTTCTGCTTTGCAGTCGCACCCAGCAACGTTATTCGCCCGAGTCCTTGCTCTGTTTGATGCTGCTCCTTTACTTGTTCATTCAATATCCGGTGGCGTGGATTTTCGGAGCATTGACCAGACATCGCGGCAATTTTCACAGTATCCCGACCGCGTTGATTGCCGGAGAGACGGTGTGGTTGCTGTTTTTCCGGACCGCCCCAACCGCGCGTCTGATTTTTGCTCTGGCCATAATCGTCGGGGCATTATCCCATTTACTGTTGGATGAAATATATTCCGGCGCCGGCGCCGCCGGCCGGCTGGATTTTAACTACCGGCAGGGACGGGTATTGCGCCTGACCGGAACCAGCTGGTTTTACACCGGGCTGCTTTATGCTGTTGCCGCAATTCTGGCTGCACTCGGAATGACTGGGGCAGCTGCGCTCTTGTGAAAAGGCGGAACCGGCGCGGCGGCAAACCGGTTACTTTTCGGAATTGAGAATCTTGAAAATGTTTTCGAAGGCCTGTCTCATTTCGTCAGCAGATGCCGGTTGCAGCAGCTGCTCCCTTTCACAATGCTCAGCTACCCGGTCGTCAAGCAAGTTCAAAAAAGGTGACGGTGCGGCGGGACGGGAAATTCCCCTGGCCATTCTCACTTTGGCCCGCAGCAGATAAAGTTCCTGTTTGGCCCGGGTTATGGCCACATAGAAAAGGCGGCGCTCTTCATCCGCTGCTCCTTCCTCAATCGCCCGTTCATGGGGAAAGATGCCGCGTTCAAGCGCGATGACGAACACGACCGGAAACTCCAGCCCCTTGGCGGCGTGAATGGTGGAAAGCGTCACCTGATCAGTTCCGGCATTTTCTTCGTCAACCCGTTCACTTTCTTCAAGCAGGGAAAAACTTTCCAGATAATCAGTCAGAGTGACCGGTTTCCCCTGGTTGCGCTCAAATTGTGCCACTGCCGAAATGAATTCATCGACATTGTCCCGGCGCTTCAGGGCGTCAGAAATATCTTTGTAAATGCGTTGGAGTCCATCTATGTAGCCTACGTTTTTCAGGAAGTCTGCAATTTTGACCGCCAGGTCACCGGGGGCGGCAAAACGGCGTGACGCCGCATCGCAGGCGGCGAGCAGACTTCGGGCACCGGAAGCTCCGGCCTTGGACAATGTGTTCTGAAACGATTCGTCGCGCAGCGATTCAGTCATGGATGCGAAATTGGTGCTCCGGCGCCGCTTCAGTTCTTCAATCGCCTTGGCTCCGAGGCCGCGCGGCGGCGAGGCCAGTACCCTGAGCAGGCTCTGATCGTCCTGGGGGTTGGCAATAATTCGCAGATATGCCACTGCGTCCTTGATTTCACGGCGCTGATAGAATTGCTGGCCGCCGTAAACCCGGTAGGGAACTCCCGTCGTCCGCAAAGACTGTTCCAGTTGACGTGACAGCTGGTTGGAGCGGTAAAGAATTGCAAAGTCGCTGTACGAATAATGTTTTTCATGCCGGAGCTGTTCAATGAAGTCCGCAACGAAACCGGCTTCGCTCTCGCCGTCGGGCAGGGCGAGCAAACGGGGAGGTTCACCTTCGGCAAGCTTGCTCCACAATTTTTTGATATGGCGGCGCCCCGTCTCGCCTCCGCCGATGGCGGCGTTTGCGGCAGCCAGAATCCGGCTGGTTGAACGGTAGTTCTGCTCCAGTTTAACCACTTTGGCGCCTGGAAAAAGTTCCGGAAAATCCAGAATATTCCCGATATCGGCGCCGCGCCAGGAGTAGATGCTCTGGTCGTCATCCCCGACTACGCACAGATTACGCGACTCTCCGGCCAGCATTTTGACAAGAGTGAACTGGGCGGCATTGGTATCCTGATATTCATCCACCATGAGATAGCGGTAGCGGGCCCGACAATGCTCAAGTGCTTCCGGATGTTCTTTGAATACGCGCCAGGTCAGCATCAGCATGTCGTCAAAATCAACCATATTCTGCATTTCCAGCAGATGCTGGTATTCATCGTAAATCCTGGCGGCAGTCGCTTCAAAGGTGCTGTCGGCCGACTGAATTGCAGCATTGGGAGTTATCAAGCGGTTTTTCCAGCGTCCCATCATGCCGAACGCCTCTTTGATGGGAAAGCCTTCATGGTTGCAACCCAGCATCCCGGCCGCCTGTTTATATATGCCAAGCTGGTCGGACTCGTCGGCGATGGTGAAATTCGGCAAATAACCGAGCCGGCGGATTTCCCGTCTGAGCAGCCGGCCGCAGAAACTGTGAAAAGTGCCCAGGGTGACCTCGGCGGCGGCCGCCGGCGTCACCAGTCTGGCGAGGCGTTCACGCATTTCCCGGGCGGCCTTGTTGGTGAAGGTCATGCCGAGAATGGAGGCTCCCGGGATTCCGGCGCTCAGCATATACGCGATCCGGTAAGTTATGACCCGGGTTTTACCGGTGCCGGCGCCCGCCAAAACCAGAACCGGACCATCAATTGTGGCGACGGCCTCGGCCTGTTCAGGATTGAGCTGCCGGAGAATCTCAGCACAGGTCATTGGAGGGTCACCGCACACTCGAAGCCATCGGTTCCGGCCAGAGCCGCGACGCTGGTAACCGGATTGGAAAATTCGGAAAAAACTCCGCCGTCGACAACATACTGCGCGGCATCTGCGGCGGTTTCCGCGTCAAAACCGGCATCGTGGTTTTCGTCACAGGGACGATTTTTTTCGTAGGTCGAAACATATTGGACTTCGCCGGGACGGAGCTGAAATTCCCGCACCAGCACCGCATCCTTGCGAATGATCCCGAGGAACCCAGCCGGACGACGGCTGCTGACCGCTGCGACAATGCGTGGCGTATCCAGGGAGTCTTTCTCATAATCAAGGGCAAGCAGACCAAGAGCAATGGCATCGCGTGGTGGAATTCCCATGGCAATTTTTTCCACGATGGGGTCGGTCTGTGATCCGTTGGTGGCCACGGCCCATTCGCCGGCGAAGCGCAGGCAGTTATAACTGATGTATGGATTTTTGGCCAGGTCGCCCTCGGCTCCGGGACGCGGAACAATGGCAACGCTGCCGGAGTTGATGACCGCACGGCGATTGGGGAAGGAGCGCGATGAAACCCGATACATGGCGGCCGCCCGGCCGGTCCTGGTCATTCCGATGGCAACGATACGTCCGATATACATGATGATTCTCCCTGTCCGATTGATTTTTGAATGGCTATCGTTATAAAATGCCTCCATTTGACGCTGAAATCAAGTTGAAAAGCAAAAAAATCCGCCTCGGAGCTTTGCTCCGGGCGGATTGGGGTGCGCCGGACTTTCAATCCACCATTACGCCGCGGCCGTTCTGCCGGGCAGATTTGTGGGTGGCGGCGCACAGTTCAAGATTGTGCAGACCATCTTCGGCATTTACCGGGGAACCTTTCAGAATCGATTTGGCGTGTCGCTCAATCAGCTCCTGATAGATGTTGGGATGACGCCGAGGACGAAGTCGGCGGACGCCGGAGGCATTCTCAAGTTCCAACCGGATGCGGTAGGGCTCATCGGCAGTTCCTGATAGCTGGAACATGCTGCCGAAACTGCGCAGTACACCAGTTGAACCATAGACTTCAAAGCCGAGGTTGGAAAGGGTGCCGGTCAGGCCGCCGCGCCGGTCACAGAAGGAAACCCGGATTGAACCGGAGAATCCATCCGCCGTCCTGAATTTGACATATGCTCCGTCTTCGGCTTTGATCGCCATGGTTTTGGGCAGATAGACCGCATTAACTTCGACTATACGGCGATTCAGAATAAATTCCGCCGCGTAGAAGCAGTGTGAGGCCACATCCCCAATCGGACCGCCCATTTCATCGACATTGGCGCATCGCCAAGAGGTCGCCTCCTCTGGAGCGAATCCATAAGCAAATTCCATGTGAAAACAACAGTCGTTTACTACGCCGATCCGTCTGTCTTTAACCGCCTGCCGGGCCAGAACATTGGTTGAGTTGTACACCATCATGTGATCGACACTGAGCGCCAGGCGCCGCCGGGAGGCAGTGTTTACCAGCTCGCGTGCGGCGGAAATTCTGGTGGCAATCGGCTTTTCCACAATGACATGCTTGCCGGCCCGCAGCGCCGCAAGAGCAAGTTCTGCGTGAGTGGCGTTGTTGGAGGCAACGTAAACCGCGTCAACACCGGAATCGGCCAGCAACTGCCGGTAGTCGTCGTACCAGGACAGTCCCAGGGTTGCAGCTGCACTTCTTCTGCCGGAATTGGGGTCATAGGCCCCGACTGCCTCGGCGTACCGCAGCGGTGCAAACCGGGCGGCGTCCAGTGCAAACCCCTCCTTGGCGATCCGGTTCTCAGCTATGCCGCCAAATCCGGCAATGGCGTAACGTATTTTCTTCATATGCGTTTTTCCATTGTTTCAACGACCACGGGACTATTTCATATAGGCGTCGGCGACCTTGCGGAAAGCTGCCGCACAGGCCCGCATTTCGTCTTCGCTGTACACCGGATGAGTGAAGAAGCTGATTGTGCGGTCGGTAAGGTAGTGTGCAGTTTTACAATTGAAGTCGCGATAATTGATATTGCGGGCTTTCGGATCGTAGAAAGGATAGTTTGCGGTACCGAAACCATTGCGCTCAACATAAGCGCGTTCACAGTACATTTCCGGCCACAGCACACTGTAAACCGGCACCCCTTCGGCTCCAACCGCATTGATAAACTCCTTGCAGGAACAACTGAGTTTGTCGGTGTCAAGCACAAACGGAGCCCACCAGAATGCGTTCTGCCGCTCCTCGGTGTCGATGGGAGCGTGCAGAATCAGCGGATGCCCGCTAAGTTCCTCAGTGATGATCCGACCATTGCGGCGACGGTTCGGCAGATTCCAGGAGGCAAAGCGTTCCATCTCACACAGACCGATCTGGGACTGGATTTCAGTCATTC
>CASFVA010000026.1 GCA_949298075.1 uncultured Lentisphaeria bacterium
GCGGCAAGAGTTCTGGCGCTCGGCGTTGATGTGATTCTGGATTTCGGCTGTTGGGCGAAATCGGAGCGGGATTATTTCCGGAATCGGGCCAGGAGCATCGGCGCTGGATTCAAAATTCATTACATGGACTGCTCCGCCGAAGAGCTTTGGCAGCGTTTGGAAAAACGGAATCAAACTGCTGAAGGAGAATCCGTTTTCCGGATTTCAAAACAGCATCTGACAAGGTGGATCAGGCAATTTGAACCGCCAGATCCTGAAGAGCTGCGTTGATTTGCCGGAGTTAAAACCGTGACCGGGCCGGTGGCGGTGGCACCCGACATGTCCCGGGCCGGTTTTGGCGCAATTCCGGGGGAGCGCCTCCGGTAAAATCCGGAGCAGTGCCCCGCCGGTCTTAATGGTGGAAGCGCTCCGGTCCGGGGACCGGCCTGAATACGCGGTGCCGTATTGGCGATGAAATCAGGACGGAGGTTCCGGGGCTTGAAGGTGCGGCGCCGGCGTTTCCAGAAGTTCTGCCAGCCGGGATTCCATGATTTCCGCCAAGCGGTGCGTCTCGGCCGGAAGATCGTCCCAGTGGTCCGGGGACCTCCCCAGGTAAGCTTCTCCCGCCATCCGGATCAGCGGGACGAGCTCCGGGGGAACGCGGGATGCCGCCCATTGTGCGGCGGCATCCTTGGTGCAAATGTCGCGGGTTTCCAGCGTGTACCACATCCGGGCCAGGGTCAGCAGCACGTTTCTCTCATCTCCGCTCAGCCAGGCGAGCAATTCGGGGCGCGCCCGGCTGATTGCCCGGCGAATTTCGGTGAAAGGTATGGACGGAATAAGTTCAGCGGCCGGCTTTCCGCTCAGAATCCGGCTGTGCATCCTGGCCTGCCACAGCAGAAGTGCGGTGTCAGCTCTGAAATACGGTTGCGGAAGACCGCCGGATTCCAATTCCCCGCGCAGCCATTCGCCGTACTGGTATTCGCATTTCGGCGGAAAGCGCCAGGGGGCCAGATCGTTCAGGTTGATCACCGTGACTTCCAGCGGTCTGGCGTTCCGGTGGCCGGGCGGAGCGGATAAGTACAGCAGCCGCCGGGTCAGAGTCCGGCGCGGTTCCGGTTGCAGTTCTCCCCGGATCAGCACCAGTATATCCAGATCGCTGTCGGGGCGCAGACCGCCCAGAACGGCGGATCCGCACAATAAAATTCCGGCGAGGCGGTCGTTTAACAGTTCCTGAAGGCACGCCTGGATCCGCCGGAGTTGACCAGACTGTTTGTTCCGCTCGAGTGACGAATCCATGAAATTTCTCCAGGCATTTGGCGCTGCTGCGACGGTCCGGCGGGAACAAGACCGGTTTTTCCGGTTCAGCTCCGGCGGGCCGGCGCAGTATACGCGGTTTAAAATAAATCGGGCAGGCAGCAAGGTTGTCCGCTTCGGCGTACTCCGGCTTCAATTGCCGGATGGCGTCGTCAATTGCTCCAGCTCCGTAAGATTCGCAAGCGCCGCTTCGCGGTCGGTTCCGCACATTTCCGCACTCGGCTGCAATGATCCGCACACTGCCGGACGTTCCGGCGATCCGAAAATCCGGCAACGGTATTCCCGGTCCAGATTCACGCACGGCACCCCGGCCGGTTTTCCCTCCGGCATCCCCGGAATCGGCGACGAGATTGAGGGCGCGATGCAGCAGGCCCCGCATCCGGGACGGCAGGTCATGTTTTTTTTCATCGTACTCAAGGTCTCTGGTTATGCCGGTTTGAAAAACTAAAATAACACCATCCCCTGAATTTTGCAACCGCATGGTCCGGGGCGGTCACCGGTGAACCGAAAACCCGGAATTGTCTGTGACAGCAAGATAAGCCGGCAGTTCCGGACGAGATCCGTTCCGACCCGGTCCGGCGGCGGCCGTGGCGGGCAAAGACGGAAATCAGGGTCGGCCGGATGCCAATTTTTCTGTCGGCTTTTTTTTAATGACAGTTGAAAAAATCGCCGTGGCAGTTATAGTATTGGCTCTCCGGCCGGGATGGAGGCGTGAAGTCCGGATCGTCTCCGCTTGCAGCGTATGGTTGCGTTCCCGGAGAAAGGGAATGGCGATGTGACGTGTATGAGATCCGGACTTTGGAGCGCGGCTTGAAAATGAGCTGGTTGCGGAAAATCAGAACAGTTTACCGATGCCGGCGGCGAAGCATTGGCTGGTGGTTTCCGGTGGCCGGTCTTCTGCTTTGTGGGTGTCCGCTGCCGCTTCCGGCCGCCGGATCGGGTGTCTACTTTTGGCATCGGCAGCGCAATCCGGACTCCGACCGGGCGGTGGCGGCGGTTTCCGACTGGCCAATTTATGCGCTGCGCGGGGAATTACGGAGCGGAACGCCGGCAGTGCTGCTCCGGCCCCCCGCGGTGCGTTCGATTCCGGTTTTCCGGCTGGATCACCGAGTCTGGCTCGAACCGGATTTTACCGTCAGATTCGCCGAGCTTCTGAATGCCGAAACTGCGGTGGAAATTCAGCTGGACTGCGATGTGCCTGAAGCCGGCCTCGGACCGTATGCTGATTTTCTCGCCGAGCTGTGCCGCCGGGTTCCCGGAAAAATTTTTTCAATTACACTGCTGCCCTGTCATTTGCGTCACCGCGCTGAACTGAACCGGATTTTTCCGTTGATTTCATATTACGTTCTGCAGCTGCATGCTTTGGAGCCTCCCCGCGATCTGCCCGCCCGGTATCAGCTCTTTGATCTGACGGCGGCGGTTCGGGCCGTTGAGCTGGCCATCGGTATCGGAGCAGAGTTCAAGGTCGCGCTTCCGACCTATGCCTACCGGTTGCATTACTCGAAAAAATCCGGCCGTTTCCGCCGCTTGAGCGCGGAAAACCGGCCGCCGGCCCGGCCCGGCGAAATCACCGTAATTGCCGCTCCGGACTGGTCGGATGTACTGCAGTTCCGCCGAAGATTCCCGGAGCTCCCGGTCATCTGGTTTCGGCTGGCGCTGCCAGGAGACCGGCTCGGACTGGAACTGGAAAACCTCCGGCGTCTGGATTCCGGTCTGCCGCCCCGGCAGGAGCTGACCGCCGCCCGCCGGCGCGTCGGCGACCGGACCGAACTCTACTGGACCAACCACGGAATTCCCGGCGAGCCGGAGTTCACGCAGAAACTGGGAGGAGGACTGGGAGAGGCCTTTTTCTTTCATGGCGTCCGACCGGTGAAACCGGCGTTGCCGGGATGTGTCCCCATTGCCGTTCATGGCATCATGCCCGGCCCGGGCGAAACTTTGAAAATAGGAGAAATCAGCAGATGGATTCCGCCAAAATCAGTCTCGCGCTGACCGGTGTTTTTCTGTTACTGACGGTCCCGGAACCGGTTTCCGGTTGTCGGGTGCTCTTCCCTCCCAGTTACATTGAGGCGCTTGATGGCGAAGCTTACCGGCAGGAAATCGATCTCAGCGCCGGTTTGCGGCGGCTGGCGCATCGCTACTTCCCCGATTGTGTGGACCTGACGCGCCAGCCGGCTGCCGCGGAGCCGGAGCGGGATTGTGGCGATGATCCCAGTTTGGAATTTCGGCTTTACGCCGCCGGTTGGGAGGAATTGCGGCGGAATCCGGACTGCCGGTTCCCGGAGCCATGGCGCCAACTGCTGGCACTGCCGGAAGCCAGGCGCCGTCGCTGCACGGCGAAAACGCTCTACCTGCTGGGCAATCTTCAGGTTCAGGAGCATCCGGAGAAGGCCTACCGGTGGTATCAGCAGCTGCGGATCGCCGTCAATCGCGGCTGTCCGGATCCGCAGGGACTGGCGATCCGCAGTTTCCGCACCAATTATTTTTACGTCAAGGATCCGGTCGCCCGGGTGCGCTATCTGGCGCTGGCGGCGGCGTACGGCGCGGAGCCGCCGGCCGGATCTGATGGAGACCGCAAGTCTTTCACAGGCGAACTCAGGGATGAACTCGGCACCATGATCCGATCCAACCCGCGGCAGTTTCTGCGCGATCCTCTGACAGCCGAGGTGGTGGCGATGTTTTATCCGGAACTGATCTCGGAGTTGAAGGGACCGCTGGTGTGCGGCGACTGGCTGGCGATGCGGGCGTTCCAGTGTGGTGACTTTGACGGCTGCCGGAAACTGCTGGCGGAGAGCCCGGCGGAGTCTCCGGTCCGGCTGTATTTGGAAGCCCGGCTGGCCCGGCGGGCGGGAGATTTCCGCAAATCTGCCGGATTGTTCCGGAAATGGCTGGCATTGTACGCGGATCACGGCGGCGGAATGCCGTTCCCGGCGATTGGTTGCGGCGGTTTTTGCGACGGCAGTCTCGGTCCGGCCCTGGTCTGGCGGAGCAGCTGCATTCTGCCGGGAGGCTGCCGGTCCATGACGGCGGAAATCCATGGTCAGCTGGGGGCTTTGCAGTATTATCGCCGGATGTACCAGGAGGCGTTGTACAGTTTTCTGCTGGGCGACGCCTGGGGTGATGCCGCACTGGTGGCTGAAACCCGGCTTGACTTGTCCGAGCTGCGGGCGTTGGTCGACGCTCACGCCGGGAATCCGCTGATTTCGGAAGAAATTAACCGGCGGCTGCGCCATCTGCTGGCCCGCCGCCTGATGCGGGCGGAGCGGTTTCGCGAGGCCGGACGCTATTTCCCGGAGGAACTTCAGACGGCGTGGCGCGACTTCACCGGTCAGATTGCTGCGGCGGAAGATTCCGCTCTGGATCCGGAGATCCGGGCGGAGGCCTGGTTCCGACTGGGCCAGATCATGCTGAAGCACGACATCGCTCTTTTCGGCTACGAACTGCTGCCCGATTACTTCATAACCGACGGTCAGTTTGGTTATTATTCAATAACCCAGCCGTCGCAGTGCGCTCTGCCTCGGTTTCACTACCGGATTCGCGAGGCCGATTGTTTCCGGCGGGCCGCAGAATTGACCTCTGATCCGACTCTGGGTTTTCTGGCGCATCTGGCTGGCGGACTGGTGCTGCGGGACCGAATGCCGGAAGCCGCGGAACCGTTTTACCGTCAGCTGGTCCGGCGGAATTTTTCCCCATATTCTGAACGGCTTGACTTTCGCCGCTGGATTCCGGCTCCGCCCCGGGGGTGGAAAGCACGGATCATTGCCTGTGATTTTTCTGACTCCGACGAAGCGGCAGGACTGATTAAATTTCTGCTGGTTGGCGCGGTGGAGCCGGATCCCGTCCCGCCCCGGCGGTCGCCGGCGGCAGTTCCGGGGCCGGATGGTTCACCGCCGGAATTTGAATGACGCGTTCTATTCCGGAACCGGTCGATCTGTCGCGGGGGGGCTCCTCATCCGGGGGATTCGAAGCCGGCGGCATTGCGCTGGAAGAAATCGTAATAAATCCGTACGCTCTTCAATTCCGTCCAGGGTCTCGCGATGACCGGATCGGCATCGAAATCGTACACTTCGGCTTCTGGCAGCGCCAGCAGTAGCGGCGAGTGGGTGGCGATGATCAGCTGGGTGCCGAGCCGGGCGCTGGCGGAGAGATATCCGGCCAGTTCCAGCTGCCTGTCCGGAGCCAGACTGTTTTCCGGTTCGTCCAGCAGAACCAGGGCGTTTTCCGCGATCGAGGTGGTGAAAAACAAACACGCCAGCTGTCCGTTGGAGCCTTCCCGGAGGTCCGGCCGGATGCGGCGCCGGACATACTCTGAGGTGGTGAGCCGCTTGAGATCGATTTCATCACAGAGGTCCTGATAGTCCGCCAGCGATTTCATGCGGAAACTTTTCCGACCTCCGCGGGAGTATTCCAGTTTGGCCGCCATCGACTGCCGGATCAGCCGCCGGCGCGTTTCGTCGTTGGCGTCGTTGGCCAGCCGGTTGTTCAGCATACTCAGAAAGACGTCGTCGCTGGCAATGAACCGCTTTTCCGCCGGTTCGCCGGTCATGACGCCGCGGCATTGCTCCAGAAAATCCCCGTAAAACGGCGACCGGTTGAAGGGGGAGAGGCGCAACGCCCGGATTTTTTCGGCGATCAGGTTCAAAACGGTGGTTTTGCCGGAACCGTTGCTGCCGTAGAAAATCGTTATGGGAGCGAATTTCAGGGTGCGGATCCGGCCGTTCAGCACCCGGAAGGGATAGACTGACTGAAAGCAGGTCAGATCGGCCGCGCCGAAATGGTCCCAGATGAAACCTTCCTCCCGGTTGCGGTCGGGCAGAGTGAATTCTTTCAGAAACACGTTCATTTTCAAGCTGACTGACTTGGCGCTGTCGCGGCTGCGGAACTCAATCCGGCCGGGTCGCCGCTCCGGCGCACCGCTGATTACAATATTCCGCCGGGCTTGAAGATTCCAGCGCCGCCGCTGCGTTTCTGCAAAAAAAAGCGGATTTTTTCGCTAAGGTGGCTCAATTGTAAAAATTCTCCGGATGAATTTGACTGTAACTGCGCAGCGGATATATTATATTTATATCATGGAAAACAGATCGTCCGTCAGAAGTTATGATTACAGCAAGAGTTCCATTTATGAAGAAACGCGGTCTTTTAGTTGGTGCTGCCGCCTTTCTGGCGGTGATTGCGGTCTTTGCCGTCGGATGGTTCTGCGGGAGCAGGTCCGGCGGAATGCCGGCAAGGGGGTTCCGGGTTCCGGGTCAGGGGAGTTTCCCCGGATTCCGGATTGCGGATTACGAGTTTGCGGTTCCGCTGCCCCGGCTGGAGCTGACGGCGCTGGCCAGCGCAGATGATCCCGACGGTTTTTACGGCTCCGGCAATGCTCCCGTGACCGCGCTGGTGTTTCGGGTCCGGGAGGGGGATGAACACCACTATTTCGCCTGCTCCGGAGTCCAGGGACGCCCGGTCATAGACTTTCAGTATCTCGGCCGGAATCTTGATCTGCGGGGCTGGCAGCCGGACGGCGCCGGTTTTCTGAAAGTGGACTTTTTCCGGCCGGGAGGCGTGGCTGCGAGCGCCTGGCTGGCGGTCAGCTGCATCACCGGCTCTCAGCCGGAATCCGCCGCCGGAGAGCCGCTGGCGGTGGATCGGCGCCGGCTGGCGGTGCAGGATTACGACCGGGAGTTTTTTGAAAACCGGACGTTTGACGACTTTCTGACTGCGTTCAGGGAGCTGATCCGGCGCGATGATCGCGAGGCGATTGCCGGATTGATCCGGTTTCCGGTTGAAATTTCCGGGCGTGAATATTTCACCCGGGCGGAGTTCATCCGGGACTATCCGCTGATTTTCACCGAACGGCGCCGGGCCGCCATTCTGGAGGCGTGGCTGGATGATGTCAGCTTCTCATGGCGCGGAGCCGGTATGCCGGGAGGATTGTTTCTGAATGCCACTGCTGAAAAAGCCGGTCCGATCCTGAATTTTTCCGACGAGTGAACGTCGGTCCGGGGGGCCGGTAACCGGAAGCCGTTTCCGGGCCGGTCTTTTGCGCCGCCGGCGGCGCCGAAAAAATGCCGTCTCCAGGGAACTTTCCGGAAAACGGCGAACGGTTTTCAGCAGAACCGGGCCGGGCTCAGCCCGGCCCGTCCTCCGGGAATCAGCCGCGTTTTTGGTAACCGCACTTCGGGCAGACTCCGTCGACCAGCGCGATGCCGCACAGCGGACAGCGGTCAACGGTTCCACTCGGGGTATACTCCTGCGTGGCGGCGTTGACGCCGCTGGTGAAGGTGAGCCGGGCGATGTTGAGCTTGTCCTTCAGGAGTTCATAGACGATTTTGATCATCCCCTCGACCGTCATGGTCTCTTTGGTGACCACCAGCCGGCAATCCGGATAGGCCGTGGCCAGTTCGGTCTTGAATGCCGCGCCTTTCATCTGGTTGGTGGGAGCTCCGTCCTTGATGCCCTGTCTGGCGTAGACGTCAAGAATGGCCGGCAGCAGCGGATCATCTTCGCGCAGGATCAGGGCGTGATCAAAATTTTTCAGCACATCCCAGGCAGTTTTCTGAATTTCATTGCAGGGAAACACCATGTTGACGCCGGGGTTGACGGTGTCCTCGACTTCGATGGTCAGGACTCCGGTATGTCCGTGCAGGTACTGGGCTTCGCCCTTGAACTTGTAAAAACGGTGGGCGTACTGCAGTTCGATTCTGGTGATGCTTCTCATGATGTCGTCTCCTTGGTTGGTTGTTTATAACCGGCCGCCGGGGCGGCAGTTTTCAATGTGAAGAGTTTTCCCGGGATTCCGCGGCGGTGCAGGCCGGGCAGATTCCGATGACCCGGAGTTCCAGGTGGTTGGCGGCGCCGGGCAGTGCGGCCGGCAGCCGGGCGCCTTCCGGCCAGTTGAAGTCCGTGATGGAGCCGCATTTTTCGCAGATGAAGTGCCCGTGAGCTCCGACCCGGGAATCGTAGCGCGCCGTATCAATGTGGTCCAGACGCCGGATGAGTCCCCGGGCGGCGAATTCGTTCAGAATCCGGTAGACGCTTTCGCGGGTGATCGCCGGCAGCTGAATGCGGACGGCGGACCAGACGGAGTCCACATCCGGGTGGGTCAGGTTGCCGCGCAGAAAGCTGTACACTGCCAGCCGTTGCGAGGTGCATTTCCAGCCGGCCTCTCGGCAGATTTGCTGAAATTCGGTGTGAACCGGATTGCCCATGATGCAAAATTCCAATATTTAACTTTTACTTTTATTTAAATATAACATTTATTTATCAGATGTCAACAGTCCGTTCCGATTTTTTACGGAATTTTTTAAATTCTGTTTTCCCGGATGGTTTTTATGGATCCGCGCCTCCCGACCGGCCCCGGGACCGAAATCCGCTCCCGGACAGGTCCGATGGATCGTCGACACGTTTTGGCGTGCGCCGTCTACAGGGCTTTGCGCATGAGATAGTCGTCCATGAAAAAGCCGCCGCCGATCGGAACTTTCACCGCCTCGGCGATGGTAAAGCCGTTACGCCGGTAGGCCCGCATGGCCCGTTCATTGCCCTTGTTCACTGCCAGCATGATGGATTTGAATCCCAGTTCCCGGCACCGCTGCTGCGCCCGGTCGAGCATCCGCTGGCCCAGTCCCCGGCCGTGAAACTCCGCAAGCAGGTAGACTTTGTGCAATTTGGCGGTGTCCGGGTGCCCTTCATAAGCCGAATAGGAAATATAACCGGCCGGCCGTCCGTCAACTTTGAGCAGCTCAAAGTGATAACCGGATTCAAGTTCGCGCTCCATCACCTCGGGAGCGTACATCATATTCATCATGTACGGGATCTGCTCCGGCGAGAGCAGCGGTGCGAAGGTCTGAGGCCAGATTTCCGCGGCGATGGTCCGGACTGCGGCCAGGGAGGCGGGGGTGGTGAGCGGTTCAAATTCGACTTGAGGTTCGAGCTGGTTGAGAGTCATGGTCGTTTCCCGTGGGTAAAGTGTCCGCTCCGGCGGACTTTTTTTATTAAATATAGTTCCGGTCGGTAAAAAAGCAAACCGGTTCCGGGCGGCGGCCGCCTTGACAAACCGCCGAACCGGATTATATTATCGCTGACTGAACCGGACCGGGCCGGACGCTGAGACCGGCGCCGGCGGATTCAACCTCCGGAGGTGAATGAGAATGAAAGTGCTGTTGCTGAACGGGAGTCCGCATCAGGATGGATGCGTATTCACGGCGTTGACCGAGGTTGCCGGAGCGCTGCGGCGGAACGGGGTGGCTGCGGAATTCTTCTGGATCGGAAACCGCCCGGTACAGGGTTGCACCGGCTGCTGGAAATGTCGGGAACCCGATGCCGCCGGTTGCGTATTCAGGGACGAACTCTACACCGGTCTGGTCGGGCGGATGAAAAACTGCGACGCCCTGGTGATCGGCGCCCCGGTTTACTACGCCGGTCCTCCCGGCAGTCTCTGTGCCATTCTTGACCGGGTCTGTTTTTCGGCATCGCAGTATTTTCAGCGCAAGCCTGCCGCCTGCGTGGTCAACTGCCGCCGCGGCGGGGCAAGTGCGGCCTTTGACCGGTTGAACAAATATTTCACGATTCTTCAGATGCCGGTGGCGTCGAGCCAGTACTGGAACTCCACCCACGGTCTTGCTCCGGACGAGGTCCGGCGCGACCTCGAGGGACTTCAGACCATGCGGACGCTCGGCAACAATCTGGCGCATTTGCTGCTTTCGCTGGAAAAGTCCGCGCTGCCGCCGCCGGAGCCAGAACCCGCCCAGCGCACCAATTTCATATCATAACCGGTCCGGACCAAAATGTCCGGCGCCGCCGGGGAGGGAAAGCATGAAAAAACGGCCGCAGGTTCCGCTCGACTGCCTGTTTCAAGCTTGTTACAATCCGGAGCTTGAGGCTGAGATCCGGCGCTGCAAGGAGCAGTGTTTTCAATTCAACCAGCTTCACCCCGGCGACCTTGCCGCCCAGCGCCGGCTGCTGGCCGGTCTGTTGGGCGGGCTGGGGGAAAACGTGGTGATCATGGCGCCGTTCTGGTGCGATTACGGCTACAATATCACGGTGGGAGACTGGTTCTACGCCAATCACGGGTTGGTTGTCACCGACGGCGCGCCGGTGAGCTTCAAGGATCATGTGTTCGTCGGTCCGAACTGCTGTTTTACCACCGCCGAACATCCGACCGATCCGGAGCAGCGCCGCTCCGGGATGGAGATCGCCAGTCCGATTTCCATCGGCAGCAATGTCTGGATCGGAGCCGGTTGCACGGTTCTGGCGGGAGTCACCATCGGAGACAATACAGTCATCGGTGCCGGCAGCGTGGTTACCCGGTCGAGTCCGCCGGACGTCGTCGCGGTCGGCGTGCCCTGCCGGGTGATGAGGAAAATTACCGATGCGGATCGGCGCCGTTATCCGGAGGGGCGTGTGCAGTAGCACCGGAGCCGCCGTTTGCCCCGTTCGCCGCCTCCGCGGCGCGCAGGATCTGTTCGGCCGGAGTGAGGTAGCGTTTTTCCTGGTTGCAGCGGCGGCAGGAGACGACCAGATTACCCCGGGTGCTGCGGCCGCCCCGGGCCACCGGCACGATGTGGTCGAGGGTCAGCTCCTCCAGGGGAAAATGACCGCCGCAGTAATGGCAGACGCCCCGTCGCAGCAGATTTTGAAAATAGGGGGTTTTGCGCAGCTCCCGGGCTTTGGCGCGTTCGCGGCGGATATGGGCCTCGTCCCGGTTGATTTCAATCCAGTCGTCCATGGCGGTGTCGGAAAAAGGTTCAGCCGACGGCAACGGCCCGGCCGTCCAGCACCTGCCGGATGGCTTTGATGACGACGGGCAGACGATGGGGTTTGGGCAGAAAGCCGCAGGCGCCCTGCTCCAGCAGATCCTCCACCTCGGTTTCAGAGACATAGCCGCTGGAAAGCAGCACCTTGACCTGGGGATCAATCGATTTGAGAATCAGAAAAGTCTGATGGCCGCCGCACTTCGGCATGACCATGTCAAGCAGAACCATGTCGATTTCACCTGGATTGTTCCGATAGATTTCCACGGCGTCCTCGCCGTTTTCAGCCAGCAGCACCGTGTATCCCAGTTTCATCAGCGCGGTAATCAGAAAATCCCAGATGGTTTCGTGATCGTCAACGATCAGAATGGTCTCACTTCCTCCCGGAAGCTGTGTCAATGTATCGGCCATTAAATATCTGCTCCTGTATCTGCAAACCGATTCGGGATGATAGTCCCGTTGTTCCGTTCACCGGATCCCTTTGCTGCACCAGTCCGCCCGGATTGTGTCCGGCGCTTCCCGTTCCTTCCGGCGCTTCCCGTTCCTTTCGGCGCTTCCCGGCATTGCCGCCGAAGCCCCCCTCCCGGGGCTCACCCGGACTCCGCAGGAAACGCGGAATGCCGGTGTTTGCGTTAATTATACTGAAAAATCATAAAAAAACAATGATGAAAATGATTTTTTTGTTAAAATATTACGAAAAAAATCCGCATTGCAGATGCACGTGGACGACGGCACCGGCCGCAGCTGGCTGAAACAGCCGCCGTCCGGTCCGCAACTCCGAAAATAAGACCATACCTCTGCAGATGAATAATGAAATAAAACCAGATCCCGGTCAAAAAAAGGCCGGATAGCGGAGGCTCCGGAGACGGTTGTCTTGACAGACGGATTTTACCTGATATAATATCCGGTGTCAGGATCACGTTTTCCGCCGGTGCGGAAACGTGGCGGAAATCTTCAACTGAGTTTCGGGAGGATAAGGAAATATGTCAGCAGTCAGAACTCCGGCCACCGTAATTGAGCGTCCCGGCGAAGCGGCATTCCGGGAAGTGACGCTCACGCCGCGGCGGGATGACACTGTGGTCTGCCGTACCCGGATGAGCGCCATCAGCACCGGTACCGACATGAAAACCTATCACGGACTTCAGCATCCGGAACAGTGCTATTACCCGCTGGTTCCGGGATACGAGAACATGGGTGTGGTGGTGGAACCGGGGGCTTATGCGCCGGGGCTGCGGGCCGGCGACCGGGTGATGATCAACGAATGCCGCCGCTATCTTGACTGCTGTGCGGCCTGGGGCGGCGGAACGCTGCTGGTGCACAAGGATGCCGCCAATGCCGGCGGGGCCGGCGACCCGCTCTGCCGGGTGCCGGACAATGTCTCCGATTCTGATGCGGTATTGGCCTACCTGGCCTGCGTGCCGCTGAAAGGCATTGAACGCTTCCGCTTCCGGCCGGGAGATGTGGTCGCTGTATTCGGGGCCGGCATGGTCGGCGTCAGCGCTGCGCAGATTCTGCGGATCAAGTGTCCGGACGCGGTGATCGTCGTGGTGGAACCCCATCCCTTCCGGCGGGAAATTGCCGCGCACTACGCTGATCACGTTGTCGATTTCAGCGAGGCCGGCTACCGGGAGTTTCTGGACATCACCGGCGGTCGCCGGGCTGACAAGATCATAGAGTGCTCCGGCAATCCGGCGGTGCCGGGCGTGCTGCACCGGTACATCAAGGATGGCGGCTGGGGAGACGACGATGAGCCCGGACACATTCACCTCAACGGCGATTATCCGGAAAAACTGGTGTTTGACCATTACCACCGCTGGTTTGTCAAAAACGTGAACATGTCCATGACCTGTGCGATCAAGTGGCGCGGCAAAGGGGAGATTCTGAAGTGGATGAGCGAAGGCAAATTCGATACCTCGCATCTGCCGGTTGAGGTCTGGCCGGCCGGCAAGGCGAAGGAGGCGTTCCGCTATCAGAGTGAGCGGGGGGCGGGGGTATTCAAAATTCTCTTTGACTGGAGGGACCTCTGAGATGCGTGAAATTCACGGCATGCGGCTCGGACTGGCAGCCTGGGGATTGCGGGAGACTCCGCTGAGTCAGCAGCTGGAGATGTGCGGCCGGCTCGGAGTGGATGCACTGGAGCTTTCCATCGGCAACGGTTCCGGCGATCCGCTGCAGCCGGATTCCGACGCGGCGGCGGCGATCCGGGTGAGCAGGCAGTTCGCGGCGGCGGGAGTGACTCCGGAGTACGGCTGCACCGGCAATGATTTCACCGGTGACGATGTGCCGGAACAGCTGGAACGGCTCCGGCGCGTGATCGCGGTGGCGGCGGAGTCCGGAGTCAGGAGGCTGCGGATTTTCGGAGGTTTCGCTTCGGACAGTGCGATGACGGGATCCCGGTTTCGCCGGATGTGCGACGCCCTGGCGTCGGCGGCGGATTTCGCGGCCGGTCTGGAAATCCGGCTTGCCGTCGAAACCCACGGCGGCGTGAGAGCTGACTCCGGAGCGCTGATTCATTTTGCCAGCGCCACCACCCGGGCGGATTGGTGGAACGACATTCTGGCCGCCGGTGTGGAAATGGTCTACGATCCGGCCAACCTGGCGGCGGCGGGAGCGGCCGATCCGGTGGCGTTTTACCGCCGGTTCAAACCGGCGGTCAGCCATGTGCATCTCAAGGATTTCCGGGACGTTCCCGGCGGCGTTGCGCCTGCGGCCTGCGGCGAGGGGCGGCTGGACTGGCCGCAGCTGATGGCCGGACTGCAGGACTGTGCCGGAACGGCGCTCATTGAGTATGAACTGCCGGACGACGTGGAGTCCGGCATGCGCCGCAGTCTCGATTTTCTGGAGCGGTTCGCCTGAAAAGGCGCGAGTAAAGAGGATTTTATTTTGAATTGACAAGGGAGCTGTTCGGATGAAGGAAAGAGCATCGAAACCCGGAATAATTTTTCTGCCGCACGCCAACATTCAATATTCCCAGCTGGCGCCGGAACGCCGGGCCTGGGTGTGCGAAAACTGTTATCGCCCGCTTTTCGAGCTGGTCCGTGACACCGGGTGCCGGATTGCTTTTGAAGCTTCCGGCCGCACTCTGGAGGTTATGCACGAAGAGGCTCCGGGGGTGCTGGCTCTGCTGCGCGAACTGGTGGGCTCCGGCCTGATTGAACCGGTTGGTTCGCCGTTCATCCACGTCATGCTGGCCAACCTGCCGCCGGAACTCGGGCTCGACACGTTGCGCCACGGATTGGACGCCTGGGAAAAATATACCGGAGTGCGTCCGGCCACCGGCTGGAATCCCGAATGCGGCTGGGCCGGTTTTCTGCCCGAACTTTTCAAGGAGGCCGGTTTCAGCAGTCTGGTGATGGATGCCGACAGTTTTCTGCTCGGTTTTCCGGAAATCCGGGCGGCGACCGGACTGGCTTACGATGTGCAGGGCCACAGCAACAAAAATCAGCTGTTCAAAATTGAGGAATATATTCAGGACAAACCGGATTTTCTGCGTTTTCTGACGGCCCCTTCAGCGGCGCCGAATGGATTGAAGCTGATTTTCCGCAGTGACTGCATGGCCAATCCGCTGCTCTGGTACCTTATGGGAGCGACCGAAGGAATGCGGGAAACGCCGGTGACGCTGAGTGAAATCCGCGGCATGCTTCAGCGCTGGCGGGACCGGATTGCCGCGACCGGCGGCTTCATCCTTCCGTATGCCGAGGATGCGGAATACATCGGCAGTTCGGCCTATTTTTATGTAAAACAGTTCAATCAGGCCCGGTTTTTTGAGCCGGAACCCGGCAGCGTGCGGCGGTTCCGGGATTTGCTGGAGCTGGCAGCGGAACAGGGATACGAGCTGATTCAGCCCCGGGACGCGTTGGCCGCGGCGGCGGAAATTCCGGTAAATCCTTTCATTGACCGCATTGAAAACGGCGCGGCCTGGCACGGCGGCACCGCCAAGGCCTGGACGAATACCGGATTTTCCCGGATTCTTGACCCGGTCTGCCGGTCGGTTTTCGACGGGATCGCGGCCTGCCGGAGAGAGCTGGGCGATACTCCGGAACTGGACCGGGCATTGAAGGCGGTTGCCAGCGCCTGGGTTTCCGATTCCCGGTGGCCGCCGCCGCCGACCAGTCCCGGCCGGTTCAATGTCCGCGAGACGCTGGACGATCTGCGGACCGCCAACGCCTGTCTCGCTGAAGCGATGGCGGCCGGCGGCATGGCGGAGCGGAAGGCCGTATATTCGGCGCCGCTGATGGCGACCCAGATCGCGCTGATTGAACGCGAACTCATGGAATTGCGCTATTTCGGGGAGTGATGTCAGCCCGTCGGAACCGGGGGCGTCCCGGTCCGGATGCGGAGATTTCCCGGGAAAAGGACGATTTTGGCCTGAATTGAGCCGCTCCGGCTGCGGAACTTCGAACGGGGGATTGGCCGCATTTCCCGTTTTCATGCTCCGACCGCCGGCTGCAGTCCGATAACGGCGCCCTTCCCAAATATCATGTCTTTCGGAGAGCCAGTCTTCGGATTGCCGCTTTACGAACGCGGCAGCAACTCCAAAAGGACACGCTCACCCGGGAGGACTCCTCCCCCGGTTGCCGTGTTCCGAAAACATCCGCTCCCCGGAGACACGCCCGCCAGCGAAGTCACGCCGCCGGGTAATGCCGCCCGGGCCTTAAGATGCAACACAGAATTACACGCGCCCGGCATGCCGCCGGTCAATGAGGGAGGCGGCGCAGGAAATAGCGTTTGAAGAACCGTTCCGGATCCAGGGAACGCTTGGCGTGACGCAAGGTTTCCTCATTCATGTCCTGCTCGCGGTTCATGAACTTGGCCTTGCCGCGCAATGCGATGGCCAGCTGCCAGGTCAGCGTCTGGGAGGCTCCCTTAACCGAGTGATCGGCCTTTTCAAAATGAACGTCGACCGTGTCGGAGGGCAGCATGCTGTAGACCGACAGTCCGGCCGGATAACCCGGTTCGGCGTACAGAATGATGCCGCCCAGCCCCAGCTGTTCAAAGTTGTCCCAGGCCCGGCGCATGGCCAGCTCTTCCTCCTCCAGGAACTCGCAGTGCTCCAGCCGGGAGTTTAGTTCGGTCGCCAGCCTTGCGGCGATTGGAATCTCCCCGGCGGTGATCCGGCGGACTTCCGCATAAGGCCAGTTGGCCTGGAACTGTTTGACCAGATTGTGTTTTTTGCGGAGTTTCGGTCCGGTGAAAGTGGCGATCTTGTCCACCGAAAACAGGTAGTCGATCGCACCCTCGTCAAATTCGATTTCGAAGTCGTGTCCGCACTCGGGATGACGATCCAGAAACTCCTCCGGCACATCGTAGATGCCGCCGTCAGTCAGTCCGGCCGCCATGAAGGCGTCGCAGATTTCACGCAGTTCATCCGGCGTCGTCCACTGCCCGATCGGATAGTGGATGGTGCGCATCACCCGCTCGTATACAACCAGACGGTCGCCGCAGTCGACAAATTCCAGCTGATAGGGTTCCTGGTAGGCGAAAAGGTTCACAAAACTGCATTCGCAGCTCTGGCTGTGCATCTTTTCCAGTTCGACATCGAAACGGCGGCGATCACTCAGAACAATCGGCCGCAGGGAATTCAAATCAATTTTCATAGTGCTGTCAATTGGACCAGATACTGTCTTCCTGGAGCATGACGCCGGTGCCGCGCACCACGGCGTTGAGCGGCTCGTCGGAAACGAAAACCGGCAGACCGGTCTCTTCGGTTAAGAGTTTGTCGAGCCCGGCCAGCAGCGCGCCGCCGCCGGCCAGCATGATGCCGCGGTCGATCAGGTCGGCGGCGAGATCGGGCGGACATTTTTCCAGGGTGTCACGGACCGCTTCGATGATCGAAGTGATCGGCTCCTGGAGGGCGATGCGGATTTCCGCCGCCGTGACCCGGACGGTCTTGGGCACTCGGGAAACCAGGTCCAGCCCTTTGACGTCGAGGCTGTCGTCATCCTTGACCGGATAGGCGCTGCCGAGCCGGATCTTGATCTGTTCGGCGGTGAGTTCGCCGATCATGAGATTGTAGACCTTGCGCAGGTGCTGAGTGATGGCCGCGTCAAGTTCGTCGCCGCCCACCCGGACGCTTTTGGAGCCGACGATTCCCGACAGTGAGATCACCGCCACCTCGGTGGTTCCGCCGCCGATGTCGACAATCATGCTTCCGGAGGGTTCGGCCACGGGCAGACCGACTCCGACCGCCGCGGCCATGGGTTCTTCGACCAGCACCACCTCGCCGGCTCCGGCGTGGCGGGCGCTGTCTTTGACGGCGCGGTTTTCGACCTCGGTGATGCCGGAGGGAACAGCCACCAGCACCCGGGGATGCAGCAGACGTTTGCGCCAGGGCATGGCTTTGATCGCCTTCTGAATGAAATAGCGGAGCATTTCCTCGGTGATTTCAAAATTGGCGATGACGCCGTCCTTCATCGGACGGATGGCGCTGATGTTGCCCGGGGTTTTACCCAGCATGTCCTTGGCCTCGCTGCCGACCGCCAGAACTTCCCGGGTGTTGACCTTGATCGCCACGACCGACGGTTCGGCCAGAACTACGCCGTAGTCCCGGACATAGACCAGACAGTTGGCGGTTCCGAGGTCGATGCCGATATGGGTGGAGAACATCTTGGCCAGATATTGTGCGCTCATATGGAACCAACTCCTGATTTAAGCTGATTTGATTTCAAACCACCGCCGCTCAAAGCCCGGAATATTTTCCGGACCAGCCGGATTCCGCCGCCGGTTCCGGGAGATGCTCCCGGAGGTTTCCCGCCGCGACGGCGCTCCGCACGACCGGTCTGCGGCGCCACTGCCGCCGCTCACCCGGTCCGGACTTGCCTGAAACTCCGGCAGCCCAAACAGTCCGCGGCCCCGGTCGGGATTCGCCTGAAAACGCGATAAACCGAATCCCGCTCCGCGAACCGCACTGCACGGATCCGGCCGGAGCGTACCGCGGAATCCTGCAACTTATATAATAAACTTTATTTTCAGGGAAAATACAAGCAAAACCATGAATAAACCTTGAAAAAAAGCCATATTGCGCGATCAATTGTTGCAAAAAAACCTCCGGAATGATATTTTAAAAGAATACCGGGCACTCCGGAATGCAACAATCAATGCCGGGTTGGATGGCCGGACAGGCGCAGCTATGAAGAAACATGAAGTCATAAGACTGGATATCCGCCGGGATTATCCGGCTCCGCCGCTGGAGTCCGTGACGATCCCCGACGGCGTCTGGCGCAATGGATTGCTGGTGCGTATGCCCAACCATCTCGGGGATGCGGTGATGGCGCTGCCGGCTCTGACGATGCTGAGAAAGCGGATCCCGGAGCATTGTTCACTCCAGATTCTGGCTCCGGAATACCAGCGGCCGCTTTATGAACGGCTATCCATGGTCGACGGTTTCACCGGACTGCGGAAACTGCACCGCCGCTGGAGCGGTGAGGAATTCATGGCGGTGCGGCGGCTGCGCTGCGGCGTCGGCGTGTTTTTCACCAATTCACTGCGGGACGCCCTGCTGCTGAGACTGGCCGGGGTCGGGCGGCTGTACGGCGCCGCGGCCCGCGGACGCGGCGCACTGCTGACCCATGCGTTCTGCTTTGCTCCGCGCCGGCGCGGTCAGCCCTCCGGCGAACATCAGGCCAACCGCTGCATGGCGCTGGCCCGGGCGCTGGGAGCTCCGGAATGGGATGGCCGGCTGCCGGAATTTCAGTTTAAAATAGCTCCCGAAGAACTCAGACCAGAACTCGCCGCGCTAATTGCTCATCCCCGACTGCTCTGCCTGGGTGCGGGCGCGGCCTACGGCGCGGCCAAGCGCTGGCCGGCCGCCGGATTCCGGGAAGTGGCGCGGTTCTGGATTGAGCACGGTGGAATTGCCGCCGTCGCGGGAGGCGGGGCGGAACGCCAGGTCGGCGACGAGGTGATTGCCGGACTGGACCAGCGGAAAGCGTTCAACCTCTGCGGCCGTACCGGACTTACGGAGCTGATGCATTTGCTGCGGTGTTCGCGGCTGATTGTCGCCAACGACTCCGGAATCATGCACCTCGGCGCGGCGCTGGGCCGGCCGGGGGTGGCGGTGTTCGGCCCCACCGATCTCACGGCGACCGGGCCGGTTTCCGACTCGTGGTGGCTGATCCGGGGCACGGCGGATTGCGCGCCCTGTTTTCGGCGGGAATGCCCGGGCGGCAGTGCCGGATGCATAGCCGGCATCGGGCCCGGTGAAGTTATTGCCGCGGTCCGGGAGATCTGCGCCCGGTACGCAGTCAACCTGCAATGACGCCATGCTGATACTGGGGGTTTTATCCGGACTGGGCACCGCCCTGCTGCAGTCGACGTCCTATCTGTGCAGCGCTTCGTTCATGAGCCGGTACCGGTCGTCGGTGCGCTTGGTGGTGTTTTCCCAGCTGGTGATGGGGGTCGTCGGCGCCGTGACGCTGCCATTCACGCTCTCGCCGGAAGTGACGCGGGCGCTGCCCGGAATGATTCCGTGGCTGGTGTTGTGGATCATAGTGTTTTCGATCGGTCAATTCGGTTTTTTTTCCGCGCTGCGGACAATTGAGCCGAGCCGGATGTCCTCGCTGCTGGGCCTGAAAATTCCGGTGCTGGCGCTGATGTACACCGTGACTGCCGCAGTGCCTTTGGGCTGGATCCGCTGGCTGGCGGTGCTGTTGAGCTGCATTTCTGCCGTGGGCATGAATTGGAGCGGCGGAGTCCGTTTCTCCCGGCGCGGCATCTGCTGGCTGGCGGTGACCCTGGTGGCCTATGCGCTGACGGACCTGGTTGAGACCCGGCTGGTGACCATGCCGGCGGGCGGCAGCCTGATCCGGAATGCGTTCGCGGTGGGCGCTCTCTGTTATCTCGTGCTGGGAATTGCCACGCTGCCGCTGCTCCGGCGGTTCCGCTTCACCCGGCGTCAGTTTGTGCTGGCGGTGCCGTTCGCGGTGACGTGGTATCTGTCGCAGATGCTGTTGTTTGTCTGCTTCGGCAGCATCGGAACGGTGTTCGGCAATGTGATTCAGGCTTCCCGCGGTGTGATGTCCGTTGCGATGGGCTGGCTGCTGCTGCGCCGGAACGGCCCGGGCTGCGGCGAAACCGGCATTTCCGGACGGATGTGGCTGCGGCGGCTGGCGGCGGCCATTCTGATGATGCTCGGAATCGCGCTCTATTCGCTGGCGGAAAGGTTGTAATTTTCGGGAATCCGGATTATATTATCTCCCATCGGCTTCTGTCGGTGGGGATATCAACATTGGCCTCCGGTTTTCCGGATCGGTCCGGCCGGTTCGGTCGGCGGAACCGGAGCGGCTATAATCGGGAATTTATTTACAGATGACGGCAAAACAGCAAACCATCGCCGGTTCGGCGTTTATTTCCGGAATCGCACTGCACACCGGGGCGCGGGCAACACTGAGACTGCTCCCGGGGGCGGAAAACACCGGAATCGTCTTCCGGCGGGTCGATCTGCCCGGGCGGCCGGAGGTGCGGGCGCTGGCTTCCAATGTGGTGGATGTTCAGCGCGGCACGTCAATCGGCGTAGCCGGCGGTGCGGTGGTCTACACGGTTGAACACATCATGTCCGCGCTGCACGCCTGCCGGGTGGACAACTGCGTGGTTGAGATGGACGGCATGGAACCGCCGATCTGCGACGGCAGTTCTCTGCCGTATTACCGGATGATTGAGAGCGCGGGAATCGTCGAACAGGCGGCCCCGGCCCTGAGTTTCACTCCGGCGGCGCCGGTCTGGGCGGAGCAGGGTTCCAGCAAAGTGGTGCTGCTGCCCGATCCGGAAAAACTCAGCATCAGCTGCGTCACTTCCTTCAAAGGGTGTCCATTCGACCCGCAGTATCAGGAGTATACGCTTGATTCCGGGAGTTACGGCACTGAAATCGCCCCCGGCCGCACCTTTGTGGACTATGCCGACCTCAAACAGCTGCTGGCGGTCGGACTGGTCAAGGGGGGCAGCCTGGACGCGGCGGCGATCATCCACGACGGTGCCATCATCTGCAAGGAGAAACTGCGCTTCAGCAATGAGATTGTCCGGCACAAGATTCTGGACCTGATCGGCGATCTCTTCCTGGCCGGCCGGCGCATCACCGGGCGGGTGATCGCGGTCAAACCCGGACATCCGCGCAACGTCGAGCTGGCCGGCAAGCTGCTCAGGGAAATTCTGTCAACCCAGTCCGGAACGGAGAATTGACATCATGAAATTATTCACCATCAAAGACATTCGCAAGATCATCCGCCGGCGATCTCCGCTGTTGATGCTTGATCGGGCGGTCGCCGGTGACGACGGCACTTACACGGCAATCAAGAATGTTACGGCCAACGAGCCGTTTTTCGCCGGACATTTTCCGAACCATCCGATTGTTCCCGGGGTGCTGCAGGTCGAAGCCATGAAGCAGCTCGGCGAGCTGGCGGCCGGGGAGAAACTGGATCCCTCCGGAACCGGCGACATCTATATCCGCAAAGCGGAAAAAGTCAAGTTCCGCCGGCCCAATCTGCCGGGTGACCGGCTGCTGATTACGGCGGCGGTGGAGGAGCTTTCAGCGGAAACGGCGGTGATCAGGGCGGCGGTGCGCAACAACGGCGGCGCCGCCAGCGAGGCGATTCTGACGCTGGGCGTGCGGCCGCGGACGGCTCCGGAATCGATGCCCTGTGGTTTCGACGAGTTCGACCGCACCGATTCGGCGCCGATGGACATCAACCGGATCATGTCGGTCATTCCGCACCGGTTCCCCTTCCTGCTGATTGATCACATTGCACTGATCGACGGCGACCGGGTGGTGGCGGTCAAGAATATCAGCGCCAACGAAAGCTGTTTCGCCTCCGAGGACTCCGATTACCTGGCCATGCCGGAGTCGCTGCTTTGCGAGATCTGCGCCCAGGCGGGCTGTTCCTGTGTGCTCGCCCGGCCGGAAAACGCCGGAAAACTCGGATATTTCATGGCGATCGAACGAGCGGAATCCTTTGCTCCGGTGTTTCCGGGCGACCGGCTGGTGGTGGATATGGTGCTGCCGCCGGGCAAGTCCAAGTTCGGAAAGGGGGCGTGCACCGTGACCGTGGACGGCAGAAAGGTGTTTGAGATTGCGATGATGTTCGCTATTGTGGACGCCTGAAATTCAGTAAAAAGCGGCGGGAAAATCCCGCCGCTTTTTTATAGGCCGCAAGCATGGGTTGTGCGGTTGCAAAAAACGGCCGGATGGAGTATATTACAATGTTGTTTTATTGTTGTATTGCAGAAAGCGAGAGAGAGTTGTTATGGCTAAACGCGAAGACATCAAAAAAATTCTGATTATCGGTTCCGGACCGATCATCATCGGCCAGGCGTGCGAATTCGACTATTCGGGCACCCAGGCCTGCAAGGCGTTGAAAGAAAATGGCTACGAGGTGGTGCTGGCCAACTCCAATCCGGCCACGATCATGACCGATCCCGGCACGGCCGACCATACTTATATTGAGCCGCTGACTCCCGACAGCATCGAGCGGATCATTGACCGGGAGCGTCCGGACGCCCTGCTGCCCAACCTCGGCGGTCAGACTGCGCTCAATCTGGCGATTTCGCTCCAGGAGTCCGGCGTACTGGAAAAATACGGGGTCAAAGTCATTGGCGTCGACCTCGACGCGATCAAACGTGGCGAGGACCGCATTGAGTTCAAGTCCACGATGAACCGGCTCGGTATTCCGATGGCGAAGTCTGAACCGTGCTACTCGGTGGAGGAAGCCGAAAAGATCGCCCTGGAACTCGGGTATCCGGTAGTGCTGCGCCCGGCTTATACCATGGGCGGCACCGGTGGCGGCATTGTCTACAACGTTGAAGAACTGCGCACGGTGGTTTCCCGCGGTCTCGCCGCCAGCCTGATCGGGCAGGTGCTGGTCGAGGAGTGCGTGCTGGGCTGGGAAGAGCTGGAACTCGAGGTTGTGCGCGACGCCAAGGGCAACAAGATCACGGTCTGTTTCATTGAAAACGTCGATCCGATGGGGGTGCACACCGGAGACAGCTTCTGTGTGGCTCCCATGCTGACGGTGTCGCCTGAGGTGCAGGCCCGGCTGCAGGACTACAGTTACCGGATCGTCGATGCCATCGGCGTGACCGGCGGCACCAATGTGCAGTTCGCGCATAATCGCGAGGACGGGCGCATCATTGTGATTGAAATCAATCCCCGTACCAGCCGGTCGAGCGCGCTGGCGAGCAAGGCAACCGGCTTCCCGATCGCCCGGGTGTCGACCAAGCTGGCCACCGGAGTCACGCTGGATGAGATTCCCTATTGGCGGGATGGAACCCTGGATAAATATACGCCGTCGGGCGATTATGTGGTTGCCAAGTTTGCGCGCTGGGCGTTCGAAAAGTTCCCGCAGGCGGTCGATCATCTCGGCACCCAGATGAAGGCGGTGGGCGAAGTCATGAGCATCGGGCGGGACTTCAAGGAAGCGTTCCAGAAGGCGATCCGCTCGCTGGAAATCGGCCGCAGCGGCCCGGGTCTGGTCAGGAAGATCGAAAAACTGTCGCTGGAGGAGCTGCGTTCGTTGGTGGCGAATCCCTCCAGTGAACGTTTCTTCCATCTCTACGAGGCCTTCAAGAAGGGGTTGACGGCCGAGGATGCCCACCGGCTGACCAGCATCACCCGTTATTTCCTGGACGAGATCAAGGAGCTGGCCGACTTCGAGTGCCGGATTGCCAGATACAGCTGGATGGCTCTGCCCGATGAAGACCTGCGCCAGGCCAAGAAATTCGCGTTTTCCGACAAATACCTGGCCCGTCTGTTCAACGTTCCGGAAAAGATGGTGCGCGAGCGCCGGCTGGCGCTGGGCTGTGTCGCCACGTTCCGGCGGGTGCCGGTCAGCGGGGTGGAGAACGCCGATTATTACTATTCGACCTATTCCGGGGCGCCCGACGAGGTGCCGGTTTCCGACCGGCGCAAGATCATGGTTCTGGGCGGCGGTCCCAACCGGATCGGCCAGGGAATCGAATTTGACTACACCTGTGTGCATGCCGCGTTCGCCCTGCGCGATGCCGGTTACGAGTCGGTGCTGGTCAACTGCAATCCGGAGACGGTGTCGACCGATTACGATACCAGCGACAAGCTCTACTTCGAACCGCTGACCACCGAGGATGTGCTGGCCATCTACAACAAGGAGAAGCCCGAAGGAGTCATCGTCCAGTTCGGCGGTCAGACTCCGCTGAACATTGCGCAGGAACTCAAGGACGCCGGCGTGAAGATCATCGGCACCCAGCCCGAAGGTATCCGGCTGGCCGAGGACCGCGAATATTTCCGGGAGCGCATGATCGCACTCGACATCCGCCAGCCCGAGAGCGGCACCGCCCGCAGCCTGGAGGAAGCGGTGGAGCTCGGCCGGAAGATCGGTTATCCGGTGATGGTGCGTCCGTCGTTTGTGCTGGGCGGCCGGGGTATGGCGGTGATTTACGATGAGGCGATGCTGACGCGTTACGCGCTGGAGGCGATTCAGGTCAGTCCGGAATACCCGATGCTGATCGACCGCTTCCTGGGGCATGCCATTGAATGCGAGGTTGACGCCGTGAGCGACGGCAAGGAGACCTTTGTGGCGTCGGTCATGGAGCACATTGAGCTGGCAGGCATTCATTCCGGCGATTCGGCCTGTTCGATTCCGCCGGTGACGCTGTCGCCGAAACACATCCGGAAAATCGAGGAAAAATCCGCCGCGATCGCCCGCGACTTCGGAGTGGTCGGCATTCTGAATGTGCAGTACGCGGTCTGCGAAGATGTTGTCTGGATCATCGAGGCCAATCCGCGGGCGTCGCGGACAGTGCCGGTGGTGGCCAAGGTGACCGGGGTGCCGCTGGCGCGCATTGCGACCAACCTGATGCTGGGCGAGACGCTGGAGGAACAGAAGAAATATCTCCGCCACCAGCCCCGGCATTACGTCGGAGTCAAGGAAGCGGTGTTTCCGTTCAACATGTTCCCCGAGGTGGATCCCATCCTGGGTCCTGAAATGCGGGCCACCGGCGAGGTGATGGGCATTGCGCCGACTTTCGGAATGGCTTACTACAAAGCGCAGCAGGCGGCCGGTTCCCGGCTGCCGCTGTCGGGCAAGGTGCTGATTTCGGTGGCTGAGCGCGAACGCGCCGACCTCAAGCCGATTGTCCAGATGCTTTCGGAAATGGGTTTTGAGCTGTATGCCACGGAGGGTACGGGCGAATATCTGAAGTCCGAAGGCATTGTATTCACTCCGGTGCACAAGCTCAACGAGGGACGTCCCAACGTGGCCGACCTGATCCGGAACCGGGAGGTGGCGCTCATCATCAACACACCGATCGGGCGGCTCAGCAAGATTGACGACAGTTACATCCGGATGCTGGCGATACAGTACAAGATTCCGTATGTGACGACGATTGCGGCGGCGAATGCCAGCGTGACCGGAATCCGGGAGGCGCGGCACGGCAATTCTCCGCTCAAATCGCTGCAGGAGTATCAGGCTGAGGGATAACCGGGATCCGCAGCGCGGGAGGATTCAAACCGAGCTATGGTCTGGCTGATCACAATTCCAGTGGCGGCGGCGGCGCTCATCTGGGTGCGCCGGTGCTCCCGGCGGATTCGGGCGCTGCGGGCTGAACTGGCTGAATCCGAGGCGCGCCGGATGGAGATCGCCGGATTTCTGTCGCGGTTTTCCTCGGGGATCAGCGGCGACGAGGGCATGGACGGAGCGATGCACTCGGCCGCCCGCTATGTCTGCGAGCAGACCGATGCCGAGGCCGCCGCTATTTACGAAATGTCCGGGGATGAGCTGGTCTGCTCCGGAGTTTCGGGCAATTATCTGCTGCTGCGCGGCGGCGGCGGAAAACAGTCGCTGCGTCACCACCGGCTGCTGGAGGCGCTGAGACGGGAACGCATTCCGGTTGGGCGCGGTTTTCTGGGCGGCATGATCGGAACCAAAACGGCGGAGCTGATTCCGGATGGCGCGGCCGATCCGCGGTTTGCCGATTATCCGGCCGCGGATTCGCTGGGCAGCGTGATGGCGGCGCCGCTGCTGCGGGACGGCGTCATCACCGGAGTGGTTTGTGCGCTGAACAACCGGCTGCATCCCGGCCGGAGTTTTTCCGAAGAGCAGTTTGAACGGCTGCGCCAGCTGGTGCCGCAGGTGATGATGGTGCAGAACCTGGTGCGGGTTTACAGTGAAATCAGCCGCCGCGACCGGATTGATCAGGAGCTGGAGCTGGCACGCCATCTTCAGCTTTCCCTGCTGCCGCGGAGTTTTCCGCGCTGGGGGGCGTTTGCGATTTATGCCAATACCCGCTCGGCCAAGGAAGTGAACGGTGATTTTTACGATTGCATCCGGATTGACGACGAGCGGCTGCTGGTGCTGATCGGGGATGCCTGCGGGAAAGGCATTCCGGCATGCATGCTGACTGCCATGACCCGGAGCTTTGCCCGGAGCATCGCTGACAATTTCACGACCCTGACGGCGTTTCTGACCGAACTCAACGCCAAACTGCAGCGCGGCACCGAGGCGGATCGCTTCATTACGCTGGGGTGCTGCCTGCTGAACCGCCGGGATTCGCTGCTGGAGTTCGGACGGGCCGGACACACTGATCTGGTGGAATGCGTTCATCATCACCTGCGGATTATTTCGCCGGATGGAACGGCGTTGGGAATCCTGCCCGAGGATCTGGCCGGCTTTGAGACGATCTGCATCGCCATGGAGCCGGAAACCACGGTGATGATGTTCTCCGACGGACTCACCGAGGCCACCGACAAGAACAGGGTGGAGTTTGGCATTGAGCGGCTGAGTCAGGCTTTCCTGAGGGCGTGCGAGTCGGAGATTCCGCCCGGCGAGGTGATCGGGCGGGTCATGGATGAGGTGGCCGGTTTTGAGTCCGAGCAGAGCGACGATCAGACCATTGTGCTGATCCGGCAGGATGGTGAGGCGGTGAACGCCGGCGGCTGATGCGCAAATCCAGTCTGAACCGGTGTCTCTCATCCGGCGGCGGCTGTCTTTCCGGTCCGAAACCGTGGAGCGGTGCTTTCACGTGTTTCCGGCCGGGACGGGCCCGATGGAATTCTGCGGTGGCAAGGTATTGAGAAGCAAGCTTTTATAAATTGAGGAAACGTGAAAGATGGCTATTGAACTGTCGTATATTATCATCACGCCCTACAGTCTGCTGAAGTCGCGGACCGGGGGCATTGTGGCGCGGCTGATGTCGCGGACTGATCTGGAGTTCATCGGGGCGCAGATGCTGGCATTCACTCCCGAGACCGCCGCTCTGTATGCCGACAGTCTGGAAGCCGGCAAAAAGGGGACTGAATTTGAACGGGTGGGCAGACAGCTCGGGGACTATGTTCGCGAAAATTTCCCCTGTCTGCCTGACGGCCGGAAGGAACGCTCCATGATGCTGCTGTTCCGGGGAGAGGATGCCTGCCGCAAGTTGTCGGCGGTGACCGGACGCCTGTCTCCCCATTCGCCCCGGGATCTGGCGAGCGCCGAGACGTTGCGCGACACCTACGGCGATCTGGTGCTGGACAAAGACAATCCCGAGGTGGTCCGTTACTTTGAGCCGGCAGTGCTGACGCCGCCGAACATTGAGGAGGCGCTGCCCAAACTCAAATTGTTTGCCGACATTGCGGCCCAGTCGGAAAATCTGATTGACAATTCGATTGGCAGTTCGCCCGCCGATGAGCGGACCCTGGTCATCATCAAGCCGGACAACTGGCGCCGTCCGTCGAGCCGTCCGGGCAATATCATCGACATGCTCAGCCGTACCGGACTGCGGATTGTCGGCTGCAAGGTTCACCGCATGACCATTGACGATGCGCTGGAGTTTTACGGACCGGTGCAGGCGGCCCTGCGCGGCAAGCTGGCTCCGAAAATCGGCGAGCGCGCCCGCAGTATTCTGGAGGAGACGCTCAGCATCAGGCTGCCGGATTCGGCCACGGAAAAACTCACCGAGGCGGTGGGCATTCCCTATGCCGACGACCAGTTCGGTCAGATTATCGAATTCATGTCCGGACGCCGTCCGGAGGGCACCACCGCCGAGGAGCGCGGCTGCCAGAACAGCGCGGCCAAATGCCTGGTGCTGATCTACGAGGGGCCCGACGCCATCGCCAAGATCCGCCAGGTGCTCGGACCCACCGATCCGGCCAAGGCGCCCGGCGGCACGGTGCGGCGGGATTTCGGCAGCAATGTCATGGTCAATTCGGCACATGCCTCGGACTCCCGCGAGAGCGTCGAACGCGAAATGAAGATTATCCGGATCCGGCAGAATTCCATGGCCGAACGCATCCGGGAATTCCTGGCCGCCCGCTGACCGGCGGCATGGTGTGAAAAAGTCCCGGAACATCGCAGTCGCGCTGGCGGTGGTGATCGCCGTCGGTGCGGCTTTGCGTCTGGCGGCGGTGCTGCCCGGACTGTGGAGCGATCCGGAGCGGCGGTTTGCGCGTCCGGATACTGCGGGTTATGTGGAGCTGGCCCGGTATTTCACCGGGGCGGCGGCCTTGGGGGGGACTGCTCCGCCAACCCGGCGGGCGCCGGGTTATCCTCTGCTGCTGGCGGCGGTTTCAGGTTTGGGCGGCGGCGCCGGAGCGGCGGCGCTGGTCGGAGTGCTGCTGGGGGTTCTGACCATACCGGTGGTGTTTCTGATTGCCCGGGAGCTGCTGGAAAACGCGGCGGCGGCGGTGTTGGCGGCGGCGTTCTGTGCACTCAATCTCACGGCAATCGCCAATGCTCCGCTGCTGTTGAGCGATACGGCGTTCGGATTGACGGCGGCGCTTCAGCTGCTCTGTTTTGCCCGGTTCTGGAAGCGGCGCCGGGGCGGCTGGTTTCTGGCTGCGCTGGGAGTGGCGGCGATCGGAACGCTGGTGCGGCCGATCAATCTGCTGTGGTGGATTCCGGCCCTGGTGCTGTTGGGCTGTGTGCCGCAGGTGGAGTGGCGGGTCCGGATCCGACTGGGACTCTGGGGGGTGGCGCTGTTCTTTGCGCTGCTGCTGCCCTGGATGGGGCGCAACGCCTCCCTGGGCGCGGGCTGGTGCATCGATACCAACACCGGGGCAATGCATCATCAGAACGGCGCCATGCTGCTGGCCGAAGTCAACCGGAGCGGCTTTGAAACCGAAAAGCAGCTGATTCTGGCCGGACAGCGCCGGGAATTCGCCGATGAATTCCGTTATCCGGACGAAAAGAGCCGCGAAGCGTATCGGCTGAGGGAATATCGGAAACTGATTTTCTCCCATCCCGGCATCTGGCTGCGCCAGCAGTGCTTCAACTGGCCGATTCTGCTGCCGGATGCGCCGGCGGCATGTGAAGTGCTCGGCGTCACGGTTTCCGACCGCGGCACCATGGGGGTGCTGGCCCGGGACGGACTGGCGGCGGCAGTCCGGCATTACTTCGCCGGACACGAATGGATGCTGGCGGTGCTGTTGCCGCTGCTGGCGGTCTCCGGAGCGCTTTATCTGGGCGCGCTGGGGGCATTGCTGGGGGCGGTGCTGAGTTTACGGCGTTTCTGGTACGTGCTTCTCGGGTTTATGGCTTTCGTTGAATATTATCTCTGGCTGCCCGGAGCGATCACCGCGCCGCGTTACCAGCTGCCGGCACTGCCGCTGCTGGCGGTGCTGGCGGCGGCGTTCTGGACGAGCTGGCGGCGCAATGGAACCGGGACCGACGGTTCCCGGTGAGATTGCCGGCCTGGTCCATCTTGTTTTTTAGTGAATTGGCTGTATAGTAAGACCGGGATGATCTGGATGGCGGTTCCTGGGAGGCGGCAGTGGAAAAAACCAGAAAAAAACGGGGTGATGAGCGGGGTTCCACGCTGTTTGAAGCCGCTGCCGCCCTGGTGATCATGCTGCTGATATTTGTGGCGCTGCTGCAAATCTACCAGTGGTGCGTGACCGGGATTTTCTGCCAATATGCGTCGTTTTACGCTTCCAAGGGCATGACGCTGGGCTATCGGCTCAACCTGGTCCGGCGGGGAGCGCGGGTGGCTGCCATCGCGATTTCAGGCGACAGTGCCGGTTCCACTTCCGGACGCGAGACTGATGACGCCCGCAATTACATGTCCTATGGGGATGCCAGCGGCGTCTGGTACCGCTACTGGTATCCGCAGCGCAACGGTGAACCCGAACTGTATTTGCACGGGCGGTACGGCGAGGATTCGATCACCACCGCAGTGACCATGCTCAATCAGCCGCTGATCAGGCCGGAATTGGGCCGGGTGCTGGGCATCACTTCCAATCCCGAGCCGACGGCATCGACCCGGGGATTCAATTATTCGGCGCTGTACCTGGAGGAATGAGCGATGAATCCGGATCAATCCGCTCCCGCCGCGGCGCCGTCCCCGGCGGTTTCCGGACAGGTGCTGATCACCGGCATTGTGCTGCTGCTGGTGCTGCTGCTGGCGGTGCTGTTCCTGTTTGACCTCCACAATCTGACCCGGGCCAAATTCAAAGTGGAAACCGGTCAGCAGGCCGCTGCGCTGGCCGGAGCCGACTGGCAGAAGGAATCGCTGAATCTGATTGGTGAAATCAATCTGATCAAAGCCTGTTCGCTGCTGCTGGAGGGCGAGGCCAACTGGGACGCCTCCCTGCCGTCTCCGGCGGAGCCCGAGGCCCGGGAGGCCGCCATTCAGAGCCGGCTTGACCAGCTGACCGAGATGCAGACGCGGGTGAGTTTCATCGGTCCGCTGATCGGTTTTGCGGCGGCACAGCAGGCCGCCAAGGCCAACGGAATGCCGGCGCACGGGATTCTGGCCGAATACATCGAGATGCTCCAGAGCGACTGGCGCTACCGGGAGGAGTACGGCGGTGCGTCCCGGATTATCCGCCAGTACCGGTGGCGGGAGCCTTACACCAACCTGGTGACCGCCATTGCGGCAGCGGGGATTGCGGTGTTTCCGAACGCCCGGGTGACCAATGCGCCGGTGGTGCATCCGGCTGAACTGGCGTCGGAGGATCTTTATCTGCAGATCATGATTCACAAGTCCGAGATTGCCGCCTCGGATCCGCCGCCGCTGACCCAGACTTCGTGGCTGGCGTTGCGGAATTTTCTGGTGTCGGAAACCGGGTATCCGTTCACTGACGCCGATTATCGTTCCAAGTGGTGGGAGATCGATTACACCTTTTCCCGGTTTCCGGGCGAGAGTGAGATCTACACGCTGGGGATTTCCACTAACTTTTCATCCTGGGGTGGCATAGCGTTTTACGATGACGGCGACCGGGCGATCTACCGGCGGCTTTCGGAATATTCGGTGGGTGAGGTGTATCGCGATCAGTCCGCACTGCCGGGACGGATGAACTGGTTCTGTTACGATGAATCCTGGTATCCGGAGTATTACCGGTCGCGTTATTCTGATTACGAGCGCGATCACTACGACTACTGGTTCGGCGGTGAAGTGCTGCGGCGCTCTGTCAGGCCGGCCTACCGCTATGAGGGTCCGGCGGCCTATGCCGAGGGGTATGCCGAAGTGGGGACGACCGGAGTGCTGACTGCACGGCGGCGGCTGGACGGCAATCTGCTGCGACTGAAAAACTCCCGTACCGTCCGGATCGGCACCGAACGCGGCGCGGCCGCCGACAGCAGTGAAAACCTGACCAGCTACCGGCCGGGGGCGATCGCCAAACCGCTTGGAGCCTTTGATGACGGCGAACCGCCAATCGCGGTACCGTTGATTCTGCCGGTGTTCAACCAGGTGGCGTTGCAGCCGACCTATATGCCGATTCCCTATGGATTTGGCGTGTTGCGGTCCGGATACAGCCAGCTTGAACGGTTTCTCAACTGGCTGTCGGGAGAGGAGTCGCTTTTTGAGTACAGCTCCGACCCGCCGGCCGGAACGGATGATTTTCTTACTGCCCTGCAGACGCTGGCCGACGGGGCCGGATTCCGCTATTACGGCTGGAATCCGAACTTTGATGCCGCCGCCTTTGACGCCGCATGGCGCGACCGGGTGGCGGAGTGGCCGGAGCGTTACATTTCCGAGGTTTACAGTCAGAGTCGTCCGTCCGGTCCCGGCTGGCTGCAGCAACCCCGCCGCTGTTACATTCTGACCGCCGGCAGCGGCCGGCAGACGGTGCCGGACTATGTGAACGGAGGCACGGCAACACGGGTGTTCACCGGTACGGAGAGTCATTACTACTATGTAGTCACATCCGGCGGCCACATTGTGACCAACGATGAACTTGATCCCACGCTGCTTTACAACAGCGGCGCTTCCGGCGGCGGTTCCGGCCCCGGCTTCGGCGGCCACGGCAACGCGCCGGATACCCAGAAAGGACCGAGCCGCTTCTGATGAACAGGCAGTCAGAGGTTTTACCCGCGGCGCGCTGCGGTGAACGCGGTCAGGCCACGCTGGAGCTGGCCGCGCTGCTGATTGCATTTGCGGCGCTGATTCTCGGCATCGTTTTCATCGGATCGCTGAGCATGGCGGACAACCGGCTGCTGATCGCCGCCAAATATCGGGCCGAGAGTGCGGCGCGGCACTCGTCCGGATTGGAGGGGGCGGAATTCCGCGACTGGAGTTACAGTTCGATTGATCCCTTCAACCGCAACCGGCGGGTTCCGGTGCCGTTCACGGCGGCCGGGGTGGCGCACCGGACCTCGGACAACTCCATCGGTTCGGCGGCCGCGGCGCTCGGAAGCCGGGAATACAGTGAACCCACGGTACACAGCGGTGGAGACCGTACCTTTGCTTACGACTACGAGTGGAAAAACCTGAATCAGTTCAATCCGGCCGGATTTTCCCACGACTGCCAGCCGGAGCTGGTGTCTGGAATCAACGCCTTTTCCGCCGCCGGCCTGGTGCGGGGGGCGCCGGCGGAGACGGATTCCGGTTACGGTCTGCTCAGCTCGGGCGACCAGGCCGGACCGCACAGTTCCGACCGGGCGGTCGAACGCATGGAAGCGGGTTTTTTCGAATGGTTCGGAATCCGGATAAAAGCCCGGCAACTGGTGGAAAGTCCGGCCAACGAGGTTTATATTCCGGCGGCGCATCGTTCTGAATGAAGTTTGTCCGGATCAGAGCGGCGGATTGAACTCCGGCCGCTTCAGCAACAGGGAATGCAACGACTATGATTAAAATCGCGATGATTTGCACCGGCACCGAGCTGCTCAAGGGCAGCACGGTCAATACCAATCTGGCTTTTCTGGGCGGTGAACTGACGGCGGCTGGTCTGCCGCCGGTGCTGGAAATCGCGGTCGGCGATGACTGCGGCGAGCTGTCCGGCGCGCTGGCGTCGGCGCTCCGGAGCGCCGACGCGGTGGTGGTTTCCGGCGGGCTGGGTCCGACTGTGGACGACATCACCCTGGACGTCGCGGCCCGGTTTTTCGGACTTGAACTGGTCGAGTCGCCCGAACTGAGTCTCCGGCTGGAGGAATGGTGGCGGCGGGGACACCGGGGACGCTGCCCACGCATGCAGTACCGGCAGGCGCGTTGTCCGGCCGGGGCGCGGATCATTCCCAATCCGGAAGGTTCTGCGGTCGGGTATGATTTTGAAACCGTTTACGGCGGCCGTTCCCGGCGGATTTTTCTGTTGCCGGGACCTCCCCGTGAATTTGAACCGATGGCCCGGGATTACCTGCTGCCGTGCCTGGCCGGACTGAATCCGGAGGACCGGATTTTCACCACCGGTTTTCTCGCCGCCGGCATCGGGGAATCAGCGGCATCCGCCGCAGTGGAGCCGGCAGTGCGGGAGTTCGCGGTCACGGTCGCCTACACCGCGAAACCGGAAGGCGCGGTGGTGTATCTCTCCGGTTCCGACGCCGCGACGGTGACTGCCGCGGTGGCCGCCGCCCGCCGGGCGGTGGGGGAAGCGGCGCTGCCGGCCGGCGTCACCGGGGTGATTCCGGAACTGATAGCCCGGCTCCGGACTGAGGGGGCCACGCTCTCGACGGCGGAATCATGCACCGGCGGGCTCATCGCCGCCGCGCTCACCGACCGGCCCGGGGTATCCGAGGTCTACCTCGGCGGTGCGGTCACTTATTCCAACGCTTTGAAAACCGCTCTGCTCGGAGTGGCTCCGGAGCTGCTCCGGGAGTTCGGCGCGGTCAGTTCCGAAACCGCCGCCGCCATGGCGGCCGGAGCTGCCAGCCGGTTCGGTTCGACGGCTGCGGTCGCGGTTACCGGCATTGCTGGTCCGGGCGGAGGTTCCGCCGCCAAACCGGTGGGACTGGTGTACGTCGCCGCGGTCTGGCGCGGTCGCAGTTCGGTACGGGAACTGCGGTTGCGCGGCTCCCGCCGGGCGATCCGGGAGCGCGCCCGGGCGCAGGCGCTGCTGCTGCTGCTCGAATTGATGAATGCTCCCGCCGGTGTCGATGAGGTCTGATCATGCTCAAATGCATCGATATTGTCAACTACGCGCTGATTGAGCACTGTGAACTGGATTTCACCGGCGGATTCAATGTCGTCACCGGAGAGTCGGGAGCCGGAAAATCCATTCTGATGGGAGCGGTGGAGTTTCTGCTCGGCGGCCGTTCCGACCACGGCTCGCTGCGCACCGGAGCCTCCCGCTGCGTGGTGGCCGGCTCCTTTTCGGTGCCCGCCGGACTGCTGGAACCGGTTCAGCGGCTGCTGGAACCGGCCGGAGTGCCGTTTGATCCATCAGTTCCGGAACTGGCGCTGCGCCGGGTTCTGACACCCGGGTCGGTGCGCAATTACATCAACGATGTACCGGTTGGAGCCCGGTTGCTGGCGGCGGTCGGCGAGGTGCTGATTGATCGGCACGGCGCCGGAGAACAGCTTTCGCTTATGCAGCCGGCCCGCCAGCTGGAACTGCTCGACCGTTACGCCGGACTGGACGGGCTGCGCGGGGAATGCGCCGCCGCCTGCCGGGAACTGGAGCGGCTCCGGAAAGAGCGCGCCGGATTTGAACGGGAACTGCCTGACCGGTCCGAGGCCGACCGCCTGGAGTTGATGCTCGAGGAGATCGGGCGGGTGGCTCCGGAACCGGGTGAGGATGAGACGCTGGCCGCCCAGCATCGGTTGGGGTCCAATTCGCGTCAGGTCATCGAGGCGGCCCGGGAATCGGCGGCGCTGCTGACTGAAAGCGAGGATTCGGTGGCCGACCGGCTGGGAGCCGTTTATCATCGCCTGACAGAACTCAGCCGCATTGATTCCGCGCTTACGTCCGGACTGCTTGACGAGTTGAACGAAATTCAGGAACGGATTGCCCGGCTTTCCTCCGATATCGAAAATCTGGCTGAAAAAATTGATCTCGATGCCGAAGCTCTGGCGGCCATTGAGTCCCGGTTGAGTGAAATCTACACGCTGAAACGGCGGTACGGGCCGTCGCTTGAACAGCTGTTCGCCGCCCGGGACGCCGCCGAACAGCGGTTGCGTGATTACCGTGCGGCCGCGGAGCGGCGGGCGGAGTTTGACCGTATGGAGCTTGAATGGAACGACCGGCTGCGGCGTAATTCCGCAGAACTGTCGCGTCGACGGCGGGCCGGGTCCGCGGCGTTTCTGGACGCCGTGCGCAGCAAGCTGGAGGCGGTGGGATTTCCGGATTCCCGTTTGGAGGCGCAATTTTCCGACGCCGAACCGGGTCCGACCGGGGCCGACCGGCTCGAATTGCTCTTTTCCGCCAATCCAGGCGAGGCGGCGCGGTCGCTGCGCCGGGTGGCCAGCAGCGGTGAACTTTCCCGGATCATGCTCGCCTTCAAGACGGTTCTGGCCGACGCCGACGACACTGCAACGGTGATTTTCGATGAAATTGACATGAACATCGGCGGTGAAACCGCCAACCGGGTCGGCGACGAACTGCGCGAGCTGGGGAAAAAACGCCAGATTCTCTGCATTTCCCATCTGGCTCAGGTGGCGGCGCGCGCCGATGCCCATTATCTGGCGGTCAAGAAGACGGCGGATCACCGGACCCGTACTGAAATCATTCTGCTGACTGAGGTCGAACCCGAACTGGCCCGCATGCTCGGAGGCGGGGCGGCGGCGCTGACCCACGCCCGGGAGTTGCGGCGCACAGCTTCCGGGACGGAGCCGGTGCGGTAATTTGACCGGCCGGCGGCTGCCGGCCGGCACCGGGCGCCGCGGCTCCGGTCAAAGCGGCAGGATAAGCGTGAAAACGCAGCCTTCGCCCGGGGTGCTGTGTACCTCAGCAGTACCGTGATGGAGTCGGGCGGTGTGTTTTACAATGGCCAGTCCCAGCCCGGTGCCGCCCAGTTCTCGGCTCCGGGACTTGTCCACCCGGTAGAAGCGTTCGAAGATGCGCTTCTGGTGCTCGGGTGCGATGCCGATGCCGTCGTCGGCAATTTCAATCACCGCGCTGGCCCCCTCCTGCCGGAGCCGGGCGGTGATGTGCCGGCCGCCGCTGTATTTGACGGCGTTTTCGATCAGATTGATCACTGCCTGTTCGAGCAGCGCCGCGTCTCCGCGGAGCAGCAGCGGGGGATTGCCGGTGATCCGCAGATCGAATCCGGCGCCGGCGGCCCGGACGGAACAGGCGTTGACCGCGTTGGCCAGTACGCCGTCCAGATTGACTTCGGTGAAATCGGGCTCCGGATCAAGCTGCATTTTCTCCAATGCGGCCAGACTGAGGATGTCCTGCACAAGGTGGTTGAGTCGGGCGGACTGCTTTTTGAGCATGCCAAGCAGTTCACGGGACTGTCCGGAACCGGTTTCTTCCTCCTCCAGCGCTTCGACCGCTCCGATGATGCAGGTCAGTGGAGTTTTGATCTCATGTGAAACGTTGGCGATGAAGTCACTGCGGAATGACTCCAGCCGGCGCAGCCGGGTGAGTTCAGTCACCGTCAGCAGCAGTCCGCTCTCCTCCCCGTTCCGGAGTGGACAGCCCCGGACCAGCAGCGAACGTTCGGCGCCGCCGCGCGCCAGCTGCAATTCCCGCTCGAAAGCGGTTCCGTCGCGCATGGCCTGGTGCGCGAGCGTCACCAGCTCCGGAATCTGGCAGCGGCCGAGGTCGAAGCGCGGGTTCGCCGCGTCAAAACCGAAGAGTTCGGCGGCAGCCCGGTTGGCCCGCTTCAGCGTGCCATCCGGAGCCAGCAGCAGCACCGCTTCATTCATGGAGTCAAAAAGCGCGTTTTTTTCGTTGCGTTCGGAGATGACCGTCGCCAGCTGGGCCTTGAGCTGGTCGGTCATTTCAGAAACCTTGACCGCCAGATCCCTCACCACTCCGCTTTCGGGAATTTCAATGCGCGAATCCAGTTCTCCGGCGGCGATGGCATCGACGCTCTTCTGCAGGGCCAGCAGCGGCCGCCGCACCCGCCGGACGACGTAGACGGCCAGCACCAGCACGATTTCACCGCCGAAAAGCAGCGCCCAGAACATATTGAGCCGTGCCAGATCCAGCATGCGGCTGACCCGGTCGGTTGAGACCGCCGCACGCAATACGTAAAGTCCGTGCGCGGTGTTGACCGGCAGAGCGTAGTAAATCATCCAGCGGTCGAGGCTTGTGCTGTAGCGGCTGACTCCGGCGGCGGTTCCGTTCAGGGCCGACTGCACCTCTTCGCGATCCTGGTGGTTGGACAGCAGACCGGCATCCTCCGAGGAATCGGCCGCCACCCGGCCGGCGGCGTCAATCAGAGTGACTCTCAGGGTGTCCCGGTCGAAGGAGTTGCAGAAGCTGACCGCCTCCTCAAGCTTCCCGGCGTTGAGCAGCGGCGTGATGACAGCGGAGATCAAACCGGCTTCCTCCCGGATGTTGTTGCGGGCTTCTGCGGTGTAGGTGCTTTCGAACCCGGACAGCTGCCAGTAGACGAATGCGGCAAAAGCCGCGATCAACCCGGCGGCGGCCAGCGGCAGTCCGAAGAGAATGGTATCGCGGGTTCTCATGTCACACTCCGGCTTTCAGGCGGTAACCGACGCCGCGGATGGTTTCGATGTTGACGCCCCAGGTTCCGAGTTTGCGGCGCAGATTGACAATCTGCACGTCGATTGACCGTTCGGTGACCGGATAATCGACGCCTTTGATTCTGGCGATGATCTGACTGCGGGTGTAGACCCGGCCGGGGTGCGAAACAAACAGGCGCAGAATCTCAAATTCGCTGAAAGTCAGTTCCAGCTCCCGGTCGTCCAGCCGGACCCGGTGCTGGTCCGGATTGACGACCAGCCCGGAACGTCGGATTTCCGACGAATTTTCCTGTTCGGAAAAATCGCGCAGCTGAGCCCGGATCCGGGCGATCAGTATTTTGCGGCTGAAAGGTTTGGTGACATAGTCTCCCGCCCCCATTTCCAGGCCGAGCACCACATCCGACTCCTCGGATTTTGCGGTGAGCATGATGACGGGAATATTCCGGGTCTCTTCGTCGGCTTTGAGTTTTCGGCAGACTGTGAGGCCGTCGATTCCCGGCAGCATGAGGTCGAGCAGAATCAGGTCGGGATGGTGGTTCCGCGCCAGCTGGAGTCCGGTTTCTCCGTCCGCCGCTTCGTACGCCGCCGGATAGCCGGCGCTCTGCAGAGTGAGACGGATCAACTCCCGAATGGCCGGTTCGTCTTCGACTATCAGAATTTTTTCATTTGGCATTTTCTTCCCCCTCGTGGCGGTGCCGGACAATCCGGCCGCTTTCAAGGTAAATCACATCCTCGGCGATGTTGGTCGCAATGTCGGCTATGCGTTCAAGACAGCGCGATACCGTGAGGCAGTCCAGATAGTACTGGGCTTCATCCGGATGACGCAGGATCAGATCGCGGACCTTGCCGTAGTTGCTCTGATGGAGCTGATCGACCGCATCGTCCTGCCGGATGACCTCGGCGGCGGCCACCACGTCGTGATAAGCCAGCGCATCCAACGCTTTTTTCAGCATTTCGCAGGCCTGGTATACCATATCATTGAAATCGGGTTTGTCAACCAGCCGTTCGCGGTAAAGCGTCATATCTTCGACTCGTTCGGCGATGTTGACCGCCAGATCGCCCACCCGCTCGACTTCACTGTTGACTTTGAGGAACGTGATGATCCGGCGCAAGTCGGCGGCCACCGGCTGGTAGAGTGCGAGAATTTTCAGACATTCCTCCTCGATGGCGATTTCGGCGTCGTCGATGTCGCGGTCATGATGAATGACGTAAAAAGCGGCTTCCGGGGAACCGCTTTCCACGGCTCCGGCGGCGGCGTGCACGGCGTTTTCGGCCCGGGCGGCGACTTCCGAAAGCCGGTTGCCCAGATCGTTGAGAGCTTTGGTGAAATGAACTTTCATGGTGATTATCCAAACCTTCCTGTAATGTATTCCTCGGTTTTCGGATGGCGGGGATTGGTGAAGATCTGCCGGGTTTCTCCGAATTCGACGATTTTCCCCTTGAAAAAGAACGCCGTGAAGTCGCTGATCCGGGCGGCCTGCTGCATGTTGTGCGTGACGATCACGATGGTGAAACGCCGGCGCAGATCATCCATGAGTTCTTCAATTTTGAGGGTTGCCACCGGATCGATGGCGCTGGTGGGCTCATCCATCAGCAGGATTTCGGGTTCGACCGCGATGGCCCGGGCGATGCACAGGCGCTGCTGCTGACCTCCGGAGAGGGCCAGTCCGCTGGAGCGGAGTTTGTCTTTGACTTCATCCCAGATGGAAGCGCCGCGCAGGGCCTGTTCGACCCGGTCGGCGATTTCACCTTTCGACAGCTTGTAGTGCAGGCGCAGCGGATAGGCGACGTTGTCAAAAACGCTCATCGGAAACGGCGTCGGTTTCTGGAAAATCATGCCGACCTTGCGGCGCAGCTCGAGAACGTCCACTGCTGAATCCAGCACATTGACACCGTCAATCAGCAGTTCTCCCTCAGCCCGCTGTTCGCGGTAAAGTTCAAAGATGCGGTTGTAGATGCGCAGATGAGTCGATTTGCCGCAGCCCGACGGACCGATTACCGCAGTGATCCGGTTCGCTTCGACAGCCAGGCAATTGTCGAACAGCGCCTGGTGACGGCCGTAGAAAAAGTTCAGATGGCTGGCCTGAATTTTAATGCCCATGATGTTTCTCCCTGAAAATGATCCGGGTGCCCAGGTTGATGAGCAGCACCAGTACAGTTACGGTCAGCGCCGCCCCCCAGCCCATGCGGTGCATGCTTTCAAACGGTGAATTGGTGGCGTATTCAGTGATGAGCACCGGCAGGTTGGCAGTGGGTTCGCTGAAGTAGCCGGTTGGCCAGGCGTCGGAAAACATGGCGGTGAAAAGCAGCGGCGCGGTTTCACCCGACACCCGTGACAGAGACAGCAGAATGCCGGTCAGCAGTCCCTTGCGGGCGCTTTTGCAGACAACGGCCAGCGTGGCGCGGGTGCGGGTCATTCCGAGGGCCAGTGCGGATTCCCGAAGTGCGTCGGGCACCATGCCGAGCATATCCTCTGTGGTGCGCAGGATGACCGGAAACATGATGACTGCCAGCGCCGCCGAGGCCGCCAGTCCGGAAAAGTTTCCGGTCGGCACCACCAGGATCATGTAGACGAATAGTCCGACCAGCACCGATGGTGTGCCCATCAGCACGTTGGCGGAAAAGCGCAGCAGGGCGGCCAGTTGGCGGTGGTCGCGGAATTCAGCCAGCCAGATGCCGGCAGCCACCGCCGGCGGAACGGCGATCAGGGCGGCGCCGGCGGTAATGAGCAGTGTGCCGAGCAGGGCGTTGGCGATTCCGCCGCCCGGGACGCCGAACGGACGGGTGGAATTGAAAAAAAATTCCATGCCGATTGAACTGAAACCGCGAATTGCCACCGTGGTCAGGATCCAGAGCATGGCCCCGACCGCCGCCGCAACGGCGGCCGCGGCGAAAACTTTCAGGGCGCGGTCTTTGCATTTGCGCGGAAACAAATTCTTTTTCAGCATTTTTCACCCCGTCTGGCTCCGGTGAGATGCAGATAGTACTGGGCGGCGGCCTGAATTCCGAAGCTCATGGCCAGCAGCACCAACCCGAGCGCGAACAGCGCGCTGCGCTCCAGCCCGTCGGCTTCGGCGAAATTGTTGGCCAGGGTGGCGGCGATGGTGGTGGCGGAATCAAAGAGGTTTTCCGGCATCGACGTGACGTTTCCGATCACGAAAAGCACCGCCATGGTTTCGCCCAGGGCCCGGCCGAGGCCGATGAATACGCCGCCGAGAATGCCGCGAATACCGTAACGCATTACAATGTCGATGGTCACTTCGTACCGGGTGCAGCCGATGCCATAGGCCGATTCCCGGAGCACTGCCGGAGTCATAATGAAAACGTCGCGCATGACTGCGCAAATGTAGGGCAGGATCATCAGAGCCAGAATCAGGCCGGCGGTCAACAGTCCGAATCCGTTGTATTCGGTGCCGATGAAAGACAGTCCGCCCAGCCCGAGGGTGTCGGCCAGAAACGGCTGCACATGCTCCTGCATGAGCGGAGCCAGCACAAACAGTCCCCACATGCCGTAGATTACGCTGGGGATCGCCGCCAGCAGGTCGACGGCGTGTCCGAGCACGCCGCCGACAACCGGCGGCGCCTCCGTCAGAAACAGTGCCGCGGCGAAGGCCAGCGGCAGAGCGATGACCAGCGCTATGGCGGTGGTTGCCAGAGTACCGGTGATGGCGGGCAGGGCGCCGAACTGCTGTTCAGCCGGATTCCACCGGGCGGAAGTGACAAATCCCAGTCCAAAGGTCCGCCAGGCCTCGCTTCCGGCGGCGGCGAGCTGGATGAAAAAGCCCAGCATCAGCAGTCCGGCCAGAGCGGCGCATCCGAAACAGAACCATTTGAAAATGTTGTCAAATTTGAGCATAAAGCAGGTTATTCCATGCCGTCGCGTTTTTCGGCAATGACAGTTTTGGCCTTGTCCTTGAGGACCAGGTTGCCGTTGCGGTCGAAGTCGAAGTCGGCGTTCCAATCGGTTTTTTCGCCGAGCCAGTGGATGATTTCAATGTTGTCCCATGGAATAATCCGGATCATGGTGATTCCGGCGTGGACCTGGTTGCGCATGCCGTCCACAATCCGGGCGAAGTGAAAGGTGCGGCCCTTGATGGCGATGTATTTGGAGTTTTCCGCTTCGACCTTGCCGATGATGATGTGGGTGTGAGCTCCCGGATAATGCTTTTTGCAGCGCAGTCGGATGTTTTTGCCTTTCAGATAATCACTCATTTGAACACCTCGTTTTGAATTATTGCCACCACCTCTTCCGGAATCGGCACATAATTGAGTTTGCGTGCCGCGGTGGCGCCGGTGGCGAAGCACCAGTTGAAATATTTGAACAGATTGGCTTTGGTTTGGGCGTCGCAGTCGGTCCGGAACAGGATGTAGGTGACTCCGGTGATCGGCCAGGTGGTTTCGCCAGGCTGATCCGTCAGTATCATGTGGAACCCGGGGGCGTTTTTCCAGTCGGCGGCGGCGACTCCGGCGCTGAAGCTGGTCATGGTTGGTTTCACAAATTTTCCGGCCCGGTTTTCCAGCTGCGCCATGGCCAGTTTGGCTTCTGCCGCGTAAGTGTACTCCGTATAGCCGATGGCGCCCTTGATCCGGGCGACGTTGTTGCAGACGCCCGGATTCTTCTGCCCGCCGATGCCGACCGGCCAGTCCACGGAGGCGCCGCGGCCGACCCGTCGCTCCCATTCCGGCGAAATTTTGGCGAGATAATCCGTGAAAATAAAGCTGGTGCCGCTGGCATCCGCCCGTCGGACCACGGTGATGGCCAGATCAGGCAGTTTCAATTCCGGATTGAGCGACCGGAGCCGGGGATCATTCCATCTGGTGATGTTGCCGAGAAAAATGTCGGCGAGCGCGGCGCGGTCGAGTTTCAGCGCCAGATTCTCTACTTCCGGCAAGTTCACGATCACTACCACCCCTCCCGTCAGCATCGGGAACTGCCGGAGTCCGGCCGCCTGTTGTTCTTCCAGCGTCAGGGGGCTGTCGGAGCCGGCAAAGTCAATGGTGCCGGCGTTGATCTGGTTGAGTCCGGCGCCGGAGCCCAGGCTCAGGTAGTTGATCCGGATTCCCGGATTGCCCTGGGAGTAGGCGTGGGTCCAGTTCTGGTAGACCGGGGCGGGGAAACTTGCTCCGGCGCCGTTGATGGCGACCGTCGGACGGTCCTCGGAACAGCCGGCCGCCAGCAGCATGGCGGCCGCCGCCATGATCCGGGAAACCGATTTTGCGTTTGCTTGCTTCATGATGTTTTCTCCTTGAACTGCCATTAATGTATTATCCGGAAGTGCAGGTACGGTTTGTGAATTGTCAGGATCGTGTTAGGAAAACGGTTTACCGTTCCGGATCCACCAGATATTGGCGGTAGCCGTAGCGATTGGCTTCGCCGGCGGCCTGATTTTCACGGGAAATCACTTCAATCTGCCGGAGATCGGTCCCGTCGATCCGGCTGGCCGGCCGGATGAGTTCACATTCCGCCGCCAGAACCAGCCGGGATTTTTTCGTGGATTCCCGTTCCGTGGCGAACAGCCAGCCGATCAGCGGCAGGTCCTTTAGCAGAGGAACCCCGCCGACGTCGCGCACCGTCCGGGTCTGCTCAATGCCGCCGAGATAGAAGCGGTTGCGTCCGTTGCCCAGCATGATCCGCTGGCTGGAGGAATAGTCGCTGGTGCGCAGGGCGCCGGTTGAAGTGTATCCCAGCAGACTCCGGGTGGCGACCTGAACCTGCAGCACGGTTGCTTTTTCCGTGATGGAAGGGGTTACGGTCAATTCAAATTTGAATTTGTCGTTGGCGACTTTGACCTCCACCGCGTTGCCGTGTTCGGGTTCTCCGGTCTGGGATTCGATTTTGGTCAGTTCGGCGTAGAGCACGCCGCTGGACCTGGTCAGTTTGCCGGTCGAACCGTTTTGAATGGTCAGATCTCCGGTGGACACCACCCGGGCTTTTCCCCTGGAGACCAGAAAGTCGAGGAAACGGGTGTTCCACTTGGGGTCGAAGTTGAAGTAATGGGAATTTACGGTGCCGTCCGGACGGACCGGCGTGAGAAAATCCCGGATGTTGTGGTTTCTGGAGAAATTGGCTCCGGCACTGAAAAGATTGATGCCGTCATTGTTTTTCCATGACTGGAAATCCAGTCCGAGCATGCCGTCGTTCTCGGCGTCGAGTTCGTAGATCCTGCAGCTGATCCGCACCTCCGGATGGGGGACGTCGTAGATTTTGAGCATCTCCTCAATGTTTTTGCGCGAGTAGAGCGCCGTGTTGAGAAAGAGACAGTTCAGATCCTCGTCGACTTCGATCTTGTCCTTGCCGCCGATCAGCTCGACGGTGTCGTTGGAGACGTTGGCGCCGACCAGTTTGATCATGGCCTGGAGTTCCTTTGCGCTCCGGTTGGCGGGAAAATAGATGTATTTGGGCTGTCCAGAGGAATTCATGATGCCCGGAACGTCCAGACGGCGGACCAGGTCATCAATACCCGTTCCGGCGGCGCTGCTGGTGAAGCGGTATTCCTCGGCCGAAACCATGATGATGCCGGTGCCGTCGACGAACTTGACGCATTCAATGCCGGTCGGAACGAAAATTTTCTGGGTACCGGCCTGATTGTCCTTGCTGTAGACGTTGTAGTAGTCCGGGCTGGAGCGGCCGACCGCGTTGTTGTAATCGACCCGCTGCGCCTGAACCATTTCCCGCAGGTAGGGCCGGATGGAGTAGGGATCAGCGTGCTTGAGCACATAGGTCTTGGTGATGATCCTGGGGTCGTTGGTGTCGCGGATGAAGTGCACGACTTCGGCGTTGTCCCGGATGTTGAGCCGGAGCTGCGCCTGAACATGGCTCCGGTCATAGGCCGGATTGTCGTTTGAGGTCGGCAGCTGGTTGGCGCCAGCGGTCAGAACGGCCGCCAGCAGCGGTGCGGTGAATATGGTTTTGGACTGAATGGTCATGGCTGATCCTCTTTTTACTGATTGACGAGTTCCGGAACCGCGGTCAGCCTGCCGGTAACGGCGGCGATGGCGGCGTCGGGATGCAGCAGCTCTGCCCGTGCGGAGACAAAGTAGAAAACCTTTTCCCGGGTGCGGGTGGTGGTGCCGAACAGGTATTTCAGCACCGGCAGCTCGCACAGCAGCGGCACCCCGACGGTCTGTTCGGCCTCCTGCTCAAGCTGGTAACGCGACAGCATCCGCTCGGTTCCGGTTTGAATCGAGACCGTGCCGGTGACGGCCGAAGAATCGTAAAGTTCGTTGCCGTGGTTGTCGCGTTCGACCACATGTCTGGTGTTGAGTGTGTAGTTGAAATTGAGCACTCCGGTCTGCCGGGCGTAGTCCAGCGGGGAATAACCGGTCCGGCCGGCGGCGTCGGCCGGTCCGGAAAGCGCAATCACCGGGTCGCTGACCACCAGTTCCAAAGAGTCGTTGCCGGAGGCGTCGACCGCCGCGGCGAACTGGTCGTCCTTGGTGAGATTCTGGTAATTCGGCGTGAAGCGGATCACGGCATCATGGCCGGTGGCAATGGTGATCCGGGCGCTGGTGGCCAGCCGGGCCTTGCCGTTCTGCTGGAGCAGACGCACAAACGAGAAATCAAAGGAGGGCGCGAACATGAAGAAGCCGTAGAGACCGAAACTCTCGGCCAGCGCCGAACCTTCAAGATATTTGGCTCCGGCGTCGAGCAGGTTCAGGCCGGGACCGTTTTTCCAGGCCAGATAGTCCAGTCCGAGGTCGAGCAGATCGCTTTCGCGCACCTCGTAGACGTTGAGCGCCAGATTGAACTGCGGCACCGGGCGATCCAGCCAGGCGAGATATTTTTTCATATCCCTGTCTTTGTTGATCGAATCTTTCCAGTAGATCCGGTTGGTAGCCGCGTCGAAAGCGACGGTGGCGTCCTGATTGGCGCCTTCGGTGGCGTTGGAGGGAATTCCCGCCTTGATCATGATGTTCATCATCGTTTCGCTGGAGCGCCAGACCGGAGTGTAGACACTCCTGACAATTCCGGTGCCGTCAATTCCGGAACCGTCCGGTCCTTTGGGACCGGGACGGTCGAGCTTGGCGACCATGTCATCAATGTACGGCAGCAGCGGCGCCGGGCAGCTCACCGCCACCAGCTGCTGTTTCCCGGCGGAGTAGTTGATGCGGTCAGCCGAGCTGTTTTTCGCGTAACGCTTGACCGCGCCGAGAATGAACGGCACCAGGTCGTTGGCTTTCTGATGTTTCAGGGTGTAGATCCTGGAGACCATGTAGTTCTGGGCGTCGTCCTCGACAAACCGGATTTTCTGAATCCGGTCGCCGGGGGTGGCCCCCGCCGGCGGCTCCTGCCCGGAAGCGGGCAGGAGGAGGGCGGCGAACAGCGTGGAAAGCACCATGTTTTTTCCTGTCGTTTTCACTTTTTTCTCCCATTTGGGGGTTGAGCTTGTCCGTCCGGAGTCCCCGGTGCGGAGTACAGTCCTGTTCAGGTTTCCATGTCCGTAAAATAACCGGAGTACGTTAGGATCAGATGAAGAAACCGGCAGTATTCGGTGAAATCCGCCGCTTCCGGCTGATCTTCCGGCGGGACAGGATCGTTTTTTTCGGCAAAGCCGGAACGGGGTCTTGATTTTACGGCCCATCATGTTAAATTATTATTATCTGAATTTTCAAACTGTCGCAGGAGGTGGAAATGGCGAAAAGTTTCAAACTGGGAAGCGCCGCGCTGGCGGCGGGCATGATTCTGAGCCTGGAAGGCGCCGAAATCAAATTGCCGGCCCCGCAGCGGACCGGCGGTCTGCCGCTTCAGGAGGTGCTGAACCGGCGGCAGACGGTGCGGAAATACCAGGACAAGGTCCTGGACGACGCGACCCTCTCCACCCTGATGTGTTCGGCCAACGGAGTCAACCGTCCGGATGGCCGCCGTACGGCGCCCAGCGCCCGCAACGCCCGGGAAATTGAAATCTATGTGCTGACCGCTGACGGAGCCTGCAGCTACGATCCCGAAGCTCATGCGCTCAAGGCGCTGACCGCAACCGACCTGCGGAGCAAGGCGGGGTCCTTCAACGCGCCGGTTTATCTGCTGCTGGTTGCGGATGCCGGACGGGCGCCCGGAATGGATTACGCAAGAATTGACGCCGGGTATGTCAGCCAGAACATCTACATGTACTGCGCTTCGGCCGGACTGGGCACCTGCGCCATCGGCAGCATCACCCGGCCCGGCAATCCGGCGGCGGCGGAACTCCGGACCGCGCTTGGTTTCGGAGAGGATAAAGTGATTATATTGAGTCATTCGGTGGGCTATCCGGCTGACCGGTGACCGGAGAGCGGCCGGCGGTGAAGAGCGCCGGGGTTTCGGCAGAAAATCCAATGATTGCACTTTGAGGAGGTGGCGGCCATGGAACAGAAAGACATTCAACAGCTTCAGGAGGAAGTGCGGCGCATATCGGCTCCGCTTCAGTTGATCCGCACGGAGATGGGGCGGATCATCGCCGGACAGGAGAACCTGATCGACCGGCTGCTGCTGGCGCTGATTTCCGACGGACATGTTCTGCTCGAAGGCGTCCCCGGGCTGGCCAAGACGCTGGCGGTCAAGACGCTGGCGCAGACGCTGGACGGCACGTTCTCCCGATTGCAGTTCACCCCCGACCTGCTGCCGGCCGACCTCGTCGGAACCCGCATTTACAATGCCGCCACCGCGGAATTCACCACCCGGATCGGACCGGTGTTCGCCAATGTGGTGCTGGCCGATGAAATCAACCGGGCGCCGGCCAAGGTGCAGAGCGCACTGCTCGAAGCCATGCAGGAGAAGCAGATCACCATTGCCGGCGAACGTTTCGCGCTGCCGGAGCCGTTTCTGGTCATGGCCACGCAGAACCCGCTTGAACAGGAGGGCACCTATCCGCTGCCGGAAGCCCAGCTTGACCGGTTCATGTTCAAGTTGAAGATTGATTATCCCGCCCGGGGCGAGGAGCGTTCGGTGGTGGAGCGCATGGCGCATCCGGCGCCGCCGGCGGCCGCGTTCAGCGTCGCCAAACTGCAGGACATTCTGGACGCCCGGCAGCTGGTGGACAAGATCTACATCGACGAAAAGGTCATCGAATACATCCTTGACCTGGTGATCGCCACCCGTCCGGGACGGCGGAACGAGCTCTCCTCCCGCCAGAATGGCGCCAACCTGAGCGAACTTGACGGCCTGATCAGCTGCGGAGCCTCTCCGCGCGCGTCGATTGCGCTGGCGCTGGCCGCCCGCGGTATGGCGCTGCTGCAGGGACGGGCTTATGTGCTGCCGCAGGATGTCAAGGATCTGGCTCCGGATGTGCTGCGCCACCGCATTATGCTCTCCTACGAGGCCGAAGCCGAGGAGATTGACGCCGATGCCGTAATCAGCCGGCTGCTGGCTGAACTGCGCACACCGTAGTCGCGGTGCGGCTGCAGTTCTGAACAGCGAGGTGCATGATGCTTCCTCCGGAATTGGCCCGACAGATCCGGCTGTTGGAAATCCGCACCGACCGGGCGGTTGATGAGATCACCGGCGGCGCGTACCGCAGTGTGTTCAAGGGACACGGCATCGAGTTCGACGAGGTCCGGGAATACTCGCAGGACGACGATGTGCGCACGATTGACTGGAATGTCTCGGCGCGCATGGGCAGTCCCTTTGTCAAGAAATTTGTCGAAGAGCGCGAACTTACCGTGCTGCTGCTGGTGGATGTTTCGGCTTCCGGCGCTTTCGGTTCGGCGGAAAAAACCAAGCGCCGCACCGCCGCCGAGCTGGCGGCGCTGCTGGCGTTCAGCGCCGGAAAGAACGGCGACAAAGTGGGGTTGCTGATGTTCAGCGACCGCATTGAATTGTATGTTCCGCCGCGGTCCGGCCGGCGTCACACCCTGCGCCTGATCCGGGAAATGCTGGCGTTTCAGCCGCGTTCCGGAGGTACTGACATTGATCTGGCGCTGCGCGAAAGCGCCCAGCTGATGAAGAAGCGGGGCGTGATTTTTCTGATCAGCGACCTGATTGCTCCGGAAAGTTTTGAGCGCAGTCTGCGGTTGCTCAACCACCGGCACGACGTGGTGGCCGTTGAATTGTACGATCCGGTGGAACGGCACTGGCCCACCGGACTGGCCGTTGAAGTCGAGGACGCCGAAAGCGGTGAAACTGTCGACTTTGCCGGCGGGAAGGCATTGCCGCGGCTGGATTCCGCTCTGACCGCCGCGGCGGAACGCAAACGCGAACTGTGCCGCCGCGCCCGGGTTGATCTGGTGGAAATTGAGAGCGGTACCGAGGTGCTGAAACCGCTGATTGCGTTTTTCGCCCGTCGCCGCCGCCGCCGGGCGCTGGAGTGAACGGGGGGAGGAGGAGACCATCACCATGAAAAAGTTTCTGCGCATTGCCACTGTTCTGGCTGGAGCGGCGGCGGCGTTGGCCGTGATATTCTTCGGTTCGGGTTATCTCTGGTCGCTGCGTGACCGGAATGCTGAACCGGGGCTGCCGGAAACGGCGGTGCTGACGCCGGATGAGGCGGTGGCCCCCGGGGAAGACTGCCGGGCCGCGGTTGAGTTTGAACTGCCGGTCTGTCGCCGGCTGGTCCGGGCGGAAATAGAACCGCCTCCGGGCATGGTGGCGGCCGGACCGGTTGAGGTGACGGAACGGTGGGGCTGGTCACGGCGCACCTACCGTTGTCAGGCTGTGCTGAGGGCGGTTGCTCCCGCTGGAGAGAGGGAGGGTGGCGGCCGGCTGGAGCTGGAGCTGTCACCGCCTTCCGGGACCGGTGAAAATCCGGTTCTGAGCGTGCCGGTACCGTCAGTCCGGATTGAGTATCCCGAGCGCATTGCGGAGTCGGAGCTGGCTCTGGCCGGGGCCGTGACTTCGGAGCAGACGCGGTCGATCAGCCCCTGGTGGTGGCTGACGGCGCTGGTGCTGATTCCGGCCGGCTGGCTGGTCTGGCGGAAATTCCGTTCCGGCGCGGCGGCGCCGCCGATTCCGGTGTGGGAGGCGGCGCTGAACGCGCTGGCGGAACTGCGGCGGGAACTGGCCGGCCGCCGGGTGTCTCCGGAATATGGCTTCGCGCGCCTGACCGATCTGGTGCGCGGTTATCTCGAACAGCGGTTCAAGCTGCCCGCCACCACCCGGACCACTCCGGAATTTCTGGCCGATCTCGACCGGGGAACCGGTGGTTTCCCCGCTGCAGAGCGTCCGGCCCTGAAACGGTTTATGATGGCGGCCGATCTGGTTAAATTCGCCAGGGCCACACCGGATCCGGCTTTGCTGGAGCAGGCGATTGACAGCGCCGAGCACCTGGTGCGCAGCACCGTGGTCCGGCCGGATGAGGCGGAGGATCCGGAACTCAACGGAGGGTTGAAATGATTGATTTTGCCTATCCCTGGGTGCTGTTCGGCGGTGTGCCGGTGGCGCTTCTGGGAATATATTTCATACGCTGGCGGCGGGAGCCGTCCGTGGTGGTGGCGACCGCCGCACCGTTTCGCGCCGCCCGCCGCCGCCGGCTGGGCTGGCCGGACTGGCTTTATCTGCTGGGCGCACTGTTGCTGGTGATTGCGCTGGCCCGGCCCCGCTACGGAGATGAAAAAGTGGTAGTGCGGGCACAGGGCATTGACATCATCATCGCCCTGGATATGTCCGGCAGCATGCAGGCCGTCGACCTGCCCCGCCGCATTGCCACCCGCGAACAGCTGGCCGAAGCTCTGGAAAAAGGCACCCTGAAGCACCGGCTGGAAGTGGCCAAAGCTGAAATTCGCCGATTCATTATGCAACGCCCCAACGACCGGATCGGGTTGATCGGCTTTGCCGATCAGGCGTACAGTTTTGCGCCCCCGACGCTTGATCACGCCTGGCTTGTCGATCGGCTCGATCAGCTGGAACCGGGTATGATCGGTGATGCCACCGGAATTGCGGCGCCGATCGGCTCTGCAACGTCGCGATTGAAAAATTCGGCGGCGCCGCGCCGGGTGCTGGTGCTCTTCACCGACGGTGCCAACACCGCTGAGAACCGGGTGACTCCGGAACAGGCCGCCCGGCTGGCCAAAGAATTCAATGTCATCATCCACACGGTCGGCATCGGCAGCAATCAGGCATTTGTCATCGGGACGGGATTCGGCGGCGGACTGGTTCCGGTGCGCGACAGCTTCGACGAACCGCTGCTGCGCCGCCTGGCTGAAACCACCGGCGGCAGCTATTTCCGGGCCGCCGATGCTGATGGCATGCGTCAGGTCATGGATGAAATCAACCGCCTGGAGCGTACCAACATCGAGCAGCCCCGCTACGTGGAGTACCGGGAGTACGCTCCCTTGCTGGCGCTGGCGGCGCTGGCGGTTCTGCTGGCGGGATTCACTTTGCAGTGCACCTGGAAATTGCGCCTGCCCTGAACTGAAGCGGCAGGGGCTGCGTCCGGCGGAGCCGGTCGGTGTCAAAACGCCGGCGGAACGCCCCGGCTCCGGATTGTTCCGGGGCGGGGCGCCCGGGAGTCATTGAACTTCGAATCCGAAAACGTGGAGCGGCAATTCCGCTTTCCAGGCACGTTCTGCGACCAGGCGCACGGCATCTCCCCGCATTCCGGCGAGGTCGATGAACACCAGCCGTCGGGGATTGTCATGAATCTCAGCGGCGATCTGCCAGGTACCGTTTCTCCGGATTTCGATCCGGAAATCGCGCGCCAGCATCGCCGGCATTTCCCGCACGTCCTCGCCGTCGTCGGCGGTGTAGTTGCGCTGGCGCTTGGTATCGGCCAGATCGCTGTCGAACACCAGCCGGACCCGGTGGAGTTCGGTTTCATCGCCCAATTCATAGACCGCCGCCTGTCCCGGACTCAGCCGGGCGCCGTGCTCCACGCCGCCGCAGTCGCGGTCGATGCCGTCCCTCAGCACTTCGTGGGTGGCGCGGGCCTGACGGGTGAGTTCCGGAATCCGGCGCACCCGTCCCGGGAGCAGCTGATCCTGATCGAGCAGGGTGGACTGCAGCAGCTCCAGTTCCCGGCGGCCGAGTTCCCGCGGCGTCAGTCCCCTGCGCACCGCCAGCGCCGCCGCGGTGCCGACCGCCTGCCCCATCACGCCGCAGGTGGCCATCACGCGGATGGCGCTCATGGCCATGTGGGTGGTGGAAATGTCCCGTCCGGCGAAAAAGAGGTTGTCGATGTTTTTCGAATAGAGCGACCGGTAGGGAATGCCGAATTGCGGGGCACTCGGATGGAAGATGTTGGGCGGTTCCGAGGTGAAGAAGGCCTCGGGATGGTGATCGTCCATGGTCCAGCCGCCGTGGGCGACGACGTCGGGATAGCGGCCGCCGCCTTCGATTTCGGTCTGGCTCATGATATGGTCTCCGACGTAGCGGATGCTTTCACGCTTGCCGGGCAGACTGCCTATCCAGTCCAGTTCCCAGCCTGAGGCTCCGCGCCAGTCGTGGTTTTTCATATATTCCCAGACGCCGTAGGCGATGCGGAGCAGCTCGTGCCGGATGGCGTCGGCGTCGGCGATGGTGTCGCGGATGCCGCCGAATTCCATCCACCAGAAGTTTTCCCGGCGCAGTTCCCGGTCCACGAAATCGCGCCGCAGAAACGTTTTGTCGTCAAAATGGTAGGCCCATTCCGGCGCGATGAACGGTCGGTGGTGTTTCGTGCGCCGGAGCTGGATCATGATTGAATTACCCATGGTCCGGTCATCGGCGACCGCCGGGGCGTAGGATTCGTTGAATTCCGAAGCGGCTTCACGGCCGTGTCGGAATTCCGCTCCGGAGAGGCGCAGAATGCCGTCGCCGGAGCAGTCGGCAAAGAGTTTTCCGGTCATCGTGTAACGCGTGTAATCCGTGAGCCCCCAGCCGGAAATCGCCGTTATGCGGTTTCCGGAAACGCTGACGTCGTCGATGGTGACGTTGAGCAGCAGCCGGATATTGGGTTCCGAGATCAGAAAGTCATACATGACATGATCCCAGACCGTGTACTTCAGGGTCGGATTGCGGTAATAGTTGGCCAGCAGCAGTTCTTCGAGCAGGCCGGTTTCCTTGTTTTCGGCCCCGTGGGCTCCGGCGATCCACATGCGGACTTCGCTGGAGGCGTTGCCGCCCGGCATCGGGCGGTCGTTGACAATCAGGACCTTAATGCCGTTGCGGGCGGCGGCGACAGCGGCGCACATCCCGGCGATGCCGGCTCCGACGATCACGAGATCGGCCTCCAGGGCAGTCTGACGGATTTTCATGGATTTTTCTCCGGTTTGAATTGAAAGCGCATACAGCCGGTTCATTCGCCGGGCCTGAGCCCGAAGCCTTCTGATCCGAACCCGGGCAATATAATTGGAATTCTATTCCGCGGCAAGTCGAAACGGCAGAGTGGAAGCAATTATTTTAAAGAAATCCCGGATTGCGGGATTTTTTTGCCGTCGTTGGCGCCGCTCTGCTTCCAAGCGGACGTTCCGGAAGGCGGGACGCCGTTCCGGGAAGTGGCGGAAGGGCCGGAGCCTGCAGTTGCCGCTTCGGATTTGGCAGTGCTTTCCGTTCCGCCAGAGGCGGTCCGGACGGGTTTGAAATCACCGGCATACGCGTCAATTCCCGCCGCCACCGCCATCACCAGGGAACGGCGGTCGTCGGCGGACATGGCGGCTTTTTCATCGTCGGCATTGGAGAGAAATCCCAGTTCGATCAGCGCCGCCGGCATGGCGGCCAGGGTCAGCACCTTGAACCTGGCGAACCGCAGTCCGCGATCGCCGCCCGGCGCGACGGCGGCGAGTTTTTTCTGCAGCTGCCAGGCCAGCGCACAATTTTCCGGGCGGTACGATTGACCGGGGGACGGTGCAAGGGCATAGGTTTCCGCTCCCCGAACGTCGGACGCGGCGGCGTAATTGTGATGCAGGGAAATGAAGAGATCGCAGTTCAGCTGTTCTGCCAGGGCGGGGCGGCGGGACAGCGGCACGAATTCATCCCGGCTCCGGGTCAGCGACACCCGGTATCCCCGCCGGCGCAGCTCAGCGGACAGCTCCTGTGCAAACGCCAGATTAAGTTGTTTTTCAACGCTGTTTTTTCCCCTGGTGCCGGGGTCGTGACCGCCGTGGCCCGGATCGAGCATGAGGTGCCGGACCGGTCCGGCGGCGGTCAGCCCGGTCAGCAGCGGCCCGGCAACCGCCTCCTGCAATTCGGGTGGCAGGACCGGCCGGCCGGCCGCATTCACCTCAACCTCTGCCGGCAGGACCACCAGCACGCCGTCGCAGTCGGCCCGGTTGCTGCCGGATTTTACTGTCAGCCGGTGTTCCCCGCGGGTCAGAATCCCAGTCCGCCGACCGTTCCGGTCTGCTTGCGGTTTCGCTGCCGGTGAAGCCGGACCCGGCGGAGTTGTGGCCGAGTCCGGCATCCGGGCTGGCTGAGGGGGTTCCGGAGCCGTCGGCGGGTCCGGACTCTTCCGGATTCCGGTTTCGGCCGCCGCTCCTGAAGCCCCTCTGTGCGACGGTCTTGCCGGTGAATCAGCTGACGCCGGATCCGGCCGGTAACGGCGGTCCGCAATGGTGTTGCCGCAGCCGGCATTGGCAGCAGCGGCGGCAACGGCAGCGGCGATGATCGCCGCAAACAGCGGTGTGAAGCGGAATGGTCCGGTCATGCCAGCAGGAATTAATCCATCTTGATTACCTGACCGGTGCGGCGCGATTTCTCGGCCGCGAACACCATGAGGTGGCTCTCCAGCGATTCATCGGCGCCGGAAAGAATTTTACTGCGGTCGCCGCTGGCCAGCGCTGCCACAAAAGCCTGCATCAATCCGCCGTCACCGCCGCCGTGTCCGCTGACAATGCTGCCGTCGTTACTAACGTTGGTGTCGATTTCATAGCGGCGGTTAACCAGGAAATCCGTGACCCGGATCACATTGCTGTCGGTGTTGATGCAGCCGCGGGTACCGAAAATCCGGGTCTGGCGTCCGCCGTCGTCGCAGAACGCGGTCATGGTCATGGCCACCGTGCGGTCTCCGGAGTAATTCAGGTTGACGATCTGGTTGTCGACCACGTCGTTGTCGCAGGCAAAGACGCAGCGTCCGTACGGTCCCTCCCGCAACGCCCGGAGTACGCCCTCCCGGCTCGTGTCGGTGGTGAGCACATTGACCGGCCAGCCGGTGTAATTCCGGTCAATCTGGTCGCGCAGGTAGATTTTCAGGGCCGAATAAGGGCAGTTGTACTCCACAACCGCCGGACAGTCAAGACAGCGGTCGGCCGCTCCGGCCGGCTGATGTGCCCGGTTGAAATATTTCAGAAAGCCGAACGACTGCACTTCGCGGCAGCCGCCGCCCATTACATAGTTGAGCCAGTCGAGGTCATGGCAGCATTTGGCCAGCAGCATGAAACTGGATTCCTGCTCGTTGCGCCAATGTCCGCGGACAAAGGAATGGGCCTGATGGGCGTGCCCGACCGGTTCCAGGTGCTGAATTGACACCACTTCACCGATGGCACCGCTGTTCAGCAGCTTTTTGAGGGCGGTGGTGTAGGGGGTGTAGCGCAACACATGGCAGACCCCGAACATCACTCCGGCTGCTTTTACCGCGGCAACGATCCGGCGGCAGGATTCCGGTGTGGGCGCCATCGGCTTTTCGAGCAGAATGTGGTAACCAAGTCCGGCAAAGGCGATGGCCGGCTCCTCATGCATGGCGTCCTGGGTGCAGATCATTACGCCGTCGGCCAGCTTCGGCACGCGGACCGCCTCCTCCCACGACCGGAAACGCCGGTTTTCCGGAACGTCGTGTTCATCGGCCGTCTGATTGCGGTAGAAGTCATCGGGTTCCGCCACCGCGACGATGCGGGCCTCTTCTGGGTGTTCCTTGACGTATCTGGCATAACCGCGGCCGCGGCCGCCGCAGCCCACCACCATCAATTTGACCGGTTCCGCCATTTTTCACCTCCAGGTTTGCTGATCGGAGAGCTTCGGTTCTTAAGAAATGCAATTCAGTCTTAATATAAACCGGTTCGGCCGGTCCGGCAATGGGAAAACAGTAAAATCCATGGATTTTTGAACATCCTGAGAGTCGCGGATCAGCCTTTGACCGCCCCCGACGAGAGGCCGCGGACGAACAGTTTCATGCAGAAGAGAAACATGATCACCAACGGCAGCGACGCCACCGTGTAACCGGCCATCATCTGGCCCCAGTTGCGGGTGTATTCGCCTTCAAGGTAGAGCAGCGCCACTGACAGCACCTGCAGATTGTTGTCGCGGATGTAGAGCAGCGGTGCCACGAAATTGTTCCACGAGGCGATGATCGACAGAATGCCGAGCGTGCCGATGATCGGCATCGACATCGGAATGACGATGTGGCGGATCTGGGCGATCACGCCGCCGCCGTCGATTTCAATGGCGTCGAAGAGATCCTGGGGAATGTCCTCGATGAAGTTGCGCAGCACATAGATGTTGAAGGCCTGTCCGGCGGCGACCGCCGGCAGAATCAGCGCGAAGAGGTTGTTGTAGAGTCCGAGCGAAGTGATCAGCTTGAACATCGGCACCATGTTGGCCACCCCGGGATACAGCATCAGCAGCGTGAACACCAGAAACAGTGCTTTGCTGCCCGGCATCCGGAACCGGGCGAAGAAGAAGGCTCCGACAATGGCGAGCAGCAGCTTGAGCACGGTTTCGGTGATGGCCACAAACGCGGTATTGAAGATTTTGCCGCCGATGTAATTCCAGGCAAAAACGTAGTTTTCCCAGTGATACGGGGCGGTGGGAAACCAGGGATTCTGTGAAAACTGCACGTTGTCCTTGAGCGATATCACCACCATGAGGTAGAGCGGCAGAAACGCGAAAAACAAAATGAGGATGATGAAGCAGTGCTTGCAGAATTCAACTCCCCGCGATCTGACCCGGCGCGCCATGTCCTCCCCCCTACTTTTGCGTGCGAACGAACTTGTTGTTGATGAAGGTGAGCACAAACGTCACCAGGAAGATTACGAAGCCGATTGCGCAGCCGTATCCGAAATTCCCCCGCGAGAAAGCGTCGCGGAAAATCAGCAGCCCGGGGACCATCGCCACGCTGTCGGGACCGCCGTCGATGCCGACGTACAGATAGACATTCTGCCACGCCTGCACCGTGTTGATCATCATCAGCAGCAGGTTGATGCGGATCTGCGTGACGATGAGCGGCAGCTCGATGTTCGTGAATATCCGCCAGGCTCCGGCGCCATCGATTTCGGCGGCCTCGTAAATATCTTCGGAAATGCTCTGGAGTCCGGCCAGATAGATCAGCACCCCGAACGCTCCCACCCACGGAAAACCGACGAAAATCAGCGCCGGAACCGTCAGCCAGCGGTCCGACAGCCATTGAATGCTCTCCATGGGGCCGATCAGTCCGGCCATGCGCAGAAACGCGTTGAACAGGCCGCTGTTTGGCTCATAGAAATATTTCCACATCAGAATCGCCACCATGGCCGGAATCACCATCGGCACCACAAACAGCACCCGGTAGACGTAACCGGCCCGGTCGTTGATGACGTGGTGGAGCACCACGGCGGTGATGATCGGCAGAATCATTTTGATCAAATTGGCGGCGATGAACAGACCGACCACGCCGAAGGAATGCCACAGCGTCCGGTCTCCCAGCATGAGCCGGATGTTCTGCAGTCCGACAAACTCCTCGATGTTGCTGCCGTTCCAGCGGTAGAAAATGTGAATGAAGCCGTTGTAGATCGGGAAATAGGAAAAGATCAGCACCAGGGCCAGCGGCAGTGCGATCAGCAGATAGATCGGCCAGTAGTGGCGCAGCTTTTTAACGGAGACTTCAACGGCCATAATCGACGAACTCCTCTCCTTCGGGAATTTCGGTGCCGAATTCCTCGGCGATGCGACCGAGGTCGACGCGGGCGCCCTCAATGATGCGCTCCTGGTTGAGGCGCTGGGACGTGGTTTCCATGTTGATCCGGCGCAGGCGGTGGTAACCGGGATCCTTCAGAGCTCCGATGGCGAAGGAGGAACGCCGCGCCTCTATGCTCAGATTGCTGCGCCGGCAGTAGACGATGGATTCCCTGAGGTCCTCCTGGGCCCGGTCGATGGAGTCGATGAAGCTCTGCCAGACTTCGCCGGCGGGATCTTCGGAATCCGAGAGAATCGCCTGTTCGATCGCCTGGGTCACCCGCGAACGGACCAGGGTGGAGATGTCCCGGAACTGGGCGAATCCGAAGTAGCGCGCTCCCTCAAACGGCTGGCACTTGCGCAGAATGGGGTCTTCGTACTGCATGTCGCGCAGCGGCGACAGCCATTTGGTGTGGTCGACGATGGTGAGTTTGTTGATCCGGTAGGAGGTGATGAAGCGCAGGAAATCCAGCGCCAGTTCGGGTTCGCGGCTCGATTTGGGAATGCCGAACATGCCGGTGGTCCAGCCGGTTTCGGTCATGCGGCCGAGAAAGTGCTCGCTGTAGCGGTGGCCGGTGCGGCCGATTTCCGGAATCGGGATGATGTCCACCGGAAAATTCGTATTCCGGACCATGCTGTAGGCCACGATGTTGTTGTCGATGAAAAACGCCACCCGGCCGGTTGCAAACAGGAATTTGGTCTGTTCCGCGTCGATGGCCGGAAAGCCGTCGGCGAAATAGCGGCCGACGTCGGCCACCACCTCGTAGGGTGCCAGCAGCCGCCACGTCGGCAGCCGCCGGTCGGCGATGCCTTTGACCACGGTGTGGACGGTGGCGAATCCGTGATGCGGATTTATGAAGTCGTTGAAATCGGCGTTGAGCTGGTTGTTGTAATAGTTGACCAGCTGGGTGATGGTTTCCTTGGTGAAGCCGTTGACGCCGATGGGAATCAGGGGAACGCCGATTTTTTCACCGTAGGCGAGGATCTGCCTGCAGCAGTCGATCCATTCGTTGACCGTCACCGGATAGGGACGGTCGCCGCAGGCGTTGCGGAAAAGCTCGGTGTTGACGTACATCCGGATGGTGGTCGTGTAGAGTCCGATGCCGAAATATTCGCTGAATGTTCGGTCGAAGGCGTTGGTTAGTTCATCGACGTAGGTGTCGCGCCATGGCACCCCCTCCAGCGAGGTGCCGCGGTTGTAGGGATTGGGATCGCCCAGGTGTTCCGAGAGCGGGATGAAGTACTGGTTGAGCAGGTCTCCGCCGGCCGAAAGTTCGATCACATCGGCGCAGTTGCCGCCGATGAGCTGGGTCATGAACCACTGAGGATAAGTCCGCCGTGGAATCGCCGTCTGGACCACTTTGACCTTGACGCCTTCTTTGGCCTTGAGCTCCTCGAAAATCCGGATTGCCTCGTCGAATCCCTCTCTGAAACCATCCTCCAGCTGCCAGTGGGCGAAAGTGATCGTGTGTTCATCGCTGACGCCGGTGAGTTCAGCGGTCCGGGAAAAGGCGCCGTGCCGGATCACCATGATCAGTGACACCAGATAGAACAGCGCAAACAGAATCGCTCCGAGATGTTGCCGCCAGCTGCTCATTTTGATTTTGTCCGTTCCGCCGCCTCGTGTTCGTCGATGTAGCGGGCTGCGATCTGAGCGAGTTTGTTACGCGGATAGCGCTCGATGAATTTGCGGTAATATTTTTCCGCCGACTGGTAGTCTCCGCCGCGCCGGTCATACAGATAGCCGATCCGGAACAACGCCAGCTGGGAGAAAATCGGATTGCCGATGCCGATATTGTAAGCCGTTTCCAGCGCCCGGGCCGCCGGAATGAATTCCCCCCGTTCAATGTAAAGCGTGGCCGCGTACATGTAGAGGGCGGTGAGGTCACGGCGGTCCCCCTGATAAGCCGCGGCAAAGGGCAGCGTGACTTCAGGCTGAGCCTCGAGATAGAGCAGGGCGTCGCAGGCGGCGGGATCGTTGGGGTGGTTCCGGATTATTTCATCGTAAATCCCGTGCCAGTTCACATAATCGGCCCGCTGGCCGTACAGGTCGTCGCGCTGCTGCATGAGCTGGGCGCAGCGGGCCAGGCTGAGCTGACCCTGCAGCTGCAGCTCGGGAGAAAGGACTTTTTCACCGCAGAGTTCATAGAGGTCGCGCAGCCCTTCCTCGGCATGGCTGGCGCTGGGTTCATAAAGGCGGGAAAGGGCAGAGATCAGGCGGGCCTCAGGTTCCGGCAGCCGGGCCCGGGCCAGCCGGCCTGCGGTGTAATAGTCGCCGTCGGCATACGCTTCAAACATGGTGTCGCCGGCCCGGACACTTAGAGTAAGTGCCGCTGCCGCCATTATTGCAAGCGCCGTCTTGATGCCTGTCATCGGGTGAATCCTTTCCTGGGTGCTCAATTTTTTAAAAGATAGCATTGGGGAAAATAATTTTCAAGTCACTTCAGCGAGATTGAAAAATAATTTTTAAGAATAAAATGACGCCGCTGCTTGTTTCCGGGATCCGGCGGGCTATATTGAAACTGCAACAGGACATGTTCAACCGGAGTGCAAGTGCGTATGAATGTTTGGAACGATCTGCTGGAACTGGCCGCCGAGTTATCCGATCTCAGCGGCATCGCCGAACTTATGGACTGGGACCAGCAGGTGGTCATGCCGCGCGGCGGCGCCGCGGCGCGCGCCGCGCAGGCGGCGACTCTGGCCCGGATTCGTCATGACAAACTCACGTCGAAGCGGCTGGGCGTCCGGCTGGCGGCGGCGGAAAGAATCCGTAAACCGGCCGGCCGGCTTAATGCCGCTCTGCTGCGGCATCTGCGGCGGGAGTACGACCGGGCGGTCCGGATGCCGGCGGCACTGTCGGCTGAACTGGCTTCGGCGGCGGCGCTGACCCAGTCCGCCTGGGAAACGGCCCGGAGCCGGAATGACTTCAGCGCGGTAGCTCCCGGTCTGTCCCGCCTGGTTGAGCTCAGCCGGACCGCGGCCGCATGCCAGTCTCCGGCTGCGCCTTACGACGCCCTGCTGGACCAGTACGAAGAAGGCGCCACTGCTGCAGATCTGGATCGCATGTTCGCTCCGCTCCGGGCGGGCGGTTCGGCACTCATCGCCGAAATCATGGCCGGCCAGGGGGAGGCGCCGTCGTATCTGGATTGGTCTTATGCTCCGGAATTGCAGTGGCGGTTCTGCCGGGAGGTGGTGTCGGTCATGGGCTATGACTGGCGGCACGGCCGGCTCGATGCCGCCGAGCACCCGTTCACCACCGGAATGGGCGGCGGGGATGTGCGGATCACCACTCATATTTACCGGAACCGCGTGCTTTCCGGCGTGTTCAGCTGCATCCACGAATGCGGACACGCACTCTACGATCAGGGGATTCCGCCGCGTTTCCGGCGCACTCCGGTCGGAGACGGAGCATCGCTGGGCTTTCACGAATCGCAATCCCGGCTGTGGGAAAATCAGGTCGGTCGTTCTCCGGAGTTCTGGCAGTATTTTCTCCCGCGGCTCCGGCGGGTTTTTCCCGGCCGCCTGGATCGGGTGCGGTTGGAGGAATTCATGGCCGGTGTGAACCGGGTGGAAAGTTCACTGATCCGCACCGAGGCCGATGAAGTAAGTTACAACCAGCACATACTGCTGCGCTTTGATCTGGAAAGGGAGCTGATCGCAGGGCGGCTTCAGGTGAGTGATCTGCCCGGCGCCTGGCGGGCCAAGTCGCTGGAATATCTCGGGACCGCTCCGGAGAACGACCGCGACGGAGTACTGCAGGACGTTCACTGGTACTGCGGTCTGTTCGGTTACTTTCCCACCTATACGATCGGCAACATGATTGCCGCCGGTCTGTGGCGGACTCTGGAAAAGGACGTGCCGGACCTCAAAAACGCCATTGCCGCCGGTGATTTCCGGCCGCTGCGGACGGAACTGCGCCGCCGGATTCACCGGTTCGGCGCGCTGTACACTCCGGCGGAGCTGCGGACCCGGCTCTTCGGCACGCCGGAACTGGACGGCCGGTTGCTGCTGGATTATCTGCGGTGCAAATACAGCGCGGCAAGATAAGCGAGCGCCATCAGAAAAGCGAGCGGGGCGGCCAGCAGCGCCAGCCGCAGTCCGGCCGCGTCCGCCAGGAATCCGGTCAGCTGGAACAGCATGCCGGCCAGCGCCCAGGTGCCGCCGACGATGATTCCCATGCGGACCCCGAGACTGAACCGGCTCGGTACGCTCCGGGTCAGCACCACCAGCTGCGGGTAGCCGGCTCCGGTCAGGAGTCCGGCCGCGAATCCCAGCAGCACGGAGGCTCCGGCGGTTTCCGCCGTCAGCAGGTAAATTACCAGCAGCGGAATCCCCAGACACCATTCCGTGATGAGGCAGCCGGCCACGCTGAAGCGCCGCAGCAGCACGCTGCCGGTGAAGAGTGCGCCCAGTCCGGATCCGAGGCCGAAGAGCATGGCGCTCAGTCCGCCGAATGCCAGAGAAAAGCCGGATTCATCCAAATAGCTCGGCAGCAGTCCCTGCATAATGGCGCATCCGGTGTTGATGAAGGTCGAAATGATGAAAATGTCCGGGAGCCGGAGCTCGACTCCGGCGGCGATGGCCCCCCGGGACCGGGGAGCGGTGTTGCCGGCCAGCCGGATGCGGGCGCGGAAAAAGAAAAAGAAAAGCGGCACAATCAGAATCAGCAGCAGCCACAATCCGTGGAATCCGCCCAGTTCCACCAGCGCGCCGCCGGCCAGCGGTCCGCAGGCGTAACCGAGAAATCCGGCCAGCATGAACACCGAAGTGGCGGTGGTTGGTGAAATCGAGACGCGGTCGATGGCGCAGACCGCCCGGAGTCCCTCCGGATGCACGAGCGCCACCCCGGCTCCGACCGCCGTCACCAGTGCCAGCAGCCGGCAGAACGCCGCCGGTCCGGCCGGAATCAGCCCGATGCCCAGCAAGAGGCAGACCAGCAGAAAACCGATGGGAATCAGCAGCGGACGGCTGGCTCCGGAGCGCAGGTAGCCGGCCGGAATCTGCAAGGCGTTGCTGCAGACGGAACAGGTGGTGATCAGCCAGCTGGCGACGCCGATCGACAGAGAGTACTTGTCCATCAGAGCCGGCAGAAAGCCGGCAATGGTGCCGCTCATGCCGTCCACGGTGAAGTGCAGCAGGGTCAGAACGGCCAGTTGAGTCGCCGCCAGGTTTTTACGGGTCATTGCTTGAAAATCTCCTGATGTTTTCAGTCGGTTCGGGAGCGGGGTGTCGCCGCGTTCAGCCGGATGAACCGGTCCGGCTGGCGGAAAAGGCGTTGAAAAGGTCACGGCTGAACCGGTCCGGAAAGCTCAGCGGTTCCGGTGCGGCGGCAAATTCCGTCAACCGTCGCCAGAGCTCCGGAAGTGCCACCTGATACTGCGCGGGGACGGCTTCGGATGCCGCGCCGCCGCGCCGGACCAGATCCAGCAGCCGGCGACTGAGTTCAACCACGTCAATCAGTTCGAGCGTCACCGGATCAATGCGTTCCGGAGTTTCTCCCCGCGCCGCCAGGGCACAGAACGTTGCCACGACCGAATTGTAGAACGGCCGTCCGTATGGTCCGAAAACGTTGGGCAGTTTCAGCTCGGTGAAACGGCCGCCGCACTGCGCAGCGGTCCGGGCCAGGAGCGCTGCGGCCGCGCGCTTGGAACGATGATAGGGAAGATCCCGGTTGTGGGTGGTTCCAGCAAGGTAGATGTGAGGCACTTTCCCGCGGGATGCCGCCGCCGTCCAGGCTGACGCCAGTTTCCCGGCCAGTTCCAGGTTGACCCGGTAAAGGTGATCTCCGTCCGGATGCCGGCTCAGGCCGGCCAGATGGATTACCGCGTCACAGGATCCGGTCAGCGCACTCAGGTATGCCGGATCCTCCCAGGCTTCCCTGGAAATGAGCACCGGCTCGAAATCCGGAGCGGTTCGGGCCAGTCCGGCCAGATGCGCACCGATAAAACCCCCGCCGCCGGTGATGCCCAGACGGCGGCGGGGAGAACACTCATCCATGATTCAATTATTTTTTCGACGGTTTCAAAAAGTTGAGCAGAGACTTCCCGGCTTCGCTGCCGGCATCCACCAGTTTCTGGCCGGCTTCATTGCCGGCATCCACCAGTTTCTGGCCGGCTTCATTGCCGGCCCTGACCAGGGTTTCCCCGGCCTGATTGCCGGCTTTAATCAGAGTTTCCCCGGCCTGATTGCCGATGTCAAGCACGACTCCGCCGATGTTCTGCAGCGGTCCCTGAATCAGCTTGAGCAGCTCCACATACAGCTTGTCGAGCACTTCTCCCCAGTTCTGGCCTTCGCCTCCGACGTTGGTGAGTTTGAGATTGACCAGCGGAACCGGCACCGTGGTGTTGAACGTGGCGCTGGAAATGGACAGCGAGTTGTTTTCAAAATTGACCACCCGGATCAGTACGGACTGTCCGCCTTCAGCCGCGGCAGAATCCGGAGCGGTTGCTTCCGCCGTCTCTTCCTTCACAATCTCCTCTTCCCGGGATTCTTCAGTTTCCGGGCCCGAACCGAGGAATTTTCCGACATTGTTCTGAATGTCCGTCAGGTTGCTGCTGCCGTCAATTCTGGATTCGAAATTGACGTGAACTCCGCGCACGGTGACTTCATCGATGACCAGCATGGGTTTGAAGAGCGTGGACATGTCCAGCCTGACGCTGATGAGGTCAAATTCTATCGCCGGAGTCTGCCGGTAGCCGGGCGGGTTGTCAAGCCTGAAATCCCGCAGCTCCACCTTGCCGTCAAGCGAGGAATTGAATTCCGCCAGCTCAAGTCGGGTTCCGGTGACGAGCGAGCCCAGTCTGCATGCCGAGAACTTGATGATCGGATCCCGGAAAATGAAGATGACCGCCAGCAGGATCAGCAGAATCAGCACCGTGATGCCGATGCCGCGCAGCCAGCGGCGCAGCCGGGAGCGGCGGGGCGGGGTGGGACTGGAGGTTTCGGCCGCCGGAGAGTTTTTCACTTCTTCAGGAGCGGTTTGCGAGGGGGTGGGAACATCCGGATTTGACATTTCACTGTTTCACTCCATATTTGGCCGCGAGTTTTTCCAGCGCCGCCAACTGCTTGGCACTGAAAGCGCGGCCGTTTTTGTAGTGCGACTCAAGCGAACGGAAAAACTTCTGGTCGTCAAAGACGAAACGACCCTTTCCGGTCGGAGCCGCCCATTGTTCGACTCCGGCCAGTTTTTCCAGCAGCGGACCCGGATCCGCCACGGCAGACGCCGGTGCGGATTGACTTCCGTCGACGGACTGCCGGGATGAGGCTGAATCCAGGGGCAGGCCGGCGAAGAGTTCGTCCGGAGCCGCCAGTTCCGCCCGGTATTTGGTGACCAGCCGGGCCAGCACGGCGAGCTGTTTTTCCGATAGAGCCCGTCCGCTCAATGCCTGATCCCGCAGGGAAGTGCAGAATTTGCGGTCGTCGTAGGTGCGGCGGCCGCGGGTGACCGGCGGTTCGAATTTGACCTGATCGAATGCAGCGAAAATCCCGGCGTAGTCAATGCCGGTGTTGCCGGCGGCGGTCCCGGCTTCCCGCTCGGTTTGTTCCCGGCGGGCGGCTTCAAAGGCTTCGCGCAGCTCCGGCGGCAGGGCGGCCAGTTTGTCCGGGGCGATGTGTTCCGCATAACGGGCGGCCAGCGCGATGAGCACCGCGAATTGCTTGGCCGAAATCTTGCCGTCACGCCGGAATTTCTCTTCCACCGAGGTGAAGAATTTGCGGTCGTCGTAGGAGCGGCGTCCGATCTTGCGGGGCGGCGCGAATTCTACGCCCTCAAAAAGTTCCACCACCCGGGCCGCGTCGCCGGGATCGGGCGCGTCGCTGTCCCTGGCGGCCTGCACCCACGGCGCGAACTTGGCGTAGAAATCGGTCATCATGTCGGTCCAGCTCCGACGGCCTTCTTCGATTTCGTCGAGCTGGGTTTCCATCTGGGCGGTGAAGCCGATGTTGAAAAGTTCCGGCAGCTTGTCTGCCAGAAAATCGTTGACTTCGAAGCCCAGCTCGGTCGGATGCAGTTTGTTCTGAGCCCGTTTGACGTATTCGCGGTCCTGAATGGTGCGCAGAATCGTGGCGTAGGTCGATGGCCGGCCGACCCCGTTTTCCTCAAGCGCCTTGACCAGCGTGGCCTCGGTGTAACGCGGCGGCGGTTCGGTGAATTTCTGTTCACTCACGAGCCGTCGGAGCGTTTCGGTATCCCCCTCGCAGATGCCGGCCAGCAGCCGGCTTTCGGTGTCATCGCCGCCTTCTTTGGCGGGTTCCTGCCAGATGGCGGTGAAACCGGGGAAATTCAGCACCGAGGCCGTCGTCCGGAAAGTATAACGGCGCCGGTCCGAGCCGTCGACATTGACGTCGACCGCAGTCTGATCGTAGACGGCCGGCGTCATCTGACTGGCGACGAAGCGTTTCCAGATAAGGGTGTAAAGCTTGAGCTGTCCGGCGTCAAGAAACGCGGCAACCGATTCCGGGGTGCGCCGCACGTCAGTGGGACGGATTGCCTCGTGGGCCTCCTGCGCCGCGGCCCGGCTCTTGTAGGTGTTGAAACGGGCCGGGACGTAGGCGTCACCGCAGGTGTCGCGGATGTACCCGGCGGCGGCAATCTGGGCCTCGCGGGCGATATTGACCGAATCAGTCCGCATGTAGGTAATGAGACCGACAGCTCCGGCGGCGCCGAGTTCAACTCCTTCGTAGAGCTGCTGGGCGTAACGCATGGTGCCGGTGGCGCTGAAGTGAAGCAGGGAATTGGCCGCCTGCTGGAGTGTGCTGGTCGTGAACGGCGGCTGCGGAAAACGTCGCCGCTGCTGGCGGGCCACCGCTCCGACCACAGGCACGGATCCTGTTTTGACCGCCTCCTCAAGCGCTGCCGCCTCTCCGGCGGTGGCGATACGGAAGTCCTTCTGGTTGATTTTAAAGAGCCGGGCGGTGAATTTTTCACCGGCGGCAGTGGCGAATTCCGCCTTGAAATTCCAGTATTCCTCGGGCTGGAAGCCGGTGATTTCCCGTTCGCGGTCAACCACCAGGCGCAGGGCGGCCGACTGAACCCGGCCGGCGCTGCTGCCTTTTTCGAGTTTGCGCCACAGCAGCGGACTCACCTGATAGCCGACAATCCGGTCCAGAACCCGCCGTGCCTGCTGGGCGTCAACCAGGTCGAGGTTGATTTCACCTTTCTTCTGCATGGCGTTTTCAATGGCGCTCCGGGTGATTTCATGAAAAGTCACCCGGTGGAACGGCGCCTTGACCGCAGATTTCAGGACGTTCCAGAGATGCCAGGCGATTGCTTCTCCTTCGCGGTCGGGGTCGGGGGCCAGAAAAATTTCGTCCGCCTTCTTGGCGGCGGAGCGCAGATTGCGCAGCACGGCGCCGCTGCGCGGAGTATCGACGTACTGCGGCGCGAAGTTGTTGGCGATATCGACCCCCAGCTCGTGTTCGGGCAGGTCGCGGATGTGGCCCATTGACGCAGTGACGATATAATCCTTGCCGAGCATACGGCCGATGGTGCGGGCTTTGGCCGGTGACTCGACGATTACCAGTTTCGACATAAGAATCCTTGCTTTACCGTTGCGACCGGACCGTCGGGCGGAGGGTCGTTAACATCATTCAATTTTGCGGTGAAGACCGGGCGGATGCGCTCTCCTGCGCGCGCACGCGCCCATATAATACTGTAATTCCGGCGGCCGGGTTTTGTCAAGTCTCCGACCGGACGGAACCGGGTTATTTCAAAAAAAATCCCTGGGGCGATTGCATTTTCCAGCGTCGCCGTGCTATATTATCGGTGAAAGACCTGTCACTTTGCGTTCGCGGTGCAAAAAGCCGATTCGCTTGCAACATTCAGGAGGTTGCCGCATGAAGAAATTTTGGTTTGCCGGAGCGGCTCTGCTGGCCGCCGTGTTGTTCAACGGATGCGCCACTGCGACCGAGGAGTTGTTTGAAACCGATCTGCCGCTGGCCGAACTTGAGCAGCGCATGCGTCAGGCCATGGATCCGGACGGACGTTACGCCAAGGCCAAAACGACGATCAGCCGCCAGGTGGTGACGACGGAATACTGGCTGGACGAGCCGAAAGTGGAAATGGTCGAGGTAAAGTTCGAGCAGCCATCCAATTTCCGCTGGGTGACCTTTGAGGACAACGCGCCGCGGTTCGGCATCATCACCAACGGCGACAAGGATTGGATGATTGATTACAGTTCGCGCCGGGTGCTGACGGTGGATCCGGAAAAGCGCGATCTGATTGAGCGGCTCCGGACCCTGACCCGGATTGCCGACCCGGGCAGCCGGCTCAGCGAAATATTCCCTGACATCAAGGTCCAGCTCTGCCGTACCGGCGACGGGGAATTCTACAAGCTGACCTGCCGGAAAAGTCCGGAGAGCGACTCCTTCAATCTCTACGTCGGGCGGGATGACTACCTGATCCGGCGTTTCAATGGCACTTTCACGGTCGGTTCCAGTCGCCGCAAACTGGATTACGATGCCCGCATGATCCGGTACGGCATGTACGAAGGGGTGCGCATTCCCAGCGAGACGGAGATCATTTCCAACGGGGAACGGCAGAAGTCGAAAATCATCTTCTACCAGCTTGACGCCAAGATCGACCCCTCCGAATTCCGCCCGCCGGTGTTCTGAGCCGGGCGTCCCGGCCGGCGGAACCGCGGCGCTCCGCTGCCGGCAACGCCGCGGCCGGCAACGACCGCCGGACTTAAAACTCCAGACCGACCGTAACGATTTCATTCGGCCGGGCGGTGAACTTGAAGCCGCGCCCGCCGGGTTCGACCGCGATTTCCCCCAGTTCGGTTTCATCCGGCCGGCATCGCGTCACCCGCTTGATCGGACGGTCGGCGGCAACTTCGACCGACGAGTCGGAGCTTTCCGGATTGAACACCCGCAGCACGGCGGTTCCCGCCGTTTCAGCCGCCGCCGGTTTGAGGGCGCAGGGGGTTACCTTTCCCGTCACCGTGATGAAACTGGTGTCGTTTCCGCCGCGGAAATAACTGCCGGCCGCCAGATAGCAGCCCGGTTCCGCGGCCAGCGCCCGCTGCAGTTTAAGCAGGTCGGACGCGGAGGTTTCAGGCGGAAAACAGACCAGGGCGCCGTGCAGCTCCAACGGTCCGGAAAGTTCGCCGCCGCTTTCCTCGCCATTGCGCTGAACCGTCCGCCGGAAAGTGCGCATCAGCGTGATTTTGATCGAATGGCCGGCGTCGGGATAAAATCCGGCTTCATGCAGTCCGCCCACATTCAGAAAAGCGATGCCGCCCCGGTCGTCGCGCTTGCCGATTACGCCGGAAAAGTTCTTGGTTATGCTCTCCTGCTCCGGAAAGCCCCGGGACTCCTCCCCCCAGCACCGTCCCTCCGGCCGACTCAGCATTGTAAAGGATTGTCCGCAGAAACCGGCGCCGGGAATTCCGGTCGGAATCACCTGTCTGAGCCGGAAATCCTCCAGCCGGTTGTCCAGACGCCAGCTCCAGCGCAGCCGGTCGCTGCCGCGGTCGAGCGCCACTGCGGTCACAAGTTCCACCCGGCAGGTTTCCGCGCTCTCGGTGATGGTGGAAAACTGCTCCAGCACGGTGGCGCGATAGTCGAGCCGTCGGGGCAGCTCGTAGATGCGCCGGATTTCAAATTCGGTACATTCGCCGCCGTTCTGAATCAGTGTGATCCGGGCGAAACCGCCGCCGGTGACCCGGCGTCCGCCCACCGGTTCAACGTGGTTCCAGCCATCGCCGATTTCGCGGTCGAACTCAAAATCGTTGAGCCCGGCGTAGCGCCGTCCCGAACGGTGATCGGTGAGGTCGAAGGTGCCGTCGGAATGGATTTCCAGCGCCAGAATGCCGTTGTCGGCGCTCCGGGGGCCGGTGGCCAGACCGGGAGCGTTGCGGACCACATCCGCCGACGGACCGAGAAACAGCGTGGTCCAGCCCGACGGCCGGAGTTCAGGAGCGGCGGTAATGGTGTAGAGGTCGAAATATTTGGTTTTCTGACGGTGGCATGACAGCAGACGGTTGCGCTCCAGACGCTTGAGCTGGTATGGAATTTCCCGGCCGTCGGCGTCGTAGAGCCGGAAGCTCGCGAACGGCTGATAGCCGAACGGTTCCGACTGAAGTTTCGGGTACGGCGCATCGACTGGCAGCGCCAGCACCAGATCGCGCTGCAGCGCAGCGGTTGCGAAGGGCAGCGGATTGTAGAGCCGCACGACATATTCGCCGCGCGGATCTGCGGCAAAGGGATCTGCCGCCGTCGGGAAGTTGAGCTGACGGTCCAGTCCGGTAAACTCCTCGTGCAGCACCCGGCCGATTGCCCGCACTTCATCAAAACGCACCCGCATGGCCGCGTGCACCTGGTCGATCGAACAGCCGCAGATGGAATCGTGAGCGTGGTTCCTGAGCAGTTCGTGCCATTGATGGCGCAGCAGCGCCAGCGGCGCCGTGTCTCCGGCGGCGGCGCGGCTGGCGGCCTCGGGTTCGATTCGCAGTTCGAGTTCATTCTGGGCCAGGTCGTTGGCCAGTTTGAGATCGACGCGGGAACTCAGAGTGGCGCTGATCTGCCAGGCGTTGTTGTCCGGGCCGTCGGCCGGCCGGAGCTGCTCGCCCTCCATGACCGGGACTCCGGGCGCGCATTCGGCGGCAAGCAGATCGGCGTAGTCGGAGTGAATGACTTCGGCTTCCGGATAAAGTTCGGCGATCCACTGCAAATACCGCAGGCTGTCGGCGGTTGGCACGTCATGATCGAGGCCGTCGGCCAGTACCCACACCCGGTCCCAGTGCCCGAAATTGCGGGCGACATATTTCTGAAATCCGGATTTGAAGTCGGCCTCGTCGAGCGGAGTCTGAAGCCCATCGCGGAAATTCAGGCGGAATTCGCCGTAACCGCTGTGCTTGCTCAGAATCAGCGTCGGCAGTTCCGCCGTGCCGCCGGGCGAACGCCAGCGGGCGAAATGCACGTCGGGACCGGCATAAAGAGCGCGCCATCCGACAATGCCGACCAGTCCGAATCCGGCCAGAATCTGAGGCAGCTGGGCGATGTGGCCGAACATGTCGCAGACATATCCCACCGGCCACGGTTCAGCTCCGAATGACCGGGCAATCCGCACCCCGGTGCTGAGATTGCGGATCAGAGCCTCGCCCGACACCAGCAGTTCGTCCGGCATTACGTACCAGGGACCGACCTTGAGACGGCCGGCGCGGATCTGGGCCTCCAGGCGCGGACGCCATTCCGGATGAATTTCAAGCAGGTCTTCCAGCACGATGGTTTGGCCGTCGAAGGTGAAGTGGCGGTATTCCGGATGCTGTTCGAGCAGATCGAGCAGCACCGCGCCCATATCGACGAGGTATTTGCGGAACTCCTGAAACGACTGGTACCATTCCCGGTCCCAGTGGGTGGCATTGAAGTAATAAAATTTGTCAGGCATGAGTTTCTCCCTGATTGCAACCATAGCGCGGCGGCACCGGACCATGCGGTCTCAGTTGACGCCGCCGGTGATGAATCTGGCGTAATCGCAGGCCGGAATCAGGTCCGGAGCCGCATCCTCCTCCACCGGATCGAACCGGCCCACCGCGTCGATGAAGCAGTTGTCATTGACGTCGTCATTGACCATTGAAACTTCGCCGGCCAGCACCGGTCCGGAGGCGGGATCGCCGTAGAAACGGTGGGCGTGAACCGGTTCGAGCGCAATGCTGTCGCCGGGGTCCAGCACGACGCGGTCGCCGGAATCCAGGGTGCGTTCCATGCCGTTGACGCCGATTCGGAAACTTCCGCCGCAAAGAGCATTGGTCCTGGGGTCGGCATGATAAAGTTCAATCACCAGCCGTCCCCCGCCCCGGTTGATGATGTCTTCGCGCTTGTGCCAGTGAAAATGACACGGAGTCACCTGCCCGGGAAGCACCATCATGATTTTCTCAGCATAGGGCTTGGGATACTGCGCTGAACCGGGCCGGCCGTTGCGCAGGGTGAAAAGCAGCAGGCCGGTGTGTTCGAAGTCGCCGCTGCCGAAAGAGGTGACGTCCCAGCCGAGCTGCAGGTCAAAAATTTCCCGCGCCCCGGCGGCGCACTGCTGCCAGTCGGCCAGCCGGTAGCGGGCGTAGGGAGGCAGATGGAACCCCATGTCGTCAAAAAATTGCAGTCCGCGTCGCAATCTGGAGTTGATTTCACTGCGTTTCATGTTTTTCTCCTGAAAATGAACGCCGCTGGCGTTGTGGTTTGAGCTGCCGTCCGGCGGCGGAAAACAGAACGGTGCGCCGCGGCACTTGGCATAATCATGTTTATTATAGCCCGGATGGTCCGGAGTTGCAACCGGCGGAAGAGTTTATTGTCCGGTTTTTTCGGGTCCGGAATCCGGCGGCTTCCGGGACGGCTCCAGACGCCGGAGACGGTAGACCAGGGGCGTCACCCCGTAGTAGCGCCGGAACACTTTGGAAAAATAGGCGGCGTCCCGCAGTCCGATCCGGCGGCTGATTTCAGAGATCCGGCGGTCGGAGTCGATCAGTTCCCGGGCAGCCGTCCGGAGCTTTTCACGCATGACGTAGACCGCCGGCGTCTCGTCGAAGCAGCGTTTCCAGTGCCGGTAGAACGACCGGCGCGAAAAACCATGCCGCCGGATGATTTCATCCAGCGACCAGAGACCGTCCTGATCGTAGAGCAGCTGAGAGGCCACTGCGAGAATCCGGTCCCGCTCCGGATCGGGAGTGCGTCCGGCGCGGCGGCGCTGGAAGTTGATCTCCTGCAGCAATTCCAGCCCGAGGGCGTCAATGCGGTCGGCGGAACCGGGTTCCCGGGCCAGACGCAGCAGTTCGCGGAACTGCACCAGCAGTCCGTTGAAGCGCGGCGTCAACTCCAGAATCACATAGGGAAAATCCGGCGCCGGCAGCAGATCATAGCGTCGCAGCTCGGCCAGAGTCTCCAGGTCGTAGCGGAAGTGCACGGCATTGCGGTTGTGCAGACCGTCAAACGAGAACTTCCGGAACGGATATTTGACGTAGGCGTGCGGCAGCGGCACCTCAAACCTCCGGCCCTCAATGATGTCAGCTGCACGGCAGGCGTCGTCGGAGAGCCGCAGGCAGATTTCCACGCTGTCGGCAAAATAAAAATTCTGCCGCCCGGCGTTTTCCATGTCGGAACATCCGAGCTGGATGACCCGCCACGGCAGCGGGGCCAGACGGGGCAGTCCGGAGAGGTTGCCGATGGTCAGCATGGCGCGGTTATCCGAGTTGGTCCGGGGATTCTGTCACCAGGGCGGCCCTGGCGCCTTCTGGTGAAAACTCCGCCCGCAGCCGGCCGCGCGGCGTGGTGATCTCCAGCCGGCCGGAAGCGACACCGCCGGGATTGGGGGCAAAACTGAACTCCGCCCAGCCGGGACGGGTCGGCCGCAGCCCGAACCAGCGGCTGACCAGCACGTTGGCCGGCGAACTCGCCCAGGGATGAGCGAAACTCATGTTGGGTTTTTCCTCGGGATTCCAGGCTTCGGTGCAGATGGTCGCGCCGCGGTTCATCATGCCGAACCAGCTGCGTTCGCCGTCGGCCAGCATCAGTGCGACCGCAACGTCGGCCCGATTGCAGTCGAACAGGGTTTCGAGCAGGAACTGGGCGACGTACACGCTGCAGACCGGGCCGCGGGAGACGATGAAGTCAGCGCAGGACTCCCGGTATTCGCCGGGAACCAGTCCGAATGCCAGCGCGAAGAGCGTCGAATGCAGCGCGGCATGGCGGCTGTCCAGCGAATCGCGGTAGACCCCGCGTTCGGAATCGAACAGCCGGGCGTTGAAGTCGGCGGTCAGTGCCGCCGCCGCCGCTTCGAACCGGGTTGCATCGTCGTGGCGTCCGATCAGGCGGCCGAGTTCGGCCAGTCTTTTCCAGCCGTTGCAGGCGTGGGCGTTGGGAACCGCCTCGCCGGGGCCGAATTCATAGCCGTCCCGGCAGGGAAACGGCCAGTCGACAATGACCCGCATCGGCCAGTCCCGGATCAATCCGCCCTCGAAGCGGTCGATGAAAGAACACTCATTCACCAGGCGGTCGTAATATTCGGTCACCAGTTCCAGATCTCCGGTCTGCATGACGTACTGATAAAACACCTCGGGCATCAGCTGGCGCCATTCGCAGGGCCAGGTGTAGTGATTCATCTGGTAGCGGATTGCCCGTCGGGCAAAAGCGTAATTGGGCTGAAATACCAGATCGGTTTTCATGGTCACCAGCGCATCGGCTTCATAGGCGATGCGTTCTCGGGTCGGGCAGTCAAAATAGACGTCGAAATTGGTGCGCCGGATGGAGTTTTTGCAGAAATTCCACAACTGCTCCAGTTTAGGTTCCGCGGCGTGGAACTCCGCGGCTTGCCCGTCAAAGGGATAGACGCTCTCCAGCAGCCGCACCCGACTGCCGTCGAACTCCGGATCGACGCCGGTCAGTTCGGCGTAACGGAACGCCCTCAGCCCGAATCCGCACAGCACCCCGCCGCCGGCCGGAAACCGACGGCGTTCCTGATAGATGTTGCCGGTGCGGAGCCAGTAGCGGACCCCGCCATCGGGCTTGAGTTCCTCGCCCAGACGCACTTCGATCATGGCCCGATCCGGTGCGCTCACTTCGAGTGCGCCGAAAAATTCACTGCCGAAATCCAGCACCACCCGGTCCGGAGCCAGCCATCGCAGAGTTGCCGGCGCATGCGGAGTTACCGGAATCGGCTGAAGCGGGGAGATTTCATAATCAAACCGGACCCGGACTCCTTCCGGAACTATCCACTCCGAGGCGTCGAAGCCCGGTTCGGACCAGTGGAACGGATAACGGTCGCCATCCAGAAATTCAGCGTATTCCCCCGGACCGGGACCAAAGCGTGTTCCGGCGGAGGAACAGCCCGGATCACTCCAGTCATAAGGCGAAATCGCCTCCTCTCCCCGCCAGATCCGCCACGCTGCCGTACCGGTGGCCCGGATGTCGGAGCCGCTGGTGAGTTCAGCCGCCACTCCGAGCTTTTCCCCCCGGCAGAGCAGGCCGACGACGTTCTGACCCGTCCGCAGCCGGTCAGCGGGCAGGGTGATGTACTGCAGCACCGGGGCGTCGTCCCGCACCGGGCGCGGCGGTCCCACCACCAGCATTTCACCGTTGAGAAACAGCCGGTATTTGATCAGGCATCCGGCCAGCATCCAGTTCGGCGTCTGGTTGTTTTCAGCCAGTTTGTCCAGCAGATAACTCGGCGGATCCGCCGCGACCGCCAGCACCGCCCTGTCTCCCGGCCGGACCGTAAATTCGCAGCGGAGAAAAAAATTGCCTGCTCCGCCCACCCAGGCTGCCGTCATGTCGGCAGATTTCATTTGAGAACTCCCTGTTTAAGATTCAGCAGTTCACGGTATTCGTGTTCCAGAATTCCGCACATCCGGCGCCAGTCAAATTGCACCATCACCCGCTTCTGTCCGGTTTCGCCGAGCCGGCGGCGCAGATCCTCATCGCTCCAGAGCCGGAGCGTGTGGTCGGTTACCGCGGCAGTGTCGCCGGGGGAAGTCACAAAACCGGTTTCGCCGTCGATCACCACTTCCGGGGTGCCGTCCAGCGCGAATCCGATTGCCGGAATTCCGGCGGCCAGCGCCTGCACCACCGCCCGCGGGAGTCCTTCGTGAAGCGACAGATGCCAAAGCAGGTCGCCCTGAACCAGGTAGCGCGGCACCTCCCGGGGGGGGATCAGGCCGGCAAAACAGACTGCCGACTCAATGCCCAGCTCCCGGATTCTGGCGTGATAACGGTCGTATTCGGGGCCGTCCCCGATCACCAGCAGCCGGGTTTCCGGAAACTTGCGCATTACTGCGGCGGCCGCCGGAAAGACATATTCATATCCTTTCTGCGGAAACAGCCGGGCCAGCGTCACTATTACCCGGTGTTCCGGCGCGAACCCGAGCCGGCGGCGCAGCTCGTCATCCCGGCGTGCCGCAGCGAATCCGGCGGTTTCCATGCCGCTGTAAACCACGCGATAGTGCCCGCGGGGAGCCACTCCGGCCGCCACGCACTGGTCGATCATGGCCTGCGACACGGCGAAAATCCGGTCGCAGTGCTTGGCCGCCAGGTGTTCCAGCGCGATGTAAAGCCGGTTGCGCCACGCGGATTGATAGGGATGGAATGCCTGGCCGTGCACGGTGTGTACCACCACCGGAACTCCGGCCGCCCGGGCGCTCAGACGACCGATGATACCGGCTTTGGAGCTGTGGGTGTGCACGACGTCGAACTGTTCGCTCCGGAAATATTCCCGGAGCCGCTTCCAGGCCATGAAATCCCTGTGCGGCGACAAATTACGCACCAGCTCCGGAAACACCTTTACCGGAAAATCCGGTGCGGAGACCTGGTTCAGCAGCTCGCCCTCCCGTCCCGGAGACGGTCCGGTGACCAGCGTCACCTCGTGTCCGGCCTCAAGCTGGCCACGAATGGAAAGCAGGGTGTTTTCCTGTGCTCCCCCCACAATCATGCGGGTGATGACGTGACAGATTTTCATTAATTCAAACCATCTGCAGTTATGAGTATTGCCGCTCCGCTTTTTCCGCTGCGGCTTTGCAGCCGGTCAGCGCAGCCGGTGTGTCCACAGCAGGGCCGGCACCCCCCAGGGCAGCCGGCGGCGGGTTTCGCCGCCGCGGTCCCGGACGGTGACCTCCAGTCCGGAATCGGTTGTCTCAGCGGCGACGAACATACTTAACTTAGAACCGGGATTAAAATAATCAAGTTCAAATCCGGATTTTTTGAGGAATATCCGGAAATTTTCCCGTCCCGGCGTCAGGATTTCCAGATTTTCCCGCCCCGCTTCCAGTTCCAGGCAGTCAATGAAGCTGCCGCTGGGACGTATTCCCGGCGGCAGCGCCAGCCGGTCAACCGGCAGCCGTCGCTGAAGCCGGGCGAAGTCGGCGGCGTTCCGCCGGCGTCCTTCGGTAAATGCCGCCACGGTGATCCGGGTGACGCCGCGCCGGCCGAAAAACTCCGCCGCCGCCTCTCCCATGCCGCGGGGCACGTTCACCACCACTGCGGAATCGCCGTCAATCAACGCCACCATCGGCGGAGTTCCCGAACCGCCGGAAGCGATCAGCAGTTCCGGCGGAAAAAACGCCGCGGCGGCGATCCATGCCGCCGTCAGTCCGGTCAGCGCCGCCAGCGCTCCGGCCGCTGTCCGGAACCGCCGGGCGGTAAGGAGCACCGCCAGCGCACCATAGTAAAGCGCCAGTTCCAGCCGGGACGGATGGACCGCCGCGACCGGAGCGAAAACCGTGGCGGCGAGTTCCGCCGCTCCCCCGGTTAACCGGCTGAACAGCGTCAGCGCCGCCGCCAGCGGCGTCTGCAGAAACGGCATGATTCCGCCGAGCAGAATTTTTGCCCCCGCCGTTATGAACAGCAGCGGCAGAATGGGGAGCACGGCGAGATTGGCCGCCACCGATCCGGGCAGCAGCAGATATTGGAAGTGCATTGAGATCCCCAGTCCGCCCAGAAACGCGGCAATGCACCCGGCGGCGGCCGCCGCCAGGCGCCAGAGGCGCGGCGGACGGAAGAAATCAAGCGGCTGCAGCTTGCGGATTTCAAAGATGATGTCCTCCAGTTCCCGCAGACGTTCCGCCGTCAGCAGCAGCACCCCGGTGATGATCAGCGAATACAGCGTCCCCATGTCGACCGCCAGCGCCGGATTCAGCGTCAGCAGGGCCGCACCGGCCAGTGCCAGCGCATTGAGCGGCGTCATGAAATGGAGCAGACTGCGCAATATGCTCCAGGCGGCAATCAGTCCGAACGCCCGCAACGCCGGCGGATTGGCGCCGGTGCTCAGAACGTACAGCAGGGTTATGCCGGTCAGCGTCCAGTACCGCCAGCGCGGCGCCAGGGGGCGTAGCAGCCACAGAACAACCGCCGCCAGCACCCCGACGTGCATGCCGGACACCGAAAACAGATGGATGGTTCCGGAACGGAGGTAGGCCGAACGGGAATCCGGAGTTATGCCGCTGCCGCATCCGAACAGCAGCGCTGCCAGAGTCCGGCGGACGTCGTCGCTTTCCACCTCAGCCAGCACCAGCCGCAGGACCTGATCGCGGAGCGCCAGCAGCCGGCCGGCCACTCCGGGAGCTTCTCCGGTGACGTGCCGGCTTTCCGCGAAAATGATTCCGGCGGCGCCGCGCGAACGCAGATGACGGAGCGAGTCGGGCGGAAGATGCACCTCGATCTGTTCCCCGGTGTCGGTGAGCAGCAGCGCGTCCGGCGCGTCAGCGGTTTCCAGTCGGCCCCGCACCTCCAGCCGGCTCCCGTAACGCGGTGGTGCGGCGGAGGAGGGCCAGGCCAGACCGCAGCGCCCGAATCCGGGTCGCCAGGCCGTTTCTCCGGCCAGTCTGAACCGTTCGAGCTCCACCAGCAGTCTGCCGGGAGCTCCGAGTCCCGGAACCGCAGTCAGCCGGGGATCGTTCACCCGGATCGCAAAGGTACCCGCCACCGGGCGGCCCGCACCCGGCGGCGGATCCGCCGGAAGCCGCCACAGCGCGACGCCGGTGCTCAGCAGGGTTCCCGCCAGCAGCGGAATCCAGCTCCGAAACCGCAGACCGGCGGCGGTGAGCCCGAGCGTCGTCAGGGTGATCCACCAGTCCAGCACTCCTTCTGCCGAGAGCGCCCCCAGCACGGCTCCGGCCAGCCAGGCCCATTCCAGACGGCAGTCCCGCCGCCGGAAGAATTGGTTCCAGGTTCCGGCTGCGGTCATTGCCCGGCTCCCGCCGGAATCTCCTCGCAGGAAGCCAGCCGGGGGAGTCCGGGCAGGGTGGTGAAGGTGTAAAACCGCTGGTCGGCACTCTGAATGGTTTCCAGAAACAGCTCAAGCCGGCTGCGGTCAAGTTCGCCGATCACGTCATCGACCAGAACCGCCACCGGCTCGGCGGCGCTGCGGCGCACGAGATTATATCCGGCCAGCCGGAGCATCAGCGTGACAATCCGGATCTGTCCGGCTGAGCCGAAGCTGCGCAGCAGCCGTCCGTCAAGCGTGAAATCGAATTCGTCCAGCTGCGGTCCGCTCAGGGTCAGGCCGCGGGCCAGTTCCCGGCGGCGGTTGTCCTCCAGCCGGCGCCGGATGGTCCCCGCGTCGCCCTCATCGCCCCGGCGGCGGATGGCGAATTCACCCCGGCCGTTCAGCAGCCGGTTGACTTCCTCCTCCAGCGCCGCGGCATACCGGGTCCGGGCGGCGGTAATGACCGGACTGGCTTCGGCCAGTTCCGGTTCGAACAGCGCCGCCGCCGCCGATCCCAGTTTCAATGCCCGGTTGCGCTGCAGCAGCGCCCGGTTGTAGCGGGCCAGCGTTTCCAGGTAAAACGGATCCACGGTGGCGATCAGCATGTCGAAGAACCGACGCCTCACCCCGGAGCTTCCGGCGGCCAGTTCCCGGTCTTCAGGAGAAAAGGCCACGACCCGGAATTCCCGGATGAAGTCGCTGGCCCGGCGTACCCGGGCCGAGCCGATGCTCAGCTCACGCCGCCCGTCGGCCGCTGCCCGGACGCAGAGCCGCTCCCGGAGGCCGCGGCGGTTGACGGCCGCCGTCACGGAAAAGGCCCGCGCCCCGATCCGGATCAGGTCGCGCAATCCGGCGTTGCGGAAACTGCGCAGCACACTCAGAAAACCGATGCTTTCAAGCACGTTGGTCTTGCCGGAACCGTTGGGACCGGTCAGTGCCACGTCGTTTCCGGAAAAAATAAACTTCCGCAATTCGTAGTTGCGGAAGTTTATCAGTTGCAGTTCATCCAGCAGAGGCACGGAACCCACCCGGTAATGATTGGATGGCGCACGGACTGGCGGGGAGTTTCCGGCAGAGCGGAGTCTCCCCGTCCGGCTGGCGGCGATCCGCATCGGACTGCCGCCGGAACCGGACTCCCGCGCCGGTACTATTTTTTGCGGATCGGCATGATCACGTAGAGGAAACCTTCGCCGCACTCCATCGCCACCGGGTTGAGCGGATCATTGAGCTTGATCCGGACGTTTTCGGCGTCGGTGTTGCGCAGTGGATCGGCCAGAAACGCCGGATTGAACGAAACTTCAAACGGTTCACCCTCGTACGGCAGCTCGATGAAGTCGCTGCCTTCGCCGATTTCGGCGCTGGAGGCCTGAATTGTCAGTTTGTTCTCCTCGAACTTCAGAATGATGAAGGAGCTGTTCTCCGACAGCAGCAGCGCCACCGTTTCGATTTTGGCCAGCAGCAGCGCCACCGGCATTTCAACCGTCTGGCGGAAACTGCCGGGCACCACCGCCCGGTAATTCGGGTAGTTGCCCTCGATGAGCCGGGTGCTCAGTTCAAACTGGGCACCGGTGAACGAACACTGTTTTTCACCCACTTTCACTGTCAGCTGGCTGTCGCCTTCCAGCAGCCGCCGCACCTCGGTGACCGCCTTGAGCGGAATGATGCAGTCGCCGTCGCCGCCCTCAATCGCCTCGGGGGCCTTTTCCTGCATCGCCATGCGCTTGCCGTCGGTGGCCACCAGCGTCACCGCCGAATCCCGGCAGCTGAACAGCACGCCGGTCAGCACCTTGCGGGAATCGTCGGCGCTCACCGCGTAGGCGATGGAGCCGATCATGCGTTTGAAGTCAATTTCCCTGAACTTGACTTCACGCAGCGCCTCGAATTCGGCGCTTTCCGGAAAGTCGGCGGCGGGCAGTCCCAGCAGCGTGAAGCGGCCGGTGCCGCAGGAGATTTTGACGTGGTCGTCGGAATCAATGTCAAAACTGACATCGGCTCCGGTCAGACAGCCGACCAGCGACGCGAGTTTGCGCGCCGGAGCCGTGCTCGCCCCGGGTTCCTCAATGACCGCCTCAATCGCGGTGGTAATGCGGATTTCAAGGTCGGTTGTAGTCAGGCGGAGTCGGCCGTCGCCGGCCGAAATCAATACGTTGCCGAGAATCGGCATCATCGAGCGGGAGCCGATGATACTGCCGACTTTCTGCAGCGCCTTCTGCAGTTTTTCACGACTTACGGTGAATTTCATGGGACATGCCTCCATACAAAAAGTAAACTGTTTCAAATTTCCATCATAATTTATACCGTCATCCGGCCGATTTCAAAAAAAAAACATGATTTTTCAAGGTTTTTTGCGGCCGCTGAAACCTGCCGGAGCTGCGGAATCAGAAGTGCGTGAGCGCTTTGCGTCCGATCGGATAGACGTTGAATCCGATTTCGTACATTTCCGCTGAATCAAGCAGATTGCGCCCGTCGAAAATAAAAGCCGGTTTCTGCATCGATTCAAAGATCCGCCGGTAGTCGAGCTCACGGAAACTCATCCAGTCGGTCAGCACCGCGATCGCGTGGGCGCTGGCCGCCGCCGCATAGGGGTCTTCGCAGTAGTCGATGACTCCGGTTTCGGATTCAAGATCCAGCCGGGCATTGCCCAGCGCCCTGGGATCATGGATGGCCAGCTCGGCACGCTCCTCCAGCAGCTGGCGGCAGACCGCGATCGCCGGAGACTCCCGGGTGTCGCCGGTGTCGGCCTTGAACGCAAAACCGAATATCGCGATCCGTTTGCCGGCGACCGTGTTGAACATTGCCGACAGCATGTTGCCGACAAAGCGCCGCGCCTGATAATCGTTGATCCGCACAACCTGGGTCCAGTATTCCGCCACTTCGGGCAGTCCGTAGTAACCGCAGAGGTAGGCGAGGTTGAGAATGTCCTTTTTGAAGCAGGAGCCGCCGAAACCGATGCCCGCCTTGAGAAATTTGGCGCCGATCCGGCTGTCGCGGCCGGCCGCCCGGGTCACTTCGTCGATGTCGGCCTCGGTTTTTTCACAGAGCGCTGAAATGCTGTTGACCGATGACACCCGCTGAGCCAGCAGCGCGTTGGAGACCAGCTTGGTGAGCTCGCTGCTCCACAAATTGGTGGTGATGATGCGGTCGCGCGGCACCCAGTTGGCGTAAATGGCGATTACCGTTTCAATGGCCGCCTGTCCGGCCGGAGTGTCGTCCATGCCGCCGATCAGCACCCGGTCGGGATTCTGCAGGTCGGCAATCGCGGTTCCCTCGGCCAGGAATTCGGGATTGGAGATGATCTGGAACTTCAGTCCCCGGGTGTTGGAGTGCAGAATCCGGCTCATCGCCTGGGCGGTGCGCACCGGCAGGGTGCTTTTTTCGACGATGATCTTGTCCGAATCAGCGTATTCAATGATGGAGCGGGCGGTTTTCTCGATGTACTGAAGGTCGGCGGCCTGGCCGGCTCCGGCTCCGAAAGTTTTGGTCGGTGTGTTGACGCTGACGAAAATCACGTCGGCGTCCCGGACCGCCGCCGGAATATCGGTGGAGTAAAACAGGTTCCGGTTGCGCCGCCGGAACACCACCTCTTCCAGGCCGGGTTCGTAGATGGGCAGCCGGTCGGAATTCCAGGCGGCGATCCGGTCGGCGTTGACGTCGACTACGGTTACGGTGTACTGGGGGCAGCGGTCGGCAATGACCGCCATGGTGGGACCGCCGACATAGCCGGCGCCGATGCAGGCAATACGGTTCATGGTTTTCCTTGCGATGAATCAATCAAAACATCAGGCTGCCGCGACCGGAAAGCAAATCCCCTTTCCCGCCGCCGATGCGTATAAAATAGTTCCGGGCGTTTCAATTTGCAAGCGGCTGGCCCGCAGGGGTTCCGCCGCCATCGATGGCCGCCCGTCCCTCCGGAAGGGGGTTCCGGCGCCGGATTTGATTTTCCGGATGCGGCGGAGTATTTTATTAAACTGAAAGAGTCAGTCTGAATTTGTTCAACCCCGCAATACCGGAGCGGAACCATGAAAGCATGTATGGATACGGAAAATCTGCGGTTGCGCCTCCGCAAAGTCGCCGGCCAGATCAACGCCGTCGAAAAAATGCTGGACCGGGATGTGCCCTGCGAAGATGTGCTGATTCAGATCAACGCCGCCCGCAACGCCATGCACAAGATCGGACAGATTATCCTTGAAGGGCACCTCAAACACTGTGTCCGCGACGGCATTGAGCACGGCGATCCGGATCAGACCCTCGCCAAATTCGCGCGGGCGCTCGAACATTTTTCACGCATGTCGTGACCCGTTCTCCTGCCGCGGCCGTTCCGGCGACGGGGTTGCATTGCCGCTTCGCAGCGCTATATTATATGCATCGACAGTCTTCGGGGCGGGGTGAAATTCCCCACCGGCGGTACAGTCCGCGACTCCCCCGGCTCCGGCCGGCGGGACTGATCCGGTGCGATTCCGGAACCGACGGTTACAGTCCGGATGGAAGAGGACGGCGGCGGCGCGCCGCACGGGGCGGTGCGTCAGGTGGTTTTCCGCTCAGGGAGCGCATCCGGCTCCCGGTTCCGCCCGGAGTGTCTCGCGGGAGGACTCCAGTCATGTTTGCAAGCGTCGAAAACGCGGCCGCCGCCCTGGCCGCCGGTAAAATCATTGTGCTCACCGATGATGCCGACCGGGAAAACGAGGGCGATCTGATCTGCGCGGGGGCATTCGCCACTCCTGAAAACATCAACTTCATGGTTCGGTACGGGCGTGGTGTGCTCTGCACTCCGGTCGCCCCGGCGGTTGCAGCCCGGCTGTCGCTGGCGGTGCCGTCCGGGCGGCATGATCCGCGCGGTACCGCATTCACCCAGAGTCTGGATGCAATAACCGGCACCACCACCGGGGTTTCGGCGTTTGACCGCGCCCGGACCGTGGCGGAAATTCTGCGGCCGTCGAGTACGGCGGCGGATTTTTATTCGCCGGGACACGTCTATCCGCTGCTGGGGCGTCCGGGCGGTGTGCTGGAGCGTCCCGGACACACGGAAGGAGTGCTCGATCTGCTGGCCATGGCGGGGTTGCCGCCGGTGGGCGTACTCTGTGAAATTCTCAGGGACGACGGGGCCATGGCGCGGCTTCCGGACCTGGAAAAATTCTGTGCGGAACACCGGCTCCTGCTCTGCCAGGTGGCGGACATCATCCGGATGCGCCGGTCGGCGGAGCGCTGAATCCGGACGTCCTTGGACCGGATTTTTTCCGGTCGGCCGGCCGGCCCCGGATCGGACAAGTATGGCGGCTCCGGACTTGATAAGCGCTTCCGGAGGGGATATATTCTTAAAATGCGGTTTTGTCCGGCGTCCGTCCGGCGTGATCAATTCAGAGGTTAACAGAAATGAATAAGCCCAGCGGCAAAATTCCTCTCGTGTCCCGTCCCTGTCTGGCGGGTTTCGTCATGGTGACCGGTTTGTTTGTGCTCTGGGGATTTGCCAATGACATCACCAATCCGATGGTGGCGGCTTTCAAGAATGTGCTGTTGCTGTCGCATTTTGAAAGTTCCCTGGTGCAGGCCGCCTTTTACGGAGGATACTGCCTGATGGCGATTCCGGCTGCGCTTTTCATCCGACGCTGGAGTTACCGCGGCGGCATTCTGGTCGGACTGTCGCTCTACGCCGCCGGCTGTCTGCTGTTCATTCCTTCCGGATATTCAATGCAGTTCGCCTGCTTTCTGATCTCCTACCTGATTATGACCGCCGGACTGGCGTTTCTCGAGACCACCGCCAATCCCTTCGTTTTGTCGCTCGGCGACGAGGCCACCGCGGCACGGCGGCTCAATCTGGCGCAATCGTTCAATCCGCTGGGGTCGATCTGCGGCATGTTCGTCGCCAAGGAGTTCATCCTTGGGCGGCTCAATCCGGCTCCGGAGGCGGTCCGGCGGGAACTGGCGACGGCGGATCCGGAACTGCTCCGGAGCATTCAGCAGTCCGATCTGGCGGTCATCGTGCTGCCCTATGCTCTGCTGGGAGCGGTGGTGTTGCTGGCCCTGCTGGCGTTCTGGATGGTGCGGCTGCCGGAAAAGCAGGCTGACGGGCCGGTCGCTGGCGGCGCCCGGGACTCGCTGCGCCGGCTGGTGCGCACGCCGCGCTACCTCTGGGGAGTGGTCGCCCAGTGTTTTTACATCGGTGTGCAGATTATGGTGTGGACGTTCATCATCCAGTACGCGGTCAACGAACTGGGCATCTCCTCCTCCGCCGCCCAGGGATACAATATCGCGGCAATGGTGCTGTTTGTTTCCAGCCGGTTTGTCTGCACCTGGCTGCTGAAGTTTTTCAACGCCGGCGGACTGCTCGGTTCTTTCGCCGTGGCCGGCGGCGTGCTGATCATGCTGACCATTCTGCTGCCCGGCTGGCCGGGACTGATTGCGCTGATAGCGGTATCCGGCGCCATGTCGCTGATGTTCCCGACCATTTACGGCATTGCGCTCACCGGACTGGGCGATGACGCCAAACTCGGTTCAGCCGGTCTGATCTGCGCCATCGGCGGCGGCAGCGTCATGCCGCCGCTGCAGGCGCTCATCATGGATGGCAAAGGACTGACGCTGGGCGATTGGACGCTCTCGGCCACCCGGCTCTCCTTCCTGCTGCCGCTGCTCTGCTTTGTTGTGATTGCGGTCTACGGATTTGCCATGCGCCGGAACTGCCGCCGGAGCTGACGGAGCCGCGCCGGAAATGCGGTCTGGCTGCCGGCTTTTTTTGGCGTGGAAACTTGAAAAGTGGCGCTTTGGAGTTATCTTATAAGGAATATGTTTTTCCGGATATTTTACTGAATAATCTTTGGTGAACAGTCATGCCTGTCAGTGTTGAAGAGATGAAGGCCGCTCTTGACGCCATGGGGCGTCAGGCCCGGATCGCCGGCCGGGCGCTTGCATTAATGAGCAGCGCGGCCAAGGACAATTGTCTGCGGGCCATGGCGGCGGCAATCGAGTCCGAAGCGGAGCGGATCAAGGCCGCCAACGCCCTTGATCTCGAGGCGGCGCGGGCCGCCGGCATCGCGCCGGCCATGATCGACCGCCTGACGCTGACCGACAGCCGGATCCGGAGCATGGCGGACGGACTGCGCACTGTGGCCGCCCAGGCGGATCCTGTGGGGCGGGTGCTCAGCCGCACGGTGCGTCCCAACGGGTTGGAGATCACCAAACTCAGTGTGCCGTTCGGAGTGATCGGCATCATTTATGAAGCGCGTCCGAATGTGACGGTGGATGCCGCCGGTATCTGCATCAAGGCCGGCAATGCCGTGATTCTGCGCGGCGGACGCGAGGCGTTCAACTCCAACTGTGTGCTGGCCGATTTGCTCAACCGGGTGGCCGTGGCGCAGGGGTTGCCCGATGGCACCGCCCAGCTGATCCCCTGGATCGATCACGAAGCGGTCAGGCTCATGCTCAAGCTTGACCGCTACATTGACCTGGTGATTCCGCGCGGCGGCGAGAGACTGATCCGCACGGTGGTGGCCGAGGCGACTATGCCGGTGCTCAAGCATTACAAGGGGGTGTGCCACCTCTACGTCGGCCGGGATTGCGATTTCGACATGGCGCTGGATATCATCGAAAATGCCAAATGCCAGCGCCCCGGAGTCTGCAACGCTTTGGAAACGCTGCTCATCGACCGGTCGGAGGCCGCCGATTTTGTGCCGCGGTTCGCTGAACGCATGAGAAAATGCGGGGTTGAGCTGCGCGGCGATGCCGAATTCAGAAAACTCTGCCCCGAGGCGGCGCCGGCGGAAGAGGCCGACTATTATGCGGAGTATCTGGCGTTGATTCTGGCCGTGCGGATCGTTGACGGTGTCGCGGCGGCGGTTGACCATATTGAAACCTATGGTTCCCGGCACAGCGACGGCATTTTGAGCCGCAACGCCGCGGATGTTGATTACTTCCTGAGGAATGTCGACTCATCGACCGTGTATGTCAATGCCTCGACCCGGTTCACCGATGGCGGGGAATTCGGGATGGGGGCCGAAATCGGCATCAGCACAGACAAGCTGCATGCCCGCGGTCCGATGGGCGCGGACGAGCTGACCACATACAAATACCTGGTCCGGGGCAACGGCCAGATTCGGCAGTGATGGAGATGATGGAGTGTTTCCGGTGATCAGATGTCATTGTCCGGTGATGACGGGGGTTGTTGAAAGATGATCGTGCCGATGAAAATCGTCACCATTCTGGTGATGCGTGAGACGATCGCGGCGACGCTCAGTGCGTTGCGCGATTTGGGAGTTATGCAGGTTGAAGTCGCCGAAAACGTTTCGGACGATTCGGCCCGGCTCTCCGAGCAGCTTGCTTCGGCCGCCCGGACGTGGACCGAGTTGCGGAAATTCGCGGCGCCCGGGACGCCGGAACCGGTCGGAACGCCGACCGCCGAGGTCCGGAGCATCGGACGGAGCACGCTGGAAACCGCCGCCCGGTGCGTTGACCGCCGCACCGCCGCGTTAACCGAGCTGGCCGGCGTGGAAAAGCGGCTGCGCAATCTGGAGCCGTGGGGCTATTTCAGCCGTCCGCTGCTGGATGAATTGCGGAATCGGGGGGTGCGTATTGTGTTGTGCGACGGTCCGGCCGCCGCGCTGGAGACCGCCCGGGCACTCGAGGGAGTGGCAGTCACGGAGTTTGAACAGAGCGGGGGACTGGCCCGTTTTGCCGTGGTCTCCGACCGCGATTTTGATACCTGCGGTCTGCCGGTGGTGGAGCTGGGTCCGGAGGACGATCCGGCTGAACTGCGCCGACGGGTTGAGGCTCTGCGGGAGCAGATCAAGGGGGTTGAAACCGAACTCACCCGGCTCTCCGGGCATCTTGACGCTGCGAAATACTGTATTGACGAGCTGGAGAACCAGCTGGAGTTCAGCCGGACCCGGGACGCGATTTCCGCTCACGGCGCGGTGGTGTCGCTGCGCGGATTTGTGCCGGCTCCGGAAGTGGAAAAGCTCCGGGAAAGCGCCCGCGCCGAAGGCTGGGGACTGCTGATTCTCGACCCCGGTCCGGACGACGTGGTGCCGGTGCTGATCCGGGAGAACCGTTTTTCCAGAATCATCAAGCCGCTGTTTGATTTTCTCGGAGTGGTGCCGGGCTACCGGGAGATTGATGTGTCGGCCGGAGTGCTGATTTTCTTCACGATTTTCTACGCCATCATCATCGGAGATGCCGGTTATGGTGTGATTTTCCTGGTTCTGTCGCTGATTCTCGGGTGGAAGTTACGCCGCAAACCGGCGGCGCTGGCTCCGATCCGGCTTTTCGGGCTGCTGAGTGTCGCCACCATAATCTGGGGAGCCCTGAACGGAAGCTGGTTCGGATTGGCCGCCATTCCCGGCACTGACCGGCCTTTCCCGGGGCTGCCCTGTTTTACGGGGGTGAGTGAAACGCTCCGGCAGGCCAATATACAGGCTTTCTGTTTCGTGCTGGCGGTGGCTCAGCTGTCGCTGGGCCGGATCTGGAAAGCGATCCATGACGCCAATTGGCGGTCCATCGGCGAAAATGTCGGCTGGATGCTGATTCTGTGGGGTAATTTTTTCCTGACGATCCGGATCATCGTCTATCCCGGGGAGTTTCCTGATTACATGTACTGGCTGTACGGCTCCGGCCTGGCGCTGGTGGTGCTCTGCGGGGTTAATTGGAAGGATCCGGCCGCGGTGTTTCAGTTTCCCTTCAATATCGTCGGCAGCTTCACGGATGTGCTGAGCTACATCCGGCTGTTTGCCGTCGGCATGGCCGGCGGCTGCATCGCCACAAGTTTCAACAGCATGGCCTGGGACGTCTGCAAGAGTTCCCCCTGGATCATTCCGGTCGGCATTCTGGTGGTCCTCTGCGGGCACCTGCTGAATGTGGCGCTGGGATTCATGAGCGTGCTGGTGCACGGTGTGCGACTCAACACTCTGGAGTTTTCCAACCATGTCGGACTGACCTGGAGCGGGGAACTTTTCAGGCCGTTTAAAAACCACCTTAACGAAAAATAAGGAATTTTTACTATGAGTGAAGGTCTTTCCCCCCAACAAATCCTCCGTCTCCTCGAGTTCATTTCGCTGGCGTCGGGTTACGCCGCCGTCGGTCTGGCCGCCACCGGTTCGGCCATCGGCACCGGATATGCCGGCTGCGCCGCCATCGGAGCCTGGAAAAAATGTTACGCCCAGGGCAAGCAGGCGCCGTTTCTGCTGCTGGCGATGGTCGGTGCTCCGCTGTCGCAGACGATTTACAGTATGATCATGATGATCATCATCAAGGGCAAAATCATGGACCAACCCGAGCAGTTCCCCATTTTTGTCTCGATCGGCGTGCTCGGCGGTCTGGCTCAGATGGTATCGGCGATCTTCCAGGGCAAGGCGGCGGCGGGTGGCTGCGTGGCCTACGCTGAAACCGGCAAAGGTTTTGCCAACTATCTGATGGTGCTCGGCGTTATTGAGACCTGTGCGATTTTCGCTCTGATCTTCAGTTTTATGGCCATGCCGTAAGGCGGTTTGGAGATGAGAATCTGCGGGCTGCCGGAGTCGGATTCCGGCGGCCCGTTTTTTATGTGCGGCCGGAACGCTCCTGAAAGCCGGATTCATGAAATTCTATCTTAACAGCTCCACCGATCCCGCTTTCAACCTCGCCCTGGAGGAAACTCTGGCTGCGGGGGAGAACGGTGACGGATTTTTCATGCTGTGGCGCAATGCCCCGGCCGTCATTGTCGGGCGCAATCAGAATACCGCAGCTGAAATCAATGCCGGATATGTGCGGCGGCACCATATTCAGGTGGTGCGGCGGATCACCGGCGGCGGAGCGGTTTACCACGACCTGGGCAACCTCAATTATACGATCGCGGCGCCCGGACGAAGCCTGGCGGCCGGAGCTTTTGCCGAACTGGCGGATCCGGTGGTTCGGGTATTGCGTCGTCTGGGAGTTCCGGCGGAGTGGTCCGGGCGCAACGACATTTTGGTGGAAGGGCGAAAAGTTTCGGGCAGTGCCCGGAGCGTGCTGCGGGAGACGACGCTGTTCCATGGTACGCTGCTGTTTGATGTTGACCTGGAAATTCTGAGCGAGGCATTGCGTCCGGATCCCGACAAAATCCGGTCCAAGGGGGTGCGGTCGGTGCGGTCGCGGGTCGCCAATCTCCGGGAGTTCATGCCCGGATGGACCATGCCGCAATTCATGGCTGAGCTGGAGCGCGGCCTGAGTGCGGAGCTGGGCGCCGCCGCCGCCGAGCCGCCGCCGCCGTCGGTTCTGGCGGCCGCGGAGCAGCTGGCGGAGCGCAAGTACCGCTCCCGGGAATGGAATTACCACACCGCGTTTCCCTACGATTGGCGCGTTCGGAAGCGATTTGCCGCCGGAACGGTTGAACTGACTGTGGCAGTGTCCGGCAACCGGGTGGTCGGGCTGCGTTTTTCCGGAGATTTTTTCGGAGAAGCTCCGGTCGAGGAGCTGGCCGCCCGCTTGGTCGGCGCCGCTTTCACTCCGGAGGAGATCGCCGCCCGGCTGGCCGGAATTGATCCCGGGCGTTTCATTGCCGGTCTGAGCGCGGCGGAACTCCTGGAGCTTTTTGATTTCGCCTGAGGCCGGAGCCCGTAGTTCAGAGTCCGCCGCGGCAGGGACGGGTTTTGCCGGGGCACTCCCGGGAACCGTCGCAGTGTGTGCAGATGCCGTTGGCGAGTTCCCGGTTTTCGGCGCAGTCATCGAGGTTCTGCAGGGTGACGGCGGCAATGTTGGTCATGGCTTCCCGGGTGAAGAAAGCCTGGTGCGAAGTCACCAGCACATTCGGGAAGGTGAGCAGCCGGGCGAGCTGATCGTCGTAGACGGCCTGATTGGAAAGATCCTCGAAAAAGTAATCGCTTTCCTCCTCATAGACGTCCAGTCCGGCGGCGCCGATTGTTCCATTTTTCAAACCCTCGATCAGCGCCCGGGTGTCGATGAGTTTGCCGCGGCTGGTGTTGATGATGAACACTCCCCGTTTCATCATGCCGATGGCCCGTTCGTCGATCAGGTGAAGGTTGTCCGGCGTCAGCGGACAGTGCAGGGAAATGGCATCGCTGGTCTTGAACATTTCTTCCAGCGTGACATAGCGTAGCCCGCACCGTTCAGCCAGTTCGGCGTTGGGATGGCTGTCATAGCCGATGAGGTTGACGCCGAAGCCAGTCAGCAGGTTGGCGAAAACGCCCCCGATCCGCCCGGTGCCGATGATGCCGATGGTTTTGTTGCGCAGATCGAACCCGAGCAGGCCATTGATGGAAAAGTTGTTGTCGCGCACCCGGGTGTACGCCCGGTGAATCTGACGGTCCAGAGTGAGCAGCATGGCGAGCGCGTACTCGGCCACGGCATAGGGCGAATAACCGGGTACCCGGGTGACCAGCAGTTTGCCGTAGGCGTAAGCGAGGTTGACATTGTTGTAACCGGCGCAGCGCAGCGCCACGAAGCGCACTCCGGCCTTGACCAGTTCATCGATTACGGCGGCGTCCACGGTGTCGTTGACGAATACGCAGACGGCGTCGCAGCCCTCGGCCATCCGGGCTGACATCCGGTTGAGCTTGCTTTCGAAATAAATGATCTCAAAACCGAATTTGCGGTTGGCGGCGTCGAAGAAGCGCCGGTCATAGGGTTTGGCGTCAAAAAAAGCGATTTTGAGAGGTGGGGGTGTTTTTCTGGGCATGTTGCCGGTCTCCTGGTTAATCGATGAAGCGGACTGGCGGTCTGGGCGTCCCGGATTGCGCAACGTCCCGACCCGGCTGAGTCCGGGCCGCGGCGGCCCGCTGCTCCTCCGGGGTGCTGTCCGGCCCTCCGCAATTCTCTTCTTCGCCGTGCCGGCGGACCGGCGGCGGCAAACCTCCTGAAATCAATATAATGTTTTGCCGCCAAAAAACAAGCGGGTTGCCGGCAAAATCGGAACTTCCGAAGACGTTCCGGCGGCGGAAAATAAAAATCAATGCATAAAAATCTATTTTTTGTGCTGAAAAATCCATGTCATCTTGCAAAGAACGGTTTCTGCATGTATATTATCGTAATAATATGCAAAAAATTCCATAAAATTTACCGAAAGGTCATTTGCAATGTGCGGAATTGTCGGCTATACTGGAGATGCTCCGGCGGCCAAACTGCTGCTCGACGGCCTCAGCCGCCTCGAATACCGGGGGTATGACTCCGCCGGTCTGTGCCTTCTCAATCAGGATTTCTCCACGGTAAAGACGGTTGGAAAAGTCCGTAATCTGGCCGAAAAAGTCCGCGACTGCCAGGTTGACGGACTTGTCGGAATCGCCCACACCCGCTGGGCCACTCATGGCGCTCCGCTTGAAAAGAATGCCCATCCGCATCTTGATGACGGCGGGCGCGTCGCCGTGGTGCACAACGGGATCATTGAAAACTACATGGCGCTGCGGTCGCGGCTGGAAAAGCGCGGTCATAAATTCATTTCCGACACCGACAGCGAGGTGATTCCCCACCTGATCGCTGAGTTCTACGACGATGATCCGGTGCAGGCGGTGGCGGCGGCGCTCCGCCAGCTGACCGGAACCTACGGCGTCTGCGTGCTGTTCAGGGACCTGCCCGGACTGATGATTGCGGCGCGTTCGGGCAGTCCGGTCATTGTCGGACTCGGACAGGGATCGAACATGGCGGCCAGCGATGTCACCGCCCTGATTACCCACACCCGCAATGTCATCTATCTTAACGACGGCGAACTGGCAGTCATAACTCCGGAAAAAGTTGAGCTGCGCACGTTGGCCAACGTGCCGATCGAACGGGAAATTTCCCGCATCACCTGGGATCCGGACACCATTGGCAAGGGTGGTTACGAACACTTCATGATCAAGGAGATCTTTGAACAGCCCGAGGCGTTGGCCAACACCATCCGGGGCCGGGTGCTGCCTGACGACGGCAGCGCCAAACTCTCCGGGCTGAACATGACGCCGCGCGAGATGGCGATGATCAACCGGATTGTCATTCCGGGGTGCGGCAGCAGTCTGCATTCCGGATTGATCGGCGAGTATTACTTCGAGGATATTGCCGGTATTCCGGCCGAGGTTGAACAGGCGGCGGAATTCCGCTATCGCAACCCGATTATCGAACCCAACACCCTGGTGCTGCCGATCAGCCAGTCCGGTGAGACCGCCGATACGCTGGCGGCAGTGCGTGAAGCCATTCACAAGGGTGCGGTGGTTGCTGCGATCTCCAACGTGGTCGGTTCGACCATCGCCCGGGAGTGCGGCCGCGGCGTCTACCTGCACGCCGGTCCGGAAATCAGTGTGGCGTCGACCAAGGCATTTACCTGCCAGGTGGCGGCGCTGCTGCTGATGTCGCTGCTGTTCGGACGCAGCCGCCGGCTCAGCGGCGAGGACGGCCGCGAAATCGGCGCCGAGATCGCCCGGCTGCCGGAGCTGGTGCAGTCGGTGCTGGATGAATTTCCGACCATTGAGCGCATAGCCAAGAAATACGCCGCGTTCAATGATTTCTTTTTCATCGGCCGGGGGTGTCTGTATCCGGTGGCGCTGGAGGGCGCGCTGAAGCTCAAGGAAGTAAGCTATGTTCACGCCGAGGGCTACCACGCCGCTGAACTCAAGCACGGACCGATGTCGCTGCTCGGAGACCGGGTGCCGGTGATTGCGCTGGCCAACCGGATTCCGGGACAGGAAAAACTGCTGGGCAACATCGAGGAATGCCTGGCGCGGCGTTCGCCGGTGATTGCGGTGGTGAGCGGCGAGGACGCCAATGTGGCGAAATACACTTCCGACATCATCCGGGTGCCGGCGAGCTCCCGGTATGCCGCTCCGATAACGACGGTGGTGGCGCTGCAGATTTTCGCCTACTGTTTTGCGCGTGAACGCAAGTGCGACATCGACCAGCCCCGCAATCTGGCCAAAAGTGTAACGGTGGAGTAAATCATGGAAAAGTTGTTTGGAACTGATGGCATCCGTGGCAAGGCCAATTCCTATCCGATCACTCCGGAACTGGCGCTGCTGGTTGGCAAGGCGGTGGCCAAGCATTTCGGCGCAGCCGGAGGCGGTTCCCGGCGGGCGGTGCTGGGCAAGGACACCCGGCTGTCCGGATATATGCTGGAAAACGCGATTTCGGCGGGCTTGCTCAGCATGGGCATGGATGTACTGGAAGTCGGTCCGATGCCTACTCCTGCGGTGGCGCATCTGACCCGTTCGCTCAATGCCCATTGCGGGATTATGATCACCGCCAGCCACAATCCTTCCGAGGACAACGGGATCAAGATTTTTTCCGCCGACGGCTTCAAGCTGTCGACTGCTGACACGGATCGGATTGAAAAGCTGATTGCCGACAAGGAGCTTTCCAGTGCCCACATTGCCAACCGGATGATTGGCAAAGCGCGGCGGATTGACGATGTGAGCGGCCGTTATATCGAATTCGCCAAGTATTCGGTCCGCAACCAGAGTCTCAACGGCATGCGGATTGTACTGGACTGCGCCAACGGCGCGGCCTACGCGATTGCCCCGACGATTTTCCGGGAACTTGGTGCCGAGGTCATCACCATGGGGGTGGCTCCGGACGGCATCAACATCAACGACGGTTGCGGAGCCACGCATGTGGAAAAGATGTGTGAAATGGTCCGGAGCAGTGGAGCCGATCTGGGAATCGCGCTGGATGGCGACGCCGACCGGGTGATTTTCTGTGACGACCGCGGCGAAGTGGTGGATGGCGACCGAATCATCGGCATGGTGGCGCTGGATTACAAGAGCCGGGGGCGGCTGGCCGGCAACCGGATTGTGGTAACGTGCATGAGCAATCTCGGGCTGGTGGAGGCCATGACGTCGGCCGGCATTGAAGTGGTGACCACCGATGTCGGGGATCATAACGTGATTGAGGCGATGCGGGCCGACGGCAGCAATGTCGGCGGCGAACAGTCCGGACATGTGATTTTCATGGACTATGTCACCACCGGAGACGGCATCATCACGGCGCTGCATGTGCTGAAACTCATGCAGCGCTGCGGCAAAAGCCTGAAAGAGCTGGCCGGTTTCATGTCGGTTTTTCCGCAGAAGCTGGTCAATGTGCCGGTGACGGAAAAGATTCCGCTGGATGAAATTCCCGCTCTGGTGGCGGTGCGCCGGGAGTGCGAGTCGGCGCTCGGTGATTCCGGGCGGACCATCATCCGCTATTCCGGAACCGAGAACAAGCTGCGGATATTGGTTGAGGCCCGGCGGCAGAGCGATCTGGATTACTGGGTTGAGAGGTTGACTGCCGCTGTGCGCAGAAGTTGAGCGCGACTGGGAACAGCCAGCCGGGAAAGGACGGGCAAAACATGATTGAGTTGATTGAATGGAAATCTCCGGATCTGGCACCCCTGGCTCCCGAAATCGGCGCCGTCCGGATTCTGAACCGGCCGTTGCGGGAGTGCCTGGCGGAACGCCTCGCGACACTGACGGCGGTGGGACACTGGCGGGTGGACTTCTGGCCGGAGGCGGAGCTGCTGGCAGAACTGTCCGGCTGTCCGACCTGGGAAGTGGTGGCGGGGAATGAGATCGTGGCCGCATCCGCCGGAACGCAGGAGCGCCGGCGTTTCGAGGCCCGCGGACAATTCATCCGCTATCCCTGGGACGTGCTGGCGCTCAATGAGCGCCTGGTGGCGGAGCTGGATTCCGACCGGGTGGAGGGGCGGATTTATCCTTCCGCCACCGTCGAGGGGCACATTGTGCTGGGCGAGGGGTCGCGGATTCTGCCCGGCGTGTTCATCGAAGGCAACGTGGTGATCGGGCGCGACTGCAAGATCGGCCCGAACGCCTACCTGCGCGGCAATACTGTGATTGGCGACCGGTGCCACGTCGGTCAGGCCGTGGAAATCAAGAATTCGGTGCTGGGCGACCGGGTCAGTGTCGGACATCTGAGTTATGTCGGAGATACCGTCATGGCGGACAACGTCAATTTCGGCGCCGGAACCATCATCGGCAACCTCCGGCACGATGGGGCCAATCATCGTTCCATGGTGGGCGGGCGGCTGGTTTCCACCGGGCGCCGGAAATTCGGTTCGGTGATCGGCAGCGGGGTTCACACCGGTATTCACACGGTGATATATCCCGGCCGCAAGCTGGGGTGCGGGGTCTCTACGCGTCCGGGCGCGGTGGTGGACCGGGATTTGGAGTGACTGCGCCGGCATTATTGCGGTCCGGGGCGGTCGTTCGAGGTTCCGGAGGCCGGGGGGGCAGCGGCATTGAGGCGTGATTTCCGGGGTGTGTGGTGTGTTTTTTGAGCTGAAAAAAGGGTAAAAAGGTCTGAAAACCGCTTGCATTGTTCTGTTCCGGATGATATATTAGGAGATATTGCGCCGGATTCCCGGGGGTCACCTGGGGTGGCGGTGCGGGCTGAGCATAATTTCATCGACCATATATTAGTGAA
>CASFVA010000027.1 GCA_949298075.1 uncultured Lentisphaeria bacterium
ATGGTTGCTGTGGACACAGTGGATATTGCGGTAAATGCCGCCGTTCTCCAGCTTTCCGAGCAGTACGACCGGCACGCCGAGTTTGTCGAGTTCCCGCAGCAGCGGCCGTCCGAGCGGCGTGCCTCCGAGCAGCACGATGCCGGTCAGCCGCCGGCAGTTTTCGGCAAGATTGAGCACCGTCTCCGAATCCGACTCCGGGTGGAGCCGCAGGTTGACCAGATGCAAATTGGCGTGCATCGCGGCGATTTCGAGTTCGTGGACCGTGTGCCAGAACTCGTAGGAAAAAAAGTCGGGATAGGCGACCAGCAGTTCGCCGCTGTTCTGCGACGGCAGGCGCGACGGCAGCACTTCGGTGTTCCGGGGCGAAACATAGGTGCCGCTGCCGACCTTGCGGGCCAGATATCCCTCGTTGACCAGTTCGGTCAGGATTTTGCTCATTGTGGAGCGGCTGACCTGATACTCTTCGGCCAGCCGGCGCTCCGGCGTCAGCCGGGAACCGACCGGAAGAGTGCGGAGCCGGTCGAGCAGTCCCGCTTTCACTTTGTGTCCGATGGTGCTTGGCAAGGTTCTTTTCATGGGTGCGATCAATCCGGCATCTGGATGGTGAGTTGGGGAGCGGAAAGCAGCCGTCCGTAATTCAGTACGTGGTATTTGCGGCGGTCGGCTTTGGCGTGGCCGTCGTGGAACAGGATCGAACCGCGCCCGTTATGGAGCAGTCCGAAACAGTCGAACGCCGCGTAAACCAGTTGGCGGTAGTTGCCGTTGTCGTTCTGGCAGCTGTCGAACGTGGTCACGAATTCCGACGGCGGAGTATTGCGCACCGTTTCTTCGGCGGTGTCATCCCGTTCCTTCATTGTGGAATCCGGAACGCCGCCATTCATGCCGATGTAGCGAAATTTGCCGGAAAATGTCCAGAAACAATCCTTGTTCTGATTATATCCCGTTTGCAACCCGCGCTTGGCATATCCCATATTTTCATGTTCGAACGTACCGAAGGGATAAATGCTCGGACAGACCGGCAGCCATCTTTTCCCTTTCTGACCGGTATGATACATCGGCAGGTAGCCGAGATTTGCCATCGAAATCGTCCAGCGGGGCATGGTCAGCGCACCGCTCACTCCGGTCGGCTGGGGAACTTTCAGATTGGGGCCGTAAAGCCAGCCTGCGTAATCAAGTCCGTATTGAGCGTCCGCCAGTCCGATCTGCTTCATATTGTTCAGGCAGGTTGTCGCCTTGGCTTTTTCCCGCGCCTGATTCAGAGCCGGCAGGAGCATGCTCGCCAGAATGGCGATGATCGCAATCACGACCAGCAGCTCAATCAAAGTGAAGAATCTGGTTGTCTTGCTCCGTTGTTTGGTATGCAACTGTTTATTGCTCATTGAGTTAACCTCCGTTATAAATGGATTGCGGTTATTTTTCAGGCCGTTACCGGCAACAACTCAAATGTCATGTTCATTTGTCCGGCCCGATGTGCCGTCCGATGTCAACCTTGGAGTGCGGAGATTTATCTCCGCTTTCCAATCGCACGTGATCATGTACTTACTCATA
>CASFVA010000028.1 GCA_949298075.1 uncultured Lentisphaeria bacterium
CAGCTCGGTTTCAAGCGCGATGCGATCAACCGGGTGCTCAACACGCTGCTGGAAGAATTGTCCGGTGAGGAGACTTCCAGCGAAAAGCTGCTGCGTGCCGCGCTCGCGAGGTTGAATTGCTGATGATACCGCGCCGTCTCCGACTACTGCTGACCTGGGCCGGCATCGCGGCGATTGCGGCGTTCACGGTGGTTTTTGCCGCCAGTGAAGTGAGCATGTCCGGCAACGAGAGCGGCCGGTTCGCGGTGATCGAGGCGGTGGGCGAACAGGGGGTGTTCTTCATTGAGAACACCGGTTTCCGGACGGTGGACTCCCTGGTCCGCAGCGGACATCTCTATTCGGACAAGCCGCTGGCGCTCCCGGCGCTGCTCGGCGCGGTCCACTCGCTCTGGTTCCGGTTAACGGGCCTGGGTTTTCAGAACGACTACGCCTCTTCAATCTACCGGATCAATCTGCTGTGGTGCGGAGCGGTCGGAATTCTGATTTACCTGTGGCTGTTCAACCAGTTCCGGCGCCGGCGTCACGGCGGCGTGCTCCTCAAATGGGCGCTGGCGCTGGCGGCGGTTTTCGGCAGCTGGCTGCTGAGTTACGGAACCATGCTCAACAACCACACCCCGGCGGCGCTGGCGGCACTGGGAATTTTCATCATGCTTGTCAAGTACGAACGCCGGCCTTCGGTCGGACTGGCCGCGGCCGCCGGCGCGGCCGCCGGAGTGCTGGGCGCACTGGATATTCCATCCGGCGCAATTTTTGCGGCGGCGGCATTCGGCGCCGTGTGCACCACAACTCCGGCCGGCGACCGCCGCCGGGCCGGAACCGGATTTCTGTTGGGACTGGGGGGGATGGCCGCGGCGCAGCTGGCTTTGAACTTCGCCGCCTACGGATCAGTCCTGCCGCTATACATTGCCGGCGGCAACGGCAGTTTTCACTTCGGCTGGCACAAGAATTTCTGGGCATACGCCGGCGAGACCCTGTTCGGCCGCCGCGGTCTCTTCAGCCACCAGCCGTTTCTGCTGCTGGCGGTGCCGGTGATTGCGGCGGGATTCCGGAGCCTGACCCGGGCGGAACGCTGGCTGCTGGCGGCGACCGCCGCCGTCATTGTTTTCTATGTGACCGTCACCGATGAATACGGCGGTGCCGCTTACGGTTTCCGGTATTTGATCGTGGTGATTCCGATTCTGTGGCTGCTGGCGGGCCGCTGGCTGCTGCGGCGGGGCGGACCGGGCCGGTGGCGGGCCGCACTGGCGGCGGTGCTGATCGGATGGGGCGTGGTTGCGGCCGCGCCGGGGGTTTACGCTCCGTTCTGTCTGACCTACGAGGGCTATCGTTCGCCGGAGGGACACTTCACCCGGACGGTGCGCAGTCCGTTCTTCGGCAATCTTTTCGCGCTCGTTTACGAGCAGGATCCCGAAAGTGCGCTGTCGCGCAGTTTCATCAGCTGGTACGGCCGGGACGCGGCGGGCCGCTTCCTCAAATATTTTTATCTGCACACCAAGCGCCTGGAGCCGCTGCCTGGAGTGGAGGAGCGGTTCTTCCCGGAACGGATTCCGTCCGGACCGCGCTGAACGGGTTTGAATTGACGGGCAAAGTCGGTTATATTATTCTACTCTGAAATTCTGGCGCAAAGAACAACCGGCCGCCGGTCACGGGCGGCGTAACTGGAGAATACGATATGACGTTTAGCGGTAGATTGCTGCTGGCGGCGGTCGGGATGCTTACCCTGACCGCGATGGGGGAAACGGTGCGGTTTCGCGGCGGCGAATTGTTGCGGGCCGAGATTTCCGATCAGGCTCCGGCGGTGGCCGGACTGGATAAGGACATCTATGACGATCTGCCGCTCAATCCGGCCTATGCCGCGCTGACTTTGCGGCTCGACGCCAATCGGGAACTCAGCGTCTACGATTATGTGCTGACCGCTTTCGGCAACGAGTTCCCCTGCGTGGCCCTGACCCGCGGTTCCGCGCCTTTCGATGTGGGCAACTGGAAGGTTTTCAGCGAAAAGGGCGTCAATTACACGCTGCTTTTTGTGGTGGACCGCAACCTGGTCGGCAGCGGAAACACGGCCAATTTCACCCTCAAACCCAAACCCGCCGGGGGATTTGAGACTCCGGTGCGGTTCAAGAAAATCGGTTCACGTTCCTTCGGTTCGTTCAGTTCGGTTCCGGGCTCGGGCGACATGACGGTCGCCCCATGAACCTGCAGCCGGAATTTCTGCCGACCAGCCGGCGGGAGATGGAAGCGGCCGGTTTCGAGGAACTGGATGTTCTGCTGATAACCGGTGACTGTTATGTTGATCATCCGTCGTTCGGGGTGGCCATCATCGGGCGGCTGCTGGCCGACTGCGGCTACCGGGTCGGCATCATTGCCCAGCCGGACTGGCGGGATCCCGAGGCGCTCAAAACCATGGGAGCGCCGCGCGTCGGCATCGGCGTCACCAGCGGCAATATGGATTCGATGGTCAACCTCTACACCGCCGGGCGCCGGCTGCGGCGCGAGGATATGTTCAGCGAAGACGGACATCCCGGCCGGCGTCCGCCGCATGCGCTGGCGGTGTATTCGCAGCTGGCGCGCCGGGCGTTCCCCGGGATACCGGTGATGATCGGCGGATTGGAGGCCAGTCTGCGCCGGGTGGCGCATTACGATTACTGGCAGGATAAGATCCGACCGTCGATGCTGGTTGATACCAAGGCGGACATCATGGTTTACGGCATGGGCGAGCGGCCGGTTCCCGAGGTGTTTCGGGGCTTCGCCGCCGGGGAGGTTCCGGAAAGGGTCCGGGGCACGGCCCGGCTGCTGGGCAAAAAGGCGGCGCTGTCATTTTCCGCCGGATCCGATTACCTGGAGCTGCCCTCCTACGAGGAGACGCTGGCTGACCGCGACGCGCTGATGACGGCGACCAAACTCATCGAGAGTGAGATGAATCCGTTCGGAGGTCGGGGCTTGGTTCAGCGTTACGGCGACCGGCTGCTGGTGATTGAGCCGCCGCCGCTGCCGCTGGAAGGTCCGGAGCTTGACCGGGTGCACGAACTGCCTTACGCCCGGCGTCCGCATCCGCGTTACCGGGGACGGATTCCGGCCTGGGAGGCAATTGAAAATTCGATTCAGGCGGTGCGGGGTTGTCCGGGAGGCTGTGCTTTCTGCGGTCTGGTGGCCCACCAGGGGCGTCAGGTGATGAGCCGTTCTCCGGAATCGATTGAACGCGAGGCCGACGTGATCGCCTCGGCGCCGGGATTCAAGGGCACCATCAGCGACGTGGGCGGCGCGGCCGGAAACATTTACATGAGCCGGGCAGATTTCAGGATCTGTGCCAAATGCAGACGTTCGAGCTGTCTGTTTCCGACTCAGTGCCCGAATTACAAATGCAGCGGCCTGGAGCTGGTTGATCTGCTGCGGCGGCTGCGGCGGCATCCCCGGGTCAAACACCTCTTCATCAACTCCGGAATCCGGCTGGACCTGGTGCTGCGACAGCCGGAGCTGCTGGAGGAAATCGTGCGTTATCATGTGTCAGGACATCTCAAGGTGGCTCCCGAACATCTCAACGACGCGGTGCTCAAGCTCATGCGCAAGAATCCGGCGGCTGACTTCTACCGGATCCTCGATGAGTTCGAGCGCATCAGCCGCGAATGCGGCAAGGAGCAGTACATCGTGCCGCTCTTCATTTCCAATTTTCCCGGCTGCACCGAACGCGAAATGAAGACGGTGGATGATTTCCTGAACCGCCGTCACTGGAGTCTGCAGCAGGTGCAGGACTACATTCCGCTGCCGATGACCATGGGCGCGGCGATGTATTACACCGGCAAGGCTCCTGACGGTACGCCGATTCCGGTCAACCGGGGGCTGGCTGAACGCCGTCCCCAGATTGCGGTGCTCAAGAAGCGGCGGTCCGGGCGTGCGGAGTCCGGCGGCGGTCGCGGCGGTCCGGCCGCCCGGCGGGGAGACCGGTCCCGGCGTTCCGGCCGGTGAACTGGCTCCGGCCGGGAGCTCAGATTTCCACCAGACGGCGTTCCGCGGCGGAGAGTTCAAACACGGCGTTGACAATCCGGTCGACGGCGGCGAGGTCCCGGTCGGCGGCGGCGGCCCGGAGTCCGGCGTGGGCGGCGGCGGAAAGTTCCGGCAGCGGCAGCGCTTCCAGATGGGTTTTCAGCACTTTGGCGGCGGCGAAACGCTTGCGGAAGATGAATCCGTAGAGCGAACTGTTGAAAAGCGCCGTAATGCTTTCCCACGGGTACCCCGGCTCCGGCACAAAGACGTTGGCGCTGTTGAGCGGCAGCACGCCGCTGCGGTCGATGGCGCAGATCACCCGGTTGGCCACAAAGCGGTAGACGATTTTGGGCCGCCGGTAAAGTTCCGGGTCGGCGCACTGCCGGAGCCGGGCCGGTTCGCCGGCGAGAAAAACCGTCGGGGCGTCACAGTAAAAGGGGTGGATGTCGCGTCCGCGCAGCACGCCGGGGCGGTCCGGCGCCGGTTCGGAAGAGAGAAATTCAGCGTTGCTTCCGGTGACGATGCCCAGGGCAAAGCGGGCGCGTCCCCTCAGGGTCCGGTCGGAGCGCCGGGCCAGACGGCGCAGCAGGGCAATTTCCGCGGCGGAGGCGTCGGGTGGAATGCCTCCGAAGGTGGTGAAAAGTTCATCGGCGGAGAGGCGGTATCCGGCCGTGCCGGGCCGGGAGGCCGTCAGCGCGGCCGGGATTCCGGAGCGGTGACGGAGCAGCACCGCCTCCGACATCACTCCGGGGAAGGCCGCGCCGCAAAGCCTGACCGCGTTGATTCCGGAGCTGAACACGTCCCGGCGCAGCTGGCGGTGACGTTCGACATTGAGAAAGGCGCGGGGCAGAAAGATCTGAAGTTCCCCGCCGGGGGTGAGCAGCCGCAGCCCGGCCCGGAGGGCGGCGTCAAAGCGGTCGCGCCCGTTCACCCTTCCGCCCCAGGGCGGATTGGTGACGATCTGTTCGAAACGCAGCGGCGGGGGAGCGGTGAAGAGATCGCGCTGTTCAACCGTGATCCGGCAGTCCGGATCGGCAAAGAACAGCGCGCAGTTTATCAGGCAGAGCCGCAGGGCGATCGGATCGTTGTCGCAGGCGAACAGCTGCTCCGGCGGAAAATTCCGGCCGGCGGCGGCGAGCAGCAGGCCGCCGCTGCCGCAGCAGGGATCGCAGAGCCGGCCGGAGGTCACGGGGGCAAGTTCCCGGCAGAGCGCCTCCGGGGTGTAAAAGGCTCCGGGCTGGCTCCGGCGGCCGAGTTCCAGTCCCGACAGATAAAATGCACCGAGGGGATCGCCGGTTTCCGGTATGGGATCAAGGCCGGAAAAGAGTTCAGCCGGCGGAGTTCCGGCCGTTTCCAGCCATCGGTTCAGCATCCGTTCGACCCGGCTGCGGGGATGCCGGCGCCAGTCCCGGGTCAGCAGGCCGGCGGCCTCCAGGCGGCGGCGCGCCAGTTCGGCGAGGGCGGACTCCAGGCCAATCCCGGAATCGCGGAACGCGGCGGTCGTCTCCCTGAGCCAGCGGCGTCCCGCCGCATTGCCGTCCAGCGGATAAGCGCAGCGATGTTCCGAGCGGGAGCGGTTGGCCCGTCCGGTGAGCCGGTTTCCGGCGCTGGCAAATTGTTCCGCGGCGGCGGCGATTTCGGCGGCGTTTGCGGGGACGCCGCCTCCGGGGGTGGCCAGCTTCCCGCCGCGCAGCCAGTTGCGGATGGTGGCGTCGGATACGCCCAGACTGAGGGCGGCGGCGTGAATATGGTTTTTCATGGCGCAGAATATACCACCGGCTCCGCGGCTTGGCAAACCCTCCGTCCTTGAAAAAAACGGTTTGTGGTGTTATCTTATGGCCGTGCGGTGTATGGATTTCGACAAATTTTCAGGAAAAACAGCAAAATGAAGGCTTTTTTCGTTTTTTCGGGGCAGGGCGCCCAGAACGTCGGCATGGGACGCGATCTGTACGAGAGTTCAGCCGAGGCGCGGCGGTGTTTCGATGCGGCGGATTCGGCTCTGGGGTACCGGCTCAGCGAGGTGATTTTCAACGGTCCGGAGGAGAAGCTGACCTCCTCACTGTACTGCCAGGTGGCGATCTACACGATGAGCTGCGCCGCCTACGAAGCGTTTCGGGCCGGGTTCCCGGCGGTGACCCCGGTGGCCTGCGCCGGCCTGAGTCTGGGCGAATATGCGGCGCTGTACGCCGGAGGGGCGTTTGATTTCGAGACCGGTCTGCGGCTGCTTTCCCGCCGGGCGGAACTGATGGACCGGGCGTGTGCTGCCCATCCCGGCGGCATGGCGTCGGTGCTGGGCGGAGATGCCGCGGTGATTGCCGAGGTGTGCAAAGAGGCCGACATTGATGTGGCGAACTACAATTCGCCCGGCCAGATCGTGATTTCCGGAGTCCGGGAGAAGCTCGAACGGGCGGTGGCCAAACTCAAGGCGCGGGGCATGCGTAAGATTTTCGTACTCAACGTGGCCGGAGCTTTCCACTCCCGGCTGATGAGCGAAGCCGGAGAGGGGCTTGCCGGAGTGCTGGAAGCCGAGACGACGATTGTTCTGCCCCGGGTTCCGGTATATCACAACTTCACGGCGGCTCCGGCCGCCTCGGTTGAAGAGCTCAAGCGCAATCTGGCGGCGCAGGTGGCCGGCTCGGTGCGCTGGGAGTCCTGCCTGCGGCGGGCGGTGGCCGAGGGCGCCGACACCGTGATTGAATTCGGTCCCGGCAACGTGCTGACCGGTCTGGCCCGGCGTACGGTTCCGGAGCTTCAGCTGATCAATATCAACAGCGCCGAGGCGTTGGTCGCGGCCAATCTGTGAAAGGAATTCCCGAATTATGAGCAAGGAAAAGCGTTTGGAAGGCAAAGTTGCCATCGTCACCGGCGGAGCCAGGGGCATCGGCCGGGCGATCAGCGCCCGGCTGGCGGCCGAGGGAGCCGCGCTGGCGATTGTCGACATCATGATTGACGTGGCCCAGGCGACGGCCGACGAGTTTGCGGCGGAGGGTATCGAAGCGCGGGCCTATGCCGCCAACGTCGCCAAATTCGAGGATGCCGAGGCCACGGTTGCCGCTGTGGTCAGGGATTTCGGCCGCCTCGACATTCTGGTCAACAATGCCGGCATCACCAAGGACAACCTCATGCTCCGGATGACCGAGGCCGAATGGGACGCGGTTATCGCGGTGAACCTCAAAGGCGCGTTCAATTTCACCAAGGCGGCGGTGCGTCCGATGATGAAACAGCGCGCCGGCAAGATTGTGAACATCGCTTCGGTGGTGGGTCGGATGGGCAACCTCGGTCAGGCCAATTACTCCGCCAGCAAGGCCGGCGTGATTGCGCTGGCCAAGACCACCGCCAAGGAATTTGCGACCCGCAACATTCAGGCCAATGCGGTGGCGCCGGGTTACATCATCACGGATATGACCGCCAAGCTGCCCGAAGAAGCGCGTAACGCATTTCTGTCGGTGATTCCGGCCCGCCGGGGCGGCACTCCGGAAGACGTGGCCAACGTGGTGTACTTCCTCTGCTCGCCGGATTCGGACTATGTGACCGGCCAGGTCATCAATGTCGACGGCGGCATGCTGATGTGACAAAAAGTTCCAAAATCATTGAAAAATTGCCGGAGTGGCTTGACATTTCGGGGTTAGCAGGGCATATTATTAAAGAAGAATGTTCATGCAAGTGAACCCGTTTTGAAGCAAGCAAATCTGGTATACACCAAAAACAGAAGGATTGATAGAAATGTCTGCTGTTGCTGAAAAAGTCAAGAAAATCGTCGTCGAGCAGCTCGGTGTCTCCGAAGATCAGGTCACTCCCGAAGCGAAGTTCATCGAGGATCTGGGCGCGGATTCGCTCGATCAGGTCGAGCTGGTGATGGCGCTCGAAGAGGAATTCGGCTCGGATATTCCGGACGAGGATGCCGAGAAGCTGACCACCGTCGGCGATGCGATCAAGTACGTTGAGAACAAGAGTCAGGAATAATTCGCCTGACGGCATCGGTTTGGCGCCGCGGTGTGGCCTCTGGTCCGGGGCGGCGCAGGGAATTTGGACCACTGATTAGCGATTGATTGGTGGTTCATTTTTTATTGAGCCGGCGTGGTGTCTGCGGCGCGGGCGGAGCAATGGAGATAGTTTATGTTTGAACGGCGGGTGGTGGTAACCGGTTGCGGTGTGGTATCCTGCGTCGGCAACAATGTTCCGGATTTCTGGGATGCGGTGGTCAACGGGCGGTGCGGACTTGGTCCGATAACCCGGTTCGACGCCGCCGGATATCGGACTCAGATCGCCGGAGAAGTCCGGAATTTCGACATCGCGCCCCTGGTCGGCGCCAAGGAGGCCAAGCGCCTGGATCCTTTCACTCAGTTCGCGCTGGCGGCAGCCGTCGAGGCGGTGCAGGCGGCCGGGTTGCCCGCCGATTTCCGTGACGGTGCGGTGGTTGATCCCGACCGGGCCGGCGTGCTGGTGTCCAGCGGCATCGGCGGGCTGGGAATTCTGACCGAGCAGCATGAGCTGATGCTTGCCCGTGGACCGGGGCGGGTGTCGCCGCTGCTGATTCCGATGATGATCGCCAACATGGCGTCGGGTGACATTTCGATTCGGTTCGGGGCCAAGGGTCCGAACATGGGCATCGTCACCGCCTGCGCTTCGGGCTGCCATTCGATCGGCGAGGCGATGTGGATGATCAAGCGCGACGATGCCGACGTGATGATTGCCGGCGGTGCTGAGGCCTCCACGGTGGCGCTGGGAGTGGCGGGTTTCTGTTCGATGAAAGCGATGAGTCAGCGCAATGACGATCCGCTGCACGCCAGCCGGCCGTTTGACCGGGACCGCGACGGCTTTGTCATGAGCGAGGGCGCCGGCGTGGTGGTTCTTGAAGAGCTGGAGCATGCCAGACGGCGCGGTGCGCCGATCCTGGCCGAGGTGATCGGCTACGGCGCCACGGGTGACGCCTATCACATCACCAGTCCGGCCCCCGGCGGGGAAGGCGGAGCGCGGGCGATTGCCATGGCGATGCGCCATGCCGGCATTGGTCCGGAAGATATTGATTACATCAACGCCCACGGCACCAGCACCCAGCTCAATGACAAATTTGAGACGGCCGCCATCAAGGCCGCTCTCGGCGAGAGCGCGGCTCGCAAAGTGGCCGTCAGCAGCACCAAGGGCGTGACCGGACACGCGCTGGGCGCGGCCGGCGGACTGGAGTCGGTGGTGTGCGTCAAGGCGATTGAAACCGGCATTGTGCCGCCGACGATCAACTATGAGACACCGGACCCGGAATGTGATCTGGACATCACTCCGAATACCGCCCGGGAACGCAAGATCAAAGTGGCGCTCAACAGCAATCTCGGGTTCGGCGGTCACAACGGCATTTTGATTTACCGCAAGTTCGAAGGCTGAACCCGGCGGCTCCGGCGGCGGCCGCCGCCGGACCGGCGGGAATAATTTCAACGGAATTCATGGGAGGCGTAAATGAGGGTTCGGGCATTGGTATGGGGCTTGGCCGGAAGCGCGGTTCTGCTGTGCGGCTGCCGGCCGGAATTGGCGCAGGGCAGCAACGGTCGGGAAGAGATGATGTGGCAGCAGGCGATTCGCGAGAGCTATCCCGGCAACCGCGCTCCCCAGGTGGCTCCGCCCTCGATAGCGGACCGTTATTCAGCCAAGCTGGTTGAGCAGGAAACCACGGTGACCGTGAGTGAGACGGAGACGGCCTACGATCCGATGACTCCGGCGGCCGAATCTGATCCGGCGGCGGAAACCGACCGGGCGGCGGCAGCCGCCGGTCCGGCGGAAGCGGTGGCTCCGGCGGAAGCGACGGAAACCGCTGAACCGGCGGCATCCGCTCCGGCTGAAGGAGATACGACGTACGTGGTCAAGGCCGGCGACACCCTCGGCGGCATTGCCCGGCGTTTTTACGGGGATGCCCGCTGCTACGACATCATCATGAAAGCCAACCGCGACCAGGTCCGGACTCCGAAATCGCTGCGTCCGGGCATGAAGCTGGTGATTCCGAAGCTGTGAGGCGATCCGGCGGGCGGCCGGTCCGCCGGTTTTCGGAGCCAGGGAGGAGCAGACGCGGTGGACGGGTCGGAACGCTATTATTTTGAGCGCGGACTTTCGCTTCACGCGGTCTGTCCGGTGGACGAGGTGCGCCTGCTGCGGCTGATCCGCGAGGCTTTTGCGGTGGAGTTGACGGTTCGGGATGGCTGGGCCGACCTGTCCGGTTCTCCGGAGGCGGTGTCGCGGACCAGGGCTTTTTTCGATGCTCTGGTCAAACTCTTTCTGTTGCGCGGCCGGGAACTGGAGCTGGCCGACTTCGAATTGCTGTGCCGCAACTTCCGCGAACACGTCGAAAGCGATCTGGATGAATTGTGGTCGGGACGGATTCCGCTGGGCGGCCGTTGCGGGGAAATCATGCCGCGTTCGCGGCGTCAGCTGGAATACATCCGGGCCATGCGGAGCCGGGACGTGGTGTTTGGAATCGGACCGGCCGGTACCGGCAAGACCTATCTGGCGATGGCGATGGCGGTGTCGGAATTTCTGCAGCGCAACGTGGGCCGGATTGTGCTGACCCGTCCGGCGCGGGAATCGGGTGAACGGCTCGGCTTTCTTCCCGGCGGCATCGAGGAAAAGGTGTCGCCCTACTTGCGTCCGCTCTACGATGCGCTGTACGACATGCTGCCCCGCGAGGAGGCCCGTGATCTGATCGATCGCGGCATTATCGAGGTCGCTCCCCTGGCTTTCATGCGGGGGCGGACCCTCAACAATGCGTTCATCATTCTTGATGAGGCGCAGAATACCACCTACGATCAGATGTTGATGTTCCTGACCCGGATGGGATTCGGGTCGCGCTGCGTGATTGCCGGCGACCCCTCGCAGTCCGACCTGGGCCGGGGCGAGCGTTCCGGACTTCAGCATGCGATAGTCTCGCTGCGCCGGATTCCCGAGCTGGCCTTTGTGTTTTTCAGCACTTCCGACGTGGTGCGACATGCGCTGCTGGAAAAAATCATCAACGCCTATGGCGAAACGCCGGCCGGGGCGGAGAGAAACGGCGGTGAGACTGATGTTTGAACGTTTGAAAAGCTTTCTGGCGCGCCGCATGGCGCTTAAACGCGGCCAGATCCCGGCCCAGCGCTGGATAGATCCGGATGCAGTGGAGCTGACCTTCAGCCGTTCCAAGGTGCCGGTGATTTTCATGATGGTGCTGGTCTGGGTGGTTTCGGTGCTGCTGCTGACGATTGCGACCCGGCAGCAGCGGAATCTGACTGATTGGATTGTCGGGCAGAAGGCGCCGATCACCCTGCATGCGCAGGTCGACTTTACTTATGTGGATGCGGGGGCCACAGCGCGGGCGCGCCGGGAGGCCCGGGAGGCCTCGCCCGACTTTTTCATTCAGGACGATGCCAGGGTCAGCGCGGTCAGAAAGAATTTCAACGATTTTTTCCGGATTGTGCGGGAGCGGACCGGCGGAGCTGAGGCGGCGGATGAGGTGACGGCGCTGGCGGCCAAGGTGTCGCCGCGACTCCGGGAAGCGCTGAGTTCCGGCCCCAATGACTATGAGGAGTTCTGGACCTGGCTGGGACGTTTTCTGCAGCGCGGTATTGTGTCGCGGGACGACAAGCGGATGCGCAATCCGCTCAAGAAGATCCGGGTGGTGGATTCCGCCGGCCGGGCCGGGCAGACTGCCCGGGAAATCGGTGAATATTTCGATCCGGAGCGGGTGGGCGAAGTGTTGGCGCGCGAATTGCTCCGCGACGGGGAGACGGTGCCTGAGTTCGCGGACATTGCGGCCGGTCTGATCGGTTCGGGCACGCTGCGCTTCGATGCCGACCGCAGCGGACGCGCCGCCGCCGCTGCGGTCGCCCGGGTTCCGGAAATCCGCAAAACCAAAGTCCGCAACGACCTGCTGATCCGCAAGGGCGACCGCTACACTGCTGAAATCCGGGACATGATCGCCGCAGAGCGTGACAAATACAATTCCGCCAACGTCCGGGATTTCGGCGAACTGTATGAAAACATGCTCTGGAGCCTGGTCATCCTGCTGGGGTCGGTGTTTTTCTATTTCCGGTTTTCGCCGGCGTCCCAGCATGACAATCGCAACGTGGTTATCTGCGGGCTGGTCATCATCATCGCGCTGTTCGCCGACTACGGCGCCATTCGCGGATTCATGCTCTCGCGCGAAAGCGCCCTGTCGATCCCCTATGCCATGGTGGCCAATGCAGTGCCGGTGACGGTGACGGCGGTGATGCTGACGGTGCTGATCGGAGTGCGTGCGGCGCTCTGCGCGTCTTTGCTGGTCTGTTCGATCGGAGCGATGATGATCATGCCGGAACGGTCGTTTGAACTGGCGGTGCGCTGGATTACGATCTGCACCGGTGTGGTGCTGCTGGTGCGCGGCGTCAACAACTACCGGGACTATTTTTTACGAATCTTCATCGGCGTGTTTCTGGTGACCGGCGTGGTCAATGCCTCGCTGCTGTTTTTCATCGACGACTCGCCTGACCAGCTTCTGATCAAATCGGCTTTGATAATTCTGTGCAACGCGTTCTGTGTAGCGGTGTTGTCGCTGGTGCTGATATTTGTTTTCGAATTGATTTTCAATGTCAACACCGACATGTCGCTGATGGTGCTGTGCAGCGGCAATCATCCGCTGCTTGAGCGTCTCAAGCGCGAGGCGAACGGCACCATGCACCACAGCTGGACGGTGGCGACCCTGGCCGAGGACGCCGCCCGGGAAATTCAGGCCAATCCGCTGCGGGCCAAGGCGGGGGCGCTGTTTCACGACATCGGCAAGCTGGTGCGTCCGCAGTTCTTTGTGGAGAATAATTCCGACAGCGTGAGTCTGCATGTCAATCTCAATCCTCAGATGAGCAACATCATCATCCGCGAACACGTCAAGGAAGGCATGGCGCTGGCGCGGCAGTACCGGCTCGGCCGTCTGATCCGAGACGCGATTGCCTCACATCACGGGGATGATCTGGTGCGCTATTTCTACGCCCGGGCGGTGGCGGAAGCCCGCCGCAAACTGGCCGGCGGACAAACGCCGGTGCTGGAAGCGCAGTTCCGTTATCAGGGCGAGCCGCCGCGTTCCCGTGAACTGACCATAGTCAGTCTGGCCGATGCGTGCGAGGCGGCCTGCCGGTCGCTGGACCGCATGACTCCGGCTAAAATCCGGGAAATGGTCGAGGGCATATTTGAACAGCGGTTCAAGGGCGGACAGCTGCGCAACTCCGAATTGACCCTGCGTGAGCTCGACCGGGTCAAGGAGAGTTTCATTTCCACTCTGATCGGAATGAACCACGGTCGGATTGCCTATCCGACGGCCGGAGAACTTCATGAAGACTCTGCATTGCCGCTGGCGGAACCCCCGGTTTCCGCGTCCGAAAAAAAGTGATCTCACCTCGTTCTGCCGGTCGGCGGCGCGCCTGTCCGGTCTGCCGGTCGATTTCGACTGGGGGCTGGATCTGCACTTTGTCGGCGATGCCGAAATGATCCGGAGCAATGCCGAACTGGTCGGCCATTCCGGCACCACGGACGTCATTACATTCAGTTATTTTGACGATCCTGAGAGTCTGTTTCCGGGAGAAGTGGCGGTGGAGCTGATTGTGAATCCTGACGCCGCTTTCCGGGAGGGAGCCCGGCGCGGCCACGGATACTCGTTTGAGCTGGCGCTTTATGTGGTGCATGGTTTGCTGCACGCCTCGGGCGAGGACGATCTCGATCCGGTACGGCGCCGGAGAATGCGCCGCCGGGAGCGCGAAGTCATGGCGGCGCTGCGTACGGAATTCGATCTGGTCCGGATTTTTTCGCCGGCAGAGTGAAACGCTCCGGCCTGCCGGGGCGCGCATCAGCGGTGTAGTCATGCTTCAATCAGCTTATGACCAATAGCTTGCCGATGATTTCCGATTGGCTCCATAAGAATTTCAACAATGCGAAAACAAAACTTGACATTGTAGAAAAAAGATGCTATAATATTGACTGACGTCAGAAAAATCGGAATATTTTTCATCAATGATGTGTTCGATGACTTTTAACTCCCGCAATATTTGAGAAAGGGGCGAGAAAATGGCGGAACCAATTACCAGTGTGGTCTACATCAACAGCGGCGCCGCTTACGGTGGCGAGGGCGACGGTTTTGAAATTCAGGCCGGCGGCAGTATGTTTGTCGGTTCAGCCGGCGACGATCAGGCGGGGGCCGGTACCATTACCAGCGGAGTGTTGCAGGCCGGCGGCGCCTTGACTATTTACCCTGAAGGTGTGGCCAATGATCTTGTAATTTCCGGCATGAGCACCAAAAGAGCTTTCTATATGGATGGCGGCGTCGTCAACGGTCTTACCGTGGTGGACGGATGCTCCTCCGGAGCCATTATTCAGAGCGGCATAATTAATGATCTGACGCTGCTGGGCGGTGCCGCGCAGACAGTGGTCATGCAGGGCGGTGGCACCGCCAACAACGTGTTGATTGAAGCCGGCCAGTTGCGCACCAACGGCGGTGAAATCAATGGAATCACTGTTCGCGGTGGCACCGCCAACCTCTTTTCGACCAAGGACATTACCGGAGCTGTGGTTTCGGGCGGTACCCTGGCCTTGATCAACGAGGCGTCGGTGAGCGGTGCCGTCATGTCAGGCGGCTATATCAATTTGTCCCGCGGCGCCATTGCCGAGGATACCAAAGTCAGCGGCGGCATCATGCGGACCTCTGTGGTCAGCACCAATGCGGGGGTCGGCGGCGGTTCCGCGCTGGGAACCTTGGTGGATGGCGGACGCCTCGTGATGTATGGCGGTTACGCCAGCGGAACTGTCGTGGTCAACGGCGACCTTTGGGTCAGCAGTGTGACGGTGTCGGCGGGGGACGTTGCCAGCAAATACGCCGCAGTTGCTTATGATACGTTGGTCAGCGGAGTCAATGCCTCCCAGGTGATTCGTGGCGGCGAAGCTTATGATACCACTGTCGCTGAGGGCGGACTTCAGCAGATTGAAACCAATGGCGCAGCTTACCGCACGGAAGTACAGCGTGGAGCCAGCGTGGTGGCTTCTGCCGGCGCGGTTTTGGTTTCCGCCACCGTGCGCGAGGGCGGATCAGCGCAGATCCGGGGAACGGAGGCGGAGGACTTGACCGCCGAGGCCGGTGCGGTTATCGATCTTTACGGCAGCCCGACGTTTGCCGGATCCAACACCAATATTGCTGCGGATACCCTGTATATGAGCGGCAGCAAACTCAATACCGGCGCCGGATCCATTGTCAATGGCGTGGGCAACGGTTACGACATCGACTGGGAAATGCGCATCGGTTCCGGCCTGGTTGTCAGTGATACAACGGTTCTTTCGGGAGGCAGTCTGCTGCTGGTGGGCGGAAAATCGTTCAATACCGTGGTGGAGTCCGGAGCTCTTGAAAACGTGCTTTCCAGCTCCGTGGCTTCCGGCACCGTGGTCAGGGCCGGCGGCAGCCAGTACACCAGCCGGGGAGCCTTTACCTACGGTACCACTGTTGAGGCCGGCGGAAACCAGATTACCAGAGGCGAGGATTTCAATGCTCAGATTTACGGGTCGCAGCTGGTGGGGAATTCTGGCGTGGCGGTTAGCGGAACTTTATACAACGGCGCGTCGCAAACGCTCAATTTCGGCGGCATCGCTTCGGCGACGGAGGTGCTCGAGAATGCCACTCAGAGCATCGCCGACGGTGGTGTGGCGCGGGGAGTCACGTTGGCTTCCGGCGCGGTTCAGAAGGTCGCTGCCGGCGGTGCTTCGATTGACACCGTGGCGGTTGAAGGCGCCCGTATTGAACTGTCGAACACCAGTGCCGCCATTGGCGGCGTCAACGCCAGCATTGCCGCCGGCACGGTATACGTCGATGGTGAATTGTTCGCCGATCTGGCGATTCAAAGCGGCGTGATCACCGGAATTGACAACCTCACCAAGACCATCGGCCTGGCCGAAATCCGGGTCGACGGCACCACGGTGAACAGCGGCGGCAGCCTCGGCATCAACAACAAGGCGGTCGGCAGCGGACTTAACGTTGACGGAGGCACCCTGGTAGTCTACTCCGGCGGTGCGATCATTGATGCTTCAATGACGACTGCCGGAACTATTCGTGTGTCCAATGGCGGCGTTGCCGTAGGCATTACGCCCGGTACCAATACTGGAGCTACTACGGTCCTAATTACCGAAGGCACGGCTTATGACATCAACACCGCCAAAACCACCGGCGCTACAACCGCGACGCGGCTCAACGTCAGTGCTGCTTTCGGTGGCGTGATTTCCGGTGTGTCGATTAATTACGGCAATACTTACTTGATTGGAGCATCGGCCGGTATTGTCTATGATGCTACCATTAAGACCGGTTTTTTCAACATCAATGGGGCGAATGCCAGCGCCTACAACACAGTGCTCGACGGCGGGCAGATCATGTTGCGCCACAGTACTGCCGTGACCCATGATACTGTAATGAA
>CASFVA010000029.1 GCA_949298075.1 uncultured Lentisphaeria bacterium
TGAATCCGGAACAACAGCCGGCACTGCCGCCATATCCGTTCCCGGTTCCGGGAACGGCGCTTTTTACAGGATCAGCCGCCGCCGGGACTTGACGAAAACGATTCGATGGTGTATTTTCATTGCGGCTGGAGACCTGACCGACATTCCCGGCCGGACTCCCGCCGGACAGCAGTTTTGAAAATCCGTTCCGCCTCCGGCAGCAGCAGCGGCGGAACGAGGAGGAGGTGACAATGAAAAAACTGATGATTATCGCAGGGGTGAGTCTCGGCGTAATCTGGTCCGCCGCGGCCCATGGAGCCGAGGTGCGCCGGGACAGCACCGGGCGCATTGTCGGCACCGTCACCGGCAGCGGCGGCACCACGGTTTACCGGGGGGCCGACGGGCGCGTTGTCGGCACCGGCAGCACCTCCGGCAACCAGGTGGTTTACCGGGGGGCCGACGGACGCATTGTCGGTACGGCTTCCCGCAGCGGCGACACCACGGTTTACCGGGGGACCGACGGACGCATTACCGGTACGGCCTCCCGCAGCGGCAGCACCACGGTTTACCGGGGTGCCGACGGACGCGTTACCGGGACGGCCTCCCGCAGCGGCGGCACCACGATTTACCGGGGAGCCGACGGACGCGTTACCGGTACCGGCAGCCGCTGAGAACAGAACCCCCATCCCCCGTCGGGTCCACCATGCCGACGGCGGTAAAACCGGATCGCCGCCAGCTCCTGCCTGCAAAAATCACCGCACGGACGGCGGCTGGATCAGGCTGAACTCAATGCAGAGTGCATCAAACCGGTCAACCGCCTCCGGACCGAACTTCGCCAGCGACGACCGGATGCGGTCCAGACTTTTTTCCCGGCGGTCACCGGATTTGGAGAAAAACTTGTCGGCCAGGCAGATGAGTTTTTCCGCCGGTGTTTCAGGCAGATAGTCGCGCCGGGGAATCGGCAGGCGCTGCCGGATCACCTCGGCCGCAGTGATTCCGCTGCCGGTGTGGCGCTCGCAAATACGGGCATAAACTTCCAGATCCATTCCCCGCGCGGCACCGTACTCGCGCAGCATGGCGCCGCCGATCACGCCATGGGCAATATAATCGGCGTCGCCCTCACAGCAAATCGCCGGAGCATGGCAGCGGCCGATGCCGATGTCGTGCAGCATTGCTCCAGCGGCAACCATCCGGGGGTCCGGACCGGCTCCGCAACCGGTGCCAATCGCCAGCGCCTTGTCCCGGACCTGTTCCGAGTGAGCAATCAGCAGCCGGCGCAGCGGCGTATCCTGCCGATAAAAATACTGGATTATTGCCAGCGGATCGGGTATGACAATGCCGTCTTTCATCTGAAACCTCTTTTTACCGCCGTCCTTCCGGCGGTCCCACAGGAACACCGCCCGCCGGTTTAATGTAGCATCAAATTCACAAATAACAACGTCAAAACCACCCGATCGCCGATTCCGGGAAAAAATCCATTTAAATTCGCGTTCCGGGTTGAAAAACACGCATCTCCAAGTATACTATGTAATCAGCAAACGTGTGAAGATTTTCACGTTGAGCCAACCATAAAACCCGGGAGTTGTCTGCATGAAAAAATTTCTGATGCTGTCCGCGGCTGTATTCAGCCTGGCGTTTCTGGCCGGATGCAGCGAAAAAATCGATGAAAACAAGTCGATTGAAGAAGTCAGGGCTGAGGCGCTGGAACTCAATGTTTCCGCACTGAAATCCAAGGTCGCCGCCTGCGAGGAATTCCTTGCCGAGAAACGGGGTGAACTGGACAAGGTCGCCGCCCAGATCAAGGAAATCCCGCTGACCGAAATGTTCAGTGAGAACGCCAAAAAACTTAAGGACGAAGCCGCCGGCATTACCAAATCCATCGACAAGGTCACCGCCCAGATGAAAGTCTATGCGGATGCGGCCGCCGATAAACTCAAGGAAGCTGCCAAGTAACCGGCAGGAAATCCCGAAAAACGGACACCGCCGGAAAGCCTCAGCTTTCCGGCGGTGTTTTTTGTCAGTTCAGCACCGGCCCCCTGAGGATCCGGCCCGAATCGGTCAGACGATGAGCTTTTCCGTTTCGCAGTCGAAGAAATGGGATTTCTGCAATGACACCGCCAGTGCCGCGTTTTCACCGCGAACCACTTTGCGGTGCGGATCGATTCGCGCCACACACAGCGTCCGGTCGCCGGTATTGAGGTGAACGTAAGTTTCCGCCCCCATCGGTTCGACGATCTCCACCCGGGCGCTGATCCGGATCGCTCCGGGATCCGCTTCGGCAATTTCAGAACCGATGTGCTCCGGACGAATGCCGAATATCACCGTTTTCCCGGCAAAAGGCGCCAGTTTGCTCTGCCACTCATCCGGCGTCGGAATGGTGAAAACGGGATGCCGGAACTCCAGCCGTCCCGCCGTCTCCACCAGTTCGCCGCGGAAGAAGTTGGTCGGCGGTGTGCCGATGAAGCCGGCGACAAAAACATTGGCCGGATTGTCATAGATTTCAAGCGGCGTATCCACCTGCTGGATGACGCCGTCCTTCATGACGCAGATCCGGTCGCCCATCGTCATCGCCTCGATCTGGTCATGGGTGACGTAAATCATGGTGGTATCCAGCCGGGTGTGCAGTTTGGCAATCTCGGTGCGCATCTGAACACGCATCTTGGCGTCGAGATTCGACAGCGGCTCGTCAAACAGAAACACCGCCGGCTTGCGCACAATGGCGCGTCCCACCGCCACCCGCTGCCGCTGGCCGCCCGACAGGGCCTTGGGCTTGCGCTGCAGATAGTCGCCGATACCGAGAATTTCGGCGGCTTCCCGGACCCGCCGGTCGATTTCGGCCTTGGGCATGCTGCGCAGCTTGAGCCCGAACGCCAGGTTGTCGTACACGGTCATGTGCGGATAGAGCGCATAGTTCTGAAACACCATGGCGATGTCCCGGTTTTTGGGCGGCACGTCATTGACAATCCGGTTGCCGATCCGGCAGGTGCCGCTGCTGATCTCCTCAAGTCCCGCAATCATGCGCAGCGTCGTGGACTTGCCGCAGCCCGACGGACCCACCAGAACCATGAACTCCCGATCCCGGATCTCCAGGTTCACATGCTTCACCGCCAGAACTCCGCCGTCATACATTTTGCAGACATCGTTCAACACTACTTCAGCCATGTTTTGAACTCCTCAGTTTCAGTTCTCATATTAAATTGCCCAATAAAAATTCAGCCCTTGACTCCACCGAGCATGATGCCGCTCACCAGCTGCTTCTGCATGAAGACGAAAATCGCAATCACCGGCACCACGCTCATGGTCACCGCCGCCATCAGCAGATTGGTCTGCTGCCCCTGAGTGGAATCAAAGGCCAGCATACCGATCGGCAGAGTGTAAAGTTCCGGCGACTTGATCATGACCAGCGGCCAGAACATCGAATTATAGGTACCCATGAACGAGAAGATCGTCAGCGTAACCAACGCCGGACGCGTCAGCGGAAGAATCACGGTCCAGTAAAGCTGCCACTTGCTCGCACCGTCGATCTCGGCGGCCTCGTCGAAAGAACTGGGGATGTTCATCATGAACTGGCGCATCAGAAAGGTGCCGAACGCGGTGAACGCACTGGGTATGATCAGCCCCTGAAAGGTGTCCACCAGACCCAGGAAAATCATGTTCTGATAATTGGGAATCATCATGACCAGCCCCGGCAGCATCATCGTCGCCAGATACAGCATGAACACCGAGTCCCGCCCCTTCCATTTCAGCCGGGAAAAACTGAAAGCGGCCAGACTGCTGGTGAACACCTGCAGAAACGTCACCCAGGAAGCGACAAAAATGCTGTTCCAGTACCAGCGGCCGAAATAGATGCCGCGCATCGAAAACACGTCAGCATAATTGTGCCACTGGAACGCCGACGGCAGCCAGGAATCCAGTCCGATTTCGTCGAGCGGCTTCAGGCTGGCCAGCACCATCCAGATGAACGGCAGCACCAAACCGGTGGCCACCAGGGCCAGCACCAGGTGGATAATGAGGATTTTCAAACTCCGTGAAGCGATTTTCAGTGTCATCATCTTGTCCGGCCTTTCATTCATTGGTATACTTGTTGCCGAATTTCCAGTTGAACAGCGTCACCGAAAACACCAGCGCGAACAGAGTCCAGGCCACCGCCGAGGCATAGCCGAGATTGCCGGTAGTGAAGCCTTCGGTGTAAATGTAATAGGCCAGCGTGGTCGTCGATCCGGCCGGTCCGCCCTTGGTCATGGTCCGTGCCATTTCGAAGCCGCCCTGCAAACCGTGCATGACCGCCATCACCAGAATGAAGAAGGTGACGTTGGCCAGCTGGGGCCAGGTGACATTCCAGAATCGCTGCAGCGGAGAAGCTCCGTCAATATCGGCGGCTTCGTACAACTCCCGGGAAACGCCGGAAAGTCCGGCCAGATACAGCAGCATGTTCTTGGAACCGAGCGCCCCCCAGAACCCCATGATCATGATCGCCGGCTTGGCCCAGTAGTAATCCGAAAGCCACTCCGGAGCGCTGAATCCGGCATCCGACGCCGCCGCCTCCGGAATAATGGTGATGACATTGGCCGTTCCCAGCAGGGCAAAGAGCATAATCATTACCAGACCGTCGAGCACCACCGCGTTGCCCATACCGTAATCGCGCAAAGCAGTGAAGTCCCTGCCGATGTAAAGTCCGCGGGCGAGGACCAGCATGCCCAGTACTACTCCGGTCGCCCCCAGAGCGCCGCCCCAGGACAATCGACTCCAGTGCTGACAGAGCAGCAGCGGCAGAGAAAGCAGCAGTACGGCCATCATCAGACTGTAACAGCCCAGTTCACCGTTTCTCCAGGCAGCGACCGCCCGCCAGAGCGCCACAAGGTATACCAGCACCATGAGCAGCATCGCCGCGGCGGCGGCGAACATGGCCATCCGCGGAGTCAGCCCGGAAAACCAGGGTGTGATGGCGGTGAGAACCGGCTGCAGAGCGTTGTTGATCGGACCGTTTTCCGGACTGTAAAGTTTCTTCCAGAGAATGTAGGTTGCCACCCCGGCGGTAAAACTCGGGAAGTAGAACAGCGTCCGGTAGACAGTCTGACCGCCGATGCTGCCGCCGAGCAGCACCACCCCGACCGTTCCGCAGACGAGCATGGTCATGGCGACCGCGCCCATGCCGGTGAGCACCAGGGCCGCGCAGGAAACGGTGAGCACCACCGTGACAATGACAATGCCGTAAACCTGGCGGGTCCGGCCGCCCCGGAAATCGTTGTTGAGCAGAAGAGCCGCGCCGAGGCTGCCGGCCACGCCGAATGGAATACCCATCATCAGGAACAGGGTGTTGCCGAGGTAGGTGAAGAAATCCGGATCGGAGAACAACCGGATGAAGTTGTCGAGTCCCACCGCATGCAGTTCGTTATCCTGAAACAGGTTGTGCATTTCCAGATTCCAGTCGGTGAACGCCATGAACAAACTGATCACCAGCGGAATCAGCGTAAAAGAGAGAAAACCGAGCAGATTGGGCAGCAGAAAAGCCAGTCCGGTGGCGATCTCGCGGTAATCCCTTTTGGTCAGTTTGGCCATGTCAGCTGTCTCCTTCAAGCATGTCAATTGATTTATAATAACGCAGATAATAGGGGTTGTCTATTAATTCCGGCGGAATTTTCTCCCCATCGATCACTTCATAGGGGTCATCCTCATCGTAACGCCAGGTGGCCTTGATGGCGTCGATTTTTTTCTGCCGCTCCCAGGCTTCCTCATACATGGCCCGGAGCCGTGCATTGCCGGCCACGGTTTCGTCGATGGATTTATTGATGCGTCCGGCCGCCTCACGAAACGCCTCATCAGCTTCGGCGCGATCCGCCATCAGCTTGGAAAAGGCATAGCCGGGCCAGTCGCGACCGGTCCCCCGGAAAAATGGACTTTCCGAAAGCGGCAACGCGATTTCAAGCGCCCATGTCAGCTCATTCCGGTGGACGTCGCCTTCGTTGGAATACCCTGGCGGGCGGAGGAAATCCGGGTTGCCGATCGCATATTTCGGCGTCGGCGGCAGCCCGTCAGCGCCGTAAATTATGGTATCGTTGTATTCCTTGCTGGCGAGATATTCAATGAAAAGGGCGGCTTCATCGCGATGCCGGCTGCCGGCATAAACCGCGGTACAGCGGGCGCTGATCAGCATATTGGAGAAATCGTACTGGGGATACTTGACATTGGAAATCTCAAATCTTTCATTTTCCGGCAGTTCCCTCATCCGGATCAGCGAATATCTGGCAGTGGGAATCATGGCGTAGTTGCCGTGAATGAAATGCGCAAGCGCTGCGCCGCCATATCCTGAGGTGTCAACGTCGTTGGACGCCACCTCGGCCGCACTGGGCAGAATCCGGTCGACGTAGGTCCACTTGTAAATCAGCCGGGCGCCGGCGGCAAACCGCGGATCAGTGAGCGTCGAACGGGTGAAAGTTTCGTTAAAAGTGTCAGCGCCGAGACTCCGGGCGTAGATGTTGACGAAATTGAACCCCAGCGGCGGACAGAGAAACCGGGTACGCACCTTCTGACCGCGGTTGACTTTTTCATTAAAGAGCTTGCCAAGTTTTTCAAACTCCTCCGGAGTCCAATCACCTTCTGGAATCGGCAGATCCAACTGTTCAAAAGTGGTGTGATTGATCCATAGCGATACGATATTGACATTGCAGGGGTAACCATATTGACGACCGTTGGTTGAAATCAGGCCGACCACGCCGGGATAGGTGCTGTTCATTCCAAAGCCCCGTTTCCGGGCATCATCAGTGACATCGACCAGCAGTCCCATCCGGGCGTATTCCGCGATCGGAATACCGTCGATTAGATCCCCGGCCACACCGGAAACGGCCTGGATCAGCTTGCTCTGGTTGCTGGCGGCGTACAGCGAAACGGTGAAAGCCGGATCTCCGTTCGGACGCGGCCGAATTTCCGGATGGTGCTGTTTCAGCCATTTATCAAAAACCTCCAGCTGCTCATATCGCTGCGGGTTGGCGTCGCTGCTCCAGCTTAGCACCATGTGCTCGTGATCCTGGGATGGCAGTCGCAGCCAGGTAAAAACCGAAGCTACGACCAGTACCGCCAGAATGATGACAAACAGCTTCTTCATGGTGTTTCTCCCATAATTCAACTCCTGCTTAAAAAATTCATCCCGGATTAAATGCTAAAAAACTTCAACCACTCTCACGGCCGTTCAGCAGGGCTTCACACTGCTCCAAAGCCCGCTCACTGCCCATCACGGTCAGCACGTCGCCGGCGGCCAGACTGGTATCGCCCCGCGGAATAACGAACCGTTCCTCGCGCCGGATCAGCAGCACCAGCGCCCCTCCCGGCAGTTTAAGCTCCGCCAGACTCCGCCCGTCATGGCCGGTTGACACCACAAATTCCCGCGACTTGGCGCCAGGTTCACCGGTTTCCTCCACCGTAAGCGGCATACGGGGCATACGGTGCAGCGGAGCATCCAGCCCCAGCAGCCGCGCCAAGGGCATGATGGTCATGCCCTGGAACAGCACCGAGGTCAGCACAATGAAAAACACAATATGAAACAGCAGATCAGCGTGTTTCACCCCCGCCATCAGCGGAAAAGTCGCCAGCATGATCGGAGCGCCGCCGCGCAGTCCGACCCACGCAATCAGCAGCCGTTCGCGCCAGCCGAACCGGCTTCCGGCCATGCAGATGAACACCGCCAGCGGCCGGGCGGCCAGCATCAGAAACACCGCCACGGCCAGACCAATCCACTTGGCCTCCCAGACCTGGTGCGGGAAAGCCAGCAGACCGAGCATGGTGAACAGCACCACCTGCATCATCCAGGCCACGCCGTCGTAAAACCGGCCGACACCGTTGTGGAAGATAAAACGGCGGTTGCCCATGACCACGCCGGCCACGTACACCGCCATGAAACCGTTGCCCTGCGCCAGCTCCGTCACCGAAAACGCGGTGAGCACCGTCACCACACCCAGAACATAATACAATCCGTTGTACTCGAAATCGATCCGATTGTACAGCCAGACCGCTCCCCGGCCGATCAGCCAGCCCAAACCGATGCCGAGGGCCATTTTAAGCAGAAACAGCGGCAGCACCACCCAGTATTCCGTCAGAGCAAGCGCGGTTCCGGAAATCTGTTCAGTGCCGACCACGCCGACCATGAACACGGTGAGAAACGCCGCCATCGGATCGTTGCTGCCGGATTCAAACTCCAGCAGCGGCCGGAGTTTTCCCTTCAAACCCACGCTGCGCGACCGCAAAATGGCAAACACCGCCGCCGCATCGGTCGATGAAATCACCGATCCCAGCAAAAGACACCACGAAAGCGGAATACAGGAGTCCGGAAACACCAGAAGCAGAAATCCCCAGGAGAAAAATCCGGTGAAGAGTGCCGTCAGCAACACCCCCAGGCTCGACAGAATGCCACCGGTGACAAACACCGGTTTAACCGCTTTCCAGCTGGTGTCGAAGCCGCCGGAAAACAGGATGAACGCCATCGCCACCGAACCGAGATAATTGGCCGCGGCAGCATTGTCAAACGCAATGCCGCCAATTCCCTCGCTGCCGGCCAGCATGCCGACGCCGAGAAAGAGCAGCAGACACGGCATGTTGAGGTAGCTTGACACCTTGCTTGAAATCAAGCAGACCAGAATTAGAATTGCCGTGACAGCAAGCCCGACAGCCAACTCCATGATCTATTTTCCTTTCCCGGTCCGGCGCCGCCGCAGCCAGCGCCGCAACTCACCCAGCCAGAACACCGGAGAAGTCACCGCAGCCAGCACCACCCACTCAGTCAGAGTCAACGGTACCGTGCGGAAGAACACTCCTCCCCACTGGGTTATGACTACCTGACCACCGGCGATGACCGCCATAATCAGCATAAACCACACATTGCGCGGCGGCGACCACAGCATGGAACGGTCGCCGCCCCTGGCCCGGACGTTGAAGAGGTTCCACAACTGCAGAAACACAAATCCGGAAAAGATCAGCGTCAGTCCGTGCTCCGGCGAACCAAGCCGCTCCCGGAAACATGCAAAAGCGATGAAAACCGCTACAAACAATGCCGCCGTACCGAAAATCGCCACCGCCATGGAACCGGTGACAATAAACGCACCCGGAGTCCGGGGCGGTTGCTCCATCACTTCCGGAGTCGGCGGCTCAGTCGCCAGCGCCAGCGCCGCCAGCGTATCCATGATCAGATTGATCCACAGCATCTGCATGACTGTGAAAGGCAATTCGACTCCGGTGAAGGGACCGGTCAGGGCAATTCCGGCGGCCGCAACATTAATGGTGAGTTGAAAAACCAGAAAACGCTGAATGTTCAAATAAAGCGAACGCCCCCACAGAACCGCATTCACAATACTTTTGAAAGAGTCATCCAGCAGAATAATATCGGCCGCCTCACGCGCAATGGCGGTTCCGGTCGCCCCCATCGCCACTCCGACATCGGCATGGTGCAACGCCGGCGCATCATTGGTTCCGTCACCGGTCACAGCCACCACCTCACCCTGACGGCGCAGAGCATCGACCAGCCGCAGCTTGTCACCCGGCCGCGCCCGGGCGATAATGTCAAGGTCGCGGGCCACCGCCGGCAATTCGGCCTCCGGCACGGCGGCGAACTCGGGTCCGGTCATCACCTGTTCCGGCTTCAAACCAATGCGTTGCGCAATTTCCCCGGCGGTGGCGGCCGTGTCTCCGGTGACAATTTTAATCCGGATTCCGGCCCTGCGGCAGGCGGCGACGGCTTCCGGCACCTCAGGACGCACCGGATCGGCAATGGCGACAAAACCAAGCCAGATCAGCCGATCGGCCGTCGCCGGCTCCACCTCGGCACCGGCGTCGGAGAATGCAAATGCCAAAGTCCGCCTGGCCAACTCCTGCTCACGGCGGACAGCGGCGGCCAGCTCCTCCCGACCGGAGGAGTCCAGTGGTTGAATGCCGCGGCCATCCCAGCGAAAAGCGCATTTGGCCAGGATGATTTCCGGAGCGCCCTTGAAATGCAGCCGTCCGGAAGCACACCGGGTAGCCATGAATTTGTTTTCTGTGTTGAAACTCCATTGCTGCGCCACTGTCGTTTGCTCCCGTTCCGAGCGGTAATCGCCGCCGTCGGCTTTCAGCCAGCGCAGCAGCGCACCTTCAGTCGGATTGCCGAGTACCTCGTCGCCGTTAAGTTCAGCGGTGGAGTTGACTGCGATAGCCTCGGATACCAGCGCCGCTGAATTTTCCGGAAAAAATGCGGCCACCACACTCATGCAGTTCATAGTCAGCGTTCCGGTCTTGTCCGTACAGATCACCGTAGCGCAGCCAATGGTTTCGGCGGCATGCAGCCGCCGGATCAGACAATTGCTCCGCGCCATCCGTCGCATGGAACAAGCCAGGCTCAGGGTCACGCTCATCGGCAGGCCTTCCGGCACCGTCACCACAATCAGCGTCACGGCAACCATAAACAACCCCAGTCCGCTCTGCCAGTCCAGCTCCCCGGCCGCCAGCTGGCGCAACGCCAGCAGAATGAACAGCAACACTGAGAGCGACACCCCGCAGACCGCCACCAACCGGCTCAGTCCGGCCAGTTGTTTCTGCAACGGCGTGACCTCGTCAGTAATTTCCGAGGCTGCCCGGGCCGTCCGGCCGATTTCCGTCGCCATACCGACCGCGGTCAACCGGACCACCGCCCGACCGGACAACACCGTCGCGCCTCTCAGCACCCGCTCCGGCGGATAAACCGCCTCGCCGGCCAGGTCGGCATAGTCCGGCGCCGCAGCCGGAACTTTGACGACCGGTTCAGGTTCTCCAGTAAATTTCGACTGATCAACCTGAAACCCGACCGCCTCCAGTACTTCTCCGTCCGCCGGAATCTCCTCTCCGGTCTCCAACGCCACAATGTCGCCCACCACCAGTGCCGAACGCGGACAACTGATCCAGCCGCCATCGCGAAGCGTTTTGAACGGCACATCGTCGTCAGCCCGGTTCAGCAGGTCAAACTCCCGACCGGCCCGGTACTCGCTGATGAAGCCCACCCCGACCGACAGCAGCACCGCCGCCAGAATGCCACTCCCCTCCAGCCAGCCGCCGGTCAGCATCGACACCAGGGCGGCCGTCGTGAGAATCACAATCAGCGGTTCCCGAAATTTTTCCACCAGCAGCCGCCAGGCTGGTTTGTGCGGAGCAGCATCCAGTACATTGCCGCCATAACGGCGAAAAGCGGCCGCCGCCTCCGCCGTGGTCAATCCCCGCAAATGGCTTGTCATTTCCGATCCTTTCCTTGCCAATTGAAATTCCGGCCCCCGGCCGGGCGGCAGCGGATGAATTTCTCCGCCGCCGGCCGGAACCGGTCAGGCCGGCTTACCGTCAACTGCCGCTTCGGAACAGTAGAAAATAGGTTATGACGGCAGAAATTATCAATGAGATACAGCATCCCCAGCAGAGAATATCTTCACCGTGTTTTTTCAGATCCATGCTTGGTTTTCCTCAACAATTTGATTTACAGTCGCAATCAATTCCGCCGGAAAAGCACAGTCCGGAATCAACTGCACAGATTCAACAACACTCCAGCCGCCACCGCCGAACCAATGACGCCGGCCACATTGGGTCCCATGGCGTGCATCAGCAGATAGTTCTGGCTGTCGTATTCCAGCCCGACTTTGTTGGAAACCCGGGCCGCCATCGGTACCGCCGACACGCCGGCCGAACCGATGAGCGGATTGATTTTGTCGCGGCAGAACCAATTCATGACCCGGGCAAACAGCACCCCGCCGGCCGTCGCCAGGCAGAAGGCCACACAGCCGAGGAACAGAATTCCCAGCGTCTGGGCGCTGAGGAACTGATCGGCCGCCAGCTTGGATCCCACCGCCACCCCGAGGAAAATGGTCACGATGTTGATGAGCGCATTCTGAGCCGTCTGGTTGAGACGCTCGACCACTCCGCACTCGCGCATGAGGTTGCCGAACATCAGCATGCCGATCAGGGGAGCGGCATCCGGCAGCAGAAACATGCACAGCAGAGTAATCACAATCGGAAAGCAGATCTTTTCAAGCTTCGACACCGGCCGCAGCTGGCGCATGCGGATCTTGCGTTCACCGGCCGTCGTGCACAACCGCATGATCGGCGGCTGAATGATCGGCACCAGCGCCATGTAACTGTAGGCCGCCACCGCCACCGCCCCCAGCAGAGAGGGAGACAGCCGTGTGCAGAGGAAAATGGACGTCGGTCCGTCGGCTCCGCCGATGATGCCGATGGAAGCGGCATCCCGCATGTTGAATTCAATGCCGGGGATGAAGTTGAGCAGCAGAGCTCCGAGCAGCGCTCCGAAAATGCCAATCTGCGCCGCGCCGCCGAGCAGAGCGGTCTTGGGGTTGGCGATCAGGGGACCGAAATCCGTCATCGCTCCGACGCCGAGAAAGATCAGCAGCGGGAACACTCCCGACTCTATGCCGACCTGGTAAATGTAATACTGCAATCCGCCCGGTCCGCTGATGCCAGCCAGCGGGATGTTGGCCAGCAGGGCACCGAAACCGATCGGCAGCAGCAGCAGCGGTTCAAACTCCTTGAAAATGGCCAGGTAGATCAGCACCAGAGCAATCAGCACCATGATAATCCGACCGAGCCCGAGCACCCAGGTGGAGGAGAAATCCGTGCCGGTCTGCCGGACAATGTCATAAATTCCGGTGCTCCGCCACAAGCCGGCCAGCGCTTCGCTCCAGCCGGGCAGCGGTTCATTGACGCTGTCCTGAACGACCGAGTCGTGATAGAACCCCGCCGGGCAGAACTCCGCCACAATTTCACCGGGCTGCAGAGCTCCTGACGCGGTCAGGCCCGGACGGACCCCGACGCAAAGCATGGACTGGGCGATTTTCAGTTTGCCCTTGGTACGCCCCTCGGGTTTCACCGTCATGATTTCAGTGCCGCCGGCCAGCTGCCGGTCGGCAGCCAGGTTGAGCGAATAGACCACCAGCGGCCGGGACCAGGTATACACCAGATAAATCCGCCCGTAACCGGGATCCCCGGGCTTCAGTCCGCTGACCTGGTACAGGGAGAACATTTCATCCGGAGCGGAGAAGAATGGCGTCGGTTCCACCCGGTCCGCCCCGAACCGGCTCTGAAGCTCCGTGAGCGTAAGCGGCATCGTCGCCCGGGACTCCGCCGGCCGGGCCTGAACCGCGGCCGCCAGAACCAGCGCCGACGCCAGCAGAAGCGTTCTGATCCCGTTCAGCATTTTTTCCCCTCCATCAGCATGATAACCTGATCTGCGGCGACAATGTCCTTTGGCGCGATCAGCACTTCGCGAATGGTGCCGGATTGTTCCGCCCGGATCTCCGTCTCCATTTTCATGGATTCGATTACGCAGAGCACCGCATCGGCGGCGACTTCATCGCCCGGCGCCACTTCAATC
>CASFVA010000030.1 GCA_949298075.1 uncultured Lentisphaeria bacterium
CCGACATTGACCAGTTCCTCCGGTTCCACCGTGCCGGAGGAGCTGATGACGCTCATCAGGTCTCCGCGCGCCACCTTTTCGGTGCGGAACACTGTTTCTTCATGTGTGGCGTAAAACGAATAAATCAACCACCCAACCACGGCCATGGCGGCCAATACCACCACCACCATCAATACCTTAAGCCAACCTTTCATAACACCCCCGCCCACCGTTTATAGTTATAATATTTAATGGCATGATTATAATACAGTACCGCCGGAATAACGATTTTTCAATCGGTTTTATTGCCGGAATTGCGATTCATGCGCTCATAAATCCGCATGAACGCCTCCAGTGCCTGGCGGTTATCCGCCGGACGCAGCATCCGGGACGGCGCGTCGGAATCCACCAGTTCCCGTCCCAGCCGCGCCAGAAAAGCCGACGGACGCGCCGGATGGGGCACTCCATGCCGGAGCCGGGAACGCGCACTCAGCAGATAAAGCTCCTGCTTCGCCCGGGTCAGCGCCACGTAAAACAGACGCAGCTCCTCGTCCCCTCCCCCTTCCGCCAGTGCCCGTTCATGCGGAAACATTCCCTGTTCAAGCGCGGTCAGAAACACCACTGGAAACTCCAGTCCCTTCGCCGCGTGAACCGTGGAAAAAACCACCGCATCACCCGTCTCCCCGTCGGAACGCTCTTCCTCCTCCATCAGCGCAAACGACTCCAGAAAATCCCGCAGTGTCGCCGCGCCGCCGCAGCGTGCCTCGTATTGGGCCGCGCCGTTGATGAATTCATCGATGTTGTCACGGCGCTTCAAGGCGTCTTCGATATCCTTGTAGATGCGCTGAAGCGATCCGACGTAACCGGCGTCGCTCAGAAATTTTCCGATCTTCTCCGCCAGTGCCCCGGGCGAAGAAAATACCCCTGAGTATTCCGCATACGCCTCCGTTAGCGCGCGCGCTCCGGCCGCCGCCGGACGGTTCAACCTGGAAACGAACTCCGGATCACGGAGCGAAAACAGCATCGGACGGTGCTCCTCCAACCGGGCGGCCTTGAGCGCCTCCACCGCCCTGGCGCCCAATCCGCGCGGCGGCGCCGTAAGCACCCGGAGCAGACTCTGGTCGTCATTCGGATTGACCAGCAGCTTCAGGTAAGCCACCGCGTCCTTTATCTCGCGGCGCTGATAAAACTGCTGGCCGCCGAATACCCGGTAGGGGATCCCGGCGGCACGGAAGCTTTGCTCCAACTGACGCGACAACTGGTTGGAACGGTACAGCACGGCGAAGTCGCCATATCTGCGGCCGCGATTACCGGACATGTCCTGCCGGATCAGATTGCAGATGAATTCCGCCTCGGCCTCACCGCTGTCCAGGGTCACTGCCACGGGCTTTTTACCTTCCCCGAGCCGGCTCCACAGCTTTTTACCGAGACGCCGACCGCCGCCGCCGATAACGGCGTTGGCCGCGTTGAGGATACTGTTGGTGGAACGGTAATTTTGTTCCAGCCGGATTACTCTGGCCCCGGGGAAAACCTCCGGAAAATCCAAAATATTGCCCACATCGGCGCCGCGCCAGGAATAAATGCTCTGATCGTCATCCCCGACCACGCACAGGTTGCAGCGCTCTCCGGCCAGCAGCTTCACCAGCGCGAACTGCGCCGCATTGGTATCCTGGTACACGTCAATCAACAGATAATGGTAATGCTCACGGTACTGCTCCGCCACCTCGGGATACTCGGAAAGCACCCGCCAGGCCAGCAGCAGCATATCGTCGAAATCCACACTGTTCTGCATCTCCAGCAGGTTCTGGTACTCTTCATACAACCGTCCGACCAGTTCTTCAAAACGCGTGGCGGCGTCATTCTTCGCCTGCCGCGGTGAAAACAACCG
>CASFVA010000031.1 GCA_949298075.1 uncultured Lentisphaeria bacterium
AGTCATACTCTTGTCGAAACTGCCGGCATTGGCCGCCAGCTGCCAGGTGGCATAACGGTCGGTCGAAAGAGTGATGGCATAGCTGAACGCCGCATCCATCTTGGTGCTGTCGCTGATGAAAATCTGCGATTCCGCCTGCTGGTCCAGCCAGAACACCACTTGCGCATTGTCCCCTTCGGCATAAGCGCTACCGATAAGACTGGCGGTGCCGCCCAGTACAATGGTACCGCCCAGCCGGCCGCCGCCGGAAGAGATTCTCAGCAGTCCCCCGGAGTGAATGGTGGCGTCCTGCAGCAGTCCGCGGCTGGTTTCGCCATTTTCCGTGTTGGTGGCGCCGTTGATAACGGCGGTTCCACCGCTGAGCACTTCAACATTCAGCGCACTGCCGGCGCCGCCCCAGCGCGCGGCCATGCTGGTGGTTTGAATAATAGCGCTCAAGGCACCGCCATCTCCGACGACCACCTGATCAACCACCATGCTAATCCCGTCCTGATTCATTGCCTGAATCCGGCCACCACTGGAAATTCTGATATTCGAGGCGGAACCATAATAGCCCATGACCTTTCCGGTCCCCTCAATGTCAGCTGCAGAGCCGCCATAGAACCGCAATTCATTCTGCGTGTTCCCCACAATGGTAGCTCCGGAAACCCAGCTGTAATTGTACACACAGGAGTAATCGTCAATGACGATATCAGACGCCGAAGCCCCCGCATTGACATAAACTCTACCCCAGTCGTCAGTGGTGGCGCCCGCACCCTTGACATTTAAGTCAACAGCCTGGGCTCCGGCACTGAGACGCAAATCTCCGCCGACACCAATTTCAACTCCCGAAACCGAACCGCTTCGAACAATAACATCGGCGGCCGAGCTAATAACAACCTGCCGCATTGTGCCGCCGCTGGAAATGGTGGCAGTTCCGCCTACAGTGACGTTTTCAACCGTACCCCAGACCGTGGCAGATCCGGAGGACAAAACTTCACCATTCGAAGCATATCCGCCTTTGGAAATGATAAAATTGGCCCAGCGCGGCGACCCGGTACCAGCCGTTTCGCCTTTGATGTGAAAATCGAAAACCTTGCCGCCAGCTTCGACAATCAGAAAACTGCTGCCGACGCCATTTACACCTGAAACGATACCACCGTCACACACAGTAGTGCTGGTCCGGTTGCCGACCGTAATATCATAAGCAGCACCGCCGCTTGAGACGTAAAGGCGTGCCCTGGTATCCTCGGCTAAAGAACCGGTCTCAAACGACATTTGAGAAACAACGCCGCCGTCGTAAACATAAACATTTGCGGTCCTGCGCAAATAAGTATTGATAAGCGTGCCACCACCAAGGTGATCGGAATCGGCCTCGCCGACGTAAACATTTACACCGGAACTGATGGTGGTCCGATTGGCGGTATCGCCATAGGAGCTGCCACTGCAAATGTAAGTGTCTGCTGTGATTGGATTTGCCATTTCTGTACCCTTTTGTTGATTATCCAATGTTAGTCCGAATCAGGAACAAATCCCAAACCATTACTTGAAATATTATACCATCGTGCAACCGGAAGTCAAGAGTATTCGTTTTGACCTGCGTCAAAAAAAAGCCACATTGAAACAATTTCAACATTTTCTGACATGCAATCAACATTTTCAACCGTCCGATCATCATTATTTTCCTGACGCCGCGCGGCAACATCTTGAAAATCACAAATTTCCATCGCTTCATCCGGCAATGCTCCGCAACCGGTCACCCGACACGCAATAATCAGCCTGAAAACATCATTGCTGAAAACACCGCCAACCTGAACAGAAAGACCGCCGTGCGCCGCCCCGGGACAAACATTTTCAATCAGGCAGGTTGATTTTTGCTGAATAATGAATTAGATTACAGTGCGGAACACCGCACCGAGGCACCGCCGCCGGTTCCCGGCGGCCTTCACTGTGGCAAACCGGAATCCGAACGGCGCCGTTTCCGGAGCACATTCCGGACTATTCGCAGACATTGCACTACAATCATAATTAAAGTTAAAACATTTTCATTTTACGCCAGTTCTGACCATGAAAGACCACCCAGCCGCAACCGGAAAAATTCTTCTGCTCGCCGCTCCGAGAGGATTTTGCGGAGGAGTGCGCAACGCAGTTGCCGCATTCAATCGTTCCCTGGCGGAGCGGGGAGCTCCGCTGCACGTTCTGCATGAATTGGTGCACAACCGCCTGCTGACAGCTGAACTGACCAGGCGGGGCGCGGTATTCGTGGAGGATGTTTCCGCAGTGCCGCCGGGTGCCGCCGTATTATTCGGAGCCCATGGCGTGGCGGCGCTGACAACCTCCGCGGCCCGCCTCAGGGGATTGGAAATCATCGACGCCACCTGTCCTCTGGTACGCCGGCTGCAGGAGGCCGCGGCCCGGCTCACACCGGACGATACACTGATTATGCTGGGGCATCGCGGCCATCCTGAAGTTGAGGGCGTAATCGGTCATGCCGGCACCCGGCGGATCTTTGTCGTGGAAACACCGGACGCCGCGGCCGGCCTGCCGGAACTCAAAACCCCGACCGTACTGGTGCAGACCACCCTCAATCATACCGCGGTTGACGCATTGTTTCAAATTCTGAAACGTCGTTTTCCCGATCTGCGACGTGGCGGCGACATCTGCGCCGCCAGCCGCCGGCGGCAGCTGGCGGTGGAATTCATCGCCCGCCGAAGCGACCTGACCGTAATCATCGGTTCCCGGCACAGTTCAAACGCCAATCGGCTCCGTGAGACCGCTGAAGCCGCCGGCTGTGCGGCGATACTGATCGACCGCATTGCGGAACTGCCGGAAAAAATCCGGAACCGGCTCCCGGACCGGATCGGACTCAGTGCCGGAGCCAGCACTCCGGATGACCTGATCCGGGAGGCGGCGGATTTTTTCAACAGCCGGGGTTTTCGCCCGCAGGAAGCCGGCCCGGATGAAGCCGGTGAAAGAGAAGCCGTTTTTTAAAGATATTTTCAAAAATCTGTCATCGGCAATTTGACATTTCAGCTTGGCGGTGCTAAAGTGTGTGATGTGTATGGATTCATGCACACCGGTTTTTTATGGCGGGTATCCAATTTAGTTTTTACATAAGTCAATTCGGAGCTTTTTACAGATGAAAAAGACCAATATCGTCCTGGCATTCCTGATCATGATCATGGCGCTCGCCGGAGCGGTGTTTTCACTGATGTTCTTCCTCAAGCGCGGCGACTTCACACAGGGCTGGGACAGATTGGCCGCCACGGTGCACGACAGCTCCAGCAGCATGGACCGCAACAGCGGAACCAGCATCGCCTCGGAATTGACTCCCGATGCCCTCGCCCATGAGAAATTCGGCGATCTCGACCGGCGGCTGCCCAAACTTTCCGGCCAGAGCCGCGAACTCATAACCCAGCGCGACCGCCTGGCGGAAACCCTGAGCGCGGTGGCGGTAATGGGCGGCGTACAGCACGACAAGGCGGAACTTACCCGTCTCGCGACCGGGCGCAAGGCCGCCGAAGAACTGAGCCGCTCGGTTCACGGTGTGATTGAAGGCCGGGACAGCACTTACCGCAACCTCAACAACGTTGCCAAAGCCGTCAACTCCAGCGTCAGCGCTTCCCAGCTGGTGTCCGGCAGCAATTCCGCGCTCAACAGTTTTGAAAGCGCCGTCAAAACCCGCATTACGAATCGCAACGCCTACGAAAACAATCTCAAGAAAATTGCGGCCAAACTTGACACCTCTTTCAATCCCGGCAGCAATTACAGTGAAGCCGGAGCAAAACTGCTGGCTGAGCTGACCAAGTTCCAGGGCCGTTACAGCGACATCAAGACTCGGGTCGACCAGGCCCGCCGGGAGTCCCGCCGTCTGGAGTCAAAACTCACGGCGCAGGATCGCGAAATCGTCGCCCGCCAGCTCAAAATCAGTGACAAGGATTTCCAGATTGCCGGATTCAAAGTGGCGCTGGGCGAGCAGGATCCCGCCGCGCTGCCGCGCACTCCCTGGAAGGCCGGTTCGGCCGAAGCACGCAATGCATTGGTCGGCAAGGTGTCGGACATTGACCGCCAATACGGTTTCATGACGATCGATTTCGGCAGCAAAACCACCGTCAAACAGGATATTGGCGGCAAAGTGATTGAAGTTAATCCCGGACTCAAACCAGGCATCACCTGCCTCGTGGCCGATGCTCCGCTGACCGGTTCTCCCAACTATGTGACTTCCGTTCAGCTGGAAACCGTCGGGGACTACAGCTCCACCGCCCGGATTCCGACCGATGGAGATTCCATCAAAGTCGGCGACACCATCGTCGTGGCCAAGGAGGCGAAATTCGCCGCCAGCAAGCCGGCGGTCGACGGACAGAAAAAAAACTGATTTACCAACAGAGCATTAAATAAAATCATTCATATATTTCGGAGCGACCCTCGATGAAAACTCAGAATACCATCATTAGCGTTCTGATCCTGATCCTGGCGGCGGTCAGCGTGACCGCGGCCTACTTCCTCTCGGAGAAACGCAGTGAATTGCAGGCCGGCTGGGAAAAAATGACCTCAGCCATCAACCGCAGCGCCGGTGAACTGGACAAAAACAGCGGAACTGCCGTTGCGGCCAAGGTCACTCCGGAAGAACTCACCATCAATGCAATCGACCAGCTGGATTCCCGGCTCAATGACTACCTTGACCAGAGTTCCGGTGTAACCAAGAACCGCGACCATCTCGCGCATATTCTGGTCGGGGTCGGCCGCGGCGTCAGTGTCAATGTCGATGACAATGCTCTGCGCGGCATCAGTTCCTATGTTTCGGCCGCCAATCAGGTCAAGTCCGGGTTCAACACCATGATTGAACGGCGCGACCGCAACTTCAACCGCCTGGGCAAATTCGCCCGCGATCAGTTCAAGGTCACTCTGGATAAAAAGGCACTGGCATCCGGCGACCGTGCCGCTCTGACTCCGCTCTCGGACGCCATCAAAGCTTTGAATGCCCGGAACACCTCCTACTCCGGCAATCTCAGCCGGATCAATTCCATGGCCGACGGGCCCTCGCTCAGGGTCAATACTCCGGCCGACGCCCAGAAAGTTTACGAGCAGGTGGCCCGGCTCACCCGCAATTTCGAGATTCTCGATCAGGAGCTGCGCAACCGCACCACTCAGAACGCGGCCATGCGCGCCCGGGTCGCGGCCAATGACAAGCTGGCCGGTGAGCTGGACGCCGTCATAAAGACCAAGGGGATGGAGGCTGATAAATTCAAAGAGCGTCTCGGCATTGCCGTCAGCGACGATCCCATGCCCTGGAAACACGGCTCTTCCGAGGCCCGCAAAGCCCTCGTCGGCAAAGTGGTGGCGGTCAACAACGATTACGGTTACGTCGGTCTGGACATCGGTTCCGACACCACGGTGGTTCAGCGTCTGGGCTCCGGTCTTATCAAGGTTAATCCCAAGATCGAGCCGGGCATGAAACTGATGATTTACCGTGACGATCCGGAAAACAAGGCAGCCGAAGTGGTGATCTCCGAAGTCGGAGCCAAATCTTCGACAGCCGATGTGCCCAGCGGTTCCCAGCCGATCAAGGTGGGCGATCTTGCCGTCATCATCGATTGAATCCGGATCATATTTTAGGAGAGTTGTCTCATGTCGGTATCCAAGCTCTATTCTTCGCTGTTGGTCATAACCCTGGTGCTGCTGGCGGTGACGGTGCTTTTTCAGCTGCTGGAAATGAATGAATACAATTTGTTCGAAACCCTGCAGGCGCGTTTCTTTAACTGATGTTTCGGAATTACAAGCTAATCCGGATTCCGGCAGCATGCGCGGCGGCAATGCTTCTGCTGCTGGTTGCGGGTTGCACTGAACGTGAACGAGCTGGTTACAGTTCGATCCCTCAAAATTCACCGGCCGGATGGGAACTTCAACCTTACGGCGACATGCGCAACTGAACAGCGGCTTATTGTCGGCGCTTCGCGGGATTTCCTCGAGGCGCTTTTTTTATTGAATCAGAAGCAGACGATCATGCTGGAAAACATTGTAATCCGTGGCGCGGCACAACACAATCTTAAAAACGTAAACGTCACCATTCCGCGCAATCAGCTGGTGGTAATCACCGGGCTTTCAGGATCGGGAAAATCATCGCTGGCATTTGACACGCTTTACGCCGAAGGGCAGCGCCGCTATGTGGAAAGCCTCTCGGCTTACGCCCGGCAATTCCTCGACCGGCTCCAAAAACCCAGAGTAGAGCATATCGAAGGCCTTTCGCCGGCCATTGCCATTGAGCAGAGAACTGCCGGCGGCACTCCGCGCTCCACCGTGGCCACAGTTACGGAAATTTACGATTATTTGCGGCTGCTCTACGCCCATATCGGAATTCCCCACTGCCCAAACTGCGGTAAAGAGCTGCGCAGTCAATCAGCCCAATCCATTTCTGAACGACTGTTGAAACTGGCACCGGGCTCCAAAATGGTGATTCTGGCGCCCGTGATCTCCGGCCGCAAAGGAGAGCACCGGGAGGTTTTTGAGCAGCTGCGCGACAACGGATTTGTCCGGGCCCGGGTTGACGGCAGAATGATCACTCTGGATGAGGAGCTGCCTAAACTCGGAAAAACACTCCGTCATACCATTGAAGCAGTGGTGGATCGCCTGATTACCGGAAAACTGGATTCCACCAGGCTCAACGACTCGATCGAAACCGCTCTGCGCACCGGAGATGGTGTGGCGACAATTCTGCTTGACGGTCCCGACGCCGAATTTCAGGAGGAAAAATTCTGTGAAAAACTCGCCTGCCCGGATTGCGGCATATCGGTGGGGGAGTTGCTGCCGCGCAATTTTTCCTTCAACGCCCCTTACGGTGCCTGTCCGGTCTGTAATGGAATTGGCATCGAACAATACATGGATCCGGCCAAAGTGGTGCCGGATCCGAAGCTCTCGATCCGCAACGGTGCAATCCCGGGATGGCGACGTGGACCGCGCCACCTGATCATGTACTACAACCTGCTGCTGCGCAAGCTGGCTGAACAGCTCAAATATCCGGATATGCTGACAACTCCGTTTGAGAAACTTCCGGAAAACATCCGGAAGATCATCCTGTTCGGCACCGGAGACCAGCCGCTTGAATTCGACTACTATATGCACGGTCGCAAATATCACTGGAGCAAACCCTTTGAAGGTGTGCTGGAAAATCTCCGCCGCCGGATGACCGAAACCGAATCCGACTCAGTACGTGAACGGTTGAGCAGCTATCTGAGTCCCCGCCCCTGTCCGGCCTGCCGCGGCGCCCGGCTTAATCCGGTCAGTCTGGCGGTCACAGTTGGAGGAGCCAACCTGGCCGAGTTCAATGCCATGAGCGTCGAAAAGGCCCTCCGTTTCATCTCCGGGCTGGAGCTGTCCGACGAACAAAATCACATCGCCGGCGAAGTGCTCAAGGAAATCCGCAAGCGCCTGACTTTTCTGTGTGACGTCGGTCTGACCTACCTGACGTTGGACCGGGTGAGCGCCACCCTTTCCGGCGGTGAAGCCCAGCGCATCCGGCTGGCCACCCAGCTCGGGTGCGGTCTGGTGGGAGTGCTCTACATTCTCGACGAACCTTCGATCGGACTTCACCAGCGCGACAACGACCGCCTGCTCGACACTCTGGCCAAGCTGCGCGATGTCGGCAACACCGTGCTCGTCGTCGAACACGATCTTGATACCATGCGCCGAGCTGACTATATTCTGGATCTCGGTCCCGGAGCCGGACGCCGCGGCGGCGAACTGGTAGCGGCGGGAACACCGGCTGAACTGCCTGAATTCCCCCATTCGCTCACCGGCGACTATCTGGCCGGACGGCGCAAAATTGAAGTGCCGGCCGAACGCAAAGCCGGCAATGGTAAAAAGATTGTGATCCGCAAGGCACGGCTCAACAATCTGAAAAATCTGACAGTGGAAATTCCGCTGGGAGTATTCTGCTGCATCACCGGCGTCTCGGGTTCAGGCAAGTCCTCGCTGATCAATGGCACCCTGGTCCGTGCCCTGAATGCCCACCAGAAGGTCGCCGATCTGCCCCCCGGCCCCTGCGATGGCATCGACGGACTCGACGCGGTTGACAAAACCATTGTAATTGATCAGAGTCCGATCGGCCGGACTCCACGCTCCAACCCGGCCACCTATACCGACGCGTTCGGACTGATCCGCAAACTTTTTTCGGAACTGCCGGAGTCCCGGGCCCGCGGTTACTCGCCCGGCCGGTTCAGCTTCAACGTCAAGGGCGGGCGCTGTGAAGACTGCCGCGGAGACGGCATCAAAAAGATCGAGATGCAGTTCCTTTCCGACGTCTATGTCGAATGTGCCAGCTGCAACGGACGCCGGTTCAACAACGAAACCCTCAGCGTCCGGTTCAAAAAGCACAATATAGCGGACGTACTCGACCTCACCGTCAATCAGGCTCTCGAACTGTTTGAAGTGTTCAGACCGCTGCATCGCAAGCTCTCCATGCTCAAAGAAGTCGGTTTGGGTTACGTCAAACTCGGGCAGAGCGCCACCACCCTCTCCGGCGGCGAGGCCCAGCGCGTCAAGCTGGCAGCGGAACTGGCCCGGGTGCCGAGGGGCCACACGGTCTACATTCTGGACGAGCCGACCACCGGACTGCATCTGGCCGACATTGATCAACTGCTCAAAGTGCTGTTCAAGCTGCGCGACCTGGGCAACACCGTCATCGTGATCGAACACAATCTGGATGTCATCAAAACCGCCGACCACATTATCGATCTCGGACCGGAGGGCGGCGATGCCGGCGGACGGCTGATCGCCCAGGGAACTCCGGAACAGGTGGCGCGGGTGAAGGCTTCCCACACCGGCCGTTACCTGCGCAGTTATCTGGAGAAAAAATGATCGCCAAAGTGGTGACCGAGGTCGCACTTGACCGTGAATTCGACTACCTGGTGCCGCCGGAACTGGAACCCGATCTGCGGATCGGCAGCGCGGTACAGGTAATGTTCCGCAACAGTCGCCGCGAAGGCTACGTGATCGACTTTTCCGAAACGAGTTCCTATCGGCGCGGCGAGCTGAAACCGCTGACCGGCCTGAGCACCGGTCGGGCCTCCATTCCGCCCCGCCTGGTCGAACTCGGCCGCTGGATGGCCCGCTACTACTGCTGTTCCCGGGAACAGGCCATCCGCACCCTTTTGCCGGCAGCGGTGCGCAGCGGAAAAATCCGTGCCAAAACCCGCCGGCTGTTCTTCATCCCCGACACTGCCGCCGCCGAAGCGTTCATTGCTGAAAACAATGAACGCAAACCGGCCGCTATCAGAGTGGCGGTGCTGCGGCTGCTGCTTTCGGAAGGGGCGCGTCCGCTTGAAAGTCTGCGGTCAATTGCCGGATTCACCCCCTCCCCTCTTCAGACGCTGATAAAACATGGCCTGGTTGCCGTAAACGAAGAAATGGTGCGCCGGGACACATTCGGATCAGCCGAGGTGCTTCCCGGCCGGCCGCTGCCGCCGACCCCTGACCAGGCCCGGGCTCTGGCCACCATTTCCGCGATGCTTGAGAACGAGTCCTCGCCCGGCGTGCTGCTGCTGCACGGCGTCACCAACAGCGGAAAAACTGAAGTCTACCTCCAGGCGATCGCCGAGGTACTGAAACGAGGCAAGTCGGCGATTGTGCTGGTACCGGAAATTGCGCTCACCCCCCAGACGGTGCGACGTTTCCGGGCCCGTTTCGGAGATGAATTGAGCGTATTGCACAGCCGGCTCTCGGATGGCGAACGCTTTGACGAATGGAACCGGATCAACACCGGAGCCGTACGCATTGCGGTAGGCGCCCGGTCCGCCCTGTTCGCACCGTTCCGCAACCTCGGACTCATCATTGTCGACGAGGAGCATGAATCCAGTTATAAACAATCGGAAGCTCCGCGTTATGTGGCGCGTGATGTGGCAGTCATGCGCGGCAAGCTTGAGTCCGCCGCCGTCATTCTCGGCTCCGCCACGCCGTCGCTCGAATCACTTTACAACGTCCGAACCGGTCGGTTCAGACTGGAGCGCATGGCCGCCCAGGTTGAAGACAAGCCGGCGCCTGCAATCCACATTATCGACCAGCGCCTGAACCCGCAGGAACCCGGCCGCAGCAATCTCTTTTCGCCGCCGCTGGTCGCCGCAGTTCAGGAGCGGGTGGAAGCCGGAGAACAGGTCATTCTGTTTCTCAACAAGCGCGGCTATGCCCGCATGATGATTTGCGGCAATCCGGATTGCGGCTTCGAAGCCGGATGTCCGGATTGTTCGGTGCCCTACACCTACAGCCGGCTGCGTTCAACCCTCAGCTGTCACCTCTGCGGCCGGGTGATCCCGGCTTATGAAACCTGTCCGCAGTGCGGTTCTCCTGAAATCCGGTACAGCGGCTCCGGAACGGAAAAAGTGGAGAACCTCGCCCGCGGCGTTTTCGGAGGCGCCCGGATCGCCCGAATGGATTCTGATTCCATGCGCTCCGCCGAAGACTACGAGGAGGTGCTGGACCGCTTCCGGCGCGGTGCCATCGATATCCTGATCGGCACTCAGATGATCGCCAAAGGGCTGCATTTTCCCAATGTCACCCTGGTCGGCATTATCAATGCCGACATCGGCTTGAGCATGCCGGATTTCCGGGCCGGAGAACGGGTGTTTCAACTCATCACCCAAGTGGCCGGACGCGCCGGACGCGGCGACCGCCGCGGCGAAGTGCTGATCCAGACCTGCAAGCCGCTCAATGAAACCATTCTGCACGCTTCCCGGCTTGATTTCGACGGGTTCGCCGATGACGAGCTGGGCTTCCGGGAACTGATGAATTATCCGCCGGTATCGCGGCTGATCGCCCTGTATTTCCGCGGTGAAAATGAAGCCGAGGTGGTGCGCTACGGAGAGTGGTTCCTCAAACAGCTTGCTCCGTACATCCATGACGACGTCATGCTGTCGGCCCTGACCGCCGCCCCGATCGAACGCATCAAGGGCAAGTACCGCTATCTGGCCACCCTGCGGGGACGAAAACTGAGGATCATCCGGGAGGCGCTGCGCGTTCTGATTCTGCACCGCCCCCGTCCCAAGGGTGTCGAAGTTTACGCCGACGTCGATGCCCAGAGTCTGATGTGAACCGTTCTCCTGACCGGAAACCGGAAAAAATTCCAGCCGGACTGGACAAACAGTTCCACCACCGGTATGTTATGAAACCGTCGCCGACGGTTCCGGTGACACCGCCGAAACAATGGAGGGCAGCATGCTATGGAACTGATAAATGACAAGCTGAACCTGCGCGGGATCAGGCATGTCTTTCTGGATATGGACGACACCATCTACCAGGGCGGGACATTATTCCCGACTACCAGGCCGTTTCTGCAGTTTCTGGAGGCTCACGGCATCGGTCACACGTTTCTTTCCAACAACTCCAGCTACAGTACCGCCGAGTATGTCGAACGCCTCGCCGCACTGGGTATCGCGGCCGGCGCTGACCGGTTTTACACCTCAACGCAATACGCCATCGATTATCTCAACCGGTTCCATCCGGATTACCGGAGGCTGTTCCTGCTCGCCATGCCGGCGGTACGTCAGGAGTTCGTCGCGGCCGGCTTTCTGCCTGATGAGGAAAAACCGGATGCGGTCATTGTTGCGTTTGACCGCGGCCTGGTTTATGAACGCCTGTGCCGGACCGCCTGGTTTCTGCATCGCGGCGTACCGGGTTTCGCCACCCATCCCGACGTGTTCTGCCCGACCGATCTCCCCACCCGGCTGGTGGACTGCGGAGCCATAACCGCCGCATTGGAACTCGCCTCGGGCGTAAAGATCAAGGTACTGGGCAAACCCGATCCCGGCATGATCTGCGCCGCTGCCGCCCGGCACGGTCTGACTCCGGATGCGGTACTGATGGCGGGCGACCGTCTGGCCACCGATGTCGCAGTGGCCAGAAACGCCGGAGCCGTCGCCTGCCACATCGCCCCGCCGGGCTGTGACTATGTCTCGGTTCCCGAACGGTTGCGCCCCGACCTGCGCTGCCGTGATCTCGGCGAACTTCAATCCCGATGGGAAGCGGATTTCGCCTGAGCCGCCGGTTCATCCGAAATTAAAAACCGCCTCAGCCATTGGCCTGGCGGTTGAGATCGGACTGCCCCTACGGGCTCCGGAAGCCGACAGCGGAAGTCACACTATTCGGAGGTCTTCTTTTCCGGAACGACCGGTGCCTCGGAGGTGTATTTCAGAAATTCGGCCCGGATCACCCGCCGATAATCAGTCACGGTTGAAAGATCCGACGGCGTGCCCCGGACACTGCCGTACCGTACGTCCACGTCACGATAAATCTGCCGCCAGCTGCTGCTGGTGTCGTCGTAGTCAAACGCGGTCTCAAACTGGGGCCGGACATTGGTCTGAACTTCGCCCGGCAACACCTGCTGCTCAACGATCAGAACCGCATTGGCACCGCAGCGCTCGGCTTCACTGCGCAATTTGTCGGTCAAACGGTCGTAACTGACATCCTGATAATTGCCGGACACCCGGGCGCGGCCCAGCACAGTATAAGGGCGGGAAATGGCGGACGCGCTGACAAAAAACTGAACCGAATCAGTCGGTTCTGACTCCCGGACTCCTTCATACTCGTAGCTGACGCACCCGCAAAACAACATCGCCAGCATTGCACTGAAAAACATTCTGCTCATAAACCGCATCCCGTCAAAATTCCCTCTTTCCCGACACCGCTTTTCCGCAGTTATTTTAATCTAATGGCAAAACTGCTTTTTTTCAAATCAAAAGCTGCGGCGATATTGAAAAAACCGGATTTTCATTGTATTTTATAGCGGGAGTTCAGATTAAAATCGGCAGAACCCGGCATTTTGATGCCGTTTCAACATTAACAACGCCTCCCTCAAGGTGACGATAAACCGGCCCACCCGGCCCGGCTCACCGCGAGCGGAGACCGCGAAAAGTCCCGGTTTTTTCCGGGATCCGGTAAAACCGGAACCGTCTCTTGACGGTGCTTTTTCGGGAATCACGGGAGCAGATGAAATGTTTGTCGCAAAGGGGGTTTACACCGCTCTGGTTACGCCGTTCCGCAACGGTGAAGTGGATTATCCGGCGCTCGGCCGGATTCTGGAGCGCCAGGTCGCCGCCGGAGTCGCCGGAGTGGTTCCGGTCGGTACCACCGGCGAATCGCCCACGCTCAGCTGCAGAGAGCATCTCGACGTCATTGCCTTCACCATCAAGACAATCGCCGGACGCTGCCAGGTCATTGCCGGTACCGGAGCCAACTCCACTCACGAGGCCATCGAACTCACCCGTGAAGCCAGGCAGCTCGGCGCTGACGCCACGCTTCAGGTCACGCCCTATTACAACAAACCCTCGCAGGAAGGGCTTTACCGCCATTTTTCCACCGTGGCCGACCAGGTCGGACTGCCGGTGGTGCTGTACAATGTTCCAGGCCGGGCCGGAGTGCCGATCGCGGTTGAAACCGTTGCCCGCCTCGCCGCCAATCCGGTGATTGCGGCCGTCAAGGAGGCCGGCGGCAGCGCCGACCGGGTGTCGGCGATCCGCGATCTCTGCGACATTGCCATCCTCAGCGGTGATGATTCCCTGACGCTGCCGATGATGGCGGTGGGCGCCACCGGCATTGTCAGTGTCGCCTCCAATCTCATTCCCGAGGATCTGGTGGCAATGGTCAATGCTGCGCTGGCAGGAGATTTCAGGACAGCGGGCGTCTGGCACCGCAAATATTACCGGCTGTTCCGCGATCTTTTTATTGAGAGCAATCCGATTCCGGTCAAAGCCGCCATGGCGCTGACCAGCGAAATCGCTTCTGAATACCGGCTGCCCATGTGCGAGCTTTCGCCGGCGCACCTCGAAGCGCTGAAAGCGACACTGACCGGCTGCGGTGTGCTGAAATGACCGATCCGGAAACCACTCCCAAGCAGCCGCCGCGCCGGCTGCTGGCCGAATTGCACCGCCGGGAGGTCGGTGAAATTCTGCCGGTCAATTTTCATGTTCTGGATCACGAAATGCGGGTGTACCGTTCCGGCCAGCCCGGGCATCAGGATTTTCTTGAACTGGAAAAATACGGCGTCCGCAGCTTGGTCAATCTGCGCTGCCAGCACAGTGACCGCGATTTTCTGTCCGGGCTGCGACTTAAGGAGTACCGGGTGCCGGTGCACTTCATCACGCAAGAGGATATGATCGCCGCGCTGATCGCGCTCCGGGATGCGGAAAAACCGGTGCTGCTGCACGGCTCTCAGGGGCGCGACCGCACCGGAGCGGTCGCGGCCGGGTTCCGGGTGGTGTTCAATCACTGGCGACTTGATGAGGCCCTGGAAGAATTTGACGACCCTGTTTTCGGCCAGCGGCGCCTGATTTACCGCAGTTTTCCGGAGCGGCTGCGCAGTTTCGACTGGGCGGAAATCGCAGCTGCGGTTTATCCCTGACCCCGCTCGCCAGCGTTAATCGGGCCGGACTCACGACCCGCTCTGCCCGGAGGAGAATCCGCACCGTCAGCCAGCGTTCCTCAGGCCCGGGACCCACAGCCGGACTGCCCCCCAGTCCCGCCGGTCAGCATTTCTTCAATCAAGTGATCCGACAGGAGGAACGCCGTTTCCGTCTGACGGCCGCGTACCTCCGCGTCGGACCACCGGGATGGAAGCTGCCGGACGCCGGGATGTTATCCCGGCGGGCATGATTCGGCAACGCCTCCGGAAGCTGCCGATCAATCCATCCGGATCAACTCAAAGACCGCGGCATCATTGCCGGGCAAACTGCCGGCGGAACCTTTCAGCCAGGCTCCGCAGCGCCAGCCGGGGGCCAGCAACGGCTCAAAAACCACCGCCTCCGGACGGTTGTTCACCGCAATGCCCAATACCCGCCCGTCACCGGTTTCATGACAGCTGACGCTGATCAGCGGATCCCGGGAATGAGCCGGATGACGGCGTACCCGATCCGCGGCAAAATATTCATACACCGCCCGGCCGCCCCAACCGGAATTAATCGCCAGGCTGTCCTCCCCGGCATAGCGCTCCAGCGGCAACGTCAGCAGCAGCAGCCGTCCCCTGCCCCGCCGGCAATCAAAGAACACGGCTTCCCCGTCGGCGGTATGACCGGCCGCAACCGCGCCGGCCGGCTCAATCAGATAGCGCGCCGGCCGGGGCAATTCAAACCGGTGTTCACCAAGCCGCATTTCCACGCGGTCCCCCGGCATTTCCCGGCAGATTGACCGGAGACCGAACACGCTGTCCAACGGTGCCAGCAAACCGTCATCCAGTGAGAAGTAAACGGTCGCACCGCGTTCCGCCCGGTCGATCAAATCAAGATAAACACGCCGGGAGAGCGCCCCGTCACCGCACACTCCGGGCACCAGATACAGATCCGCCTCCGGAATCTCATCGCCGGCATAGGCAAAACGCAGCCGCAAACCGATTTCCTCGGCCAGCAGCATGGCTCCCCAGGCGTTGCACCACGCATCCTGCCCCCGGCTCAGTACGCACACCGCATCAACCGCCGCCGGCCGGATTTCCGGCAGTGATTTCAATTCGGAACTAAGACGCCGGAGCATTTCCGCCACCGGCTTGGGCGAGCCGTCGGAACGGAACAGCCCAAGCTCCCGCTCCACCGCGTTCCAGTCATACGGAGCGAAATCCAGGTTGATCTGATCAAACGCACACCACCAGGCGGTCAGGCCAATGTCATGTGCCGCCGCATTCCAGATCACGTTGCGCAGATAAGCTGCCTTGACCTCTTCGCCGGCCAGGGAGGGTGATAACGTGCCGATTTCCTCTATCGCCCCCGGCAGACCGGCAATGTCAGCGTAGAATCTGGTCTCGGCCACTGCGTGAAACAGATTGCGGTAGGCATTGATCCGTCCGCCGGCGGCATGAGGGGTAAACAGGGGATAGGGATGGGTATTGATCCGGTCAAAAAGATCACGGTGATCCTCGATGGTCCAATTCGCCCCATCCAAGTCGGTCAGCGCGGCCGGGGCCAGACTGTGCATGCCGCCGGAAATCGGATGGCGGTCATCCTCCTGGCGAATCGCAGCGGTCATGGTACGACACCACAGCCAGGCCTGATCCCGGTCGGCGGGAGCCAGACAGTTGCATTCGTTGCCGGGACTCCAGCCCGCCACCGCCACATGGGTGCGGAACCGGCGCACCAGATACCGGATCATGCGCACCTGCCAGCGAATCACCAACGGATCGGTCAACAGGTTCAACCCCTCAAATGCGGGCGGAACAAACAACCGCCCGCTCATCCATCCGGTAATCAGGCCCAGCTCAACGTTGAGTCCGGCGGCGGCGGCACAATCAAGCAACTTTTCCAGACGGTCGGCCATCATCTCATCAACGCCGGCCTGCCCGGCCTCGCTCCGCGGCAGCGGATGATCCCCGAAAGTCAGCTCCCGTCGCCGGCCGCAGCCACTGCGCAGCAGCGTCAGCGGCTGAAACTCCGGCCACAACGGAAAAGTTCTTATTGTGCTGATGCCGATTCCGGCCATCCGGTCAAAATCGGCGCGCACAGTTTCCTCATCCCACCGACTCCACATGCGCAATCCGGCATGAGAAGCCCAATAGTTACACCCGATAATCATGCTGTTTCTCCATTTCATCCATCGCCGGACTGATGTCCGGATTATGACGGCGGCCGTCCGTCAGGCAAAACAACCCCGCCCCTTTCCGATCCGATGGTTAAGATAATCCTCTCCCCTGATTTTACAACCAGCCGGAGCAAAAAAACCGGATCATCACCGCTCCTCCTGAAAACGGGAAACAGATCAAACCCAACTCACTTCAGGCCGAACATCCGACGCTTCAGATCCAGGTAGTAGAGGTAATCATCAGGCGACACGTTCGGCGGACAGCGATGGTCGCAGAAAGGAATGTATCCTCCCCGCTCAACATACGGCACCAGGGTATCCATATAGCGCCGGATCGCTTCCCGACCGGAACCGAGCTGAATTTTATCAACCCCGCCCATGATCCGCAACTGGCCGGGATAGCGGTCCAGAAGCTCACCGGGATGGGAACACCCCATTACCTCGAAAGGAAACAGGCAGTTAATGCCGCCTTCCAGAAAATAAGGCAGCAGCGGCCGCACGTCGCCGTCACAGTCGGTATACCAGAGGTCAATTCCGTAGGCATCCAGTTTGCGCCGGATCCGCTTGTAACGCGGCATCACCACGTCGCGGAAAAAGTCGACCGACACGATCGGACCGTTCTTGAAGCAAATGTCCTCCCAGCCCGCCGCAAAATCGAAATCGAAATGCGGCAGCACCCGGTCGAGAAAATCCTCGACCAGTACGCAGCAGGTTTCAACCATGTCCTCAACCATCTCCGGATAATCGTAAACCGCGTAAGCAAGTCCCTCAAAGGTCAGCATGTCGCGAATCCGTCCGATCATCGAGCCGCACCAGACTCCGAGCGGGTAATCACGGTCGGCCGGATGCGCCGCCCGGAGCGCCGCCAGATCCGGCCACCGGTCCGGGTCGTCGCGCCGGAAACGTTCTTCCTTGCACCGTTTCCAGTCATCCGGAGTCACGATGCTCGACTTGAGATAATGAGGAATGGTGTCGTGCCCGTCGGCCGGAACTTCGGCCAGCAATCCGTTGCTGTTGATGACGATGTCCAGTCCGTCGCGATGACCGATAACCTTTTCCTCAAACGGTGGCGACATCCAGACGTTGCCGGCAATGTCGGCGATCCGGTCGAAGTTGAAGAAGACGGCCGCCTCTTCATTGTTGTGAATGCCGTTGTCGATAAACAGCGGCCAAGTGGTGAAGTTTTCATCCCAATAGCCGAATTCCATGTTGAAGCACCGGTCAAAGCTCCGGAAGTTCATCTGACGCCGGAACCGTTCCCGGCCGGTCATGGTTCCCGGCCACGGCGGCAGCACAGGTTTTATCGCCATATTTCCTCCTGTTGACTTGCATTGAAGATTTATTCGCATTATTATAATTATACTTCAGAAAGTTCCATCCGCCAATGGTTGAAAGTAGTGTTGTCATGTACAATTGTAATATTTCTGAACCGGCATCGCCCCCGGTCTGCGCCACCACGGTCCGGGTTGCCTTTGTCAACTACCGCTCACTGACCGGCCTCGGTCCGGCCTGGGGTCCGCGACAGCTCGCCGAATACGAACTGATTCTCTCTCTGCGCGGCGAGTTCGAATTCATCAACTGCGCAACCGGAGAACAGGTGCATCAGCAGTCCGGCGAAGTGTTGACCATCCGGCCGAGCGAACCGCACATCTACCGGCTGAAAAGCGATCCGGAACAGGCGTTTTTCAGCTGCATCCACCTGATTCCGCTCCGGTCAGGGAACGACGGGGCCTCCGGAGCGGAACCCCCACGTCTGGCGGCATTCACCCCGAATACGCGATGCCGGAGTTGTTCCGCCGGGCCGCCCGCCTGTTTGAACGCCCCGGCCGCGGCACCGAACCTCTGCTTTCGGCAGTCGGTACACTGATCTGGCTTTACCTGATTAACCAGCCGGCGGCGGACCACGGCAACAGCATCCGGATTGAGGCGATGCTGGGGTATCTGGAACAACATCTCACCGAACATCCGACCCGGCTGGACCTGGCCCGGAAATTTCATTTGACCCCTCAGCGGATCAATGCGCTTTTCAAATCCGAGCTGGGCATGTCGCCCGGAACCTATCTCCATCGGAAACTTGCCGATCGCGGCTACGCCCTGCTTCATGACGAAGGGCTCAGCGTCAAGGAAACCGCCGACCGGCTCGGCTTTGCCAGCGCTTTTTACTTTTCCCGGGTTTTCCGCAAGGTGTTCGGCGTGCCGCCATCCGCCGTCTGACACTCCCGAAAACTTCCGGCAAAAAAACGGATTTCGCCGGCAATACCGGTAAAATCCGTGTTGAAAATCACACCGGCAAATGCCGGTTCAGCTGCGGCGGCTCACTCCAGCACAATCCGCCGGAAATTCTTTTTACCGGCCCGCAGCACGATCCCGGAAGCCGGAATATCCGAAGCCCGCAGCACCGCTGCCGGCTCAGTCACTTTAACGTCGTCAATCGCCACAGCATTGCCCTGAATCAGCCGCCGGCCGTCACTGCTGCTCCGGACCAGTCCGGCCAGCATCAGCACTTTGGCCACTGTCACACCGGAATCCTGCTCAAACTCCATGCGGGGCAGCTTCACCACCGGAATTTCCGCAGCGGCTCCGCCCTCCGGCAATGCCGCCACCCGGCTCGTCGTCGTCACCCGTCCTTCAGGATCGGCAAAGCCGAACCGGCGCCCCGCTGCCGCGAAAGCCTCCCGGGCTGCCGCCTCGCCGTGGGCTAAAGCCGTGGCTTCACAGGCCAGAATTTCCTTGGCCCGGTTGATGTTAGATCCCGGGGCGGTCAGCGCATCCACCTCGGCCACCGGCAGTGAACTGAAATAAAGCAGCAGCCGTCTCACCTCGGAATCATCACAGTTGCGCCAGAACTGGTAGTAGTCGAAAACCGGGGTACGCTCCGTATCCAGCCAGACATTCCGGCCGCCTGCCGTCTTCCCGAACTTGTTTCCGGAGGCATCGAGCAGCAGCGGAATCGTCATCGCATGCACCGTCCGACCGCTCTTGCGGCGCACCAGTTCAGTGCCGGCCACCATGTTGCCCCACTGGTCCTGACCGCCAAGCTGAAGTTCGCAATCCAGTTCGCGATTGAGCGTCCAGAAATCGTAGGCCTGGAGGATCGAGTAGTTGAACTCCAGAAACGACAGTCCATTTTCCAGACGCATTTTGACCGACTCCTGCGTCAGCATCCGGTTCACGCTGAAAATGGTACCGACTTCCCGCAACATGTCGATGTAACCAATGCGGCAGAGCCAGTCGGCGTTGTTGACGAAATGAACATCCCCGGTGATGAACCGGGAAAGCTGACCGCGCAGACACTCCACATTGCGGTTGATTTCATCAATCGTCATCATCGGCCGGGCCGTCTGTTTGCCGGAAGGATCTCCAATCCGGGCCGTGGCGCCGCCCACCAGCACAATCGGCGTGTGTCCGGCCTTCTGCAGCAACCGCATCGCCATCACCGGCAGCAGATGCCCGACGTGAAGACTGCTGCCGGTAGGATCAAAACCAACGTAAAACTTCACCCGTCCGGTCGTCAGCAGTTTTTCAATTTCTTCTTCACCGGTGCTCTGAAAACAAAAGCCCCGGGCTTTGAGTTCCTGAAAAATGTTCATGCTCACACCTGTATTGTTCCTGTTCCGGTCACTCCCGACCAGCTTGACGTTGTCCCCTGCGGTTGTTCAATCAATGTCCCCCCCGGTAAGGCGGCAGCGGCAGCCGCCGCCAGGCCAGGTGCTCCACCCGTCGTCCGGATTCCAGCCAGCGCCGCTCAAAATCACTTTTAAGCTCCGCCACGTCGGCAATGGCCTGCGGATCCGGAACAAAAAGTTCCGACCGGGTCATCTCCCGGTTCACCGCCTGGCAGTAATACTCATCATCGCTGGAAAAATGAAAAATCCCATCCTGCTTCAGCACCCGGTGCAGCCGGGCCGTGAAGTCGCTCGACAACAGCCGATGTCCGCGGTGCCGCCCCTTGGGCCAAGGATCCGGACACAGCAGATGAATCCGGTCAAGACCGCCATCGGGCAGCATTCTGCCGACCAGATAACGCGCCTCCACCCGCAGAATGGACAAGTTGTCAAGCTTCAGCCGCTCCCGTCGCCGGACCAGCTTGCGCAAGCGCCCCAGCATCACATCGGCCGCCAGAATCCGGCGCTCCGGATACCGGGCCGCCAGCGCAACGGTGAACGAGCCGGAACCGCAGCCCAGATCAAGTTCAACCCCGCCGGACTCAGGCAATTCGTAGCCGGAATAACGCCCGGTCAAAATTTCAATGAGGCAATCTTCTTCGTGCATGGGTCAAATCGCCTCGCGCTCCCGGGCCCAGGTCTTGATCGACCGCTCCGTTTCCGGCAGCCGGTCCGAGATCATCGCCTCGGCAAAAAGTTTGAAGTAAGCCGTGAGCGCATCCCGGAAAACCCCCAGATTTTCCACCCGCTCGGCGAAGCGTTCGTACTCGTTCATTGCCTCGCCTTCCGGCAGTCTGAAGCTGCCGAAACAGAAGTTGTCGGCGTCGAAACTCCCGCTCCAGATCTGATTGTCGCGCGTCAAAGTCAGCTTGGCCTTTTTCAGCTTTTTGCCGATCAGCAACGCCGCTTTGGCTTCAGCGCTGCGCAACGGACTGCCGCCTTTCTTGATCACCGCCTCTGCCGATCCGCGCTCTTCACCGTCACCGGCAAACACCAACGGACCCTCGATTATCAGATCGAACTCCCCGAGGTCGGGGTGGCTGAGCTTGCCTGTGGTTTCACCGTAGAACCAGAGATACAGCAGAAAATCCCGGCCGATACAAGGCTCGCCGCCGGTCGCTCCGGCACCGGCATTCAGAGCCGGAAAAGTCGCAGAAGTACCAAAGCCGAGTTGCTCCAGCAGTTCTCCGGGCATGATCTGAACCGGCTCCACGCCTGTCACCCGGTAAAAGTTGTCGATGAAAAGGTCGATCTGAGTCTGACTGGTCGCGCCAACATACAACCGGCGGGAGTGAGGCTCCAGCACCATCGGAATGCCCGACAGCGCCGGTGGCATCTTCTGAAGATGCTTTTCAATCATCTCCTCCCGGATTTCACGCCGTACCTTTCCGGAAATGAATTCCTGCTGGTTGGCCCGCATCCAGGCCAGCTCCTCTCTCCGGCAGATCGCCGTCAGCAGCGCCCCCGGAATCTTGCGTACCGCCTGGCGCAGCATCAGATAGTAACTGCCGCCGAGGTCACAAGATTCAGCATCAATGGCGGTATCCAGCAGGTGCCGGCCGGTGACCCAGCCGATTTCGGGTTCTCCGGAAATACCATCCAGGGCCCCGGCTTTTGCGGCGGCGAAAAGTTCAACCAGATTTTCCGGCAGCTCACCGGGAAGGTCGAACATGGTGAAAGAAAACGATCCGTGATCAAACGGCATGGCTTGACTGCTCCACTGAATTATCCAATTGAATTATCCATAAAAACCGAGCTCAATCCCTGAACGCATATTCATCGCCGTAGCCGTAATGTTCGACCACATAGTCAATGTCCTTGTCGCCCCGACCGCTGCAGGTGGCAATGATCGAACCGTAGGGGTGTTCCTTGGCCCAGCGCATGGCATAGGCGATCGCGTGGGAACTCTCCAGCGCCGGAATAATTCCCTCATAGCGCGACAGCTTGAAAAAGGCGTCCACGGCTTCGGCGTCGCTAGCGGTCAGATACCGGACCCGGCCGAGATCATGCCACAGCGCGTGTTCCGGACCGACCGACGGGTAGTCAAGACCGCTGGCAATCGAATAGACCGGAGCCGGATTGCCGTTTTCATCCTTGAGCATGTAGCTCCGGAAACCGTGCATGGAACCGGGGGTTCCGTAGTTCATTGAAGCCGCATGTTCGCCGAGGCCGGAGCCGCGGCCGAGCGGTTCGACTCCAATCAGCTCAACCGGGTCGTTCAAATAGGCGGCGAAGCTGCCGGCGGCATTGGAACCGCCACCCACGCAGGCAGTTACGGCATCAGGAAGATGGCCGGTCATTTCCAGGAACTGCGCCCGGGACTCCTCGCCAATGCAAAATTGGAAGTCACGCACCATCAGCGGGAAAGGATGCGGTCCCAGCACTGAGCCGATGCAGTAAATGGAATCCCGGTAGTTTTTGGCGTAAGAGGCGAACGCGGAGTCCACCGCCTCTTTGAGGGTACGCAGACCGATTTTGACCGGCACCACCTCGGCACCGAGAATCTTCATGCGAGTCACGTTGGGAGCCTGTTTGGCGATGTCGACTTCACCCATGTGGATTTCGCATTTCAGTCCGAAATAAGCCGCAGCCGTAGCCAGCGCCACGCCGTGCTGGCCGGCTCCGGTTTCGGCAATCAGGCGTTTCTTGCCCATGTATTTGGCCAAAAGCCCCTCCCCCATGCAGTGGTTGAGCTTGTGGGCTCCGGAGTGATTGAGATCCTCGCGCTTGAGGTAGATCTGGCAGTTGCCGAGTTTCCGCGACAGTCGGTCACAGTGATAGAGCGGCGTCGGCCGCCCCTGAAACTCACGGCGGATGCGCCGCAGCTCATTGATGAAATGGGCGGATTGGCAAATCGCCTGATAGGCGTCGTTGATTTCCTTGAACGCCGCTTCGAGCTCGGGAGGCAGTTCAGCTCCGCCGTAGGGTCCGAAAAAGCCGTCCGGGCTGGGATAATCACGAAAATAACGGGAAAAATCCATGATATGCTCTCCTTAAGTGCAGGTTGGGTACAGAAAATTCCAACAAACGGTAAATATATCATCTCCGGACGATTTTTGCAATCATTCTTCAGCTTTTTTCCGGCTGTCCGCGTTTTCCATCCCCATAACCAGCCTTGATTTCCGGCGCGGAGATGATATATTATTAATTCGGTTATGATACGGTATTATCGATGGAAGGAGATTTGCATATATGAAACCCAAGAAACAGCCGATGCCGCCGCCGGAAGCCGAAGCTCCGGAGTCCGCCGCTGAGACCCAGGCCAGCCCCCAGGATTGGGAGGAAGTCGCCGGAAGTCCGGAAACCGACGTTACCGGAACCGCTGCGCCCGAGTCCGCCGCCCCGGATCCGTTGGCCGAAGCCTGCCGGGAACGGGATGATATCAAGGCGAAATACCTTTATCTTCAGGCGGAGTATCAAAATTACAGAAAGCGGGTGGCCAAGGACCTCGCCGATGCCCGGGCCTATGCCACCGCCGACACCCTGGGACCGTTTCTCACCGTCTTTGACTATCTGGCAATGGCGGAAAATGCCGCCGACAAGTCAGACAACCTCGACGCGCTCAAGCAGGGTTTGAAAATGATCATCGCCGAATACCGCAAGGCTTTCGATGAACTCGGCGTCAAGCCACTGGAAGCCGCCGGCGCCAAATTCGATCCCGAACTGCACGAGGCAGTGGCCCACGAGCCCTCGGACTGTGTCCCGGAAGGCCTGATTTCCAAGGTCTGGAGCAGCGGTTATAAAATCGGCGACCGCCTGTTGCGTCCTGCGCGGGTGGTGGTGTCCGCCGGTCCGGCCGCAGAGGAGTCCCCGGCCGCTCCGGAGGCGGAAAAAGGGGAGTGATGCTTTATGGCCAAAGATTATTATGAAGTGCTCGGCGTCGCCAAGACCGCCAGCACCGATGAAATCAAGAAAGCTTACCGTAAGCTGGCAATAAAATACCATCCGGACAAAAATCCCGGCGACAACGCCGCCGAGGAACGGTTCAAGGAGGTTTCGCTGGCCTATGAAGTACTCAGCAATCCCGACAAGCGCCGCCAGTACGACCAGTTCGGTCACGAGGCTTACACCCAGGCCGGCCACGGCGGGGCCGGAGCCTACGACACCCGTCATGCCCAGGACATTTTCAGCCAGTTCTTCGGCGGCGGTTTTTCATTCGACGACCTGTTCGGCGGCGGCCGGCGGCAGCGCAATCCCAACGCTCCGATTCCGGGCGACGACCTGCGCTATGACCTGGAAATCGACTTTGAAGACGCCATGTACGGCGCCGACAAAACCATTGACCTCCCCCGCCTGACCGAGTGCGACGTCTGCCATGGCTCCGGCTGCGAACCCGGATCGAGCAAGCACACCTGCCCCACCTGCGGCGGCACGGGATCCCAGACGGTGTCCCAGGGCTTTTTCAGCGTCCGCCAAACCTGCCGCGCCTGCGGCGGCAGCGGGCAGGTCATTGACAAACCCTGCCGCAAATGCCGCGGACAGGGCCGGTTTCAGGTGCGGGAGTCGTTCAGCATTCATATCCGTCCTGGGGTGGATACCGGTTCCCAGCTCCGGGTGGCCGGGAAGGGAGCCGCCGGCATGCGCGGCGGTCCTCCGGGGGACCTCTATGTGTTTATTCATGTGCGTCCCAACGCGATATTTGAACGCAACGGCGATGATCTGATGTGCGAAGTGCCGATTCCCTTCGCCACCGCAGTGGCCGGAGGCATTGTCGGAGTGCCCACCATCGCAGGACAGGCCAAACTGCGGATTCCGGCCGGCACCCAAAGCGGCACCATGCTCCGGGTTAAATCCAAGGGTGCTCCGTCGCTGCGCGGCAACGGCCGCGGCGATCTGCATGTGCGGATTCATGTGGAAAGCCCTGTCGGACTCAGCCGGGAACAACTTGACCTGCTGACCAAATTCAACGCTTCGCTCACTGCCGCGAACAACCCGCGCCAGAGCGCCTATGCCGCCAAAGCCGGGCGCTTTCTGCGCAGTGACAGCTGACCGGAGAGTTGTCCATGCCGCGCATGACGCCTGACAACCCGGTGCTGGCCACCAACAAGAAAGCGTTCCACGACTATCAGATCGTGGAACGCTTTGAAGCCGGAATCCAGCTCACCGGCACCGAGGTCAAAAGCTGCCGCGATCGGGCGATTCAACTTAACGACGGCTATATCAAAATTCTGAACGGGCAGATGTTTCTGCTCAACGTTCATATCTCGGTTTACGGTTTCGGCAACCGTTTCAACCATGAGGTGCGCCGCCAGCGACGCCTGCTGATGCACAAAAAGGAAATTTTAAGAATTGCCCAGTGGCTCGGCACCCGCGGCGGCACCGTGGTGCCGCTCCGCTTTTACCTGAAGCAGGGATTGATTAAAGTGGAGATCGCCTATGCCCAGGGCAAATCCCATGGCGATCAGCGGGAAACGCTGCGCAAACGCGACAGCGAAGAGGCCATGCGCCGTTCCATGCGCAACCACCGGAGCTGAAACCTGACAAGCGGTTACGGCGGTTTCGAATTCAATTCTCCTTTTTCGATTCCCGGTCGCGACTCCGCCGGCAGTGCCGTTATTCATTGGAGGCCGCGAAATATGCCGGGAACTCGCCCGATGTTTCCCGGAAGCTGCGTTCGAAGTGCGCCGCCCCCTGCCGGTCTGCCGGATTTTCGAAACGTCAGGCGGCGGCCGCGCTCCCGCGGACACCCTTAGTGTCGGAATTCCAGCCGAATGAATTCGGCCAGGGCCTCATGCCAGTCCGGCATGGGCGAAAATCCGGCCAGCCTCAGCATCATCTTGTCCAGCCGGGAGTTGGCCGGACGCGGCGCCGGGGCCGGGTACTCCGCAGTGAGACAGGGGGAAACATCCTGTTTGACTCCGGCCAGGCGGAATATTTCCAGGGCAAACTCGTACCAGGTGGCTTCTCCCTCACAGGTCAGATGCCAGGTGCCGACCAGCCCCGGCACCGCCAGCAGCTCCCGCAGTTTGCGTGCCACGGCCAGCGCACTGGTGGGATTGCCGTGCTGATCATTGACCACCCGCAGCCGGGGACGGCTCCCGTCGGCCAGCCGCAGCATGGTATGGACGAAACTGGGACCTCCGAAGCCGTAGAGCCATGACACCCGCACGATGAGGTGATCCGGACAGTGCCGCCGAACCGCCTCCTCTCCCGCGAATTTGCTTTGTCCGTACACCGTCCGCCCGCCGGACGCCTGATCGAACTCCGACCACGACCGTTCCGAGGCGCCGTCAAAAACATAGTCGGTCGAAATCGCCGCCAGCCGGATGCCGCGGGAGCGGCAGGCCGCCGCCACGCAGGCGCTGCCAAAACCATTGAGCCGGAACGCCAGCTCCCGTTCGCTCTCACAACGATCCACCTGGGTCATCGCCGCGCAGTGCACCACCACTTCCGGACGGTAACGGTCGAGCACTGCCCCAAATCCGGCCGGATCGGTGATGTCCGCCTCGGGCAGATCAGTCGGAATGACCTCGTCATCGCGCCACAAGGCCTTGATCGTGCGGCCCAGCATTCCCCGGCCGCCGGTGAGAAGAACTTTCATTTCAAATACTCCCGGTCATGGTAATCAAAGAGTTCGACCCCGGGATCGGAAAGGCGCGGATGCCGGGTGTCCCGGGGGGACAGAATGAAATGCTCCACCCGGACCCGCCAGTCGATGGCCAAAGCCGGATCGTCAAAGGCAATGCCGCGCTCGTGCGACGGCATGTAGCGGTTGTCGCACTTGTAGGCGAACACCACTTCATCACTCAACACGGCGAAGCCGTGGGCAAATCCCCGCGGCACGAAAAGCTGCAGCTTGTTTTCGCCGGAAAGCTCAACTGCCACATGCTGTCCGAACGTGGGCGATCCGCGCCGGATATCCACCGCCACGTCCAACACCCGCCCGGAAATCACCCTCACCAGCTTGGCCTGGGTGTAGGGAGGAAGCTGATAATGAAGTCCTCGGACCACTCCGAAGCGGGACCGCGACTCGTTGTCCTGAATGAAGTCGGCGTCAATGCCGTGCGCCCGGTATTCTGCCGCGTTCCACGATTCGAAAAAATATCCCCGTTCGTCACCGAACACCCGGGGTTCAATCACCAGCACATCCTCAATTGCGGTGGGCACCACATTCATCGTCCCGCATTCCTTCCGTCATTTTCAACAGGTACTGACCGTATTCTGTCTTGTGCATATCGGCGATGCTGTTCCGGATTTCGCCGGCCGTCATCCAGCCGTTTTCCCAGGCAATTTCCTGCAGGCAGGCCACCTGCAATCCCTGCCGGGATTCAATAGTCCGGATAAAATTGGCGGCATCCAGCATGCTGTCATGAGTCCCGGTGTCAAGCCAGGCGTAGCCGCGGCCCAGCTTTTCCACCCTGAGTTCACCGCGCTGCAGATAAACGTTGTTGACGCTGGTGATTTCCAGTTCCCCCCGGGCGGAGGGCCGGATGTTTTCAGCGATTTCCACCACGCTGTTGTCATAAAAATAGAGCCCGGTCACCGCATAATTCGACTTGGGGCGCACCGGTTTCTCCTCAATGGAAAGCGCCATCCCGTCGGAAGAAAAATCCACCACGCCGAAACGTTCCGGGTCGCGCACATAATATCCGAACACCGTCGCCCCCCGGGCGCGTCCGGCGGCAGCGGTGACAATCTGCCGGAGCCGGGCTCCGTAAAATATGTTGTCTCCCAGCACCAACGCCACCGGATCCGGTCCGATGAACGACTTGCCGATGATGAAAGCCTGCGCCAACCCCTCCGGGCGCGGCTGCACTTCGTAGGCCAGCCGGATGCCGAAGCGGGAGCCATCGCCGAGCAGACGCCGGAACGCGGACTGGTCCTCCGGAGTGGTAATCATCAGAATATCCCGGATTCCGGCCAGCATCAGCACGGAAATCGGATAATACACCATGGGCTTGTCATAGACCGCCAGCAGCTGCTTGGAGACTCCCCGGGTAATCGGATGCAGCCGGGTACCGGCGCCGCCGGCCAAAACAATACCTTTCATAATTCTCCGCAGGTCAATTCCGGTCACAGTTGAAATCAGTGATCCGGCAAAAACATTCCGCCGTCCGTCCGCGGTGCGACGGATAAAAAATAGTTCTCCTGAGCGTTTTTGTCAAGTCTCGTCAATGATCGTCCCGGTAAAAGTATTCTCCCCGGGGGAACACCGCCGGCACCACCACCAGCAGCATGGCGGCGAAACCAATCGCCACGGTGTAAAAGAGATAAAGCGTCTGGTAGTGCGAAAACACCAGACCGCCGATCTGCCATCGGGGCGCCAGCAGTCCGGCGCCGAGGATCAGAGACGACAGCAGCCGTGACAATCCCGAGCCGGTATAATAAAACGCTCCGCAGAAAGCCATCGCCATGACTTTGTTGCCCGGAGTCGCCAGAGCCATCATTTCGCTGGTTGAGGCAATATTGGCATTGGCATAAGTCACGCTGTAGACAAACAGCAGCAAACAGATAACGCTGTAGGTAAGAACCGGCGGCATCACCTCGCGGCCGATGAAAAACAACGCCAGATTGGTCAGCGCGTAGCAGAGATGAACACCCAGCAGCACCCGGCGGATGCCGTACCGGCGCAGCAGCGGACCGGCCCCCAGCGAACCGATCAGCATGCCGCCCAGAGTGACCGCCGAAATCAGCACAATGACGTTGTCCGGAGCCATGATCCAGCGCTTCAGGTACAGCGTGGTGAGCGGAATTGTGCCGTATGCCGCCAGATTCAGCACAAAGAGATACACCGAGTAGCCGACCAGCGGTTTATTGGCCAGCGCGGTGGCCAGCCCGGTGCCGAATCCGAATGATTCCGGTTTCCTGGCGGGAAAAACCGGGATGCGGGAAATAAACACAATCCGCCCCAGATAAATCAGGGCCGAAACCAGCAGCACCAGCTGCAACATTCGCAGCGGCGGATTTTTCCCGATGATCAATCCGATGCCGAAGAGAAACGCCGATGCCGACAACTGCCAGCAGAACCTCATCAGGCCCAGATAGCCTCCCCGCCGCTCCGGGGTCAGAAACGTGTCGATCATCGGAAACCATCCGGTAACATATCCGGTATGGGAAACGGCGAACAGCATCAACGCTCCGATCATGGCCGTCACCGCAAAGCTTCCGAAAAACGGCGAAGCCACAATGACAAGGTAAAGAACAAAGGAAATTGTACAGGTCCGCAAAATCAGACCCTGATTGCCCAGTCGGGCGGCCAGCCAGGCCATCGGAATAATAAAGAGCCCGTTGAAGAGCGGCATGAATGCGGTTGTCACCATTGAAAACATGTCTCCGGCGCCAATTGCCGCGGCAAAGAGAATAATCACCGCACTGTCAGTGAGGGTGATGTCGCCCATCGCCCCGAAACAGGTGGAGAGAATCGAATCGCGCTCAGCGCGGCGGCGCCGCTCCGGAGTAAGCTCCGCCGGCAGGGCTTTAAACCACTTCATCATCGCGCCCCTCCGGCGTTGCAGCTTGCGAAAACTCCGGCCAGTCCGGCCAGATTGCGTCCGGCCCGGCGCAGATTGCCGGCCGTGGCAGCCAGCGCCTCGTCGAGGGATCCGGGGCCGGCCGCAATGCTGAACGCGGCCGCAAAGATGTGATCAAAGCGTTCCGGGGCACTTCGCAACGCGCCGGAGCAGAGCACGGCCGGCACACCGTTTGCCGCAGCGATTTCCGCCACAGTGGCGCAGAGTTTGCCATCAAGCGTCTGGTCATCGCTGCATCCCTCACCGGTGATCAGCAGGTCGGCTTCCGCCAGATGCCCGCCCAGCCCTGCGCATTCGGCCACGAGAGCCGCCCCGGATGCCATCCGGACCTGACCAATGGTCCGCAGCGCAAACCCCACCCCGCCGGCGGCTCCGTCGCCGGGTGCCCCGTCCAACGCCCCCGCGATTACCGCCGCCCAGTTGCGCAAACCGGAATCCAGCTCCATCACCTCCGCCGGCGAAGCACCTTTCTGCGGTCCGAACACTGCCGCCGCGCCGTGCGGGCCAGTCAGCGGATTGATGACGTCGCAGGCCACTTCGATTTCCGTTTGCGCCAGCCGGTCATCGAGTCCGGAAAAATCGGCCGCAGCCACCCGGATCAACGCACCGCCGCCGCATTTCGGCGGCAGTTCAGCACCGTTCCGGTCGAAAAAACGCGCCCCCAGCGCCTGCAGCATGCCAATGCCGCCATCCACCGTGGCACTGCCGCCGATTCCCAGCAGCAGCCGGGGCATCCGGGTATCCAGCATGCTCCGGATCAATTCGCCAAACCCGTAAGACGAGGCCGCCAGCGGATTGAGTTCATCCGGAGCAAGCAGCTCAATTCCGGAAGCCGCTGCCATTTCCGCCACCGCCAGTCCGGCCGCCGGCGCCAGGCCGAATTCCGCCCGGCACCGCCGCCCCAGCGGGTCCGAAACCTCGACGGTCCGGCGTTTGCCATTCAACGCGGCCATCAACGCCTCGCACGTCCCTTCGCCGCCATCTGCCAGCGGCAGTTCGATCACCAAGTCGCCGGGGCGGCGCTCCCGCCAACCCGCTGCCAGGGCAGCGGCTACGGCCGGACTGCGCAGCGCATGCTTGAAGGAATCCGGAGCAATCACAATTTTCATTCGGGCCACCCGCATGTTAAAACTTCTTCATCGCCGGCCCGACTGACAATCGGAACCGCTTCACTTCTTAATATAAACATTTAGACTGAAAAAGCAATCAAAACCGGAGTTAAAGCCGCCCTGAACCCGGATAACTGACACTTTTATGGCGAAAAAGCCGAGTTCGGGCTTGAAAAAAAACCTGCGACGGTATATTTTAAGGGACAGCCCTAAAACATTGGGATAATTAAAAAGTCGGCAACAGAGCATAAACAATAAAGGATCAGTAAAGATGAAAAGAACTTTTCAGCCCTCCAACCGGCGGCGCAAACGCCGCATTGGCTTTTTCGCCCGCATGGCAACCCGCGCCGGCCGTCTGGTCATCAAGCGCCGCCGCCGCAAAGGCCGCGCCAAGCTCACCGCCTGACGCCGCGACGGGATTTGCAATTGCATCCGTCCGACACACCGGAGCGACTGCGGCTGCGCAAAACCGACAAACTGGTATTGAAAGCCCAGTTCGAACGGCTTCGGTCCGCCGGAGTCAAGGCGGCCGGTCCGGCGATAGTGGCGGTCCGGGCGGATGCCGAACGCTTTAAATGCGCGGTAATATGCGGGAAAAAATACAGTCTGCTCGCAGTCAAACGCAACCGGGCCCGCCGGCTGCTGTGGGAGAGTGTGCGACTGCTCAAACCGCAAATTCTGCCGTGTCACCTGCTGCTGATTCCGCGCCGCCGCCTGGCAGATTACACCGGTCCGGAAGCGACCCGGGAAGTTGCGGGCCTGCTCCGGAAGCTCGGAATCCTGAAACCGGCGGAGAACGTTCCGGTTTCGCGGCAGGAGCCCTGATTTTCATCATCGGGATTTACCAACGGCTGATCTCCCCCTGGCTGCCGTGCTGCTGCCGCTTTGAGCCGACCTGTTCTCATTATGCGGTTCAAGCCCTGCGAATCCACGGTCTGTGGAAGGGCAGCTGGCTGACGGCATGGCGGATAATGCGCTGCCAGCCTTTCTGCCGGGGGGGGTATGATCCGGTTCCGCCACGCACCGTCCGGGCGGCGGCTGACACCGGGAAACCGCAATGAACATGAAACTTCCCGGACGAACGGAACAGGACGGACCGCCGCCGGCCGGAGTTGACCGGGATTCAACGAAAGAACAGCATGAAATTTGATAAAGAAATAATCATCGGCATAATCATCTGTGCCGCGGTGCTCTTCGGCTGGGATCCGCTGGCCAGGTACATGGGCTGGATTCCCACTTCACCGGCGATTTCGGCTCCGGCGCCGGCGGCGTCCGTTCCGGCAAATCCGGCGGCAGACACGCCCTCCCCGCCCGCGTCCTCTCCAGCTCCGGCGGTGTCTGAACCGGTTCTCGCGGTTCCTCCGACGGTTTCCCGTCCTCCGGAAATCCTGCGCAACCGGGATATGAAACTGACCATTGATCCCGTAGCCGGACAGATTGTTTCCATCGAACTTCTGAATTATCTGAATGCCAGCCAGACCGCTCCGATCGAACTCGACCGGATGCTTTCGCAGGCCGGCACCGGAGCTCTTTCCGTCTTTGATCCGCAGGGAAGCTGGCGGGTGGTCGAAGTACGCCGGGTTCTGAAAGAGGAAAACGAGCTCAAACTCGAACGCAGACTGCAAAACGCGCTGGGGCAGCAATTCACGGTGCAGCAGAAATGGTCTGTCGCACCCTCCGGATACGTTACTCAATACGCGGTGTGCGTCATCAACAGTTCCGCTTCACCGCTCAATCTTGCCATTGCGGTCAACGGTGGCGGACTGGCCCCATGGGGAGCGCTTTCCGGAGACAAAGTCCGGACGCCCTCCCACCGAATGGATTTCCTGACCGCGTCCGGTGATTTCACCGATATCAAGGCTGACAAAAGCGATGAGAAGTTTTTTGTCACTCCCCCGCCGACGGTGGATTGGGCGGCCGTCAGCAACAAATACTTCTGTGTAATTCTCGACGCGGCCCACCCCTTTACCCTTTATCAGGCCCGGGAGCGGCAGGTTGTCAACGGCCGGGAGGAGCCGGTAATTGCCATCGGTTCGCAAACCGGTCGGTTTCAACTGGCCCCCGGGGAGGTCAGAACCCTTGAATTCAGTTATTACAGCGGGCCCAAGATCATTGCGCTGATCGACGATTTTCAACCTTCCGCCGGCCGGGTCATGCATCTGGCCTGGGGCCCCCTGGATTATCTGGCCCGGCTTTTGCTGTGGGTGCTGGTGAAATTCCACGCGGTGCTGGGTTCTTACGGCTGGAGCATAATTTTGCTGACTTTGGTGGTGCGCATTCTCTTCTATCCGGTAACGGCCAAGGCCAACGCATCGATGAAAAAAATGCAGGCCGTCCAGCCCAAACTGACCGAGATCCGGACCAAGTACAAAGACAATCCGCAGCTGATGAACACTAAAATGATGGAGCTGTATCGGGCTGAGGGGGTCAATCCCTTTGGCGGATGTCTGCCGATTCTGCTTCAGATCCCGGTGTTTTTTGCACTGTATGCTACGCTCGATGGAGCAGTTGAGCTGCGTCAGGCCTCGTTTCTGTGGTGCCATGACCTTGCTGCTGCCGACACGGTGGCGCGGCTCAACTTGTACTTCTTCAAACTGCCGATCAATCCTCTGGTCATCGCCATGACCGCGCTGATGGTAATTCAGCAGCACATGACGCCGATGTCGATGGATCCGATGCAGAAGAAGATGATGATGCTCATGCCGTTTGTCATGCTGATCTTCCTCTACGACCTGCCGTCAGGGCTGACGCTGTACTGGACGGTAAGCAATATATTCAGTATTATCCAATTACGGCTTCAGCAGAGAAGTCGTGCAATCCCGGTGGCGGCCGTTGCCTCCGCAGAATCCACTTCAAAAAAAGGAAAATGACCATGTCCGACAATGAAAAGCTTGAACAACAAAAGGAAAAACTCGTCCGCACCCTGGCAACAATGTTCGATTATCTCGGTCTCAACGGAACGTTCCGGGTTGAGGAAAAAAATCAGAAACTTGCCGTAAAAATCGCCTCTGACGATGCTGGACGGATCATCGGCCGCAAAGGTCAGACATTGGAGAGCCTGCAGCTGCTGGTCAACCGGATCATGTTCAAGGACAACGAGGAATTTCCGCATATCATGCTTGACATTGATGGCTATTCCAATGGCGAGCGTGAGCGTCGTGAGCATCGGGAGAACGGAGAGGAATCCCGCCCGGCGGAACGCAGCGAGCGGCGGGAACGCCGTCCCCGCCGGGAACGCGGTGAAGGCTCCCACTTCACGACCGAGCAGCTTGAGCAGCAGGCGCTGGATGCGGCCAAGGAGGTAAAACGGTGGGGAGAAGCGGTCAAGATGCCGGAAATGAATGCGCACGATCGGCGGATCATTCATCTGACGCTGCAGGCCGATCCGGAAATCACAACGGAATCTGAAGGTGAAGGTGCGATGAAAAAAGTTGTTATTTCGCTTAAAAAGGCGGAATAATCACTTGCAATTGAGCAAAAGCGGACTATATTAATCAAGTCGTCTCCGTAATGGAGACGCATAAACACCGGGGTGTGGCTCAGCCTGGCTAGAGCGCTGCGTTCGGGACGCAGAGGCCGGAGGTTCAAATCCTCTCACCCCGACCATTTTTTCGATTCTCCGCCGACCGGTCTTCCGGTCGGTTTTTTCATTTCGGGGGTAAATTTGAGCTCAACTCGCGTTTTGCCCGACAG
>CASFVA010000032.1 GCA_949298075.1 uncultured Lentisphaeria bacterium
CCACACGCACCGCGGATCAGCCCCACAGGGGTGGGGAAAACTCCGGCTCCGCTGATGAAGGTATGCTGCTGCTCGGATCATCCCCACAGGGGTGGGGAAAACAATGCACCGGCCTACGGGATAAAAACGGGCTGCGGATCATCCCCACAGGGGTGGGGAAAACATGCTCGATCAAGATCTAAATTAGATTCAGAGCGGATCATCCCCACAGGGGTGGGGAAAACAATGACACGCTTTGCACAGGTCGCTGGCATAGCGGATCATCCCCACAGGGGTGGGGAAAACGTAATTGCGGAGCGTCCCCACCAGGTCCGCGACGGATCATCCCCACAGGGGTGGGGAAAACTCCAACCGGTGGGAGACGCAGTTGGCTCCCCCTACAATAGGTTGTGGTTATTGAATTGTCAAGCAACCCCGGCTCAAAAATCAGGATTTCGGCCGATAAGTAATGAAACAATGGGCAAAAGAATCCGGCCAGTCGCAGGAAGTCGCAAATATCGGTTTTGCCGGATCCGGAGCAACTCCCAATAGAAAATGGCCGCTGATCAACCGGTCGCTGCGACTGGTTTCCCGATAGCGCCGGATGCTGAAACCTTGCGAACTGGCGTCATCAAAAATCACCAGCAATGCCAGGTTTTCCGGAGAATATGTCAGAATGTACTGCAAAACTTTTTCCCGGGTTCTGCGGTTCACACTGCCGACAAAAACGTTGGGTCGCGGCTCAATAAACCAGCGTTTCAGCAGTCCGCGCACTTTGTCCGGCGTATTTTCTGCAATTATTACCGTCATGACATCAGTTCCATGATCTGATCCGGAAGTCTTTTCAGCAACCCGGCGGCTTCAACGTTCTGTTTCAGCAGCAGCAGCGCCAGGGTTTCTGCATCAGCCGGGTTTTGCCGCACTGCCGCAATGGCCGCCGGCAGGGTAGTAATGGGTTTGTAAATGTCGGCAATGTCGTAGACAAAAGGCAGGCTGCCGGCGGCGTGAATGAATCCGAGCTGAGGTAAAAAGCCCAACGAGGATATTACCGCCGCACACATGCCGTAAAGCGCCGCATTCGCCACCGAAATCGCCCGGTTGATGTTGTCGGCCAGCAGCCAGTTGTTCCGGTCGTAATTGCGTCCTTTCCAGCAGATTCCGTATTTTTCCCCGAATTCCTGATACAGCTTGCGGATCCGGTCGCCCTCCAACCCCCGCAGCTGCTGAATGGTCCGGGTGGAAACTTCCAAATCCGGAAAACGCAGACTGAACATGCGCCGGGCCACTGCCGCACGGCTTTGGGGATGGGCATACAACTCGGCATGGCGCCGGGCGTTGGCATTGTCATGGGTCGGTGTCAGGCCGTGAGCGTAAAGACGGATAATGTCGCTGCCCACCCAGCAAATCGGAGTATTGGAGTCAGCACAGGCCACGACAGCGGCATGTGTGACTGTGGTCCCCGGTCCCAGCAGCAGAACACTGATGGTGGCGACCGGGAGGGGAATAACCATGCCGTCTGCACCGATGAATTTCACGCTGGAGTCATCCACCTCCAGCCGGCCGTGTTCCAGAAACAGCGGCGTCCAGCGGTCGGAAGCGGGGGCCAGCGCTTCCACCGGAACTCCGGGAAAGATTCTGGCTGTCGGCATGTCAGTTTTCCGTGACGGCGCGCCGCCGGAACTCCCGGGTGGAAAAATCCACCGGCAGATCAGAGTATGAAATTGCCTCCGGATTGTCCAGAGAACACTCTTTCCAGATCCGCAGCTCCGAATCCGGCACCAGCGTTTTAAGTCGGTCCAGCGCCCCGGTTTTTCCGGCAAACACCCCTTGAAAAACCGGCGTCGCCGGAATGCAGTGTTTGCGTCCGATCCAGCCGCCCCAGACCGGGTTGTTCAGGGCCATGCCGATTTTTTCCAGCAGAGGAGGCGCACCGCCAAGCACTGCAGCGAATTTGCCGTCGGCAAGATAGTCCCGGTGACCAATTGCAATTTTGCGGGCTTTGCCGTCCGCGCTTACCGGAATACTGCCGCCGGACGTTTTCGGATAACCGCCGCCGGCGGTCTGAAAATCCCGGATTAAAACGCCGGGCGCTTTCAGAAATGCGATGCTCAGCATCGTCAACTCCGCAAGAAGCGCCAGCTGCCGCCGGTCGGATCGGGCAATGCCCAGCGCCGCCGCGACCAGTCCGGTTACCGCTCCCCGGGTGGGAAAGCCTGAGGTGAGACGGTCGTCCAGCTTGCATTCTCCACCGAAAGAAAGCAGCGGCGCATCAAAAAACAGCGCCAGCCAGGCCTGATTATCGGACATATTCCACCAGCTCCCTGATAATCTGGTCAAGCGGTTTTTCCGGCAGGATCGCTTCACAGTCGGCGGTAATGCCGTAGAGTTTTTTAAGTTCCTGCCAGTGGGTCAGCATCGCCTCCCGGGCTTTGCTCAGCGGCGACTCTCCCTTTACCGGAATTTCGAAAGCGTTGGCCAGCGAAAGCGGAGCCCCCTGGCGGGCGATGCCGAGAATGAATCCGGGGACGGTGCTGGCCAGCATGGAGTTTTTGCGGGCGGCCGGCACCGCCAGGGCGCAGGAGCGCAGAAAAACGGCGACGGCGAGTTTGCGTTCATCCGCCGTCAGGATGGCGAGGTGATCGTCATCGGCGAGCAGGTCGAGATTCAGTGCTATGTAACGGTAGTAACAGGCGGTGTTGAATTCGAGATCACCCATGTGGGCGGACCCGGTTTTTTCTTTGGGACTGAGGTCATCGACCGCGGTGAAGAAGTCGAGATCGTTATCCACCCGGTTGACTGAAATGGCATGGCTGAACATCGCGGAGCCTTCCAGCGTCAGATCCGTGTCGGCCACCATGCGGCCGAAAAAAGCGATGTCGACACCGTCGCGTGTCACCCTGCCCAGCTCCCTGGCTGCGGAAGCTACCTTGTTCTTCGGTTGCGGGCAGTTGAGGTAGGCATTAACGGCCGCTTTCAGTTCTTCCGGCGAAAAGTAAAACAGACTTTTGGCAATGTTGCCTTTGTCCAGCTTGATTTTGGTGGCGGAAACAATGGCGGCGGCAATGGAGGCAGCTTCCGTTTCCGATTGTCCGCATTCCTCAAGCCGCAGAATTAATTGATCATAAAAATATTTGCTCCGTTTTCCCTCAAACATCGGACTCTCTTCTTTGGCGGCCTGACGGATGGCGCGCTTCCAGCATTGTGAACTGATCCGGGCCCGGGGGACACCGCCGAACACGGTGCTTTTGGGAGACCCGAACAGGTCGCGGTTGAGGCAGTTGACCGGAAAGGACTGAAGCATGTGCAATTCGATGAGATTCATTTGGTTCTCCTTTTGAGTTATTGATTTGAGTTACATGGTGATTCGTTTCAACAACAGCAATCCGCAGCCGAAAGCACGACTGCGGCCGATTCCCTGGCAGAAGGCGTTCCGGAATGCCATACTGTCGGTGACGCTCAACACGCCATCAATGTCGACCACGTTGATGGAAACCGCCGGGGTGCCGGTGCGCCGGGTGAACTGTTCCAGGCGGCAGTCGGAAAATTCCGGCCCGGAGCGCAGCGCGAAGCCGTGATGTCCGCCCTTGCGAACCAGCCAGTCGGATAATTCATCGGCCGTGGTCAACGCCCTGAGCTTGCCGTCCGACCCCTGCCGGATTACCGGATTGGCGCGCAGACGGAACCAATAGAGGGTGCCAGCCGGAAATTCGGGCCGGAACGACTTGATACCATCCCATTCTGCCCATTCTCCCGGCTCCGGCCGCGTCGCCGACAGCATCAGAAATTTCAGTTCGGTCTCATGATGGTCGCAGCGGAAGAGAAAATCCCGTCTGGCTTCCGGTCGTCCCGGAAAACACTTCCAGAGCAGCTTATGCAGGTCGTAGGCGGAGACCAGCCGGCGCCTGAGCGCTGTTTCCCGACTGATCCGGAATTGCGAGAGGTAAAATTCATTCATCTCTGCCTCCGGCGTCAGTGCTGGCGGTGGGGATCCGCATAAAACGGGCTGCCCAGTTGAGCTTGACCCGTTCTCCCCAGTATTGCAGATCATGCAGCAGGTTGTTGTGATTGATCGGGATTCCACGCGATTTCGCCACTCGGAAAACGCTGTGCAGCAATGGCGCCAATTCATCGACCGTGTCACAGTCCAGCAGACGCTTGAACCGCAATTCGTAGGTGGAAAGTCCGTCGTCGCCATGTTCGCCTTTCTGAATTCGCCGCATGACATCCCCCAGGTTTTCCTCCGCCGGCCCGTTTTCCGGTTGAATTCCAAAAGCCGCGGCGACGATCGCCAGCCGGATCCTTTCCCGGTCATGATCCAGCCGGCAGAAGCGGGACAGATACGGCCAGGAACGAAATTCCCGGGCCGGAATCAGCGCACAGCGCAAATCAGCCATGGCGCCGGGATTATCCCTGAACTGTCTTAAAAACTCCAGAAATGGATGAGTTGTACTGTCACCGGCCATTTTCAGCTTCTCCTTTCGGTTCACCGTTCAGAATATTATGCAGTCCTTTATGAAAATAGGGCAGAGTTTTACCAAGAGCCATCAGCCCGTGCGATGACTCCAGAGGCAGAACGATGGTGAAAAAATATTCGGAAATCTCTTTTAACTGCTGATTTGCCCGAATGAACCCGTCGGTTGCCGCAGAAATCAGGGTTTCCTCCGCCAGAGTGTCCACCCGCTGCCAGTATCCGCTGAGAGCCTGATTTATGGCTTTTTCTTTGCCACCGACGATTTTAAGACTCTTGCCTTTTAATTTGATTTCTGACAGGTTTTTCCAAAACAGCGCAACCGATTTTTTAATCAGGTTTTCAATGGACTCCGCTTTTGTGGCGAAATGGCTGATTTCCCGTATGGTTTCTTCAATGAACAACTCATTGGGGGTAAATGAAAACAGCCATTCTCCGGAAAAAATGTATTTGGCTTTGTCCACAGCGACGCCGCCGCACCAGAGCCGCATTACCTTGTCTGCAGAAGTCCAGCCCCGTATCACCTTGTTGATATGATGCGGCGCCGTGACTTTGTCGGAGGTGGAATTCAACATCAGCAAAGACGTCAGCTCCCGCCACGGATGGCGGTCAGCTTGAACACTCAGGTAACAGACGCTGTTGCTTTTACGTGTTGTGCGGTTGGCTAAAAACGGGTCGGAAAACTCCGGAAGCCTGGCGTAATTACAGGCTATTGCCATTTGAATACGGCATCCCTCCTCCGGCAGTTTGATTGCCCGGCTGAGCGGGGCGAGCCGTCCCAGCAGAGTAGTTCTGAACCGCTGTGCCTCGCCGGGACTGTCCGGCGGCTGCTCCCAGACCGGTACCCCGACTGTCAGGTTGAGGTCACGCAGTTCATCTGCGGTAATCAGATTCAAGTGCAGCGTATCGATAATGTTGTCCCCAATCAGGAACGTATGCAATGGCGAGCCATCCAACGCCGGCGAAGCCGGATTTCCGGTTAATGCGTTGGTCGCCTGACCATGCCAGCGGTTGGGGCCATACAGGCCGCTGGCCGCAAAGTTTTGGGTCACCAGCAGCATCCGTGCTTGCCAGGCCGGGGATTGGGGCCGCCTCTGACCGCCGGCCAGATGGTCAAACAGAGTGTGATTGTTGCCGCTGGCCAGGGTGAAGTCCAGTTTGTCCAAAGTTGAATCACCTGATATTTCCAATCCGTTGACCTGCAGAAAAGGACGATCGCCATAAAGGTCGAAGGCTGTTTCCCAGTGTTTAAGGTAGGCAACGGCCTGTGGTGCGATACTGCTTTTTGCGGCTTCCCACTCCGACCGGTCTGACGGCAGCGGCAGCGAGCGCATGACGATGCACAACAGCAACCGCATCAGCGCAACCCGGGTAGCCGGCGGCACGGACAGGTCGCAGATGTCTTCGCCATGTTCAAAAAGTTCCAGCAGCGACACGTCGGCGGCGGAACCGCCGCGCCGCAGGACCGGAATCCATTTCTCACCAGTCAGCAAATAATGTTTCATCTTTCTCCTTTAATGCTTCCTGCAGCGCATAAGCCACACCGTTGTCATGATCATAGCGAATCGGAAGGTCGGTACCATCCGGCAGTGTGAGTTTGCCGTCCGCGCCGATTACGGCCGGAAGGGGACGGTCATATTTCCAGTAAGAGTTCAGCGCCTGCAGGCAACTGCCTTCGGTGATCTTTGTCCACCACTGTGGAATTTGCACAATTTGGTTTGCCAGCGCCCGCATCTTTTCCAGGTTGAACGGTTCTCCGCTGCTGAATTCAAGGGCAGTGCCGTCGGAAAGTTCCAGATTACACTGTCTGCCGCATTCCTGAGCCCTATTCAGCAGCAGCAGAGGCTGCTGCCGGTAATCGGCGAGACGGGTCTGCGGCATTTCACTGTCTGACAGCGGCGCATTTACGGCTTTATGCAAGATGAGCTGAGAAGCCACCCGGGCTTTTTGAATCAGGGTTTGCGTTTCACGCTCCATGATTGTAAACAGCTCACGCTCCAGATCCGGAGATTCGGGATCCGGTTTCCGGAAGTTTGCTTCAAGCAGACGCGGCATATCGTCCGGCAGCATTATTCGGGCCAGTCCGTTCCAGGTAGTTTCTGCCCGATACAGCATAAATGGTGAATAGACTCTGCCGCTGCCGCCGGCCAGTTGCAGCACCTCTTCCACTGAAGATCCCGATCTCAAATTCCGGTCGATCCGGCAGAATTCCGGCTCCGTGACGGGGCGATTGCTGCGTTTATGCCGCCACAGCCGCCCCATGCGCTGGAACAGCAGGTCGCACGGCGCGATGTCGGAAATCATCAGATCAAAATCAAGATCCAGCGACTGTTCAATGATTTGTGTGGCCACCAGAACGCTGCCGTGCGGACGCCGGAGTCCGGCGGTTTTTCCCAATGCATTCAGCCATTGCTGTTCAATTTCACTGCGTCGCCACAGGGGAAAGCGCGAGTGAAGCAGGCCCATCTGGAAACTGCCGGACTCTGCTGCACCGCGCAGAACTCCAAACCACTTCTGGGCCTCTCCCACTGTGTTGGCGATCAGGGCGACATTGCATCCCGACGCGGCGGCGGCGAGCGCCTTGGCCGGAACTTCCCCGGGCAACAGGTTTGTAACTTTCACCTGCCGCCGGCCGGAAACCGGCAGCGGAATTTGTACCGGTCTGCTGCCGGCGGCATGAGAAGTGAGTTCCGGATAACCGTCTGGAAGGGCTTCGGGATCCAGATTCAGCAACCCGGCTCGGCGTTGTGCAGTCAAGGTGGCCGACAGCAGAATGACGGTACAGTCTAGCCGGACCAGAATCCGGCACAGCTCAGTGAGCAAATAATTCATATACTCGTCAAAGGAGTGAACTTCATCGATGATCACCACTTTTCCGGCCAGACCGGCCAACCGGACAAAAAAATGCTTGACATTGAGTACTCCTTTAAGGGCCTGATCCACAGTTCCCACTCCGAAGGGTTCAAGCAACGCCCGCTTGGCCGGGGCAAACCAGGAGGCCCCCGGAGCCAGTTCGCCGCTGCCGGCCGCTTCCAGCCATGATGTGCCGTGGATCAGCCGGGCTTGTTCATCTCCTGCGGCCCGTTGCAGAAAGGCATTGACCCTTTCATGAATTCTGTTGCTGGTGAGTCGGGTGGGCAACGCAAAGAAAATTCCCCGGTTGACGCCGGAGGAGATCAGGCGGTAAGCTGCATACAGAGCCGCCTCGGTTTTGCCGCTGCCCATCGCCGCGGTAAGCAGGTAAATTCCCGGTGATTTCACCTGCTCGGCCATGGCGAGCTGGGCCGGATTGGGAGAATAGGGCGGAAAAAGATCTTCAAAACTCAGCCCGGAGCGGAAACTGGGGCGTCGAAAGCCGATTTTCTCCAAAATCGTTTCGGCGCGGCTTAAGATTGCTTCCGGCGGAAGCTCTGAACATTCCGGCGGAAAATTACTTTCATCGGAAGCAATCCAGTCCGCCAGGCAAACGAGTCCTGCCGCAAGAAGCTGACTTTCTATTGACAGTTCCGATGGCAACGTTCCTGAAAGTCCCTCCGCCCAGTCCAGAAATTCCCGGCGTCGCCTTTGCCAGGCGGTTCCACCGTAATCGTAAGACCCTTCCGGAAAAAAGGACTGGCTGCGCCGACTGTGGTGCCAGCCGACAATGGCGGCACAGTTTTGATTGCATTTTATAAAACTCCGAAGCGCGGCTTCAGAAATTGCCTCATGCCGGAATTTGCATTCGCAGGGAACAATCCCATGGTCACGAGCGAAACCTGCGGCAATATTCCAGATGAATCTCGGCGAAATTTTGCCGCAGTCATGGCTCAACGCGAAAAACATGGTGGCCGGCGGCAGCAGCAGTTCTGATATGCCAAGGCAATGCAGCAGGGCCGTATAGACCGCCCCGCACTCCAGCGCATGCTGCCGGATGGTTTTAAACGGAGCGCTTTTGGCAGGACAGGATTCCCAGGAGGGAGGAATAAAATCATTCGCAGGCAGTTTTGGATCCGACAGGTTTCTCAGCGATCTCATATTCCGTGCCCCTCCGACCATGAATCTCATCAGGAAAATAATCCAGGATCCGGAAAAATCAAGGGGTTGTTCGGAACAAAAACAATTTTATTGAAATTAAGTTTTATATTAATTGAATTTTGCCGCTGATTTTCACGCTGTTTCAATTTTATATGCGGTGCGGACGAATCCACCCGAGGCCGCGGCCGATTTGCCCGGAACGAGTACTCCGCCGGCCCCGGGGTCTCGCCCGCGTTCAGATGCGCGACGCCAGGAACCCCGGGAAGTCGGCTGCGCGCCTGTTCCGGAAAATATGGTCCGCCCGATTTGATTTTACTCCTTGCGCATGATATATTAATATCAGAGGACGGCCGCTCGGACGCGGCCACGCCAAACACTTGAAGCCGGTAGCGACGGGAGCAGGCATGTTTAGGGTTTTGTCTGGGGAAAAGCAGCTCAGGACAGTGGAGTTCAGTTATACTTCCGCCGCCGTCCGCCAGGTTGCGGTGGTCGGGTCATTCAACGACTGGGATCCGGCTCTCGGTACCATGACCTCCCCCAACGAGGGCGGAGTTTACCGTGCGGTCATCCGCCTCAAGCCGGGATATTACGAATACAAGTTTGTCATTGACGGCGTCTGGGAACTTGATTTTGACAATCCGGATTTTACCGCCAACGATTTCGGCACTCTCAACAGCGTGCTCAATCTCGAATAGTTTTTGAAGTCAGCGCATTCTCCGCCGCTGAAAAGTCCGTTCCCCGCCTCGGTTTTGCCAATGCTGGTTTCCCGGAGGGCCGTCGCGTCCGGGACGGGAGCCGCGCCCGGATGGGGAATGAGTTATCCCGATAATCAGGTGACGCGGATCGTGAAGTTATGCCGCGCCCGGATGGGGAACGGTTGTCCCCCTGGGGCTTTGACGAAAAAAAACAGACAATGGCAGGACGCGATGGCGGATCTTCCCGCCGCAGGGATGGTCCGCGCCGCCGGCGATGCGCCCGAAGGCCGGGAGAAATGGTTTTTTACGCTGTTTTTCACTGATTTACGCCGGATTTGTCCGAATTTTACGCGTCCGGACTTGCAATAGCCGGAAATCGGTCTATGTTATATACGTAAACAAACCCGCTTATATTCTTCTTTTTAGTTTAATCCGACCGCAGTTTTGCTTTCACTTGTTTTTCCGGACATGCGGCGGAGGGAGACTTCAACTGTTATGATCCTGGGCATAACCGGCTCTTTCGGGAGCGGTAAAAGCACCGTGACCGCGCTCTTTGCCGCTGCCGGCTGGCAGGTGTTTGACGCGGACGCTTTCTGCCGCGATTTGTACGACAGTCCGCCGCCGGATTTCCGGGCGGAACTTGAACGGAAATGGGATGACGGCATCGTCAGCCGGACCGGCGCCATTGACCGCGCCGCCGTTTCCCGCCGGGTGTTCCGGAATCCGGACGAACTCGCCTGGCTGACCGGACTGATTTATCCCCGGCTGGAGACGGCAATGGCCGGGCGCATCGATGCGGTCCGGCGGTCCGGCGGAAACGGCGCCTTTGAGGTGCCGCTGCTCTTTGAATGCGGCTGGGAAAACCGGTTCGACGGCGTCGTCGCCGTCTGGGCTCCGGACGGGATCCGGCACCGCCGGCTGAATGATTTCCGCAATTTCGATCCGGCCGAAATCGGGCGGCGCGAAGCCCGGCAGCTCGCCCCCGCCGTCAAGCTCGAACGCGCCGATTTCGCCCTGATCAACCGGGGCGGTCCGGAAGAACTCCGGAACCAGTTCCGGGAACTGCTCAGTCAGTTCTGAGCCGTTCTGTCAATTCAATGTAATCTCAATCAGATCAAATATCAACCGAATTATCCGAGGCAATCCATGGCAAAAGAATCATCCATGACTCCCAATTCCGAACCCCGCAAAACCGGCCGCCGTCCCGGCCGTCCGCGCAAGAATCCGCCGGCCGCCGACCGCGAAATCCGTGACGACGGTCTGCTGTTTGACGCCGCGCCCGCCCCGGTCTCCGAAGCCCGGAGCGCCGATGCGCCGGTTCCCGCCCCCGCTCCGGCCTCTGATGTCCGGAGTGCGGAGGCGCCGGCTCCCGCCCCCGCCCCGGCCCCGGCGGCGGAAGCCGCTCCCGGTGAGCATCGCGGCAATAACGCCCCCGAGGAATTCCGGCGCAACGGCTCCGGACATGACCGGCGCGGCCGCGACCGGTTCCGCGACCGGCGTGACCGCGGCAACGGCAACTCCGGCGGAGCCGAGAACTGTGACGCTCAGAACGAGGCTGCCGTGCCGGGACTCAACATTTCCGAACTCCAGGCCAAATCCATGCAGGAGCTTACCCGCCTCGGCGAGGAGCTGGGCATTGAAGGCATCGGCGCTCTGGAAAAAACCACCCTGGTTTGTGAAATTCTCCGCGCCTATGCCGAGAAAAACGGTCAGATGTACGGCAGCGGTTATCTGGAAGTGCTCCCCGACGGCTTCGGATTCCTGCGGTCGCCCAGTTACAACTACCTGCCCTGCTCCGAGGATATTTATCTCAGTCCGTCCCAGATCAAGCGGTTCTCGCTCAAAACCGGTGATTTCGTAGCCGGCCAGATCCGCACTCCCCGGGAAAAGGAACGCTTTTTCGCCATGCTCAAGGTCGAAAGCATCAACAACGATGCCCCCGAGCGCAAAAAATCCATCATCCCCTTCACCAGTCTCGAACCCTATTTCCCGACTTCACGGCTGGTGCTGGAACGCGATCCCGCCGAATATTCGACCCGGGTGGTCGATCTGGTCACCCCCATCGGCAAGGGACAGCGGGGATTAATCGTCGCTCCGCCCCGGACCGGCAAAACCGTGCTGCTTCAGAAAGTCGCCCAGAGCATCCGGGCCAACAATCCCGAGGTAAAACTCATCATTCTGCTGATTGATGAACGCCCGGAAGAAGTCACCGATATGCAGCGGGTCATTGATGCCGAGGTGGTCAGCTCCACTTTCGACGAACCGCCCGAACGTCACGCCCAGGTCGCCGAAATGGTGATCGAAAAAGCCAAACGCATGGTCGAATACGGTCAGGATGTCGTCATTCTGCTCGACAGCATCACCCGGCTGGCCCGCGCCTACAACACGCTTCAGCCCCACAGCGGCAAAGTGCTCACCGGAGGAGTCGACGCCGCCGCGCTTCACAAGCCCAAACGCTTCTTCGGCGCGGCGCGCAACATTCAGACCCGTGACGGCAGGACCCACGGCAGTCTGACCATCATCGCCACCGCGTTGATCGAGACCGGCAGCCGCATGGACGACGTAATTTTTGAGGAGTTCAAAGGCACCGGCAACATGGAACTGCACCTGGATCGCAATGTTTCCGACCGCCGCATCTATCCGGCCATCAACATTGAGAAGTCCGGCACCCGCAAGGAGGAGCTGCTGCTGCATCCCGACGAGCTGAGCAAAGTCTGGCTGCTGCGCAAGGCCGTCAACGGAGTTCCTCCCGCCGAGGCGATGGAGCTTCTGCTGGGACGCCTTAAAAAAGTCCGGACCAACGTCGAATTTCTGCTGTCGCTGCAGCCCGGCAACTGACCGGGACTCGGCACGGCGACGGAGAAAACAGCATGCGGGAAACGACATTAACCCCCGACCCTCGGTCGGCCCAGTACGGCGGCGTCTACCTCTGGTATCTGCTTCTGCTCCTGCTGCTGGCCGGCGCGGCGGCGCTGCTGCTGCCGGTCTACCGCAACGTCGTCAAGGCGGAGAACGAGCAGGCCAGATACGAGGAGGAACTGCGTTCACGCAAAGAGGAGCTGGCCGAAGTGCGCTCTGAAAACCAGCGGCTGGCCACGCCACGCGGCGTGGAGCAGGTCGGCAGGGAGAAATACCATCTGGTCGCTCCCGGCGACACCGTGCTGGTGTACGACCTGCCGAAAAACCGGGACGCCCGTCCCTGATGGACGGAAAACTGACTGCGTCCGGAGTCAGCGCGGAGCGAACATCCGGCGCAGTCCCTCCCCGGTGAAATTGAACGACAGCACCGCGATGAACAGCGCCAGTCCGGGAAAAAACGTGAGATGCCACCCTTCCAGCGGATTGTCGAACGCCTGACGCAGCAGTCCGCCCCAGCTCGCCGTCGGAGCCTGAACCCCGAAGCCAAGAAAACTCAGTCCGCTTTCGGCCAGAATCGCCCCGGCCACACCGAAAGTGAAGCTGATCAGAATCGGCCCGTGGATGTTGGGCAGCAGGTGGTGGAAGAGAATGCGCCGCACCGGCAGTCCGGCGACAATTCCGGCCGCGATATAAGGCAGTGCGCTCTGGCGCAGGGTTTCGCCCCGGACCAGCAGCGCCAGTCCGATCCATCCGGTCAGTCCGATCACCGCCACCACCACCGGAATCGACTGCTGGAATTTGTAGTCGCCCAGAATGGACATCAGAATCAGCAGCAGCAGAAAAGTCGGGAAGCAGAGCAGCACTTCCACCGCCCGCATGGCCAGCAGGTCGAACCAGCCGCGGTAGAATCCCGCCGCCAGTCCCGCGGCCGTGCCGATCAGCAGGGCGATGCCGGTGGCGAAGATGCCGACCGCCAGTGAGGCCCGGGCTCCGTAGATCAGCCGGGCGGCGACGTCGCGTCCGATGGCGTCGGCACCGCACCAGTGACGGAGCGACGGCGGTTCACTCGGCCGGGCGGCGATCTCGTTGGGACCGTAGGGAATCGGTGCGAACACCGCCGCGGCGCCGTGTTCGGCCCGGTTCCGGTAATCAGTGCGATCCAGCCGGGGCGGAACCAGCAGGAACGGCAGCAGCAGCAGCAGGGCGGCGCCGATCCCGGCCGGGCGGCGCCACCGGCGGGGAAACACCCTCATCATCATCAGCGCCGGCAGCAGCAGCGCCAGGTAATTGAAACACTGTTCCATCAGGGATTCGGTGCTGTCGGGAGCAAAGCAGTAACGCAGAAACGGCAGCTCCCAGCCCGATTCCGGATCCCGGAACAGCAGCGGCCTCCCGTTGGCCAGCAGCGGCGCATAGAGCGCCGGCAGCAGCAGCAGGGCGATGCCGCACAGTCCCGCCAGGGCGGTGCGGTCGGAGGCAAAACGACGCCAGGCTCCGGATTTGAAAACGGTCATGATGGTGATGATGATTGCCGCGGTTTTTCTAAAAAATACATCCGTTTCGGGGTCTTGTCAACTTTTCCGGGGCGCGTCGGTTCCGGAAGGAGGCGACTCCGGCGCGAAGTTGCTTTTTTCCTGCAAACGGTGAAAAAACCGTGCCAAACCGGTGCGGCGTGATTGTTTCCGACGGCATGAGGGTGTATATTATAGGACAACCAGCCGCCCGGACCGGCGGACAAGCTCCGGCATTGAGGCCGGAACCCGGCGTGATGGAGTCCGGAGCGGCGGCACAGGAGGTGTTTTCAGATGATTTTTGACGAGTACACTCACCCGAAAGACCGGCTGGTGGCCGTTATGCGGCGGATCTATTCCTCCGGCATGACCACCACCAGCGGCGGCAATCTCTCCATCCTTGACGACAACGGCGACATGTGGATCACTCCGGCCGGTATCGACAAGGGCACGCTTACCCGAGACGACATCATGTGTGTGAAGAAGGATGGTTCGATTGTCGGCAAGCACCGGCCATCCTCGGAATATCCGTTCCATAAATCCATTTATGCGCGACGTCCGGATGTCCGCGGCATTCTGCACGCCCACCCCCCGACACTGGTGTCGTTCAGCGTCGGCGGCGTGGTGCCCAACACGTCGGTGCTGCCCACTGCCCGCAACATCTGCGGCGAAGTCGGCTTTGCGCCCTACGCCATCCCCGGCAGCGAGGAGTTGGGACGCAACATTTCCGATGTTTTCGCTCAGGGGTATTATACCGTGCTGCTGGAAAACCATGGCGTAGTTACCGCCGACAGCAGTCTGGAAGCGGCCTTCCAGCGTTTTGAGACACTGGATTTCTGCGCCCGGCTGATTTACCGTGCCAGCCGGCTCGGCAAGGTCAACTACCTCACTGATGTTCAGATCGACTATGACGCCGCCGACCGCAACCAGGCGTTCCGTGAGGGTGATTTCGACGCCCATTCTCCGGAGGAGCTGGAGCTGCGCTACCAGATGTGTGAACTGATTCACCGGGCCTATCGCAAGATGCTGTTCACCAGCACCGAGGGGACGTTCTCGGTCCGGCTGGACGACAAGCGTTTTCTGATCACCCCATACGGTCTCGACCGCGACGTGCTCACGCCGGGCGACCTGGTGCTGGTGGACGATTTACGCTATGAGCGCGGCAAACCGCTGTCGCGGGCGGCGTGGTTCTTCCGGGAAATCTACCGGACCCAGCCGGAGGTCAAGTCGCTGATTATTTCCAGCGCTCCCTATGTGATGGCTTACGGGGTGGCCAATGCCAAGTTTGATCCGCGGGTCATTCCTGAAAGCTACATTATGCTGCGCGAGGTGCCGATGTTTGAGTTCGGCGCCCATTATGCGGACGTCAAAAAGGTCGCGAACGTAATTTCACCGCGGCATCCGGTCATTCTGGTCAAAAACGGCTTCCTGCTCACCTGCGGCAAAAGTCTGCTCGAAGCCTATGACCGTATGGAAGTGGCCGAATACAGCGCCCAGGCGGCTATCGCGGCGCACACTCTCGGCGGCATGCGTCCGATCAACGACGAGCAGGTCGACGACTTGGTGGCGGCGTTCAAGCTGCTCAAGTAAGCGGCGGAAGCTGCCGGAAAACAGCGGCCGGAAAATCTCTGATTTTCCGGCCGCTGTCTGTTTCGGGCGGCATTGCCGGTTCCGGTCCGGCGTCAGTCTCCCGGCGCGGAATCAATGCTGTTCGTGCAGGAAATTGAGCGCGGCGGCGATTCCGGCGTAGCAGCCGATGTCGCGCCGCAGTTCGCTCGGAACGATTTCGCAGGCCTCCATCGGCTCCTTCCAGCAGAAACGCGGCAGATATTTCCGGATCGGATCGGTATAGAGGTCGCCGACCGCCCAGGCCAGGGTGCCGAGCACCAGACGCTGGGGATTGAAGGCGTTGATCAGAATTCCGAAAGCCTGGGCGTTGCGCAGGCTCATTTCGTCCCAGAGTTCCAGCGCGTAGGCGTCACCGGCCCGGACCGCCTTTTCCAGTGCGATCATGTCAATGGCGGCGGGATCGCCGCCGGCGAATTTCAGAATCAGGGTGTCGGGGTGTTCGGGCAGTTCTTCCCGGATCCGGTTGGCCACCGCCCGGCCGCCGCAGTAGGCTTCGTAGCAGCCTTTCATGCCGCAGTTGCAGGTCCGGCCGTCCAGCTGGATGCAGATGTGACCGACTTCGCCGGCGCTCAGCGCCCGGCCGCCCCGGACCAGCCGTCCCGAAGCGATGATTCCGGCGCCGATTCCGGTGCTCATGGTGAGGTAGAGGAAATCGGTGCAGCCGCGCCCGGCCCCGAAAAACCATTCGGCCAGGGCGCCGCAGTTGGCGTCGTTTTCAAAACAGCCGGGCAGATGGAGCCGGTCGCGCAGATAGTCCAGGATCGCCACGTTGCGCCACCGCGGATTGTTGGGCGGATTGAGCATGATGCCCCGCGCCGCGTCGGCGGGATAGGGGGCGGAAATACCGAAAGCGGCAATGTCGGAGAGTGCGATTCCGGCCTCGGCGGCCAGACGTTCGGACTCCGTTACCAGTTGCGGCAGCACCTCGTCGGGATCAGTGTTGACATTGGACATGCGGAACGACCCCAGGATCCGGCCTGATTCCGTACCCAGTCCGATGCCGAGCTTGGTTCCGCCGATATCGAATCCCAGCAGCAGTTTTTCACTTTTCATGACGGTTTTCCAGTTTGAATTGACCTTGTCGAAAATCTTCCGGCGGGATGGAATTTTTTCACTCCGGAGGATTGGAATTAATATAATACCGGAATTATATTTATTAAAGCGGGGATTGCCGGGAAAAATCTTTTTTTCCCGGATTCTCCGGTGCGGCCCGGCCGGTCGGAGCCGGATTCCGCGCCTCGTCCCCAGAATCATTGATTACCGGAAAGTGGCATTGTATGAATTTCATGTTTCTGCTCGGAGCCGGCGGTCCCGGCGTCTACTATGCGTTTGAACACAGCGACGCGGTCGGCAAGGCGATTGTGGTTTTTCTGCTCATCGGTTCGGTGTTGACCTGGTCGATCATGCTGGACAAGGCGATGTCGATCTACCGGGCGCGGCGCCTGTCGCAGCGTTTCATCGCCCTGTTCCGGGCCAACCGCAAGAACATTGCCACGCCGTCGCTGGTGCGCGAGGGGGCGGCGGATCCCGGTCCGGTCGGCATGATTTATTCGGCCGGCGTCGAGAAACTGCTGGAGTTCTACGAGGACGACGCCCGGCTCAACCGGTTTTCCGCAGTCGGCGGCGCGGCGCCGGTCAAGCTGTCGGCGGCCCAGTACAACGCCATCGAGGCAGTGCTGGAACGCGAGGTTTCCAGCCAGATCCAGAATCTGGAAACCCGTATCGGTTTTCTGGCCACACTGGTGAGTCTGAGTCCGTTCTGCGGTCTCTTCGGCACGGTGTGGGGAGTGATGATGGCCTTCTGCGGCATTGCGGCGGCGGGCAAATCGGACTTCACCGCCCTGGCGCCCGGTGTGGCCGGTGCGCTGCTGACCACGGTGGCCGGACTGGTGGTGGCGATTCCGTCGCTGGTCGGCTACAACCTGCTGACCGGAACCATTCGCAACCTCACCGTCACGATGGACAATTTCACTGAGGAATTCATGGTGCGGATCAAACTTGAACAGCTTGAGTTCGACAAGCAGAATCCGCTGCCGATTGAAGAGGAGTAATCATGCGCCGCCACAAGCGTTCCCGTTCCCAGATGACGGCGATCGATCAGATCAACGTGACGCCGCTGCTCGACCTGACGTTTCTGCTGCTGATCGCATTCATGATCACCATGCCGCTCATGGAATACGGCACGTCGATCAATCCGCCCGAAATGAACAGCGATAAACTGCCG
>CASFVA010000033.1 GCA_949298075.1 uncultured Lentisphaeria bacterium
CCGGGAGCAATCACCCGCCCGGCATCACTCCAGCCGAGATAATCCAGCAGAATCTCGTAATGGTCGGTAACCGCCTTCTCCTTGCGCTTGCTGCTGTCGGCATAAGTCATCAGGAGAGCGGCCTTCTTCGGCACATGGATCGAACCGTTGATTGCATAGAAGCGGTCGATCACCACCTTGACCTGCGCGGAAATCCCGAAATAGTACATCGGTGTGGCTAATACCACCATTCCAGCGTCAAGGATATGTTTCCGGACAAATTCAAAATCGTCTTTGAACACACATTCCCCGTTCATGCCGCATTGGTTGCAGGCGATGCAGGGATGAACGTCTTTGAACGCGGCATCGAAACGGACGATGTCGTGCCCGGCCTCCCGCGCACCCCGGATAAAATTCTCCGCAAGCGTATTTGAGTTGCCGTTTTTCCTGGGACTTCCCGTAATAACCAGTATTTTCATTTTTCCACCTTCGGCATTTTGGCCGGTTGAAGCCGGCAAGGCATTCAGCAGGGTCCCTCAAGGAAACGCACTTCCTGCAACCGCCGCAGTCACGTCCAAAGAGGTTTTCAGAAATTCGCATGACGTCATTTCATCCTCATTTCCGGAACGAGCGGATTCTGATCGAGCAGATCCAGCTGCCTGACCATTTTCATGGTTTCCTGCTTGTACTTCTGAAAATGCGGCGTTTGAACATGATGCTCATAGGCGGCGCGGTCCGCGTAAATCTCGAGAATCGTAATCCGTTCCGGATGCGCCTTCTCCTGCATCGAATACATCATATAGACGCCCGGCTCCTTCGTCATGGATTCGCGTCCGCATTCGGTCACCAGCGCAAGATATTCCGGAAGCTGCGCGGGATCGACTTCGATCCGCGAGATCCGCACGATGCTTTCAGAGGTGACGACGCTGTTCACCGGCCTCGCCCTTCCAATTTCAAAAGTTTTCATCCAACATTGCTCCGCAACGGCCCGCGACGTTTCTGCCGCCGGTTCAGGGACACCGCCCGGCTCAGAAAAACATCCCGGACCGACGCAACTGCCAGCCCGGCCGCATCCGGTGCCGAACAGCCACAATACCGCCGCCATATTGCCGGCTAGACAAACTGCCCGGCACTTGTTTTTCCGCTCCGCCCGGATCGCCGGCAGTTCATTTACCGGAGGTCGCAGCCAGGTAATCCGCGTCGGACACCGGTTCCAGCCATGTATTTTCATTGGTTTCCGGATTGCACTCGATCGCAAGATGCGAAAACCACTGATCGGGAGCCGCGCCGTGCCAGTGATCGACGTCCGGCGGAATCTCCACCACATCGCCGGGCAGAAGTTTCCGGGCTTCTTTCCCGCGTTCCTGATAGAAGCCGACGCCTCCGACCGCGATCAGCAGCTGTCCGCCGGTATGCCGGTGCCAGTTGTTGCGGCAGGAGGGCTCGAAGGTGACGTTGGAGACCGGAACATGGAGGTGTTTATCTTTCGTCAGCTTTGCAAGATAGGATTTGCCGCTGAAATATTTCGCGTAAGCCGTGTTCTCGCCGCCACGCGGAAAATGACTCAGGGAATTCCCCTTCACGAATTCGAGAATCCAGTCGATCTGGACATCGGTTACGCCGTTGTGTCTGCCGATGGCAATGTGAGAGTTCAACTGGCTTTCGACTCCGTCCATTGCGGCGAGCGCGGCGATGGTGGCAAGTTCCCGGGTCCGCCAGTCGAGATTGTCCCGGCTGAAGATGTCGCCGAAAAGATGCGCCTTCAAATACCTGTCGATCGCCGGGGCAAACTCGAAAAGTGCGCCTTTGACCGGAGCTCCGCAAAGTTTCGTCTGGTTGGCCGTTCCGAACTCAATGCTCCTTCCCGTCGGGAGCGGCCCCGGGAGTTTTCCCGCGTTATCCCGGATTCCTTTGGCTTCGCGCTCGTTCAGCAGCGTCATGAAGGTTCCGAGCGCATTCAGACTGCGCGGGAATCCGCAATAAGCGTAAAGCTGAACGAGAACTTCTTTGATTTCATTCACTGTCAGTCCGGCGTCGAGGCCGGCGGCCATAGCGCTTTTGAGTTCCGGCATTTTTCCGCGCGCTGTGTACATGGCAATTTCAACGACTTTCTCATCTTCGGACTTCAGTGGATGCATAACTTCCTCCGCGTTTACCGCTCCTGCGACACAGAGTACCGTCACCCCGATTCCGACTCCGGTCATTTTCCGCATTTTCAACCTCACGGTAAAAATTTGACTGTCGAGCTCACCCATTCCGCCAGCCTGGAACCGGCATTCCGGATGCCGTTCCCGGAAAAAGCGCCTCCTTGTCCGAACACCGCCCCCGGGCAGGCTTTCCGGATATCCCGTTCACAATCCGCCATGCCGCCGCCGCCATGGGTGACAAAAGGTATTACCGTTTTGCCGGAGAAGTCATAGCCGGCCAGAAAACTCCGGACCGACGGCGCCATGGTGCTCCACCAGTTCGGCGTACCGACGAAGATGACGTCGTATTTCGCAAAATCCGCGACCTTCGTCGCCAGTTCCGGTTTGAACTCGTCGCGACACTCCCTTTTCGCCTGAGCAACGCAGGCGCGGTAATCCGACGGGTAGGCCTGAACCGGTCTGATTTCAAAAATTGTTCCTCCGGTGAGTTTCCGGATCTGCTCCGCCGCGCTGCGGGTGTTGCCGCTCCACGAATAGTACGCAATCAGAATTTTTCCGGGTGCAGTTTCAACTTTTGGGACTGTTGCGTTTTCCGCCGCCCTGCCGCACCCCGCGCCCAGGGCAGCCGCCATCAGACAAACCATTGTTTTGCCAATCATATCCGCCTCCTTTGCTTTTCCCCGACAAAGTCCGAACCCGGCGCCGCGGAGAAAGTCGCCGCCGGTACCGGATTTATCCCGGTCGGTATTTCTTTGGCCAGCATTAATTTAATATCTCCGGCAATAATAACAAATACTTTGTTTATATACAAATCAATGCTTGACAAGCATGAATATCTGCATTATTGTATGAAAAGAAAAAAGGAGCCGGCATCATGGAACTCAGACTGTTACGTTATTTTCTGGCGGTGGCGCGGGAGGGCGGCTTCACCCGGGCGGCACATTATCTTCACGTCACCCAGCCGACCCTGTCGCGCCAATTGATGGATCTGGAGGAAGAACTCGGGCAGCCGCTTTTCAATCGGGAAAAACGTCGCGTCACTCTGACTCCAGAAGGTCGGTTGCTGCGCCGGCGCGCTGAGGAAATTCTGGCCATGGTCCAGAAAACCGAAGCCGAATTCAACTCCATCGGAATCAACATCGGCGGCGACGTCTACATTGGAGGCGGCGAAAGCCGGGCCATGGAACTGATCGCCGACACCATCAGCGAACTGCACGGCGAATATCCGGACATCCGCTTTCATCTTTACACCGGCGTGGCCGGAGATGTCATGGAACGGGTCGACAATGGCCTGCTCGATTTCGGAGTACTGCTCCAGCCGGTCGATCTGCACAGGTACGACAGCCTCATGCTGCCAGTCCGGGACTGCTGGGGAATTCTGACGCGCCGGGACAACCCGCTGGCCAGGCTTAAGACCGTTGCCCCCGGCGACCTGCTGAACGTGCCGCTGATCTGTTCACGACGCGATCTGCGCAGCAATTTTGTCCGCAACCCTTACGCCGAATGGTTCGGCGCCAATTTTGAAAAGCTCCATGTGGTGGCGGTTCACAACCTGATCCGTAATGCCGCGCTGCTGGTAATCCGGGGACTGGGCAGCGCCATCACCATCGAAGCGGCGGAACAGGGCAGCCGCGAACTGTGTTTCCGGCCATTCGCCCCCCGGCTGGAGTCCGGCTCCAGCCTCGTCTGGAAAAAATATCAGGTGTTTTCACCGGCAGCCGGCCTGTTTCTCGACCGGCTCCGGGAAAGAATTCCAGCCGTCAGCTGAGTCTTGCCGGAGCCGCCACCTGAAGCTGCATACTTCCGGGCGGGGAAGTTCCGCGCCAAAGACATGAATCACTCCCGCAGCATTGGCGCTTCACCGGAAATCCGCAGTTATCGCGCGAATTTTTTCAGACAGGCACTTGAATCCAGATACCATAAGGGGTATAGTATGGCAATATTAGCGGTCCGGCGGGATAGCCGTCCGCTCCGGCCGGAATTTACCGGCTGAATTGAAGGGAGTTCCCTGCCGCGCGCCATGCCGACAGAAACAAACCGAAAGAACATTGCCTGAATTTCAGGAGAGAGATCATGATGAAACGGTTCAGCGATTTCATGGCCGGTATACCGATGACCATTCTCGGCGGACTTTTTCTCGCCGCCAGTCTGCTGCTGATGCTGACCGGAATCCGCTGGCCGGTTGATCCGGCCTGGGCCACGGTGGCCATCTGCGGCGAGCCGCTGGTTTTCCTGGCCATGCACCGTCTGATTTTCCGGCGGCAGATCTCCTCGGCCCTGCTGATTTCCATTGCCATGGCCGCGGCCATTCTCATTGACGAACTTTTCGCGGCCGGAGAAGTGGCGTTCATCATGGCCCTCGGCTCCATCCTTGAGGACCGGACGGTCGCCCGGGCCAGACAGGGACTCGGCCGGCTCATCGCACTCGCTCCGCCAATCGGACGACGGCTTGAAATCACCGACGGCAACGCCCGTTGGCGGGAAATTCCGGCTCCGGAGATCCGGATCGGCGACACCCTGCGGGTGCTGCCGGGAGAAGCAATTCCGGCGGACGGCAATATCATTTCCGGGGAGACCTCGGTTGATCAATCCATCATGACCGGCGAATCACTGCCCGTGGATAAAAAACCGGGGGATCCGGTATTCTGCGGCACACTGAACCGCTTCGGCGCCATCGACATTAAAGCGACCCAGGTCGGCAAGGATTCCTCTCTGCAGAAGATGATCGATCTGGTCCGGGAGGCGGAAAAGCGCAAAGCTCCCATGCAGCGCATTGTCGACCGCTGGGCGACCTGGCTGGTTCCGGCCGCACTGGTGATTGCGCTGGCAACCTATCTGGTGACGTTAGACCTCAATCGCGCCGTGACGGTGCTGGTGGTGTTCTGCCCCTGCGCCCTTGCACTGGCCACGCCCACCTCAATCATGGCAGCTATCGGCCAGGCTGCCCGGAAAGGCGTCCTGATCAAGTCCGGCGAAGCCCTGGAAAAAATGGGACGCGTCGACTGCGTCGCCTTTGACAAGACCGGAACTCTGACTTCAGGCCGGCTGGAGGTCTCCGACGTGATTCCGGCGCCGGGCATTTCGGCCGGGGAACTGCTGACGGTGACTGCCGCCGCCGAAAGCCGCTCCGAACATCCAATCGGCCAGGCCATTGCCGCCAGTGCCGCCCGCCGGGGAATCACTCCGCCCGATCCCGCCGATTTCCGCATGACCCCGGGCAAAGGGGTGGCGGCGCGGATCGATGGTCATCAGGTGCTCTGCGGCAGCGCGGCATTTCTGGCCGAACACAGGGTGACGCTCTCCGACAATCTGAACCGAACTCTGGAAAAGCTGCGTTCCGAGGGCAAGGCTCCGGTGCTGGTTTCACGCGACGCCCGTGGCATCGGCATAGTGGCACTGTCCGATCAGGTCCGCCCGGCCGCCGCCGCCGTAGTCAGCCGGCTGAAGGCCCTGGGCGCCTCCGTAGTGCTGCTGACCGGAGATCATGCTCAGACCGCCCGCTGCGCTGCCGCGGCCGCCGGAATTGAAGAACTCCGGGCGGAATTACTGCCGGAAGAAAAAGTCGATGCCATCCGCACCCTGGAACAGCAGAACCGGTGCGTCGCCATGGTCGGCGACGGCGTCAACGACGCTCCCGCGCTGAAAACCGCCACCGTCGGCATCGCCATGGGCGGCATGGGCAGCGACATCACGGTGGAAGCGGCCGACATCGCGCTGATGAGCGACGACATCGAACGCATCCCCTACCTCAAACGACTCTCCAACGCAACCATTGCCACCATCAAGTTCAACATCACGCTGTCGATGCTCATCAACCTTGCGGCGATCACCCTTTCCGTGCAAGGTCTGCTGACTCCGGTGACCGGCGCGCTGGTGCACAACGCCGGTTCAGTGCTGGTGGTGCTGAATGCCGCGCTGCTCTACGACCGGAAATTCAGATGACTGCCGTCCCGGATCCGCCGGACGTTGCAATCCGTAATGCGGGGGCTATATTAACTGCGGAATCAACGGTCAGATTCCGGATCTTGTCAAATACAGGAAATTACAGCATGAAGCGCCTTCACGTCACAAGTCACCGTCCCCTCTATGCCTGTCCTCCCGCTGAAATGTTCGGTTACTTCGGCTGGCCCAGTCTTGCCCGACTGAGCGACGGTTCCCTGGTCGCGGCGGCTTCTGGATTCCGCCACGCCCACATCTGCCCGTTCGGCAAAAGCGTGCTCTTCCGGAGCCGGAACGCCGTGGAGTGGTCCGCCCCGGAAATCATCAACGATTCACCGGTCGACGACCGTGACACCGGGCTGCTGGCGCTGGATGACAAATCATTCCTGCTGAGCTGGTTCGGCTCCGACACCCGGATTTATTACCCGGCACCGGACGCCGCCTACCGCCCGGTGCTCGACACCTGGGAGGACGACACCGTTCAACAGCACATCGGTTCATTCCTGCGCTCCTATTCCCCCGCTGCCGGCTGGGGACCGGTTCAGCGGGTCAAAGTGACTTCGCCGCACGGTCCCATCCGGCTCCGGAACGGCGACCTCTTCTACCTCGGCACCGAGTTCGGACACCGCGACGCCGACGGCAATTTTCACCTCTCCATGCGGCACGAACACCGTATCACCGCCCTCCGGAGTGCGGATGGCGGCCTCACCTGGATCGAATGCGGCTCCGTCGCCTTTCCGGAAGATCCGGATGCCTTCTTCTGCGAACCCCACGCCATTGAACTGATGGACGGCCGCCTGCTCGGACTGCTCCGGCGGGAACGCGATTTTTCCATCTGGCAGACGGTTTCCGCCGACGGCGGCGCCAGCTGGAGCTGTCCGGAGTTTCGCTGCTTCGGGTCGCCGCCGCAGCTGCTCCGCCACTCCTCCGGAATCCTGATCGCCTCTTACGGCTGCCGCCGCGCCCCGTTCGGGCAGAGGGTCATGTTCAGCACTGACGAGGGAACCAGCTGGGACACGGACTGGATTATCCGCGATGACGCACCGGATGCCGATCTCGGCTATCCCTGTTCGGTTGAACTCGATGACGGATCCATCCTCACGCTCTACTATCAGCATGAACCCGGCAACCCCAATGCCGCGCTGCTGCTTTCGCACTGGAACCTGCCGCAACTCTGATTTTACAGCTCAGACCAATCTCCGGCGGCGCCGCCGGCGTTATCGCCGGCTGCCCGCACGCTGCATAAAAAACGGGCCGGGAGCAGACAGTTTGCCCCGGCCCGCGTCTGTTTCAGACTGCGTCAGAGTCCGCGTTTGATATATGTAGTGTGCAGCAGCTCATGAGCCCGGTGGCTGCCGGGCTCGCCGAGGTACTCTTCGTACAGTTTGACGATCGCCGGATTGCGATGCGATTTGCGGATCGGCAGATTCCGGTCGGCTTCATACAACGCCGCCATCCGCTTCTCAAGGATCGAATCGTCGCCGTGATGGTACGGCTGGCCGCCTCCGTTGAGGCAGCCGCCCGGACAGGCCATGATCTCGATGATGTGATAATTGGCCTCGCCGCGTTTGATCTTTTCCAGCAATTTCCGGGCGTTGCCCAGACCGGAGCAGATCGCGGCGTGCAATTCCAACCCGGCCACATTGACCGTCGCCTCCTTGATGCCTTCCAGACCGCGCACGGCCGTGAAATCGATCTCTTTGAGGTCGGCCCCCGACAGCCAGTCGGCCGCCGTGCGCAGCGCCGCCTCCAACACGCCGCCAGTGGCGCCGAAAATCACCGCCGCTCCGGTCGAATCGCCCAGCGGCGAATCATATTCCTCGTCCGGAAGCTGGCTGAAAACAATGCCGGATTCGCGGATCATCGCCGCCAGTTCCCGGGTGGAAATCACAATGTCGACATCCGGACTGCCGTCGCGGTTGAATTCTTCGCGGGACGCCTCGTATTTCTTGGAAAGACAGGGCATGACCGACACCACGGTGATGTCTTCGCGCCGAAGTCCGGACTTTTCCGCAAAATAACTCTTGGCAATCGCGCCGAACATCTGCTGCGGCGATTTCGCAGTGGACGGCATATAGGTAAGTTCCGGGAACTGATGCTCCAGAAACTTCACCCAGCCCGGACAGCAGCTGGTCAGCAACGGCAGGTTTTCGCCTTTCTTGACCCGGTTGATAAACTCCGTGGTCTCCTCCATGATCGTCAGGTCGGCCGCAAAGTCAGTGTCAAACACCTTGTCAAACCCCAGCCGCCGCAGCGCCGCCACCATTTTGCCGGTGCTGATCGCACCGGCAGGAAGACCGAACTCCTCGCCCAGCGCCACCCGCACCGCCGGAGCCGTCTGCACCACCACGGTCTTGGCAGGATTGTCCAGCGCCCGCCAGACATCGTAGACGTAGGAGATTTCAGTCAGCGCCCCCACCGGACAGGCCTGCACGCACTGGCCGCAGAACACACACGCGGTGTCGGCCAGCGGTTTGAAGTTCTCGGGAGCCACCGTGGCCTGAAATCCGCGGTTGACGCCGGACAGCACGCCAACGGTCTGAACCTGATTGCAGGCGGTTTCGCAGCGGCGGCACATGATGCACTTGTTCATGTCGCGCGCAATGGCGCGGCTGGAGAGATCCTTGGGAAAATCATTCCGCTCCCCGGTGAACAGGACATGGTGCAGCCCCATTTCCTGCGCCAGCTCCTGCAACTGACAGTTGAGGTTCTTGGCGCAGGTCAGACAGTCCTTGGGATGGTTGGAGAGCAGCAAGTCAAGGATCACCCGGCGGGCGTTGATCGCCCGCAGCGAATTGGTGAAGACTTCCATGCCCTCGGCCACCGGAGTGCAGCAGGCCGGAGCCAGATTGGGCCGCCCTTTGACTTCGACCACGCAGATCCGGCAGGAACCGGTGCGGTGTTCAATGTGCAGGCAGTCAAGTTTGATATGGCAGAGCGTCGGAATCCGGATATCCAGTTTGCCGGCGGCTTCAAGAATGGTGCTGCCGGCTTCAACCGAAACCGGACGACCGTTGATTTTGAGATTTACTTGCATGGCTGTTGTCGCTCCGGTCAGTTTTTATCCACGGCGTGGAATTTGCAGGTCTGATGGCAGACTCCGCACTTAATGCATTTGCTCTGGTCGATTACATGGCGTTCCTTGCGCTCGCCGCTGATCGCGTCCACGGGGCAGTTGCGGGCGCAGAGTCCGCACCCGATGCAGCGGGCGCTGATCTCGTAATGGATCAGCTTGGCGCAGGACCCGGCCGGACAGCGGTGGTCCCTGATGTGCGCCAGATATTCGTCCTCAAAATTGGCCAGCGTCGACAACACCGGATTGGGTGAAGTCTGTCCCAGCCCGCAGAGCGCGGTATCTTTGATGGTGCGCGACAGCAGCTTGAGTTTATCCAGCGTTTCCATGGTGGCACGACCTGAGGTGATGTCGTCAAGCAGCTCATGCATCCGCTTGTTGCCGATCCGGCAGGGCGTGCATTTGCCGCAGGATTCATCGAGCGTGAATTCCAGGAAGAACTTGGCGATATTGACCATGCAGTCGTCCTCGTCCATCACGATCATGCCGCCCGACCCCATCATCGAACCGAGCGCCTTGAGCGTGTCGTAATCAATCGCCGTGTCAAGGTTGGCCGCCGTGATGCAGCCGCCGGAAGGCCCTCCGGTCTGCACCGCCTTGAACTCCTTGCCGCCCTTGATGCCGGCGCCGATGCCGAAGATGATCTGGCGCAGCGTCATACCCATCGGCACCTCGGCCAGTCCGACATGGGAAATCTTGCCGGCAAGCGCAAACACCTTGGTGCCCGGCGAACCGGCTGTACCAATCGACCGGAACCAGTCGGCGCCGTTGCGCACAATCGCCGGAATGCAGGCATATGTTTCGACATTGTTGACCACGGTGGGCTTCTTCCACAAGCCCTGGACCGCCGGGAACGGCGGCTTGAACGTCGGTTCACCGCGCATACCCTCAATCGAGTGGATCAGCGCGGTTTCCTCACCGCAGACGAATGCGCCGGCGCCGTACTTGAGTTCAATTTCAAATGAAAATCCGGAACCGAAGATGTTCCGCCCGAGCAGCCCCATTTCCACCGCACGGTCGATCGCACCCTGCAGCCGCCTGACCGCCAGCGGATATTCCGCACGAATGTAAATCACGCCTTTGGAGGCGCCGGTGGCATATCCGCCGATGGCCATGGCCTCAAGCACGGCGTTGGGATCGCCCTCGAGCACCGCCCGGTCCATGAACGCTCCGGGATCGCCTTCGTCGGCATTGCAGATCATGAATTTTTCCGGACCGGGCTGCGCCGCGGCAAACTGCCATTTCTTGCCGGTCGGGAAACCCCCGCCGCCGCGTCCGCGCAAACCGGAGTCGACAATGAGCTGGATGACTTCCTGCGGCTGCATCGTCGTCACCGCCTTGGCCAGCGCCTGATAGCCGCCGGCGGCGATATAGGCGTCGGTATCCTCGGGATCAAGCCGTCCGGTGTTGCGCAGCACAATGCGCGCCTGAAGTTCGCCCTCGGCGGGCTTTTCGCATTCCGGATAGTACCAGTTGCGCTCCAGCGTCCGGGTTCCGACTGCGGCCTCGCCCGGCGCCGCACTGAGGATCGCCGGCACCTGGCCGACGCCGACGTCGCCGTAGATCAGGGTCCGGTCGCCGTCGATGACCATCAGGGTCGGTTCGGCATGGCACAGCCCCATGCAGCCGACTTCAACCAGCTCAACGTCCCGCTCCAGGCGCTGGGCGGCGATTTCGTCAATAATGGCGTCGCGGACCGGAGTCGCCCCGGCGGCAATGCCGCAGGTGCCCATGGAAATGAGAATCCGGCGCGGAGCGCGGGGACGCTGGTTGACTGCGTCGGCCAGCGCGGCCAGTTCGGCCGGAGAAGTGATTTTTTGCATGTTTCAGTCCTTTCCTCGGCGCTCAGTCGGCGCAGTCGTTGATGATGTCCGGCACCATTTTGGCGGTGACGTTGCCGTAAACGCGATCGTTGACCATCACCACCGGAGCCAGGCTGCAGGCTCCGACGCAGCGCAGAGCGCCGAGAAAAAACTTGCCGTCGCCGGTGGTCTCGCCCTCGCGGATGCCGAGATAACGCTTGAATTCGTCAAGCACCTTGGCCGATCCCTTGACAAAACAGGCGGTGCCGGCACAGACGTTGATCTTGTAACGGCCTACAGGCTGATCGGTGAAATAGCTGTAGAAACTGATCACACCATAAACCTCGGAGACGTGCAGTCCGAGCCGGTCGGCCACAAACTTCTGGACTTCCGGCGGCAGGTAGCCGAAAATATTCTGGGCCCGATGGAGCGACTGGATCAGAAAACCGCGCTTGCGCTCCGGATTTTCCTCCAGCGGCAGTGACGACATGTAACGTTCGAGTTCGGCGAACTGAGCCGAACCGTGAACCCCCCCGCAACTCATACGCAACACCTTTCCTGTTTAGATGGATCAGATGCTGAAAGACAGCACCGTTCCAAGTTAATTCAACATCTTGAAGATGAATGAGTTTTTCCACAGACAAAAACACGGAAAACCCGGATTTTTCCCCCGTTTTCTGCTAATATATAACGGAGTTTTGCGGCTGTCAAGGCGGATTTGAAGCAATTCGGATATTTTTTTATGGATATATTTACATCCCATTGGCGAATCACGCAATAACACCTTGTGCATTAACATATTACATGCATACAGAACACTTTTTTACGTTTTTTTGCGCTCCGGCTTTCCGAAATCAGTTGAAATGCGATTTGCCCCGGGTTATTATATTGAAAAGTTTGTTATCAACTTGGTTATTACCCTAATAAACCGGAGGTCTAAACCCATGAAGTACCGGCTTTTTGCCTCAGCCGTCGCCTGCCTTGCAATTTCAGCCGCGGCCGGCGCGGCTGAAGTGGTCCGCGCCGTATCCCCGGCAGCGATAAAAGCTGTCGCCGCCCGCCCTTTCCCGAAACTGCTCACCGCCGGACCGCCGGCGGATCAGCTTAAAAAAAATCTCACCAGCCAGATCGCCCGCCAGCTGGCGGATCATACGGTATTCACCGCCGATTCCCTGGTCAAAACTCCGGTCACGGAACGCAAGGAAAATCACGGACAGCGCCTGCTCAATTATTCCCGTCAGGTCCAGGCGCGCATCATCGCCCTGATCGTCGCCTACGGCTTGACCGGCAATGAGGAATATGCCGAACGTGCCAAATCCGAAGTCCTCGCCGCAGTCAGAAACCGGGAATGGTATTTGCGCTTTTATCTCGACTGCGCCGAGATGACTCTGGCGGTTTCGCTGGCTTACGACTGGCTCTACGACCGGCTCACCCCCGCCGAACGTGATCTGATCGCCAACGCCATTATTGAAAAAGGACTCAAAACCTCGCTCACACCGGATCAGTGGTGGGTGAGCGGAAACAACAACTGGTGCCAGGTCTGCCATGCCTGCATGGTCGCCGGCGCCATTGTCACGGCCGACCGCGACCCGGAACTGGCCCGGAAAATCATCAACCGGGCGCTGGAAAACCTGCCCAAAGTAATGAAGCACTCATATTCCCCCGACGGCGCCTATCCTGAAGGCCCAATGTACTGGAGCTACGGCACGAACTTCAACACCCTGCTCTTCGCCATTCTGGAAAATGCTTTCGGCAACCTATTCGGACTCGACCGCATTCCCGGTTTTGACCGCACCGGCGATTTCATCACCGCCTGCACAGGCAACACCGGGATGTATTTCTCTTATGGCGACAGCAGTACCAACACCTATCTGGAGTTTGCCACCCCCTGGCTGGTCAAGCATTTCAACCGGCCCGACTGGGTGGCGGCATCTCAATACAACGCCCTGAAAAAACGGATTGCCAGCCGGCGGCCGGGCTGCGACCGTTTGCTTCCGCTGGCGCTGCTCGATTTCAGGCTCATGCCGGATCATCCCGATCAGAGCAAGGGACCACGTACTTATTTCAGCGGCGGCCGGAATCATACCCAAATCGCCGTGCTGCGCAATGGATATGATCACAACGACACCTATCTGGGCATCAAAGGCGGGACTCCGTCAGACAACCACGGACACATGGACGCCGGATCATTCGTACTGGAATCCGGCGGCGTACGCTGGTGCGTTGACATCGGTCCCAGCAACTACGGCGAACTTGAACGCAAAGGGGTCAGGGCTTTCTTCAATCCTGACCAGGACAGCGACCGCTGGAAGGTTTTCCGGGTCGGCCCTGACAGTCACAATATTCTGCGCATTGACAACGGCATGCAGCTATCCAAAGGTTTTGCCCGGCTGACCCGTCTCAACGACCGGAGCATTGGAGCGGATCTCACTTCGCTTTACGCCGGCCAGGCGAAATCAGTCCGTCGGACTTTCACTCTGCTGCCTGGCGGCGCTGTCGAAGTCAGAGATGAAATCACCGGATTGCGGCCCGGAGCAGAAGTTGCCGCCCAGTTCTGTACCGCAGCCGCCGACGTCATCCGGGAGCCCGACGGCCTCCTGCTCGGCCAGAACGGCAAGCTGCTGAAAGTCTCGGCGGACTCCTCGCTGCCGGTCGAGTGGAGAGCGACCCCGGCCGAAAAACTGCTCCGAAACTGGGATCCTCCTGAAAAAGACAGGATGATGATCGCCGCCTGCGTCAAGGCCCCGGCAGACGGCAAGGTCACGCTGACCACCCGCTTCACCCCAACCGAAGAGGAGTGACCGATGCACAAACTGGTTTTGATCCTTGCGGTTGCCGGCTTCGCATTTCCGGTTCCCGCGACCTCTCCGGCCGTCGCCGGACCGGTTACCGCCGCGCAAATGACCGAAATCGGCCGGATCCCGCACCCGCGGCTGCTGCTGCCGCCGGACGGCGACCGGAAGCTCCGGGCCAACGCCCAGACCCCGCTTGGAAAAATTCTGATGGAGGAAATCCGGTCCCAGGCCGATCAGCTGCTCACCGCTCCAGTCGAACCCCGCAAAGTTGATTACGGTCAACGAACACTGTGGTACAACCGCGGTGTGTTCAATCGCATCAACACACTCGCCACCGCGTACCGGATCACCGGCGACATCAGATACGCCCAACGCGGCAAAACCGAACTGCTCGCCGCGGCCCGGCTGCCGGAGTGGTATCTGCGTTTCTTCCTCGACTGCGCCGAAATGACTTTTGCGGCGGCCATCGGATACGACTGGCTGTACGAGCACCTCACTCCGGCAGAACGCGATCTGGTGGCGGAAGCCATCGTCAAAAACGGTCTGAAAGCATCTTTCACCCCCGGACAATTCTGGGTGTCCGGGACCAATAACTGGTGTCAGGTCTGCCATGCGGCGATGACGGCGGCCGCCATCGCCGTCGCCGACCGGGAACCTGAGCTGGCGGCCAGAACCATCAACCGGGCGCTGGAAAACTTGCCCCGGGTCATGAAAATATCGTATGCGCCTACCGGAGCATATCCGGAGGGGCCGGGGTACTGGAACTACGGCACCACTTACAACTGCCTGATGATTGCGGCACTGGAAAATGTTTTCGGACACGATTTCGGACTGGCTGAGCAGCCCGGCTTCAACCGCACCGGTGAATACATCGCCGCCATGAACACCAATACCGGCCGCTTCTTTTCCTACAGCGACAGCGGCACCATCAGCGACCTGGGTTTTGCCACGGTCTGGCTGGCCTGGAAATTCCGGAAACCGGAGTGGATTCCCCAATCGCTGCCTGCCCTTTACCGCCGCCGCTCCACCCAGAAAAACCGCCAAAACCGGTGGATTCATCCTCTGATGATGCTCTACGCCGATATTTACAGGGGGCCGGCGACCGCAATCCAAGCGTCGGACCCCTATCTGAGCGCCGGAGACTCCCGGACTCACATCGCCGTGCTGCGCAGCGGATTCAGCCGCAGCGACACCTATCTGGGCATCAAAGGCGGTTCGCCCACGGCCAGCCACGGCCACATGGATGCCGGATCATTCGTGCTGGAGTCCGGCGGCGTTCCCTGGCTGCTCGACCTCGGCGGCGGCAACTACGGCAACATGGAAAAAAACGGTATAAAAACTCTTTTCAAATTCACTCAGGACAGCGACCGCTGGCAGGTGTTCCGCATCGGAGGCGCCAGCCACAACATCATCCGCATTGACGGGGGAGAACAGCAGATCAAAGGCTTTGCCCGGCTCAGCTCCGACGCCGGAAACCGGGTGACGGCCAACCTCGACTCGCTCTATGCCGGACAGGCAAAAACCGTCCGCCGGACCTTCACACTTCAGCCGGACGGTTCGGTCGAAGTCAGGGACGAGCTGACCGGCCTGCGTCCGGGAGCTGAGGTGGCCGCCCAGTTCTGCACCGGAGCCGGCGTCACCGCCGGTCCCGGCAACTCCGTCATCCTGAGCCAGGATGGCCGCGAACTCACAGTCACCGCCGACTCCGCCACTCCGGGAACCTGGCGGATCACCCCGGTGGAAAAGCTGCTCCGCCAATGGGACGTAAAAGATAAAAACCGTACCATGGTCTCCTATCTGACCAAAGCGGCTCCAGACGGCCGGGCCGTCATCATAACGCAATTTAAACTATTGAAATAAATACGGGAATCATTGTTAATGAAAAAATTGCTGATCGCAGCATCCGCTGCCGTGCTTGCACTGACCACGGTTCACGCCGCCTCGGTTTCCGACGCCGAAATCCGAGATGTGGCCCGTCAACCGCACCCCCGGCTGCTGACCCGAGGCAGTCCGGCGGCGACTCTCCGGACCAACGCCAAACTGCCGATGGGCGAACTGGCCGCCGCCGCCGTGTTGAAAAATGCCGATTTCCGCCTGACCCAGCCGGTGACTCCCCGCCAGGAAAAACACGGCCAGCGCCTGCTGGTCTATTCCCGGCTGGTGCTGGAAAAAATCACCCACCTGCTGGTGGCCTGGCAGCTCACCGGCGACGACCGCTACGCCGAAAAAGCCAAAGCGGAAATGCTCGCAGCCGCCAGAAACCGGGAGTGGTATCTGCGGTTTTATCTCGACTGCGCTGAAATGACCCTGGCCGTTTCGCTCGCTTATGACTGGCTTTACGACCGGCTCTCTCCGGCTGAACGCGACCTGGTCGCCAACGCCATCATTGAAAAAGGACTCAAAACCTCGCTCCAGCCGGGACAATGGTGGGTGGCCAGCACCAACAACTGGTGCCAGGTCTGCCACACCGCAATGGCGGCAGCCGCCATTGCGGTCGCCGACCGGGAACCGGCACTGGCCCGCCAAATCATCAACCGGGCGCTCAAACACCTGCCCAAAGTCATGGATGTCTCCTATTCCGCCAACGGAACTTATCCGGAAGGCCCGGGTTACTGGGCCTACGGCACCAACTACAATTGCCTGCTGCTGGCCCTGCTCGACAACGCTTTCGGAAAGTCCTTCGGACTGGACCGGATTGCCGGATTCGACCATACCGGCGACTTCATTCTCGGCTGCATCGGCAATACCGGAAAAAGCTTCTCCTACAGCGACTGCTCGCCCGGAGTCGGCATCGGATTCGCCAACATCTATCTGGCTAAAAAGTTCAATCGTCCCGACTGGCTCGCTCCGCAGCACTACGCGGCGCTCCGGGAACTTACCGGCAGGAAGAGCAGCGGCAACCGGCTGTTCCCGCTGGCGCTGTTCTACATTGACGCCATGCCCGAACAGCCGGACCAGAGCCGGACGCCGAAATCCTACTGCAGCGGGCCGAGCCAAAAAGTCCAGATCGCCACTCTCCGCAGCGGCTTCGACCGCAACGACACCTATCTGGGGGTTAAGGGCGGTTCGCCCTCGGCCAATCACGGCCACATGGACGCCGGCTCCTTCATTCTGGAATCCGACGGAATCCGCTGGTGCCTCGACATCGGCACCAGCAACTACGGCAATCTGGAGAAAAAAGGCATCAAACGCCTGTTCAATTCCGCACAGGACAGTGACCGCTGGAAAGTTTTCCGCCTCGGCGCCAAGAGCCACAACATTCTGCGCATTGACGACCGGGATCAGGTAACCAGGGGGTTTGCTCAAATCACCTCAGCCAGTGATTCGGAGGTGGCGGTCAATCTCGACACCGTTTACGCCGGACAGGCGAAAACCGTCCGCCGGACCTTCAAGCTGCTGCCGGACGGCGCCGTCGAGGTCCGGGACGAACTCACCGGGGTGCGCGGTTCCGAAGTCTCCGCTCAATTCTGCACTGATGCCGCCGACATCGTCAGCATGTCCGACGGCATCCGGCTCGAAGAAAACGGCCGGAAACTGAAGGTCACGGCCACGTCATCCGCACCGGGCAGCTGGCAGTGCGTCCCGGCCGCCAAGCTGCTGCAGAAATGGGATGTCGGAGAAAAGGGCAAATACATGATTTCCTACCGGGTCCGGGTTCCGGACAGCGGCATGGTCAGCCTCACCATGAAATTCACGCCAGTCCGGGAGAAATAGAGCATCATGACCACAATCAAACGTCTTTTTCTCTTTGCCATGATTATGGCGGCAGCGCATCCGGCCGCCGTCCCGGCGGCGGAAGTGACCGCCAGCGATCTGAGCCAAATCGCCGCCCGGCCCCATCCGCGGCTGCTGCTGGGACCGGATGGCGACCGGATGCTGCGGGCCAACGCCGCCACCCCGTTTGGCAAACTCATCGCCGCGATGGTGACTGCCGACGCCGAACACTATCTGAAAATTCCGGTAACTCCGCGCCGGGTGGATCACGGCGGCCGCACCTTGAAATTCGCGCGAACTGTATTTCTCCGTCTCAGCACCCTCGCCACCGCCTACCGGCTCACCGGTGACGAACGCTTTGCCGAACGCGGCAAGGCGGAGCTGCTGGCCGCCGCCCGTCTTGAAGCCTGGTATGAACGCTATTTTCTCGATTGCGCCGAAATGACCCTCGGAGTCTCGCTGGCCTACGACTGGCTCCACGATCGGCTGACCCCGGAGGAACGCCGGCTGGTCGCCGACGCCATCATTGAAAAGGGACTGAAAGCCTCCTACCGGGGCCGCCAGAACTGGGTGGCCGGTAAAAACAACTGGTGCCAGGTCTGTCACACCGCCATGAGCGCCGGAGCGCTCGCCGTGGCCGACGTCGCTCCTGAACTGGCGCAAAACGTGCTCAACCGCGCCCTGGAAAACCTGCCCAACATCATGCGGATTTCCTATTATCCCCGGGGCGCCTACCCCGAGGGACCGATGTACTGGGCTTACGGCACCAGTTTCAACTGCATCATGATCGCGCTGCTGGACAACGCTTTCGGGCACGATTTCGGACTCTCCGGCCAACCCGGCTTCGCTGAAACCGGAGACTTCATCACCGCCGTTACCGGCAATACCGGCCGGCGTTTCTCCTACTGCGACTCCAACAACATGGCGGGATTTTCATTCGCCAACGTCTGGCTGATCAAGAAGTTCAACCGTCCCGACTGGCTGCCGGGGCCGGGAGCAGAAAAATTACGCCGGAACGTTGCCAGAGGGCGGCGCGGTTTTGACCGCCTGTTTCCGCTGACGCTGCTCTACGCCGATGCGCTGCAGGAAAATCCGGACACCTCCCGTGCGCCCGGCATTTATTTCAGCGGCAACGAGGCGAAAACCCATCTGGTCGTCCTCCGCCCCGGACACGACCGGAAGTCGCCGTATCTGGGCATCAAGGGCGGCTCCCCCCGCGCCTCTCACGGGCACATGGACGGCGGCTCCTTCATTTATGAGAACCGCGGAGTGCGCTGGCTCGATGACCTCGGTCCCAGCGCCTATGGCACGCTGGAGAAAAACGGCATCAAAACCCTGTTCGGCTTCAAGCAGGGAAGCGACCGCTGGCAGGTGTTCCGCATCGGTCCGGAGAGCCACAACATTCTGCGCCTCGGCGCGGGGGAACAGCAAGTGGCCGGCAGCGGCACCATTACTGAAATTCAGCCGGGCAAGGTGGTCATGGATTTGAGTTCGCTCTACACCCCTTATGCCCGCCAGGTGATCCGCACCTGGCGGCTGGATTCCGGCAAACTGGTGGTAACCGACCTCATCCGCGGTGCCAAACCCGGTGAAAAAGCCGTGTTTCAATTCTGTTCCGAAGCCCGGCTCGACGGCATTGACGGCCCGGCGCTCAAACTGAGTTCAGAGGGGGAAACGCTTTCCGTAACCTCCGAACCCCCGGGCCGCTGGGAATACCTCGAATGCGACCGGCTGCACAGGAGCTGGGATCCGTCCGATCCCGGCAAATTCATCGCCCGCTTCACAACCGCGATACCCGAATCCGGAGAGCTGGTGTTGAACATGGTTTTCAAATAAATCCTGCTTGACGTTTTCCCAACCGGTGATATATTTGGTCATTTCAGGAGGCGCCTTACCGTTCCGGCTTCATGCCCCGGTTCGGCGCACCGCTTTTTCAATCTCATTTGAAAGGATGAGCCATGTTCAGAAAAACTGCAATTTCTCTGCTGCTGACAGCAGCAGTTCTGCCGGCACTGGCCGAGGTGGAACTCCCAGCGCTGTTCGGACATCATGCGGTCCTTCAGCGTTCGGCGGCAACACCGGTATTCGGATTTGCCGCTCCGGGTGAAAAAATCCGGGTCGAATATCGGGGCATCAGCGCAGAAACCACGACGGGAGCCGATGGGCGCTGGCGGGTCAACCTTGATTTGTCGCAGCTGTCGGCTGAACCCGGTACGCTGAAGGTAACCGGAACCAACACCGTGACCAGCGACGACGTGGTGCCGGGCGAAGTCTGGCTGGCCTCGGGTCAGAGCAACATGGGTTTTTCGCTCAACCGGGCGGAAAACGCCCAATCGGAGATCGCCATTGCCAACCCGCAGCTGCGCTTTTTCAAGGTTCCTCCGAGCTGTTCCGGACAGCCGCTGCACCGGCCCCACGGAGTCTGGCAGTACGCCGGCCCCAGAAATTCGGGCGGATTTTCGGCAGTCGCCTACTTTTTCGGCAGGGAGCTGCAGAACCGGCTGAATGTTCCGGTCGGCATGATCCAAAGCGCAGTCGGCGGTACGCCGATTGAGGCCTGGAGCGCCCGGGAAATTCTCGAATCCGATCCCGAAGTCAGCAAAACCTGCGCCAGATTCCGGGAAATTTTTGCCGCTTATCCGGCCAAACTGGAAAAATATCTGACGGAACTCGACGCCTGGGAAAAAGCCAATCAGCGTTCCGACCGGGACGGGCATGAGGTCCCGGACGGTCCCTGGAAAACCATCCGGCTGCCCGGACCGATGCCCGGCCATGGCGGAGCAGTCTGGTTCCGCCGCACTTTCAATCTCGAGCGCCCGACCCGGCTGGTCCGCTTCGGCACCAGCACTGATCCGATTGAAATTTTCTACAACGGCGACCGGGTGCTGAAAGCCGACCGCAGACAGCTGGCCCGCAGTCCTTATATTAACGTCTCCAAAACCATGCCGGCCGGAAAATGCGAAGTGCAGATCAGGGTGTTCACCTCCGGCGCCCCTCCCCAAATCCTCGGCGATCCGGACACCTGGCTGGATGGCGACTGGGAGTACTGCTACGAATTTGAACTGCCTCCCGTCGCCGAAGCCAGAAACGGACTTCCGCCCTCCTACCCGGGCCGCGCCCCCAATCCGATGCGACAGCCATCGGTACTTTACAATGCCATGATCAATCCGCTGGCGCCTTACGGTCTGCGCGGCGTCATCTGGTACCAGGGCGAAAGCAATGCCGGCAACGCGGCCAAATGCAACATGTACGCCCGGGAATTCCAGGCCATGATCAAAGATTGGCGCAAACGCTTTGAGCAACCGGAACTGCCGTTTTACTTCTGCCAGCTGGCCAACTTCCGGGCCAAGCAGTCTGATCCGGAACAGACCGGCACCTGGCCGGATCTGCGGCGGGCGCAGGCTGCCGCCCTCGCCCTGCCCCGTACCGGCATGGCGGTGCTGATCGACGCCGGTGAAGCCCTGGACATCCATCCGATCAACAAACTGGTGGCGGGACAACGGCTGGCAGCGCATGCCCTGCGCAATGAGTATCTGGTCGAAGACATCGCTGTAAACGGACCAATTCCGACCGGAGTCGAAGTCGACGGTGACGCGGTTGTCATCAGCTTCCAAAAACTCCACGGCGGACTGGTCGCCCGGCCGTTGCCGGAAACTTACGATCTGGCCCGGATCCGGCAGCGCAAAGCGAAACTGATCCGCAATTCCCCCGACAGCGAACTCGAAGGATTCGCCCTGCGCGACGCCGACGGCCGCTGGCACTGGGCCAATGCGGTCATCACCGGTGATATGGTCAAAGTCTCTTCTCCGGCAGTGTCCAAACCCACGGCGGTCCGCTACGCCTGGCAGGACAATCCCACCTGCAATCTCTACAATAAGGCGGGGTTGCCGGCCGCCCCGTTTGAACGTGAACTGTAAAAGAACGCGCCGCCCGGAGTCATAACTCTCCCGGGCGGCTTTTCTTATCAGGCCAAATCAGATCCGCGTTTATTTTCCGGCCAGCTTGATCCGGGGATCAGCCGCCAGATAGAGCAGGTCCGCCAGCAGAATTCCGGCCAGAGTCAAACCGCCGGCAAAACAGAACAGCGCCATCTGCAACGGATAATCCCGGCTCGACAGCGCCAGCAGCGACAGCGACCCCATGCCCGGCAGATTGAAAATGTATTCGACAATCACACTGCCGGCCACCAGCGACGGCAGCAATCCGCCGAACAGCGTGATCAGCGTAATCAGGGCATTGCGGAAAGCGTGATGCCAGATCACCCGGTGTTCCGGCACCCCCTTGGCCCGGGCGGTGCGGATGAAATCACTGTGGATGACTTCCAGCATGCTGCCGCGGGCGTAACGCGAGAGCGCCGCCAGCCCGCCGTAGGCCAGACAGAATACCGGAAGCACGTAGCACCTGGCCGTGGCCAATGCATAGGCCCAGATCGACAGCCGATCAGCCCCCGGCACCGTCAGTCCTTTGAGCGGAAACCACGGCAGCGGTCCACCTTCGCACAGCAAAGACTGCAGCAGCAGCCCCACCCACATCACCGGCAGCGAATAGAGAATGAACAATCCCGCCGCCGTCAGCTGATCGCACCAGCCGCCTTCGCGCATCGCCGTATACACTCCAATCGGAATGGCCAGCAAATACGTCAGAGCCACCGCCCAGCAGTTCAGGGTCAAAGTGACCGGCAGCCGCTCCCGAATCACCTCTGTGACCGGACGTCCGGGATCTACCGTGACCGATTCGCCGAAATCCCCTTCCAGCAGCACCGGTTTCAACCACAACACAAATCCCACCAGCACCGGCCGGTCCAGGTGCAGTTTTTCCCGCAGCGCGGTATTGCGCATGAGTCCGCCTTTGGCGGCGTCGACCGCCCCGCCCTGTCCCTCGGCGCTGAAGAGTTCACTCCGGGTGGGATCCCCCGGAGCCAGCCGCAGCAGTACATAGCTCACCAGCAGGATCGCCAGCAGCGTAAACATCGCCAGCAGCAGCCGTTTTATCAGATATTCCAGCATGGTTCAGTCCTTCTCCCCCGGAAACTCAACCGTCCGCAGACCGATCGCCCCCAGCGCAAACGGAACCGCCAGCAGCGCAATACCGTATTCAGACCGCCCCCACCACCAGGCCGCCAGTCCGACCAGCACCGGTCCCACGATCGTGGTGAATTTGCCGAACAGATTGTACACGCTGAAATATTCCGCCGCCCTCCCCCCCGGAATCAGCCGGCTGTACAGAGAACGGCTCAGCGCCTGGATTCCTCCCTGGGAACTGCCGACCAGCACCGCAATCACAATAAACAGCACCAGCCGCCATCGCGGAGAATCTATCAGCGGAAAGGCACCGGCCAGTACTGCAATCGTCATGTACACCCCGATCGCCGCCAGCACCGGGCGCCGTGCCGAAAACCTCCGGGCCGCCAGCCCGTACAGCAGTGTGCAGGGGAACGCCAGAAACTGCAGCCCCAGAATGATCACAATCAAACCCTCGTCCGACACACCGACATCCAGCGCCAGCGGAGCCGCCATCAGGTAAATGGTGCCGACACCGTCGATATAGAGAAAATAGGAAATCAGGAATCGCCGCAGATTGCGGTCCTGCCAGATGTGCTTCAGAACCCCGCCGGCCTTCTCCGCCGGGGAGCCGGTCCGGCGTCGCTCCCGAACGGCGAAAAAAAGCGGCAGCGACAATCCCGTCCACCAGAGCGCCGCAATGAGAAAGGACCACCTGATCACCGCCAGCCGGTCGGACCACACCAGACTGAGCCCCAGACAGACTATGAATGGAATCACCCCGCCCACATATCCGACCGCGTAGGAAAAACTTGACAATCCATGCCGCCCGGCGCGGGACGCCACATCGTTGAGCATCGCGTCATAAAAACTGTTGGCCGCCATGTAGGACGCCAGACCGACGAAACTCAAAAGCAGAATGAGTCGCCAGTCTCCGGCGAACGCCAGGCCGACCGTGGCCGCCGCCCCGGTCAGAACAAATCCGCCCAGAAACCACTTTTTGCGGCGGGCCCGGTCGGCATAGGGGCCCAGCACCAGGGATATCGCTCCCGCAGCAATGCCGGCCGCGCTCGCCGCGTATCCCCAGGCACTGGTGGCCGCCGCCTCGCCGAGCGCGGCATCGGCCGCATATTTGAACAACAGCGGCGCAAACACAGTGCGCACTATCAACGCATAAGCGGCGTTGGCCGGATCATACAGCAGCCAGGCCAGCCGGGCGCGATTGAATTTCATAAGTTTCATCCGCAGATCTCACATGCTCCGCTCCCCGGCATCCGGCTCTGTTTGGACCGGAACGCCGACCGTTCAATATACCGCCTCCCCCTGCGGTTTTCAAGCCGGCTCCGGTTCCCGCTCCCCCCCCTGCACCCGCTTGTTAATAACTTGTTAATAAAAAGTGCCGCTTTTCGTTTTTTTTTCGTAAACCACCGCCGTCAGCCGAGATACATTTTTTGAGTTCCCCATCCGCCGTTCGTCCCGCCCGGCCGGGTGGCTGCCGGTCGCTTTTCCGCCTAAAATAGCTGTAATACACCTACTATCAAGCGGTTTGCCGGAATGATGAAAAAATGCGTATTTTTCAGTCGGAAATCTCGTAACTTCCTGATCTGTTGCAAAGGAACTGCCGGTTGTCAATAACTTGATCCCGGCCGGTTCAACCGTCGGAATCCCGATCATGCCGCCTCCTTGATCTATTTGCAAAAACTTCCATTCTGCGCTATTTTAAATTCAGGTCATCCGGATCAGTCCGGTCGTCGGTTTTCATCGGCCGCGGACTCCCTTTCTGAATGGTTGTTCCGATGCGTCAGCATTGGATCGGCCTCGGGGTTTTTTGTCCCCGACGGCCACGGAAAGAAATGCCGGAAACTGCGGTTGATTTTGAGGAATGAATGACGGCGGAGCTGCCTCGGCGGGTCCGACCGGATTCAGCCCGGAGCCGTGAACTGAAACGGCGGCCGGGGGGCTGTGAAGTTGACGTGGAACGGCAGCTGTGGAGAGCGCCGGAGCCGTGACCTGAACCGGCGGCCGGGGGCTGTGAAGTTGACGTGGAACGGCAGCAGAGGAAAGCCGGCTGGCTGGCAAGGCGGAGCCGGAATTGAAATATATATATAGTTTAAATATACAAGATAAGGATGTGCCTGACCGGTTCTCCGGTCCGTAAACACCGTGCATTTAAAATATCGCAGCCGGAAACCGGTGCTTGCGGCTGGCTACTGCCAGTTGGCCGGCGGTGGCGTCCGGCGTTGTGAAGGCGGGGCGAAGCGGTGCTTCAATCGGATCTGGTCAATCACTCCGCAGGTCGTTCCGGAACACCGGGCCCTCCGGGCCGCGGTTTCCGGAAATCAAGTTCAAGGTAACAACAGCAACATGAGTTCGGATCAATCCAACGCGGTCGCGCTTTGGGCCGTGGCGTCCCGCCGCCTGCTGCAGCGCAATGAACTTCTGTTTCGGCAGTGGTTCTGCAATCTCATACCGTTGACCGTCACCGATCAGGTGATTCGTCTCGGCGTTCCGGACGATTTCTTCGGCACAGTCGTCAGCGAACAGTACGACGACCTCATCCTTGATGCCCTCCGCGGAATCGACGGAGCCGACTACCGTTACGAATTTGAAAGCGGTCATCTGCCTGCGGCGGCGGTCGTTCCGCCACCGGCTCCCGCCGCCGTTCCGGCCGCTCCGGCCCCGGAAACCCAGCCGGCCTCGCCTTTCACAGTCAAATCCCGCCCCCGCTGGCAGGAGGGCGTTTTGCATGAATTCACTTTCGAAAACTTCGTCGTAAGCGAAGCCAACCGTCACGCATTCGCCGCCGCCGGTGTGGCCGCCACCGAACCTGGTCTCTACAATCCGTTGTTCCTGCACGGCAGCAACGGCGTCGGCAAAACCCACCTGCTCCGGGCGATTGCCCATGAAATGCGCCGGCTGCATCCTGACTGGGTGATTCGCTGCACCACCAGCGACGAATTGATCAACGGGTTCTATGAGCTGATGATGCAGAAACGCAGCCTCGCCGCGTTCCGGTCCGAAGTGTGTGACGTCGATGCGCTGCTGATTGACGACGTTCACAACCTCTCCAAGAAAAAACAGCTGCAGGACGACTTTTTCCACATTTTCAACACTCTGCACGGGCGCAACAAACAGATTGTGTTCACCAGCGACCGGCAGCCCTGCGAAATTCCCGACATTGAAGCCCGGCTCAGCACCCGGTTTGAATCGGGCATGGTCTCCGAAGTCTGCATGCCCGAATACGAAGCAAGGCTGGTGATCCTGCGCAAATGGCGCGCGGAAATGATCACGCAGACTCCGCTGGATGATCAGTTCCTGGAGTTTCTGGCCTCCAACATCACATCCAGTGTGCGGCGGCTGAAAAGCGCTTTTCTGCGTCTGGCCACCCATGCTTCGCTCAGCGGCAATGACCACCTCTCGCTCTCCGAGGCGGAGGATCTGCTTCATGTTCAAATTTCCCAGGAAGCGGCGGCGCGGGGGATTTCCCTTGAAAGCATTCAGCATGTGGTCGCCTCCCAGTTCGGTCTGACCAATGCGGATCTGCTCGGCAAAAAACGCTCCCGCCGCTTTGCCGAACCCAGGATGATCGCCATGTTTCTGGCCCGGGAGCTGACCTCGCACTCCTCGACGGAAATCGGCGCCGCGTTCGGCCGCAATCACGCAACCGTGCTTTACGCCGAAAAGCAGATTCCCGAGCTCTGCCGCTACAATGAGGACATCCGCAGTGCAGTTTCTCAGCTGCGCCGCCAACTCCAGCGCAAATAGCCTCTTCGCTTCGCTCCGCGCCGGCCCGACCGGAGGGATCGCCGGTGAATTCCTCCGGCGGCCCCGAGGACTGTTTCCGCCGCCCCGGGATCAGAAATGGCGCGGTCGTTCCGCAAGTAAATTCGCACCGGATGAAACGGCGCCGCGATGCGGCCGCCGGAATCAGCCCCGGTTCAATCCGGCAGTTTGGGATCATCGCCATTCCGGCCATCCCCGGCAGATCTCAGAGGCTCCGGCGGCGGTCGCCATCCGCTTCAAACACCAGAATTCATCAGGTCGGAACCGGAGGCAGACCTGGCAAAAAGAAAATTGCAGAATGTAAAATATTGTGTAAAAAAAAACGGTTTTTCAGGGAGAACCCCTTGCCGTTTCCATCATTGCTGGGTATAATATACACGTAAATGCCGAATCGGAGCAATCGCGGGGCGGCGTTTATTATTATAAACACAGGCAAAGCAGGGGTACAACCCAAAACTTCTACGAAAGGAAAGTGGTAAAAAATGAGAAAAAGTCGTACCTTCACTCTGATCGAGCTTTTGGTGGTGATCGCTATTATCGCGATTCTGGCTTCGATGCTGCTGCCCGCGCTGAACAGCGCCCGCGAGCGCGCCAACCGCACCAAGTGCACCAGCAACCTGAAGCAGGTCGGTACCGCGGTTATGCTCTATGCTGATTCCAACAACAGCAAGGCTCCGAACGTTCCGGGACGTCTCGGCAGCGACGGCGGCAACTACAAGGATACCGAAGGTTATGCCGGTCTGGAACTGCTGCGCGCCAACAACTATCTGCAGGCTCCCAACGTCTACATCTGCGCTTCCAGCTCCGCCAGCGCTTCCGATGACACCGATGAGTCCCTGAGCTATACTGAAGGCAACGTTTCCTACACCTTCCAGCTCGGTCTCTCCACGCTGGACAACACCTCCACCGGCCGTCCGGATTCCGGTCTTGCCGCCGACCTCAACCGCGGCTCGGGCAAGCTGACCGGTGCCAACCACACCGACTTCGGTAACATTCTGTACCTCGACGGCCACGTGCAGGGCCACAATGGCACCAAGTGGTTCACCAAGGACAACGCCGGTTATCCGGAGGCCGGCAGTGAGACGATTCTTGATCCCAACGTCTTCGACGACGCTGAGTAAGTCAGATCTGAATCAGATTCAGGAGAGGATGGTGACATCCTCTCTTTTTTTACCTCATTCCGGCACGGCAGCTGGGCAAGTTGGAAATAAGGCAGCCGGAAGCTTGAATTATCTCTTCCCCGAACGGCAGATTTACATATCCGGAAAGCAATGCGGAACATTGGCCCGGCTTTCATGCGGAATTCTCAAATTCGCCTTGCCCCTATTGGTGCACCAACGGGATTCATGACATTCAAAATCGGGTATGAAAAAAGAAAGAGCGCGATAAGGAAACCCTTTTTTCAAAAGCTGTTTTCCTCCCGCCCCGGGCTCATGGTATAATCGCTCAGCTGATGAACCATTTCCATTCGAAATGGCTGCCAGGAAACATTCCGGCTGGCGCTCCCGAACGGCGAGGCCTGAAGCCAATTCCCATCCCTGCGCCGGCATAATAAAAGCGATGCCAAACCGACGCCAGCGCCGACTTCCTCACTCCCGACCGGTCACCTGAATCAGCGCCCTGCCCGAAAGCGCCCTGCCATGGGGTCATAAATGTGGCGTCCGTGACACTCCGGCGGACAATTTTCCGGCAACGACAGACCGGACCAAACCGCGGCCGGGCAGTGTCGCCGGCACAGCCTGACAACAAGCGGCCGGTCCCCGAATCGGAACCGGCCGCCAGGTGAAACTCAGTTCAGCTCGGCTGGATAATGTGAACGCATGATGCCCAGCTCCAGGCCGCGCAATTCAGCCAGCCCGCGCATGCGCCCCAGACCGCCGTAGCCTGGATTGGGACAGGGCGGCTTGAGCAGATCATCCATGATGTCAGGACCGTGATCGGGACGGATCGGAATCCGCCAGTCGGATCGTCCGGCCTTGCGGCGGCGGATCTGCTCTTCACAGGCCGCCTTGACCAGCTCATACATATCAACCCGGCCGCCAAGATGTGATGCCTCGTAAAAATTTCCGCCTTCAATCTGGGTGCTGCGCAAATGCATGAATCCAACCCGGTCGGCGCAGGATTTAAACATCCTGACCACATCATTGTCGCGGCGGGCACTGAAACTGCCGGCGCAGAAGCAGACTCCGTTGGCGGGATCATCCACCATTCCGAGCAGTTTCTGAATGTCGTCGATGGTGCTGAAAATCCGGGGCAGTCCGAGAATCGACCGCGGCGGATCGTCAGGGTGAATCACCATGATGCAACCGGCGTCCCGGGCCGCCGGCACCACTTCGCTGAGAAAGTTGTAAAGATTCTCCTCCAGCCGCTCGCGGGTAAATCCGCGATACCGGGCGAGCATGTCCCGAACGTCCTCCAGCGTCACGCCTTTGAACCCGGGAAAATTGTCGATGATCGACCGCCGCAGCCTGAAGCTCTCATGATCAGAAAGGCCCCGGAAATATTCATCGGCTTTATGCAGGGTATCCGCCGAATAATCAGCCTCGGCTCCTTCGCGTTTCAAAATGAACAATTCAAATGCCGCGAACTGAACCTCGTCGAAAAACAGTGTCGTCGAGCCGTCCGGCATCCGGTGGTGCAGATCGGTCCGCACCCAGTCCAGCACCGGCATGAAATTGTAGGTGATCACCCGCGGCCCGACCTTGCCCAGATTGCGCAGCGACTGCTTATAGACCTCGATATACTGTTTGGCGGCGGGAGCTCCGGTTTTGATGTCCTCATGAACCGGCAGGCTTTCCACCACACTCCAGGTCAGGCCGGCAGCTTCGATCATCTTACGGCGCTCCAGAATCGCCTCCTCGGTCCACAGCTTGCCGTAAGGCACATAGTGGAGTGAAGTCACGATGCCGGTCGCACCGGTTTGCGGAATAAAATTAAGCGGCACCGGATCCTCCGGGCCGTACCACCGAAATGTCGGTTCCAGAAACATATCGCCCTCCGTAGCTGGTTAGAAAAACATCGATATAAAAATACTCCATTTTTGGCAAAATTCAAGTCTCCGCCAGCTGAAAATCGCGGGAAAATCGGAAAACCGGCCTCAAATGAACCTCCAAAACGCTAAATCAACATCGTGCGCTCCGGAGATTCCGGAGCCTGAGACCGTTCCGGATGACAAAAAAAACCGGCTCCATCCGGAGCCGGCCAGATTCTGCTGCCGGCGGGGAGCCCCTGCCGGCCAGTCCGGTCAATCCCGGATCAGTACTGAATAACGGTAGTTGAGCTTGAGTTCCTCTCCGGGAGCCAGGGTGAGCTCCCACTCCAACTGTCCCTGCCGGTTGATTGAAGTGATGCCGCGTCCGATGCTGCGATCCACCGGCGACCGGTCAGCCGCGACCAGGTTGCCGGAATAGTTGAGCCGGATCACCACTGCCGCCGGAGTGTCGCGGAAGTTTTTAAGAGTCAGGACGCCGACCACATCCGGATTGCGGTAACGAGTACCGTTGATCCAGACCTGCTCAACCCGGCTCAGACCGGCCCGTTTGGCCGCCGCTGGAGTCCCCAGGGGAGCAAACGCAGTGACCTCTTCCGTTTCCGCGTCCGGCATTGCCGCCGGACGCAGCGGATTGGCCTCGTATTCCGTGACTTTGCCGCTGACGGTCTGCGCCTTGGTGATGTTCAGCGTGGTCTGATCCCCGACGTTGACCCATTCTCCCTCGGAAACCGCCAGCACATCGGAGCCATCCACCACCTCAACCGGAGCCGGCACAATCGGACTCTTCAACGGATTCTTGAAACGCACCGCGTCCCACAGCGTGCCGTTGGGTTCACGGTTATTGCGGTTCAAGTGACCGTCGGCGTCAAAGCGGTCCGGAATCACCCAGTTGACCAACCGTTCAAAACTGCCTTCGGCGCTGCCGAGTTCGCGGTACAGCGCATCGTCTTTTTTGATCGACAACTTGCCCGCCTCGATCTTGTGCAGATCAGAAGTGGTGCCCGAGTCGACAACGCCACCGGCTTCATTCAAGGTATCCACCATCGGGGACACCAAGCTTTTTCTGGCAAAATTAGCCGCCGATTCCGCCCGCAGCGGCACCGCCGGCTGAATCGCCAGGGCGGATAATTCCTGCTGGCAGTAGACGTGGGGATGACCGGCGACCAGAACCGCTTCCACCCCGTTCAAGTCGGCGAGGCGGTTGCTGATTTCAGCCGACATCGCCAGCCGCATACGCTGATTTTCCATAAGGGTCAACCGATAAGCCGGCTTCCAGTTCAACCCCGCCGTGACATAGGCAACCGTCAGACTGCGGCCGATTTTTTCGTGGGGGGTAATGAGCAAAACCGGACGCTCCCTGCGAATCGAACTGCGGACCGCGTCGCTCTGAATCGACTCTATCAGCTCCTGTCGAACCGCGATGAGTTTGCCCAAAGCGTCTTCCTGCTCCAGCAGCAGAAAGGGAGCATAACTCGCCTCCCCGAGCTGACCGGCAGGTTCCGCCGGACGGGCCGGCTTGATGACCACTCCGGACAGGCGGCGGGGCAGTCCGGAACCGGTCCGGATTTCCAGCGTCACGCGCTGGCCGGCGTAGGTTTCACTCAGATTGCTGAACGGCCGGTAATTCGGAGTTTCCAGTTCGCGCACCACCCGGGCCGCCTCCAGTTTACGGCCGGGCGTGAACCACAGCGTCCCCCGGATCGGCGCGAGATGGCAATCCATGTAAAACGGGGTTTCCGGAGGATTGGCGATTTCCCGCGTCACTGCCGCCGTGCCGTTTTTGAAGATCGCCACCCTGGTGATCGGAGCCTTTACCTCGGTTTCCGCCGTCGTCGCCGCCGCCGCACTCCACGCCAGCGTCGCCGCCCCGGCCGCCATCAACCATTTGTTCATGCGCACCTCCATCTTTCTTTAATACAGTTTACAGCTCTGCTGTCACCGTTTGATCTGAAACGCCGCCCGCAGCGCGGCCGGGTCGGAGTCTGCCAGCTTCAGTCCGACTTCATCGTCCAGCCCGATTTTGCCCTGATAACGGCTTTTGTACTCATAGGCGAATTCCGGAATCGCCAGCGTCAGCCTCTCCCCCTGCCGATCCACGGCCACACCGAAACCCTCCCAGTCCGGATGCAGCTTCAAATACACCAGCAGCCAGTATTCGTCGGCGTAGCGCTCCAACTTGCGCCGCACCGCCGCTCCGGCCTCGGAATAAGTCAGCGCGCTTTCCAGCTCCTCCCAAGTGAGCGGCTCCTCCCCGCGCATGATCCGTCGCAGCTGGTAATGGGCCCACAAATCAGCATATCGCCGCAACGGACTGGTGATCCGGGCATAGGGTTCCAGCCCCAGTCCGAAATGCCGCCCCGGCACCGGTCCCGGCACACTTGGCGCCGAATTGCGCCGCAATTCATACATGGCCGCCAGAGTTTCACCGCGCTCCGGAGTCTCCGGCGGCGCCTGGGTGACGAATGGAAACGCCGCCCCCTGCTCCGCCATGAATTTGGCCGCGGCATGACCGGCGGCCAACATCGCATTGGCCACCAGTTCGCGCTCCGGAGTCACCGGACAGGGCGTGATTACAATCTCACGCCCCCGTACCACGGTCTTGACTTCCGGCAACCGGATGAACAATGCGCCCTCTCGACGGCGGCGTTCCCGGAATCGCTCCAGTTCCGACCTGATCTCGCGCAGCGGTGACTGTTCCCATTCGCCCGCCGCACTCTCATAAGTCAACCGGGTCACGGCAACCAGACTCGGCATCATCCGCTCCAGCACCGCTTCGCCGTCGGCAGTAATCCGGATCACGAAGGTCAGAGCCGGACTGACCGGTTTCAGCCCCAAACCGAACTGCGCCGTCGCCGCCTCCGGAAGCATCGGCACCACCCGTTCCGGCAGGTAGCAGGTCGCTCCCCGCAGGCGCGCCTCCCGATCCACCGGATCGCCGGGATGAATCACCGCCGCCGGATCCGCGACATGCACATAAAGGCAGCCATCAGCGAACGCCACCGCATCGTCCGGATCATCGCTGCCGGAATCATCAATGGCCAGCGAACGCATTCCGGTGAGATCGACTCTCGCCTCGTCAGGAAGTTCCGGCAGCGGCAGCTCAGAAGCTTGAGTCTCCACCCCCAGCCGCGCCGGCCAGGGGTCGACAAAACAATCCCAGACGCCCAGCTCCAGCAGCAGCCGGTGCGCCTTTTCCGGCGCCGCCTCAATTCCCAGCTCCTTCAACAGCCGGCTGCTGCCCGCGCTACCCAGCGCCACCGCTTCAATCTCGCGCAACGCCCGGCGATCCTCCGGAATCACCGCCCGGCGCCGGATCCGGTCAAGCAGCGCCTCCCGCGCCGCCCGTTCAGCTTCGCGCGCCTCCCGCGCCGCCCGGCGCTCAGCCAGAAGTTCCGGCGGCAACGGCGTAACTCCGGAGTCGATCGACCCCGAAAACCAGTCCCCGCCGGTCAGAACCCGCCACGCGGCATAATATTCCGGCGCCCCGCCGCGTCCGTAAGCCAGTTCGACCCACTCCCCGAACGAAAGCGTTTCATCATCCATCAATTCGACCACCGCCGGCCAGTCCGGCTCCGGCACCTCGGGAGGCGGCAGAACCGCCACCGGCCCCGGATGCAGAAATTCAATGTCCTTGGGCCGCACGCTGCGCTCGGTTCCGCCCTCGCCCCGGATCTCAATCTTATCCCGCCCGATTCCGGTGATCACAGCACTCCGGCCCCGGTAAATTACCAACGCTCCGGTATTCAAATTACCCGCTCCATCCAATCCGCCGCCACCGTCGCGGCAATACTCTGTCACGCTGACAATATAAGGCTTGACAGCGGCCTTGTCAACACTTATATTAGGCTCCGAAAGTGAAAACCGCTGATTTTCCCAGCCAAGGAGATCCTCGCAATGGAACGTATCGCCGCCAATATACTCGAAACCATCGGACATACCCCCCTGGTCCGCATCAACCGCCTGAACGCCGGCAACCCCGCCGCCGTGCTGGCCAAAATCGAAAGCCGCAACCCCGGCGGCAGTGTCAAAGACCGGGTCGGAGCCGCCATGATCGCCGCCGCCGAAGCCGCCGGACTCCTGCGGCCCGGAGCCGTGGTGATCGAACCCACCAGCGGCAACACCGGCATCGGCCTGGCCGTGGCCTGCGCCGTCAAAGGTTATCGGCTCATTCTGACCATGCCCGAAACCATGAGCGTCGAACGGCGCAGACTGCTGGCAGCTTACGGCGCCCGCATCGTGCTGACTCCGGGGGCCGAGGGCATGCGCGGCGCCATTGACAGAGCCGAGGCCATCCGGGCGGCCACCCCCGGAGCGATCATTGCCGGACAGTTTGTCAATCCAGCCAATCCGGCCATCCACCGCGCCACCACCGCCCGGGAAATCCTCGACGACACCGACGGCGAAATCGGAGCATTTGTGGCCGGAGTCGGTACCGGCGGAACGTTGACCGGCGTCGGGGAACAACTCAAAGCCGAGGTTCCCGGAGTGAAAATTGTCGCAGTGGAACCGGCGGACTCGGCAGTGCTTTCCGGCCGGCCGGCCGGCCCCCACCAGCTTCAGGGCATCGGGGCCGGATTTGTGCCCGAGGTGCTCAACACCGCCATCATCGACCGCATTGAAACCGTCTCATCCGACGAGGCCGGCACCACGGCCCGGCGCTGCGCCGCCGAAGAGGGAATCCTGATCGGAATATCGGGCGGAGCCGCGCTCTTCGCCGCTCTGAAACTCGCCGCCGAACCGGAGTTTTCCGGAAAAAAAATCGTGGTGCTGCTGCCGGACTCCGGGGAGCGCTACCTGTCAACCTGGCTTTTCAACGGAGAGAACTGATTTGAAGATCATGCATTTTTCCGATCCGCACGCCGGAGGACCGGCCGAGGACTGGATGGCTTATTTTGACAAACGATGGGTCGGGGTTTTCAACTACCGGTTCCGCCGCCGGTTCCGGCATGATCTCAGGAAACTGAAAACCGCCGTCGAATGCATTCTGGACACCCGGCCGGAGGTGGCGGTCTGCACCGGAGACCTCACCAGTTCCGGACAGCCCGGAGAATTCGAGCGGGTGCTTGATATTCTCGCGCCGCTGGGCGGCTCCGGCATTCCGCTGCTCTATCTGCCGGGCAACCATGACTGCTACGTCCGGCGCCCCCAATGCGTGGCCGCCATGAAAAATGCGGTTGACCGTCTCTCCGGAACCGACTATTGCTTCGACGACCTGCCGACCGTCAGAACCCATGCCGGGGTCGAGTTTCTGCTGCTCAACACGTCGCGCCCCTCCAATTTGCTCTGTTCCTGGGGATTTGTGGCAGCGCCGGACGCGGCGTATTTCCGCCGCCACTGCGAATCGCCGAAAACCCGTCCGCGCATTCTGCTCTCGCACTACCCGATGATTGAGGAGCACCCGGTTCTGCGGCTGCGCCACCGGCTTTTCGGCCAGCAGCCCATCCTTGACTTGATGCATTCCGGAGCGATTGATCTTACGCTGGTCGGACACGTACACCGCCCCTACCTCAAAGTGGACGCCGACGGCCACGGTGAATGCTGCGCCGGATCAGTAACCCGCAATGGTTCCATGGTCGAAATCGACTGCGACGTGGAGCACTCCACTTTCAAATTCAAGACCATCGAACTGTAAAAAACAGGAGCGTCCGCGCCGCCGCCGGTGGATGCGGCGGTAAATCCCGCCCCCCGCCCGGTCGCAGTCCGGGACGCGCCCCGGCGGCAATATCAGATTTCAGAACCGGAAATCGCGCGCTCCGGAGCGGATTTCCGCCAGCCGCTCCGCGGCAATCGCCCGCACTTTATCCGAAGGCACCCGGGCCAGTTCCGCCGCAATCACCTTTTCACCCAAAGTCCTGGTGGCGTCCGAAGCGTAATCCTCGAGATACTCCTGCAGCGTCATCAGCGCGTTCGGCTGGCAGCAGTTGGCGATCTGCCCCGACTTGACCAGACTCATGAACCGGTCGCCGGTACGTCCCTCCCGGTAGCAGGCAGTGCAGAAACTCGGAATGTAACCCAGATCCAGCAGCCAGTTGATGACGTCGTCCAGCGACCGCGTGTCGCTGACGTCGAACTGGGCGGTTTCATCATGCCGCTCCTCGGTAGTGTAACCGCCGACGCTGGTGCGCGAACCGCCGCTGATCTGGGATACGCCCACCGCCAGCACCCGTTCCCGCGCCCGGCGGCTCTCACGGGTGGAGATGATAATGCCGGTGTAAGGCACCGCAATCCGCAGCACCGCCACGAGTTTTTCGAAAATGTCGTCGGAAATCGCGTTGCTGAACGTGGAGGCGTCAATGTCATCCGCCGGCCGGATGCGCGGCACGCTGATCGTATGCGGCCCCACGCCTTTGGCGGCTTCAAGATGCTCGGCGTGCATGAGCTGACCCACAAAATCGTAACGATAGGTGCTCAGGCCGTACAGAACACCGCAGCCGACATCATCGATGCCGCCCTCCATGGCGCGATCCATCGCCTCGGTATGCCAGGCATAGTCATGCTTGGGACCGGTCGGATGGAGCGCCTCGTAATTCTTTTTGTCATAGGTCTCCTGAAAGAGGATGTAAGTTCCGATTCCGGCTGCTTTGAGTTTGCGGTAATTCCCGACAGTCGTCGCGGCGATATTGACGTTGACCCGCCGGATCGCCCCGTTGCGGTGTTTGATCGAATAAATGGTGTCGATGCTTTCCAGAACGTATTCGATCGGATTCATCACCGGATCCTCGCCGGTTTCAATCGCCAGACGCTTGTGTCCCATATCCTGGAGGGCAATTACCTCGCGCCGGATTTCCTCCTGGGTGAGCTTCTTGCGCGGAATGGTCCGGTTCCTGAGATGGTATGGGCAGTAAACACAACCGTTAACGCAGTAATTCGACAGGTACAGCGGCGCAAACATCACAATCCGGTTGCCGTAAAACCGCTGTTTGATCCGGCGGGCCAAATCGAGGATCCGTTCGTTTTCCTCCGGCAGTTCGCAGTCCAGCAGCACCAGAGCCTCCCGGTGGGACAGGCCCTTGCAGTCCCCGGCCCGTTCAATAATGTCCCGGATCAGCTCCCGATCATTCCGATGCGCCGCGGCATACTCCAGCGTCGCCCGGATTTCACCGTCATCAATAAACTCCTCGGCTTTGCACGATTTGACGTCATACATTTCACACCCCCTGCTGGCTTTAACCTTGATTCACCTTCCTACGCTCCGGCAGCCCGGCCGGCACCGGCTTCACGCCGTCCTGGAATAAACCGCCTTGACACTGACTCCGGAGAGCATGCCCAGCTTGCCGGAAAGCGAACTGACCACCTCCTGCGGCGCATCCAGCACCACGCTGATGATCGACACCCCCCGCGAACGGTACGGAATGCCCATGCGCCCCACAATATATTCGCCGCAATCATGCAGCAGCTGGTTGATCGCCTCCGCAGAGGCCGTATCCTCGACAATGATTCCGAGCAGTGCAATACGCGACGTGCTCATAACTTTCCTCCACTGCGTTTCAAGTCCATAAAAAAACCGTGCCCCGGTTCTCCGGTGCACGGAACTGCCTGCCATATCACTAAAAAAGCAGATCGCAATTTCGCCGGCCTTCCCCCTCGGAAATCCGCCGCGCCGCGCGACCCCTCGGAGTGAGAACCCAACTCTTGTCAATCTTTTTAATATACATGAAAAAACTGATTTTGCAAGTTCGGGGCCTTTACAGAAAATTCTGAACCATTACCATGTAAACCACCGTGCCGGCCAGAATCGACAACAGCGGATTGCGCCGCCACCACTGCAGTCCGACCACAACCAGCCCCGCCGACAGCTCCGCAATGCCGTAAAGATGGTCCTGCAGCCGGACATCGCGGAAGTAGGAGCAGAAACAGTAAACCGTCAGCATGGCAATCGCAGCCGGAGAAATCACCCGTCCGAGATAATCCACCAGCCGGGGCGGACGCCGTCCCGATCCGAAAATCAGAAACGGAAACGCCCGGAGCAGCAGCGTCACCGCTCCCGTCACCGCCACCAGGCTCCAGAGATAGGCATCCGTCGCGGGCGTCATGGTTTCGGTTCCCCTTCAGGCACGGCAGCGGCGCAATCCAGGCGCCCCCGCCACAGCATAAACGCCACCAGCATCAGCACCATCGCCGGAATCAGCATGTTGGCGACACTGAAAAACAGCCGGCTCACCAGCGCGGCGCCCAATCCGATCAGCGCCGGCAACCGGTTTTCCCGCTCCCGGCACTGATCGGTCATGATCACCAGAAACAGCGCCGTCATTGCAAAGTCAATGCCACGGTTGCTGAATGGCAGCGAAGCGCCAGCCACTGCACCCGAAACCACACCGGCCACCCAGTAAAAGTGATCAAGCGCCGCCACCGCCAGGCAGTAGGAAACCGCTGATTCGCCCTTGAAACGCCGTTCGGCGGTCTCCAGGGCATAGGTTTCGTCGGTCAGACTCCAGATCAGATAAAACTTTTTCAGGGGGGAAATTCCGCGAAATTTACCGATCAGCGACAATCCGTACATTGCGTAACGCAAGTTGAGGCACAAAGTCAGCAGCGCGACTTCGAGCAGAGGCACGGAGTCCCGCATCCAGCCGACCATGATGAACTGCAAAGCGCCGGAAATATTGACCGCGCTGCTCAGCAGCGCCCAGAAAGGAGCCGCCCCGACCCGGGCACCGCCGGACAGCAGCACTCCGGCCGCAAACCCCATCGTAAGGTATCCCATCATCACCGGCAGCGAAGCAAGCAGCGCGGCTTTAAAAACTGTTCTGGTCATGACCGCCACTCAGGAACAACCGGCATCGCCGCCGGGGACGTTTCAACAAGATCATCCGAATAATATATCATCGCCCGGAAGTGTTTGCAATCGCCGGCCGCCGGAGCGGCCGGCAAAAAAGCCGGTCCCGGAACAACTTCCGGAACCGGCAGGATTTGAATCCGCCACGACCGGCTTATTCGCCGAGCTCCTTGAGCGCCGCCTTGCGGCTGAGCCGGATTTTGCCGGAGGAGTCGATGTCGATCACCTTGACCGTCACATACTGGCCCTCTTCGCAGATATCCGTGACCTTGTTGACCCGGTAATCGGCCATTTCGGAAATATGCAGCAGCCCATCCAGTCCGGGCAGGATCTCGACAAACGCGCCGAAGTCGCGCACCGTCACCACCTTGCCGCGGTAGATCTTGCCGATTTCCGCTTCGGCGGTGCAGGCCAGCACGCGCTCTTTGGCCGCTTCAAGCTGCGCCTTGTTGGACGCCATGATCTTGACCGTGCCGTCCTCTTCGACGTCGATGCTCGCCAGCGTCTCGTCAGTGATCGAACGGATGTTCTTGCCGCCGGGACCAATCAGAGCGCCGATTTTTTCCGGATTGATCTTCACCACTTCCAGCCGCGGCGCCCGCTCGCTGATTTCCGGACGCGGGGCCGCAATGCAGGCCTCCATCACATCAAGAATCCGGAGCCGGGCGATCCGGTTGCGTTCCATCGCCTCGCACAGCAGGTCGATCGGAATCCCCGGCAGCTTGAGGTCAAGCTGGAATCCGGTAATTCCAGTACGGGTGCCGCAGACCTTGAAGTCCATGTCGCCGAAATGATCCTCAGCGCCCAGAATATCGGTGAGCAGCAGACGTTCGCCGTTGTCGCCGGTGACCAGTCCGCAGGAAATGCCGGCCACCGGAGCGGTGATCGGCACACCGGCATCCATCAGAGCCAGCGTCGCGCCGCAGACCGACGCCATTGAAGTGGAGCCGTTGGAACTCATAATTTCCGAAACACAGCGCACCACATACGGGAAGTCCGCCGGAACCACCTTGGAAACCGACCGCTCGGCCAGATTGCCGTGACCGATTTCCCGACGGCCGGGACCGGTGATGCGACCCACCTCGCCGACGCTGAAATTCGGGAAGTTGTAATGCAGATAGAAACGCTTGGTGGAAACTCCGGTGTCACTGGTGAGATCGTCGTATTCCTGAGCGTCCTTCTCATTGCCGAGCGTGGCGATCACCAGCGCCTGGGTCTCGCCGCGGGAGAACAGCGCACTGCCGTGCACCACCGGCAGCACACCGACCTCGGCCGACAGCGGACGGATATCCGTGATGGAACGGCCGTCCGGACGGAACTGCTTTTCCAGGATAATCCGCCGGGTGACAGTCCGCACATAGTCGTCAAAACCCTTGGCGGTTTCCAGGGCGAAGTCGGCATCGCTCATATCAGCAAAATCGGCGCGCAGTCCGGCGCGGGCATCGGCCAGCAGCGCATCCAGCGCAGCCAGGCGGTCCTCCTTGCCGGGCACCGTGCAGGCCGCATCAATCCGGTCGGCGCAGAACTTCTCCAGCGCGGACTGCAAAGCCTCTGGCACCAGATAGAGTTTGTAGTCCTTCTTGGCCCGGCCGGCCCGGGCGGCCAGTTCAATCTGCGCCGCACACTGCTTTTTGACCGCCTCGTTGGCGACGTACATCGCCTGACGCATATCGGACTCGCTCACAAACTCGGCCTCGCCCTCAATCATGATGACCTGATCGGGTCGTCCGGCATAGATGAGTTCGAGCTTGCTCTCCTTCATCTCTTCGCGGGTCGGGTTGACGATGAAACGATCACCGATCTTGCCGACGCGCACCGCGCCGATCGGACCGTCAAACGGCAGATCCGACAGCATCAAACTAGCTGAAGTCGCCACCATCGCCAGCACATCCGCTTCATTGACCCCGTCGGCGCTCAGCAGCAGGCACTGCACCTGGACTTCATTGAAAAATCCCTTGGGAAAGAGCGGACGAATCGGCCGGTCAATCATCCGGCAGGTCAGAATTTCCTTGGTCGAGGGACGGCCCTCTCGCTTGATGTAGCCGCCGGGAAATTTGCCGGCCGCACTGTACTTTTCGCGGTAGTCGACCTGAAGCGGGAAGAAATCCGCGCCCTCGCGCGGTGCACCGGAGCAGGCCGCCGCCAGCACCATCGTATCCCCCAGGCGCACCAGACAGCTGCCGTTGGCCAGTTTGGCCACCTTGCCGGTCGAGATTTCCATGGTCCTCGAACCGTCAAACTCAAAAACAATCTTTTCCTCAGCCATGACATTTCCTTTCGCAATCAAACGGCGTTATGGCCGGAAAGCCTTTCGCACGCCCTGCGGCGCGAATATCATGGCAATGGGCGGAATCCCGGTATCAACGCCCCGCGTCCCCGGAGCCGGCGGATCCGCCGCCGTTTCCGCGACAGGCGGACAATTCTCGCTCCGATGCAACGCCGGATGCTGATAGCGACCGAATTCCAATCCTTGCCAGACCGGAAAGCCTTCAGACCGGTTATTATATTAATATATCACGATACGAAGGATTTTGCAAACCAGTTCCGGGCGGATTCTGGTGCCGGAACCAGGTACGCTGCCGCCGGGCGAACTGCCAGGTGGCAGTGGCAATCGCCTCAGTCAGCCGGTTCCGGTCCAGCCGGCCGGCCAGGTAGTCGCCGATCAGCCGGTAGCCGAGCGCCTGATGCGCCGTGGGCGAAGTCAGCAGTCCCGCCGCAATCGCCGCCGCCGCTTCTTCGATCCAGCCGCCATTGAGCATGGCGGCGGCCCGGAGCCGGATCCGTGCCTTGAGCTCCTCCGCCGGCCGATCAATCCGGTACGCCCGGAACTCATAACGCGGACGGGAGGCGGCACCACCGCTTTGCAGCTCCAACAGCGACTTTCCGGTCAGCAACCGGACTTCCAACGCCCGGATCAGCCGGCGGCGACAGTTTTTCCACCGTTCCCAGCCGGCGGGATCCAGTTCGCGCATCCGCGCGGCCAGCTCGACTTCACCGGCGGCGTGATCGTACCTGGCGTCCAGTTCCGCCCGCAGCGCCGGATCGGCCGGCAGATCATCCAGGCCGTACAGCAGCGCCTTGAGGTAAAGCCCGGTGCCGCCCGCCAGCACCGGCAGCCGGCCGCGGCTCCGGATCGCCGCGATCGCCGCATCGGCCAGCCGGCAGAATCCGACAACCTCGACCCGCTCCCGCCAGTCCCGGATCCCCACAAGGTGGTGCGGAACCCGGAGCCGTTCCGCCGTCGAAGGCTGGGCGGTACCGATTTCCAGACCACGGTAGATCTGCATGGAGTCTATGGAAACGATTTCCCCGCCAAGCCGCTCGGCACACTCCAGCGCCAGTGCGCTTTTCCCGGACGCCGTCGGTCCCATGATAACCAGCAACGGTTGATGATCCGCCATTATTCCACCCGGTAAATACGATGAAATCCCAGATCGGACTCCGGAATCAGCCGGCACTGGAAACTCCGGCCGACCGCTTCCGGATCCTCGTCCCGGCGCAGCACCGCCCGCCACCCCCGCGTCAGCCGGGTCACCCGGACACGCGGGGAATTAAAGACCAGCCGTTCAGGCTCCATCCCCATCAGCCGTGCGTAAAAGCTCACCGCCCACGGGTCGGCATTGAAGCTCAGATAGACCGGTCCGGGAGCCGTGTTCACCAGCTGCCCGGCGGTCGCCGACGGTGTGAAATCAGGCTGCAGATAATAGCCGCTGAAGAAGTCGTCGCCGTAGGCTCCTCCGCAGAACGGGGACACCCAGGACCGCACCGCAACGGAACCTGATATCAGCCCGGCGGCTGTCGCCGTCAGTCCCCACAGCAGCATCGTCCGGCTCCGCCGGAGCAGTCCGGTCCGGCACCGCCGGCGCAGCGAGGCTCCCCATCGGAACCCCTCCCGGGCCAGCGCCAGTCCCAGCACCGGCAGACATGGAAAAAACACACGCGGAAACGGGGCGGTCGGCAGCAATGCATAGGCCACCAGCGGCAGCAGCCAGATCAGCAGATGGGCGGCCAGCCGCCGCCGGTCAAAACGGAAAATACCCAGCGCCGCCGGCAGGAATACCGCCAGCGAAATCAGCGCCGTGAGGCTCCAGGCCGCCGCAGCCGCCGCCGGATCCGGCCACCCCTCTCCCAGTCGGGAAGCCGCCAGCAACCGGTCCCCGATCGGCAGATAAAACGCCGCCCCGGCCAGCAGCGGAATCAAACCGGCCGCCGCCAGCCGGGACCACCGGACTCCGGAGCGCCGCCGGGGCACCAGCAGCAGCGCCGCTCCGGCCAGAGCGGCCAAATTGGTGGGGGCCGCGCCCAGCGCCAGAGCCGAGCCGGCGGCATAGACCAGCCAGCCGGTCAGACTGCCGCAGTACAACCCCCGGCGCAATCCGGCCAGAGCCGCCAGCACCAATCCGGCGCCGAGCATATACCCTCTCGCCGCAGTACCGTATGTCAAAACCGGCGGCGCCGCTGCCAGAGCCAGGCCGATGACAACCGGCCACCAGCGTCCGGCCCCGATGCGCATCCTGCAGAAAACCGCCAGCACTGCGATCCCGGTTATCATGGAAAACAGACGTATCCAGACATCGACGGGCCAGCCGGATGGCAGCAGATCCAGCCAGAAATGCAGCACGAGGGAATAGACGATGTGATTGTTGGGAATCGCGTAATTGCGATAAATTTCCAGCGGAGGGAAAACCGCGAAATTCATCACGGTCAGCGCCTCATCGAACCAGAGGTCGCGCCACAGCCAGGGGAACGCCAATCCGGCGAAGACTGCCGCCGGAATCATTGCCGTCCAGCGGCCGGAAGCGAGGCGGCCGACGGCGCGGGAGCGGTTGTTTGAATCCGATTCTTTCATTTTGACTGCCGATATTCCCGCCACGCCGGACAGTCCATTGCGCCCGAATTCCAGCGGCGGCAGGAGGCTTTCCGCCTTTTTCGTCATAACATATCCGCCCCCGGGACTTTGTCAAGCGGAACCGGAAGTTTTATTCCGGAAAAACCGTTCCGTTCCCTCCCCGGGCAGCGGCAAAGGCCGGCGATTCGGTGATTTGCACTCCAACCGGTTGAAAAATCGGGAAAAACGTGCTAAAGTATTGTTTTATCATGGCGACAGGTATTCCCGTGCCGTTCGGGCTTTGCAGCAGACCGCGTCCGGGCCGTTTTAAACTGCTCAGTCCGGAACCGGCCGCGCTTCTCCGGCCTGCCTCCTTAAGCCGGAGCCAACCCTGTTCAGAGGATGTGATATGAAAAAAGTAATCGTAACCGGAGGCGCCGGCTTCATTGGTTCGGCTCTGGTCCGGCACCTGGTGAAAAACCAGCTGGCCGAGGTGATGAACCTCGACAAACTCACCTACGCCGGCAATCCGGAAAGTCTGAAAGAGGTCGCGGATTCTCCGCTCTACCATTTCATCCGCCTCGACATCTGCGATGCCCCGGCCGTGAAGCGGCTGTTCGCCGAATTTCAGCCGGACGCCATTATGCATCTGGCCGCCGAAAGCCACGTTGACCGCTCGATTGACGGTCCCCTGGAGTTTGTCCGGACCAACGTCATGGGGACGGCGGTCCTGCTCGACGCGGCCACGGAATACTGGCGGAAATCCGGGCGCGATTTCCGGTTTCAGCACATATCCACCGACGAAGTCTATGGATCGCTCGGCGCGGAGGGCTTTTTCACGGAGGCGACTCCCTATGATCCCTCGTCCCCCTACTCCGCCAGCAAAGCCTCCAGCGATCATCTGGTAAGAGCGTGGGGGCGGACTTTCGGACTGCCGGTACTCATTTCCAACTGTTCCAATAATTACGGTCCCTATCATTTTCCGGAAAAACTCATTCCGCTGGTAATTCTCAATGCGCTCGACAGCCGGCCGCTGCCGATCTACGGCCGGGGAGACAACGTCCGCGACTGGCTCTACGTCGAAGACCACGCCAAAGCGCTCTGGCTCATCAATCAGCAGGGCGTTCCCGGTGAAACCTACAACATCGGCGGGCACAATGAGCGCACCAATCTGGAAGTGGTACAGACCATCTGCGCAATCCTGGATGAACTGCGGCCGAAATCCTCCGGCAGCTACGCCGACCAGATCGTTTTTGTCGCCGACCGCCCCGGCCATGACCGCCGTTACGCCATCGACGCGGAAAAACTCCGCCTCCGGCTGGGCTGGACCCCCGATGAAACCTTCGATTCGGGAATCCGCAAAACCGTGCGCTGGTATCTGGACAACGCCTGGTGGTGGCAGCCGATCCGGAACCGGAAGTACTCGGGAGAACGGCTCGGTCAACTGAACCGGAATCAGTAATCAACCACCAGACCGGAACCTGAACCGCACCATGAACAATCGGCCTTCCCTGCTGGATTTCATCGGCAATCCCGCGACAGAACTGCCCGGGCGTGCCGTTTCCATCTCCGATCTGCGCCAGGAAGGTATGTTCCGTCAGCTGTGCCGCCTGTTTCAGCAGCATCAAATCGACTTCTGTCCGATCAAAGGCGCCGACCTCGCCTGGAGGGTGTACCCGCACGGCATGGTGCGGCTGAAATGCGACCTGGACATCCTGATCCGGAGAGCGGATTGCGACCGGGTGTGGCGGATTCTGACGGCGGAAGGCTGGCAGACTCCCTATCGTTACCGCCTGAAACACCATGAAGCGGTGATGCGTAAACTGAATGTTTCGCTGGAGCTGCACACCCGGCTGCCCAATTTCAACCGGGTGGATCCGGATCATGTCTGGGACGAAATTCCAGCTGTCGACGGCAGCCGTCATCAGCTGCCGCTTGAGATGAATCTGCTGATGCTCTTCAATCACGCCCGGGGCGCCCACCAATGGGAGAACGGCCGTTACCTGGTGCTGGACAGTTATTTCCTCATGCAGGCGGAAGGAGCTCCGGACTGGCCGCGCCTGGAAGCGCTGGCCCGGCGGTTCAAGGTGTCCACTCCGGCCCTGCTGTTTGATGCGTTCCGCGAGTATTTTCCGCCGGAATGGCTGCCCGAAACCACATTTCCCGAGCCCGTCCGCCGGCTCTTCCTGGAACTTCTGCTGACTCCGGCCCCGGAAGCCGGAAATCACGAGCTGGTCATGAGTTCCGGGAACCGGTTTTCCCTGCAATGGTGGTTGGACCGGCTGAACGGCATGCGGCCGTCCTCCATCCGGATTCAAACCCGGAATCCTTCCGGGAACTATCTGAAGCTGCTTGCCGGCTACTGGCAGGTCGGCACCGGCAAGCTCCGGGATTTCTGGCAGCTGCGCCATGGAACGGCCGATGCCGGACTGCGCCGTCGGCTCCGGCAGCTTGAGGCCATCGAAAAAATCATCACCCCAAAATAAAATAAACGCCGTCACCCCGGAGTCTGCGGGGCAGCGATCAACCAGACGCCGATTTCCGCGCCCTGATACCAGTCATCCCGGCGTCCGCAGGGCAGCGGTCCCAGGGTTCTCTCCGGCAAAGGAGCGTCGTGCCCGGCGGCCCCGGAAGGAATTAGCCACGGTGCGCAAAATTCCGGCGGCAACCGCCCCCGGACTGTGATTCGATCCCCCGTAAACAGGAAAAACGGGAATTCCACCGCATTTCCAGTGGAACTCCCGCAGATGTTCATCTGAACCGGCGAATGGAGCGGCAGTCCGCCACCCCGTCCGCCCGGAGCCGTCAGCCGAGACGAGCCTCCAGCGCCTGGAGCTGCGCAGTCAGCGCAGCCGGCAGCCGGTCGCCGAACTTCGCATAGTGCTCCTTGATCATCTCAAGTTCTTTCTTCCAGCCATCGACATCGACGGTCAGCAGCTGCTTGAGATCATCCAGGCTGACTTCGCCTTCCAGACCGGTCAGGTCGATCGCATCCGGAGTCGGCAGAATGCCGATCGCCGTGTTGACCGACTCGCCGCGGCCGGCACAACGCTCAAACACCCATGCCAGCACCCGGCTGTTGTCACCGAAACCCGGCCACATGAACTTGCCTTCGGCATTCTTACGGAACCAGTTGACGCAGAAAATCTTCGGCAGGTTGCCCTGCGCCGCGCCCCGTTTGCCGATTTCCAGCCAGTGCCCGAAGTAATCCCCCATGTGATAACCGCAGAACGGCAGCATTGCGAAAGGATCGCGCCGCACGGTTCCGGCTTTGACGTCGAGCGCCGCAGCGGTCACTTCCGAACCCACCGTCGAACCGATGAACACGCCGTGCTCCCAGTCGTTGGCCTGATAGACCAGCGGCAGCGTGGAGGGGCGACGGCCGCCGAAAAGAAACGCGGCAATCGGCACGCCGTTGGGATCCTCCCACTCCGGAGCAATAACCGGGCAGTTCTCGGCCCGGGCCGTGAAACGCGCATTCGGATGGGCCGCCTTGACCGGCTTACCGTCGGCGTCAAGCATGCCGGGCTTCCAGTCATTGCCCTTCCAGTCAATCAGGTGCTCCGGCGCATCGTAGCCGATTCCCTCCCACCAGACGTCGCCGTCATCAGTCAGGGCAACGTTGGTGAAGATGGTATCTTTGGCGCAGGAAAGCATCGCGTTCGGGTTGGACTTCATGCTGGTGCCGGGAGCAACGCCGAAGAAGCCGGCCTCGGGATTGATCGCCCGCAGATGGCCTTCGGAGTCGAACTTCATCCAGCTGATGTCGTCGCCGACCGTTTCCACCTTCCAGTCCTTGAGAGTCGGGATCAACATCGCCAGGTTGGTCTTGCCGCAGGCCGACGGGAAAGCGCCGGTCACATATTTGACCTCGCCCTTGGGATTGGTCAGCTTGAGGATCAGCATGTGCTCAGCCATCCAGCCCTCATCCCGGGCCTGGACCGAGGCAATCCGCAGCGCCAGGCATTTCTTGCCGAGCAGAGCGTTGCCGCCGTAACCGGAACCGAAGCTCCAGATTTCCCGGGTTTCCGGAAAATGCGCAATGTATTTTTTGTCCATCGGAGCGCAGGGCCAGATGCCGTGATCGGACTCGCCGGGAGCCAGCGGTTTGCCGACCGAATGCATGCACGGCACGAATTCGCCGTCGCCCAGCACATCCAGCACCCGGGTGCCGACCCGGGTCATAATGTGCATGTTGATGACCACGTAGGCGGAGTCGGTGATCTCAACGCCGATCTTGGCGATATTGGAACCCACCGGACCCATCGAGAAGGGAATGATGTACATGGTCCGGCCGCGCATACAGCCGTCGTAAAGTCCGAGCATGGTCTTTTTCAGTTCAACCGGATCAATCCAGTTGTTGGTCGGACCGGCATCCTCCTCTTTCACCGAGGCGATGAAAGTTCGCTTCTCAACCCGGGCCACGTCGGTCGGGTCGGAACGGAACAACAGCGAATTGGGCCGCTTGGCCGGATTCAGGCGGATTGCCATTCCACTTTCAACCAGTTCGTTGCAGAGCCGGTCGTATTCAGCCCGGGAACCGTCGCACCAGTAGACCGCGTCCGGTTTGCAGATTTTCACCCACTCGTTCACCCAGGCAATCAGCCTGGCGTTGCCGGTGGGAGCGGCATTGAGCATTTCAGCCATGATATTCTTCCTTTTCTGTTTTGGTTAAAAGGTGGTTTCCAATTGAATCCGCCGGGATTATCTGCCGGCGGCGATTTCCTGTTTGGCCCGGTCGACCAGCGCCATGAACCGGCGGCCGTATTCGATATAGTTCTCAGTGGCGGCCGACTCGGCCTGGGCCGGGGTCTTGTCATGGAACACCAGCGCCATGTGCGGCTCCATCGAAAAGCCGCCGTCATAGCCGTTGCGGAGCAGATCAACCACAATCCGGTACACGTCGCCGTCGCCCTCGCCGGGGAAAGTGAACCGCGACTTGGCAAAACCGCTGGCTGCGGTACGGGGTTCCAGGCAGACGGCGTCCTTGATGTGGACATAGTCGATGAATTCACGGACGTTGGAGTAAAACTCCCATGAGCTCTGGGTATGATCCAGCTCGTCGCCGCGGGAGCGGTCAAAATTCATCACCGGATTGCCGGTGTCGAACACCAGCCGGAACGCCGGAGACTTGATGCGGTCAAGCAGCTTGAGCGTATGCTTGTACGACATGCCGCCGTAGTTGTTGCAGTTTTCATGCAGATAGATCACGCCGGCGTCCTCGCACATCCGAACCAGGTGCTCCACCTTCGGAAACACCGCCGCCTCGACCTCGGGATCAAAGGCCGGACGATCCCACATGGCCCGGAAGCTCATGCCGCGAATATACTTGCAGTTGAGCACCGCCATGCGCTGAAGACTGCGCTCCAGCTGAGCCTCGGTCAGCAGAAAATCCTCGTCCTTGAGCGGATCCCAGCTCCAGTTGGCGACCGCACTGCCGAAGCAGTTGATCTGCACGCCGTTCTCCGCCAGCGTCTCGCAGACTTCGCGGAACCGCCGTTCCGGCAGATCATGAATGAACACGCCATCGATTTTCCGGGATTCAATATTGCTCCACCCCAGCGTCTTGGTGGCGGCAATCTGGCCGTCAATGCTCTTGGCGGCCTCATCGGCAAATCCGGTGTAATACATTTTGGACTCCTTGTTTTTCAGTCGGCGTCAATCCGACAATGATTAAATTCAAATCCCCGGCACCGGCGCATTTCCGGAACCCGGTCAAACACGACTGCTTCAAACCGCACATCGGTCAATTCGGTTTCCGAACTGCCGCAGAAGCGGCAGGGCAATCCGCCCCGCATCCGCACCGCGGAAAAACTCACGCCGCCCAGGCGGTCAAGTCCAACCCCATCCTGAGCTTCGATCCAGATCGGCCGGCCGGTCACCTCAATGGCGGCGCCGCTGATGACAATCCGGTCGGTGAACAGCCGGGTTGCGGCACCCGGAACCAGGTAACGGCGCGGATTGTCAAACGCAATTCCATTGTAGCCACGCAAAACAACATTCGAAACAGTCACGTCGGTGATGGCCCCGTCATTGGGGCAGCCGATGCGGATCGCCTGACAGGCGCTGTCCAGCACGCAGTTGCTCACCGTCACCCCGTACGAGTGCTGCCGCCGGGATGAATCCTTGGGGATCGCCCGGATGACCAAGGCGTCGTCGCCGGTGGCAATACGGCATCCTGAAATCACCACCCGCCGGCAGGAATCCAGATGAATACCGTCATTGTTGATCATCCGCTGATCACCGGTAATGCAGACGTCGCGGATGTCCAGATCCTCGCATTCGGCAATCCAGCTGGTCCAGCTGGGGGAATCCTTGAGCGTCACTCCCGAGATCCGGATTCCCCGGCACTCCGAAAACACCAGCATCCGCGGACGCGGATGCGCGGGTTTGCGGTACATTCCACGCACCAGGGAGCCCGTCGGATCAGCGGCAATTTCCGCCGCGGTCGGAGCCGAGGTGTCAAAGAACTCCGGGCCGCGCATGTCAATGGTTCCGGCGCCGGTGATCGCAAAATTCTCTGCCCGCTCCGCCGTAATCAGACCCAGCAGCCGGTATCCGCTGGCATCGTGGCGCAGATCACCGGTCATCGCCGCCGGTGCCAGCGGCGGATAGTCGTCAAGATCTGTGCTGCCCAGCAGAACCGCTCCGCGCTCCAGATGCAGCTCGACGTTGCTCCGGAGCACCAGCGTACCGGTGGTCATCCGTCCCGGAGACACCACCACCCGGCCGCCTCCGGCGGCGTGGGCGGCGTCAATCGCCGTCTGAAGTCCGAGCTGTTCTGCGCTAAAATCCACAGCGGAGACTCCTCACCGGTAGCGCGGCAGCATATCGCCGTGCGCGGCAATCAGGTCGTCGCAGAGCTTCTTGATGTCGTCGGCTGAAAGCTCGGCCGCGGTGTGCGGATCGAGCATGGCGGCCTGATAAATCCGGTCGCGCTTCAGCGTCAGCGCCGCATCAATGGTCAGCAGCTGAACATTGATGTTGGTCTGATTAAGCGCGGCGCACTGTACCGGAAGCGCCCCGACCCGGCACCCCTGCACCCCGTTGCGGTCCACCAGACAGGGAACTTCAACCACCGCCTCGGAGGGCAGATTGTCAATCAGTCCGTGATTGAGCACGTTGCCGCCGATCCGGCAGGGGCGGTCCGTAACTGCCGCCTCCATGATCGCCGAGCCGTATTCCAGAGAGAGTTCGTGGCCGATATGCGGATCGCCGGAAAGCTCCTGATACTGCTTTTTCCATTCTTCAATCTGGCGGATACAGCGACGCGGATATTCATCCAGCGGAATATTGTACTCATCAATCAACCCGGGATAGGCGGACTTGATCCACCACGGGGTGTATTCGGCGTTGTGCTCACTCGACTCGGTAATGTAATAACCGAAATCGCGCAGCACGGCCAGCCGCACCATGTTGCCGGATTTGTCCTCCCTGGCGGCCTTGCGCCAGGCTTTGAGTTTGGCGGCGGCCGTCCGGCGGATTTCCGGATACAGGTCGCGTCCGTTTTCAGAAATTTCCAGCAGCCAGGCCATGTGATTGATGCCGGCGATCCGGCTGCGGATGCCGGCGGCCCGTTCCGGAGTCCACTCCCAGCCGAGAGTTTGAAACAGCGACTGCACGCAGACCTGCACCGAGTGGCAGAGTCCGACGGTCCGGACCCCGGTTCCCCGCAGCATGGCGCCAGTGAGCATCGCCATCGGATTGGTGTAATTGAGCAGCCAGGCATTCGGAGCCACAGCCTCAATGTCGCGGGCGAAATCCAGCATCACCGGAATGGTCCGCAAAGCCCGGAAAATGCCGCCGATGCCCAGTGTATCGGCAATTGTCTGGCGCAGTCCGTATTTTTTGGGAATTTCAAAGTCGATCACGGTCGACGGCTCGTAGCCGCCGACCTGAATGGCATTAACCACGAAATCAGCACCGCGGAGCGCGGCTTTGCGCGACCTTTCGCCGAGATGGGTGGTGATGACGGCACGGCCGGAGTTGATGTTGGCGTTGATGGTATTGAGAATGAATTCCGATTCCTTCAACCGTTCACGGTCAATGTCATAAAGCGCGAAATGCGAATCCCGAAGCGATTCGCGGCACATGCAGTCTCCGATGACATTGCGGGCAAAAATCGTGCTCCCCGCCCCCATGAAAGTGATCTTGGCCATGATTACTCCTTTAGAAAATCCGCCGCCGTCTTGCCCTGCGAACCGGAACGGCGGACTTACGGCTCGCAACTGGCTGCTATTTCTTATTAATATACTCCCGTTTCCCGCCAAAGTAAATCCGCCGGGACACAAAATATCCGCTTTTTTGCGGCAGATTGCCGGATTCCGGCTTGCATCAGCCTGAAAGCCGGGATATATTTCCGGGAAACGACGGTCCGGAAACGAACCCGCCGGATTTGCTCTAAATACCAGCAGAAACAGCAGAAAGCGGCATTTTAATGGAATACACCGTCAAACGAGCTTTGCATCCGGCGGCGTCCGAAGCCGACTGGGACAATCCGGTCTGGCAGGCGGCGGAAACGGCAGTGGTCGCCTACGATTTCGGAAAGACTTTTGAACACCGGCCCGATACCCGGGTCCGTCTGCTCTACGACGACAACTTCATTTATGGCAGATTCCGGGTTGACGACCGCCATATCCGCGCTGAAATCCGCCATGACCAGGAACAGGTCTGCACCGACAGCTGCGTGGAGTGCTTCCTGCGGCCGGCCGGATGCGAACGCTACTTCAATTTTGAATTCAACTGCCTCGGCGTCCTGCTGCTCTACCACATCCGCCACTGCCGCTCCGGCAATTTTGTCCAGGTCGCCCCGGAGGATCTGGCCGCCGTGCAGCGCCATCCCAGCCTGGAACCGTTTGAAGGCGAGCTGCCCGGGCCCCTGGTCTGGCAACTGGGTTTTGCCATTCCCGTGGCACTCTTCAGCCGGTATGACAAAGTCAATCCGCAGCTGGCCGGGCAGGTCTGGAGCGGCAACTTCTCCAAATGCGCCGACAACTCATCGCATCCGCACTGGCTCTCCTGGCAGCCATACTCCAGGCTGGACTTCCATTCTCCGGAGGAATTCGGAGTCATCCGATTTGAAGCCTGATCTCCGACGGGATACTTCGGACCGGCCTCCGCCCGGGGGAATTTGTCAGGCGCCGCCTCCGCTCCGCGGGTGAAAAAAATGCAACGCCGCCGCCCCTCAATTCCGGGGCGGCGGCATCTGCCGCGACTCCAGTTCCCAAAGCCCGGCCTTGTTATTCGGCCGGCGCTGCCCCCGGTTCTCCGGCCGCCGGCGCCGCTTCCGCCGCGGCGGCAGGACCGGCCGTCGACTTGAGTTTGCCGAGGTAGCCGGGCAGGTCGAGTCCGGCCATGCCGGCGAGATCATGCAGCGGAGGCAGACTCTGCATCATGCCGGCCAGGAAATTGGCAGTGGTGGTTTTGCCGTCAGCACCGCGACCGCCATCCCAGACCGTGATCTTGTCGATCCGGAGGTTTTTGACGGCCTCGGTCTGCAGGGCAACCAGTTCCTGCAGTTTTTCAATCAGCAGAAGCTGACCGGCCGCATTGGCGTCGCCGCCGCAGGAGGCGATGATCTCCTGATAACCGCGTCCCTTGGCCCGCAGAATTTCCAGATTTCCCCGCGCCTCGGCGTCAAGTTTGGCGAAAATGGCGTCAGCCCCGCCCTGAGCCTCGCGCCGAATGCGCTCGGCTTCGGCTTCAGCCGCAATTTCCACCTGCTGCTTGCTGATTTCAGCCGGAACAATGATTTCCGCCCGCTGGCGCTCGGCTTCCATTGCCGCCCGGGACTTCTGAGCTTCGGCCTCGGCATCAAACCGGGCCTTCTCAATCAGAGCGTTGGCCACCATGCGGGCCGCTTCGCCGCGCCGGAACGCTTCGGCTTCCTCTTCCACCCGGGTCGCATTGGATTTGGCAATCTCGATGGCAGACAGGTTTTCACCCTGCGTCGCCGAAGCGTCGGCCTGCTTAACCGCAATCCGCCGCACCCGTTCGGCGTCGGCCTCGCCGCTGGCGGCTTCGGCCTCGGCCTTGGAAACCGAAATACGCTCAAGCTTTTTGGCTTCCGCCGCACCGATGCTGCCCTTGCGGGTCTCTTCGGCCACATCGATTTTGGCCTTGTTGATGGCGCCCGCCGCCGCCCGCTGGCCGATGGCGGCAATATAGCCGGATTCATCGGTGATGTCAGTAATGTTGACGTTGAGCAGTTCCAGACCGATTTTTTCCAGTTCCTCACCGACGTTGCTTTCCACCGAGCGCAGGAACGTTTCGCGGTCGGCGTTGATTTCTTCAATCGTCATGGAGGCGATAACCAGACGCAGCTGGCCGAAAATGATGTCCTTGGCCAGTTCGGCGATGGTCTCCGGACTCTGTCCGAACAGCCGCTCGGCGGCATTGCCCATCACTTCCGGCCGGGTGCTTACCCCGACCGTGAACACCGACGGCACGTTGATCCGGATGTTCTGTTTGCACAGCGCATTGTCCAGGTTGACCGAGATCTGAAGCGGACGCAGCGAAATGTAGCCATAATCCTGGATGATCGGCCAGACAAACTTGGCTCCACCATGCAGACACCGGGCGGCCTGATTGCCGAAAGTCTTGCCGTAGATGATCATGATCCGGTCAGAGGGGCATTTGCGATACCACGTCACCAGCGACATGAAAATCAGGCACACCACAAACGCAGCCAGCGCGGCAAAAATCATCAACGACATCGACTAATCCTCCCTGGTTGAACAGTATTTTAATCTTATATTCGGCATGGTCTGGTTCTCATTGCAAACGGCCGGCCGGTTCCGCCGGAAAAATGCGGCTTCAGATCTTTCTCACCAGAAATCCGCCGCCGATCACTTCCAGCACCTCGACCTCGCTGCCGGTGGCAATCGCCTCATCAGCCCGCGCCTGAACCTGACGGGTCCGGTCCGGAAGCACCACCGTGACTATACCGGACCCGGAGCGTCCCCCCGGTATCGACAGGTAAACCGTGCCGCGCCGGCCGATGAAATCAGCATTCTCCAGGTTCCCGGACTGCTGCATCCGGAGCAGCAGCCAAATCACGAACGCCGTGATGAACATCATCAACAGTCCGCAGCCGAGCGCGATCACCAGGCCGCTCACTCCCCGGCCGCCAAACAACACCCCGCCCCAGCCGAAAAAGGCGATGAAAGCCACAATCGCCTTCATGGAAAAGAAGTTGAAGCCGTGAATGTCGGCAATGTCATGCGCCTCAACCTGAAAATCGGCGCCGTCGCTTTCGGAGGAAAGCCCAATCAGGCTCATGATGAATTGGATAACGAATATGGCCGTGCCGAATACGGCTATGAAAAGGTAGCTGTTTTCAATGAAATGCAACACGTCTTCCAGCATGGGTCCAGCCTCCTTCCGGTTAATTCAGTGGAAATATAACACTGATCCGGGGTATTGCAATGATCCCGGAACAAAAAACCGTTTTTTTAATCAGCCGCATTCCGGGACGGGACGCTCTCACTCGCCGGGGGCGCCCCGGTGCGCCCTCCGGCGCGACCGTTTGCCGCCGGCCTCGTCCGAATCGGAACACCACGCGGTAAGTCTCTCGCCGAGGTAATTGAAAACAAATGCCAGCACGCCGGCCAGGAAGCCGTAAACCGCGCCGCAGGTAAGCGAAACATCAAAAGGATCACTGTTGAGCAGCAGCCGGAACGGCGCCTGATTGCTTGCCAGCATGAGATCGCCGGCCGCAGCCAGATTGAAAACCCCGTCGCGGGCCAGATCAGTCAGTTTGGCCGAGGCTTCCGGCGTCACTCCGGACGCGAAAAATCCGGACCAGTCCACTCCGGAAGCCATCAGTTCACCCGCCGTCATGCCGTCCGCGACCAGATCCCTGAGCGCAAGTTCAATTCCCGAGGCGTCGAAAAACACATACCCCAGCCAGAACACCGTCGCCACCATCATGGCCGACCACGCGCAGTTCTTGGACGCCCGCTTGACGTAAAGCGCCGTCACCACCGGCACGAAAATAATCACCAGCTGAGAGGCCCAGCTGTTGATCATCAACTTGTAAATGCTGTCCACCTTGAGCGCCAGCAGCGTCGCCACCGCCGTGAGCAGAAAAGTCGCCACCCGGGTCGCAATCAGCAGCGTCCGCTCGGAAAGCCCCGGAAAAATCGGATGCACCACGTTGTTGATCAGCAGCGACGAACCCGCCAGCAGGGAACTGTCCGCCGAACTCATGATCGCGGAAATCAGCGCACTCAAAAACAGCACCAGCACAATCGGACTGAGTTTTCCCAGCACCACAATCGCCATGTTGGGCAGCACCTGATTCTCAAAATCGCCCGAAATTTCAATATTGTGCTCGGCAAAGACAATCCGGGCCGCAAAACCGATCGTAATCGGCACCATCGCCAGCGCCAGATAGAAAAATCCGGCCATGATCGAGCTGGCCACCGCCACCTTTTCATTTTTGCTGGCCAGCGAACGCTGAATCACGTCCTGCCCCACCACGCAGCCCAGACCCATCACAATCCAGCTGCCGATGTAGTAGGTCCATCCGTTCAGTCCGGACACCCCGGCTCCGGGAGCGATGGAAAGTTCTCCGGCCGGCACCCGGCGGAATACCTCAACCCAGCCGCCGGCCTCGTGCACGGCTCCCGGCACGATCAGCAGCAGTCCCACAATAATCAGCGTCACCTGAATGACGTCGGTAAGAGTCACCGCCCACATGCCGCCGACCATGGTGTAAATCAGCACGACACCGGCGCCGATCAGGGTTCCGACGTAAACGTCGATGCCCGTGAGAATATGGAGAATCGTCCCCATGCCCATGACCTGGGCGCCGAGCCACCCGATGTACACCGGAACCATCCACAGCGAGGTATAAATTCCCGCCCACTTGCCGTAACGCCGGCTGACAATATCCGTCACCGTCATGCAGCGGGCCCGCCGCAGCAGCCCCACCACGAATATGCCGGCAACGATCAGACTGAGTGACGCGGCAAAGGGATCTGCGATCACCCCGCCGATGCCGGAGGAAAACACCTCGGCGGCGACACCCATGCTCGATCCGGCTCCGAACCAGGTCGCCAGCAGCGTCGCCGTCGCCATCCACAGCGGCAGCCGGCGGCCGGCCACCAGAAAATCGCCCACGCCGTTGATCCGCCGGCTGCACCAGAATCCGACCGCAAGCATGCCGACGATGTAAATGGCAATGCCAATCCACAACATCGTCAAGGTGTCCTGGGAAAGTCCGAGTTTGAGCGCGCCGACTACCGGCGGCGCCGCTTCCGAAACGGCCAAGATGGTTCCCATTGATTCCGGTGCCTCCCTGCTAAAGTCCGAAATTTGAATTTTTTAAAACTTCCAAGCGTCAAGAGTGCATAAAATATCACATTAACCGGCGGATTTCAAAACTTCCCGGCAATAAAATTCGTTTTTTGTGAATCAGGCCGCAACAGCTTCGGACAAATCACCGGAATTGAACCGTCAATTCCGGAAAACCATCCTCCCGCCCAGCATGGTGAACTCCACGCCCCGGGCCGGAGCATGCGGCGCTGAAAAATCGCCGCCGCCACCGATTTCATCGGGGTCGAACGCGGTGAGATCGGCAGGCAGCCCCGGCGCCACCCGGCCAGCCCCGGCAAGCTGAAACACCGCCGCCGGCAGCCCGGTGGCGCGGCGGACCACGGACTCCACCGCCTCGCCGGCATCAAGCCGGCGCCGCACAAACTCGGCAATTGCGCCGAACGCCCGGGGATGCGCCCGGCCGAACCGGTAATCAGCCGGCAATGCGTTGCCGTCGCTGCCGGGCATCAGATAATCCAGCGCCAGAATCCGATCCAGATTGGCCGCGCTCATTCCGGCAAAGGCCGCCGTGGTGCCGGCAGCGTCATCGGCCAGCAGCTCCACAACCGCCAGGGCGGGATCCGGTCCGAGTTCACAGAGCGGCCGCCCGCAGCGTCCGACCCCGCGCGGCGATCCGGTCGACGCCAGAACCACTCCCTTCCAGTAATCTGCCGGACGGGAAGCCCGCAATTCTCCGGCCAGCCGGAGCCGGGTTTCCGCATCCTGCAGCCGCCGGCCGATGGCGCCGTCGTCGAGCCGGCTCCATTCCCCGGGCAGAATCACACTGAGCTGGGTCTGGGACTGAATATAAGGATAGCGATCCAAAGTGACCGCCATTCCGCTGCGGCGCCCCCGTTCAATGAGTTCCAGAGCGGCATCGAGTTTGCCCCAGTTGGCGGCTCCGGCGGTTTTAAAATGACTGATCTGCAAACGGCGCAATCCCGCCGCCGCCGCCCAATCGAGAATTTCAGTCAGAGCTTCCAGCAGCCGGTCGCCCTCGCTGCGCAGGTGGACGGTGAAAATCCGGTCGTACTCCGCCGTCACACGCATCAGTTCCATCATTTCCCCGGCGGTGGCGAACACCCCGGGAACATAGAGCAGTCCCGCCGACAGCCCGGGGGAGCCGGCGTCGAATTCCCGAGCCAGCAGGCGTTTCATTTCAGCCAGTTCACCCGGAGTCAGGCCTTCCTTTTCGTAACCGGCCACCGCCGCCCGCAAGGTGTTGTGTCCGACCAGCGCCGGCAGCCGCAGAGCGGCGCCCCGACGGGCCAGTTCCGCCTGAAATCCGGAATAATCGCTCCAGCTGATCCGGACACCATAACCGGCGTAGAGTTCCTCCAGATGCGACCGGTTCCGCGGAGTCACCGGAAAAACCGACAGGCCGCAGTTTCCGGCGATTTCGGTGACGACCCCCTGAGACACCTTGGAAAAAGCCTCCGGGGCCGCCAGAAGCGACATGTCCGAATGCCCGTGGGCATCAATGAACCCGGGGGCCAGAATCCGGCCGCCGAGGTCGATGACCCGCTCCGCCGCCGCCGCGCCGCAGTCGGAGGGTTCAACCGAGGCCACCCGGCCGCCGATCACCAGCACACCGGTTCTGCGCAGAGGCGCCCCGGTGCCGTCGGCCAGCCAGGCGTTAACGATCCTGAGTGAGGAGAGAGTGGACACGATAAAGCTCCGAAATACTCCAGGCCTGCGCCGGACATCCTCCCGCCGCGTGCGGCGCATCGCCGTCCGCCACTTCCGGCAACTGCCCGGACACGCCGTCTTCAAGGTAGGCGGCGACTGACCACAGCAGGTCGAGCGCCCGTTTCTTCGCCGACCGGCCGCCGACCAGCGCCAGCGCCTCGCAGTAGGCCGGGAACGGCCAGCACCAGACGGTACCGTTATGGTAGGCCACTTTGCGGGAAGTATCCTCCGGACCGTGGTAGCCGCCCCGGTAGGGGTGTCCGGGGGAGTTGAGCAGCACGCCGTCCCGCCAGACCGGCAGTTCGTAAACGGTATCGCGGTCGGCCAGAGTACGGATGCCGCCCGGAGTCAGCAGTTCGCCGCAGCCGTCGACGATCGCCAGCCGCTTTTCCGGATCGCGCACCGCGCCCAGCGTGACCGCCAGCAACTGGTTGGGACGCAGGTGATCATCCGCCGCCGCCGCCGCCGCCCCGACCCCGGGGGCGGCGTGCAGACAGTCGGAGCACCAGCTGCCCGGCCGGGGAAAGAACCAGCGTTCAATGCTGTGCGCCACGTTTTCCGCCAGATCCCGACGGCCGAGAAAATCCAGAGCCGCGTACCAGAGCGCCTGAATTTCAATCGGATATCCCTCCCGCGGGGTGCCGGCCGGGAAATTGGTATCCATCCAGGTGAAGTGCGACGGGCTGAAAATCAGCTTGGAGTCCGGATCCATGACAATCCCGTTAGCCGTGCCCCGGCAGTAATTTTCGACTACCGATTCCAGCACGGTGCGCAGCCGGCGGCCGCCGCAGTCGGACTCCAGCAGTCCGGACTCCCCGGTGATCCGGCAGTAATCGCGCACTGCCGCAATCAGATAAAGCGGCGCGTCACTGGTGTCGCGGTTGGCGTCGTCGGCGCCGCGGATCATGTTGGGAATGGTTCCGCCCCGTTCAAAGGCGGCGAACTGCCGGATGATCCGCTCCGCCGCCGGCCGGAAGGCCTCGGACTGAATCAATCCGCGCAGAACAATCAGCGTATCCCGGCCCCAGTCAAGGAACCATGGATAGCCGGCGATCACCGTCGAAAGTTCGTCGCGCCGCACCACGAAGCGGCGAAGCGCCTCCTGCAGCACCGGTCCGGCATTCCGTGCCTGAAAGCCGGAAGGCAGCTCCTCCGGGCACACTTTGAACCCGGTCGGGGCAGAGGTCCCCGCCACTGCCGCGGCGGTCAGTTCGACGCTTTCGCCTCCCCCGAGCTGGATTTCAAAATATCCCGGACTGAAAAGATCGGTATGATGGTCCAGCCCGTAGTCGCTTTCCAGCGGCAGTTCCACCATGTAATGCCACTCCGGCTCGGACACAAACCGGCCGCGGTCACAGGTCATGACCAGCCGGTGTCCGCCCGGGGCAAATTCAAATCCGCCCGCCACCGTCCGCACCGCAGCGGGAAAACTCCGCTCCGGCCCCGTGTACGCCCGGGTTACCTGATGGTTGATCCGATCTTCGAGGTCCGGCCGGATGATGAGCCGCGCCGCCGTTGAGTCGGCGGTGTCGCCCGCCCCGACGGCCGGCGGTCGGTAAAACCGCAGCGCCAGCGTGTCGGAGTTCAGATCGAGCGCCAAATCGAGCTCCAACCCCGTGCAGCGCCCCTGCCCCGATGGAATCCGGAAACGCCAACGCGCCCGGTTGCGCACGGATCCGGTAAACTCACAAGTCACCGCCGGGCCCAGTTCCTGCGAATAATCCTCGACCACCAGCCAGGCCCGGCAGCGGGTCAGCAGAATCCGCCGGTCCACCGGATAACCGGAGTTGAGATTCGCCGCCAGCAGCGCGTCATATTTGCTGTTCAACCGGCCCCAGGCCGCCGACGTCAGCACATAGGATCCGGAACCATTGGCGGCAAAGGCCCGGGCCGCTTCAAAATCACAGCTCCGGGACAAATCAATCCGTCGCCGGGCCGCCTCCGCCAGCACCACCAGTTCGCCCGTCACGCGCTCAACCGACCGGCCGGCCGGGAAACGGGTCAGGCGCAGCGTCAGTTTCCGGTCCCGCGCCGACCGGTTCGACATCATCGGAACCAGCGCGAACCGGCGGCCGGTGTCGTCAACAAGGCTCCGGAATGTGCCGACGCAGACCGCTCCATCCAGAATCCGGCAGATGAAATCCGCCGCGTCCGTCACCAGCAGCAGGTCGCCCGGCGGCACCATCACCCGTCGCCGGCCGTCAAATGCACCGTGCCACACCGTCAGCGGCGGCGGCGCGTGCCGCACAATGGAGGCCACCCACGCCTCCGGAGCACTCCGCATGGCGGCAGCGTCCGCCTCTCCGGCCCGCTCAAACCCCCGCAGCGCCGCCGCCGCCCGCTGTGCCATCGCCGCCGCCCGGTGCCGCAGCACCGCTTCCGGCTCGCGCCCCGGTTCCGCCGCCGGCCAGGCGGCCATTGCCTCAAAATCAAGACAGTATCCGGCTCCCGGAGCCAGTTCCACGCACCAGTCATCGTCGACCGCCCGGAACTGAACCGGCTCACCCGTGAGCAGATCCCGCCCGGATGACGGAAAGCCTTCCCGCGGCCAGCGCACTTCGGAGCGCCGGTCACAATCCAGATTGAGCAGCACCAGCACCGGAGGCGTTCCCGGCAGCGCTTCCGGCGGCCGGCGCCGGGCCGCAATCACATCGCCCGGTCCGCGCTGAATCAATTCCACCACCGCCCCGGGCGCGAAGGCCGGGTGATCTGCCTGCAATGAATTGAGCTGCCCGATCAGTGCGACCAAATTAGGTTCGTGGCCGAAATTAAGTCCGCCGGCGCCGTGAACGTCGATCTTTTCCACCGCGAAAAACTCCGCCCCGTTGGCAAATCCGAAGGCAGCGCCCTCCGCCAGCAGCGCGTTGACCAGAAACCGCAGCCGGGCGTAAGTCTCCGAAGTCGCGGCCAGGCGGTTGTTGTCATGGGTCTCGGCAAAATTAACCAGCGTACCGCATCGCCGCACCGCCGACTCCAGATAGGCATGGTAACGGGTGATTTCGAAACGGTGGTAGTTTTGAAACAGTTCCGAATATCCCCAGTCCAGGCCGCCTCCGAGCAGCAGCTGCTCCTGCACCGCCGCCGGGCCGCCCAGCCCTTCCAGCAGAAATACGGTGTCGGGATATTCGCGGCGCACCCGCGCGGTGATGTACCGCCAGGCCTCAACCGGAACCATATAACCGGCGTCACAGCGGAAACCATCCACCCCGCGGCGGCACCAGAACAGCATTACCTTGGCCATCAACTCGCGCACTTTGACATCCCGATAGTCAAGTTTGCAGAGGTCGGCCCAGACCACGCCCCACGCCCCGGGGCTTTCAAACTCACCGTCGGCGCGCCGCACAAAATAGTCGGGATGCTCCATTTGCAGCTTGGAAGCCCAACCGGTGTGATTGACCGGAATATCCATGAAAATCCGGCCGTGCCGGGCATGTACGGCGTCAATCAGTTCTCCGAACTGCTCCAGCGGAGTGGCCCTGACGTCAAAGTCGGCCAGCGCCGGATCAACGCTGAAGTAGTCGAGCGCCGCGAACGGACTGCCGTACAACCCCATGCGGCCGTACTGGGTCGGCACCGGATGAATCGGCAGCAGCTGCAGGATCCGGCACCCCAGATCATCAAAGATGTGGTCAAGCCGGGCGATCAGACTGCGGAACGTTCCGGAAGGCGGCAGCACAGCGTATCCCTGTCCGGAAAGCTCAGCGACACTCGCCGGCTGTTCCGGTGAGCGCGCCAGTCCGGCCGCCGCTCCGAACTGCCTTACAAACGCGCAGTAAACCGTATTGCCCGAAGCCGACTCGGCACTGCCCACCTTGATGGCGAAATTTCCGCTCCGCGGCCACAGAATCGGAGCGCCGTCTGCCGGGATAAAACAGCATTTCGCTTCAAAAAAACCGACTTCATACAGCGGCAGCGTCAGCTGATACTCCCCGGGAACCCGGCCCGGCCTCATCGGCAGATCCCGCCAGTCAAGTCCAGGCTCCGGAATCCCCTTCTCAGTTGCCTCGACCACCTCGCTCCGGCGGATGGCGGCCCGCCCCAGATTGGTCCGCACCATGGCGGTGCCGGCCGCCGGCGCCGGAACGCCGGAAAGCCTGAAAGTAACCGTCTCACCGGCAGTGAACACCGTTTTGTCCGGCAGAATTTCCTGTTGCATGACTCCTCACTTCCGATTTTCATCCGCCGCCGGGAAACCGCGGTTTGCGGCGGCAGGCTCCGTTCCGGTCACAGCGGCCGGATCATCGCCAGCAGTTCATCCACTGAGGTCGCGGCCAGACACTCGACGGTATCCGCCGCTCCATAATAGATCTTCACCGAGCCATCCTCTTCGGCAATCAGACCGCCCGGAAAAATCACACTGCCCCTGAACCCGTCAAGTTCATAAGCGGTTTCCGCTGTCAGCACCGGTTCCGGGGCCAGTCCGACGACCCGGGAGGGATCGTCGGAATCCAGCAGCATCACTCCGGCCCGGTACTCCTTGCACCAGGCCGCGGCAGGGGAGTTGGCCGTCTCCCAGCCCGCCAACGGGCGCCCCGGATCCAGAACGGTGGCGTGAAACAGCGCCAACCAGCCTTTCGGAGTCCGGATCGGAGGTGCGGCCGGGCCGATCTTGCTGTTGCCGAAAGGCACCCGTTCCAGTCCCAGCACCAGTTCCGTGCGGCCCCAGTAGCGGCAGTCCGGCGACCGGGACAGCCAGATATCGAAGTTTTCGCCGCCGTTCCGGCTGTACACCGGGAACGGACGCTCCAGGCGAACAAATTCGCCGCCGATTTTTTCCGGAAACAGCACCAGATTGCGATTGTCCGGAGCCGTAAGCGACAGCACTTCAAAATCCTCAAAATCCGAGGTGACGGCCATTCCTCCCCTCAGTCCATGCCGGGTGTCAACCGCAAAGCAAATGTAACAGCGTCCGTCAATCACCGTCAGACGGGGATCGTAAAAGCGCCGGATTTCAGGATTGTCCGCCATCCAGCGCTCCGGCGGCCGCCAGGGTTCCGGCTCCGCCCGCCATTTCACCCCGTCGTCGCTGAAAGCCAGTCCGAGATCGGTCCCGGTGTCCTCCGGACTCCAGCCCGCCGGACTGAAGCCGTAATCGTTCCGGAACACCATGACATAGCGGCCCTGGTATTTGCAGACTCCGGCGTTGAAAACCAGCGATGAGCGATACGGCACATCCGCCGCCGACAACACCGGATTGCCCCAATAACGTTCAACTGCCACGATTCAAACCTCAACTGATGACCTCCCGTCCCGCCGGCCCGGCAATGGCGCATTCTCCCCGGAACCGCCTCACCGGAGCAATCCGGCCAGCAGCTCCTGAAACCCCGCGGACGCCTCCGCTCCGCAGAACAACCACAGCAAGGATCCCGCCGCAAGAAACGGTCCGAAAGCAACTTCCATACCCCGCAGCCGACCGCCCCGGCACCATTTCACGCCCAGGCCCCAAACCACCGCCAGCAACGATCCGGTCACCATCGCGAAAAAAGCCCCCTCCAGGCCGATCAGCATGCCGGACGCAGCCATGAACTTCACATCTCCCCAACCCAGCACCTCACGCCGGGCCAGCCGCCGCCCCAACCAGGCAAAACCGGCAAGAAACGCGGCCGGAAACATCCCGGAAAGCACACAGACCGCCAGCGCACCCCACCACTCCGCCATGCCCTGCGTAACGGGCAGCACGGCCGCGAAAAACAGCGCCGCCACCATCGCCGGCCGGGTCAGGGCATCCGGAATAATCCGGTGTTCGGCGTCAATCCACGCCGTCGCCACGGCCAGCATCACCAGCGCCAGATCCGGCGCCAGCATGGCGGCCGGCTGACCGCTCCAGCCCACGCGCAACGCCGTCAGCACGAACAGAATTCCGGTAATCAGCTCCACCAGCAGGTAGCGCGGAGAATAGGGGGCCGAACAACTGCGGCAGCGCCCGCGCAGCACCAGATAGCTTATCACCGGCAGATTGTCATACCAGCGGATCCGGGCACCGCATTTCGTACAGTGCGACGGAGCGTCAATCACCGATTCCCCCCGGGGCATGCGCCAGATGCAGACATTGAGAAAACTGCCCAGGCAAATTCCGTACAGAAACACCACCGCGAGCGCCGGCACCATGACCTCCCAGTGGTCGAGCATGTATTTGCCCACCCAGTCGCAGCCGCTCATACCGCCGGTCCTCCGGTGTCAAAACCGCGCCGCATGGCTTCCAGCGGAGCCGGCCGGCCGGTCCACAACTCAAATGAACGCGCCCCCTGATGAATCAGCATGGCCCGCCCGCCCGCCGCCGCCAGTCCGGAGGCGGCTGCGCGTTCCAACAGCGGTGTGCGCCGGTAGATGGTGTCAAAGACCGCGCAATCGGGCCGGCAGCACTCCAGCACCGCCAGGTCGATCGGCGGCGGATCCGTGTCGCGCAATCCCAGTGACGTCGCCTGGATGATGAAATCCGCCGCCGCCGCCGCCCGCCGGAGTCCGGTTGTGTCGGCGAGCTCCAGCGCCGCAACCGCCACTCCGGGACGGAACGCGGCGATGCCGTCGGCCAGTTCCGCAGCTTTCGCCCCGGTGCGGTTGGCAATCACAATCGATCCGGCACCGCGTCCGGCCAGGTGGAACGCCGTAGCGTGGGCCGCTCCGCCCGCGCCGAGAAACAGAAACGACGCCCCGGTCACCGGCTTGTGAAACTCCTCGGTCAGCGCCGCTTCCAGTCCGGCGCCATCGGTCGAAAATCCCCGGATCAGACCGTCGCGGATCACCAGGGTGTTGACACTGCCGCCCGGGGCCGCCTCAGGATCAATCCAATCCAGAAACGGCAGCACCCCATGTTTGTGCGGCACCGTGAGGTTGACTCCCTTCAGCCGGCGGCGGGCCAGCTCCACAAACTCGCCGAGGTCGTCCGGAGCCACCCGGAGCCGGCCGTACGGGCGCCCGAGTCCGCACGCTTCGAACGCGGCGTTCTGCATGCCCGGTGACCGACTGTGCCCGATCGGATCGCCGATGACCAGATACTCCACACCGGCCTCCGGGCCGTCGACTTCAGACCAATTCAACATTTTTAACTGAATTTTAAAACTATTTTAATTTAACTCGGTGGAATATTTCCGATTTCGGTGTTAATATACATGGACAACGCGATCGTTGCAACAGTTTATTGTAAACTTGTGTTCAAATCCCGGGGAGGAAAACATGTTGTCCTTTTTTAAAAAGCGTTTCATTCAGATCCTGCTGACCCTCTTCTGCGCGGCCTCGTTCTGCGGCTGCGACATTATTCAGGAGGCACTGGAGGAGGGTTCCGGCAGCACCGACCCCAACAGCGAGGATTTCCGTCCCCGCTTTGTGGTCGGCGTCTTTTCCATCGTCCAGTATCCGCGCGCCACCGAGCTGGAGCGGGAAATCCAGTCGCTCGACGGCCAGACCATCACCATCAACACCAACCAGAATTTCAGCAGCAAAAATCTCCGCGATGCCCGGGTCGTTCCCCGTCCCGGCAACCCGGAAATCTGCGATCTCCAGTTCAAGCTTGACCGCCGCGGCAAGGTGCTCTGGCAGCTGCTCGCCGGCAGCCACATGAACGAACCGGTGGTGCTGGCCGTGGACAGCCGCTATACCGCGCGCTTCATTCCGGAACTGCCCGCCGACGAGGAGTCCGACTGGGTAACCCTGCGTGTCGGCATCGACCACTACACCGCCCGGGGCATCGCCAAGTACGCCAAGAAAAACTACACCTATTACAACCCCAACACCAAGTCCTGGTTTGAATGAGCAAATCTGCTGAACGCCGCCGGACAGCATCCCGGGCGCTGGCGGTTATCGACATCGGATCGCACACTGTGAGAATGGACCTCTTTGAGGTGGCCCGCGACGGCGCGCTCGTCATTCTCGAAAGTTTGTCGCGCCCGGTCAATCTCGGGTTCGACGTCTTCCGCTGCGGTTCGGTTTCTCCCGAAAACCTGGACCTGCTCTCGCATGTCATGCGCGACTTCGCCGCCAAACTGGCCGAATACCGCATCGAACGCTACCGGGTCATCGCCACCAGCGCCATCCGCGAGGCATTCAACCGGGAACTGGCCGCCGACCGGATCCGCAACAGTTCGCACCTATCGCTGGAAATCCTTGACTCCACCAGCGAAATCAAGATCATGTACCAGGCAATGCGCAGCGCACTCAGCCGCACCGGAGAATTTGAACACCTCCGCGGACTGGGTCTCATCATCGGCGCCGGATCGCTCTTTGTGATCTATTTCGAAAAGGGACTGATGCGCTTCTGCGAGGAAATGCCCCTCGGAACCATCCGCTTCTACGACACCCTCGGGCGCTCCTCACTGGCGTTCGGCCGCCTGACCGAGACCCTGGAGTCGGCCGATCTTCCGGCCCGGATCCGAAACTGCGTCGCGCTGGCTCCCGATGCGCCGGTCACCCTCATCGGCATCGGCGCCGCCCCCCGGCTGCTGGCCGGATTCGCCCGGGGCGGCCGTCCGCCGCAGGACCTCGAATACGTGGAATTGGAGGAAAAGGCCGCCGCCGGCGCACTCAAAAGCGCCCTTAAGCTGGGTGCCTCCGGACTTTCCGACGCCCTGGACATCGCCCCTGAAGAAGCCGGCAACATTGAAGTCGGCGCGGCGATTCTGGATTATTTCATCAACCGCTTTCCCTGCCGCCGCATCATCGTGCCGGGAGTCACCACCCGCAGCGCGGTGGCCGAGGACTGCATCCGCCAGCGTTCCGGCAGGCCTGACCGCTCCTTCGATGCCGACCTGGTCGCGGTCTGTCACGCCATCGGCCGGAAATACGCGTTCGACGCCGACCACGCCGGCGAAGTGGCCCACCTCGCCGGTATGCTGCTGGCCAAACTCAAACGGGAATTCGATTTTGAAGTCGGCGCCGGTCTGCTGCTCGAAGCCGCCGCCGTGCTGCATGATATCGGCCGCTTTGTCGACACCCGCCAGCACCACAAGCACTCCGGTTACCTCATCGCCAACATGCAGCTGCCCGGCGTCAGCGCCGCCAGCCAGCGGGTAATTGCCGCGGCGGCGCGCTACCACCGCGGTTCCGGCCCCAAGGCCTCGCACTCCGAATACACGGCGCTTCCGGACCGCGACAAGGTCACGGTGCTCAAACTCGCCGCCATCCTGCGGGTCGCCGACGCACTGGACTGCGCCCGGAGCCGCCGCTTCCACCGCATGAAGCTGGTGCGGCGGGGCAATCAGCTGATCATTCGCTCCGGAGCGGCCGATCTGCGTTCCGAACAATTCTACCTGGCGCGCAAAAGCGGACTCTTTACCCAGGTATTCGGACTTGAACTGAAAATAGAGGAGGACGTCTTATGAAACCCGGATCCGCCGCCCCCGTCAGGAGCGGATTCATCAGCCGCGAACTTTCCTGGCTCGACTTCAACGCCCGCGTGCTTGACGAGGCGGAGTGTCCGGCCAATCCGCTGCTGGAACGGCTGAAATTCATCGCGATCGTCTCCGGCAACCTCGACGAATTCTTCATGGTGCGGATCGCCGGACTCCGCCAGCTGGTCAGCGCCGGACGGGATCTGCCCGACCCCGCCGGACGGCGTCCCTCGGAACAGCTCGCCGCCGCCCGGCTGAAAATCGAACGTCTGGTGCGCCGACAGTACCGGATTCTCGGCGGGGAAATTCTGCCCGGACTCGAAAAAAACGGCATCGCCCTGCGGACCATAGCTGAACTGGAACCGGAGGAACGGGTCCGCTTTTCCGAATACTTCCGTGAGCAGGTGCTGCCGGTGCTGACCCCTCTGGCGGTGGACGCCGCCCATCCCTTTCCGATTCTCAACTCCGGCGCCATTGAACTGGCCATCAGCCTCAAGCCCCAGAAGAACGGCAATCCGGTTCACGCTTTTGTCGAAGTTCCGGAAGTGCTTCCGCGTTTCATTCCGGTCCCCGGTCGCCCGGGACGCACGTTCATCCGGCTCGAAGACCTCATTATCGCCAATCTCGACCAGCTTTTCCCCGGCGGCGTGCTGGAGTGCGCCGCGTTCCGCATCACCCGAGACATGGATTTTTCCATCGAGGACGACAGCGCGGAAGACCTGCTCCGCAGCATCGGTAAAAAGCTGCTGCTCCGCCGCCATCGCGCCCCGATCCGCCTCGAACTTGAGGCCGGACGCCACGGAGAACTGGTTCAATGGCTCCAGCAGGAGCTGGAACTGGACAATCAGTTCTGTTACCGGCTCCACGGTTTTCTGCATCTCAAGCAACTCTTTGAACTGGTCGGCAAGGCTGCGTCGCCCCGGCTGCTCGAACCTCCCTGGCCGCCGGTGATTCCGCCGGTATTCGAACGTTTTGATTCCGTGTTCGAAGCGATCGACGACGCCGGAACCATTCTGCTCGCTCCGCCGTTTCACTCCTTTTCGCCGGTAATCCGCCTGCTCAACGAGGCCGCCGCCGACCCGGACGTGCTCGCCATCAAACAGACGCTTTACCGGGTCAGCGGCAACTCCCCGGTGGTGGCGGCGCTCCGCCGCGCCGCCGAAAACGGCAAGCAGGTCACCGCGCTGGTCGAACTCAAGGCCCGATTCGACGAGGGAAACAACATCGCCTGGGCCCGGGCGCGGGATGAGTCGGGCGCCCATGTGGTTTACGGCGTGGCCGGACTGAAAGTGCACTGCAAAGCGCTGCTGATCATCCGCCGCGAAAACGGCGTCATCCGGCGTTATGTGCACCTGGCCACCGGGAACTACAATGACAAAACCGCTGCTCTCTACACTGACCTGGGTATCATGAGCAATGATCCGGGACTGTGTTTCGACATTGCCAATTTGTTCAACCTGCTGACCGGCTACTCCGCGCCGCCGTCCTCGTGGAATCAGGTCGCGGTGTCGCCATTCAGCCTGCGTTCCCGGCTCGAAGCGCTCATTGAACGGGAAATCCGTCACACCAAATCGGGCCGGCCCGGCCGCATCATCGCCAAAATGAACAGCCTCTGCGATGAAAAAACAGTGGAACTGCTTCACCGGGCCGCCGACGCGGGGGTGGAAATTGACCTCATCGTGCGCGGCATCTGCTCCTATCTGCCCAAGCCGGGGCAGGAAAATCTCCGGATCGTCAGCATTGTAGACCGCTTTCTGGAGCACAGCCGGGTTTTTTATTTCCGCAACCAGGGCGATGAAGAATTCTACCTGGCCAGCGCCGACTGGATGACCCGGAACCTTGACCGCCGCATCGAACTGATGTTTCCCGTGCATTCGCCCGGCGTCCGCGAAACGCTGCGGAAGCTGCTGGAGTTTCAACTGGCCGACACCGATAAAATCCGGCGGCTGCAGGCCTCCGGCGTCTATACCCGGCCGCACATCAAATCCTATACCGATGCCCGCAGTCAGCGCCGCAGCTACCGTTTCTTCAAGGACCAGGCCGAAGCCGAACGCCGGACCTCGCCGGGAACTGAACTTAAAGTATTCACCGCGCCGCCGAAAACCGACACGCCCTGACCGCCGATCCGGAACCGGACGTTCTCATCCGGCTCCGGCCGGAGCCAGGGTGCGCAGTTTCCAGCCGCCCCGGGAATACTCAAGCAGGCGCAGGTAGTCCGGGCGCGCCTCCCGCTCCCGCCGGAAAAATCCGGCGATGAACGGCGTCACCGCCCGGTCAAGAGTCACCGGCTCCGCCGGCCAGTGAAAATGGCCTCCCCCCCAGAAAGTTCGTTCGAAATGCGCGGCGAAACACTCCGTCAGCCGGGCACTGTCATCAAGGTAGATGCCCGGTTCCGCCGTTCTGGAACACGCCCCCGCCAGCGGCACATGGGTGCCGACCACCGCGAACCGGGTGCCGGCAGCGGCGGCAGCCGCGGTCAGCCGCCGCAGTTGTGCCGCGGAAAACCGGTGGTCGAATTCCAGTTCGGGACTGAGCATGAACAGCGTGACCTCAGGGGAAATCCGTTCAATCACCTCGACCGGCTGCCCCAGAACCCGGGTAAAAAAACCGCGTTCCCGCCTCAGGCAGCACGAACGCACCGGCATCCCGAGGCTTTCGCGCCACCGCCGGTATTCCCGGAAAAGCGCCAGAGGGTCCGCGCCCGGACGAAGCACTCCGGCGCGGCTCACGGTATCCCCCAGATCCAACACCAGATCGGGAGAGATTTCCGCGATCCGGCGCCGGAGCTCCGCCAGGCGCCGGCGGCAGAACTCCGGACTCGACCCGGCATCCCCCAGATGCAGGTCGGAAATCCACAATATTTTCATGCCCGCCAGCTCCTCTTTTCCCCGGCGGTTATCCCGAGTACGCAGTGAGATTGGACGTAACGGTTTCAGAAGGCATGAAATCAATTGACGTCAGCCGGCGTACCCGCACCGTCCCGTCGGGTTCGACCGCAAACTCCGACAACGCACAGTTCCAGTAATAAAACGGCGAATCGGCCGCCCCGGCCCGGACCAGCAAATCCCGGGTGAGTGCGGTGACCGTCGCCCCGTGCCCGACCAGCAGCACCTCGGTCTCCGCCGGAGCTGCCGCCAACAGCTGCCGGAGCCAGGGCCCGGTGCGGGCTTCGACCTCGGTCATACTCTCGGCTCCAGAGACCATCCAGTCGGACTGGAGAACGCCATCGGACGCCAGTGCGCCGAAACGCTCCCTCAATTCCGCCAGAGTCCGTCCCCTTTCCGGACACGCAGGATCAAAACGCAGTTCCTGAAGCGCCGGCTCCAGACAAAACCGGCAACCGCATTCAGCGGCGATCACATCGGCGGTTTCGGCCGTCCGCAGATACGGCGAAGCGATAATCCGGCCGGCAAATCCCGCCGACTTCAGAAATCCGCCCAGCCGCCGCGCCTGTTCGCGCCCCCGCGCCGTCAGCGCGAAATCCCCCGGCGGCAGCTCATGACTCAAACCGGGACGCAAACCGCCGATCGCCGGCTGTCCGTGACGTGCAATCCAGATCACCATTTGCCGGGATACCACTGCAGCTCCGGATCCAACCCCATGTCTTCCACCAGACGCCAGAGCCCGGCGGCAAACTTCTGACGGCCGGTGTCGTGCGCATCCGAACCGATGCTGTACCGCACCCCGCTCCGGCGAACCCGGTCCAGAAAAGCCAGCCAGCCGGGTTCAGAAATATCGCGGCAATTCAGTTCAATCGCCTTGCCGTGCCGGCGGCACAAATCAAGCAGCGTCTCCTGCCATGGCAGCGGCACCAGATCGAAACTCCAGCGCGGCACCGCTCCGGCGGCGGCATAGCGCAATCCGGAAATAAACGGATGCCCGATGACATCAATATTCGGGTTGTGTTCCGCCGCGGCCGCAAGCCGGACAAACTCCTCGCCGAGATATACGGAAAATCCCGCCGGATCCGGCGGCCCCAGATGCACCGAACCGATCACATAATCCAGTTTCAGCAGCTCCCGTCCACGGATGGTGCAGCTGTCCAGTCCGCCCGGGAGCAGGTCGGCTTCAACCCCGCGGAAACACTCCGGATCCGCCACCGCCTCGAACTCCGTGCGCAGCTCCTCCAGGCACGGCCAGGGATGACGCGGCGAGGCGTTGCAGTGTTCGACAATGCCAACCCGCCGCGTCCCGTTGCTCCGGGCGGCAGCTATCTGTTCAGCCACGGTGGCGCCGCCGGGATCCTCCGGATTTTCCCGGCGCCGGTAGCGGGTGGCGTGAATATGAAAATCATCGCGGTCAGCCATAACCGACTCTCCCGGCTGAAGCGCTCAGTGCGCCGGAGCACTGAGCGCCAGGGTCAGGCGCTCAAGAACAAAACGCCGGTCGCCGCGTCCGGAAACCAGATCGCGGGCCGCATTGCGGATCAGATTGAGCCGGGCCGCCAGCTCCGCGTCGCTGAACGCCGCCGCCCCCTGACAGATTTTAAACGCCCGATAGGGGTGCAGTTTCAGCAGGGGATTGTCGGGATAGCGCTCCTTTTCGCCGGCCAACGCGTCAAAAGTCCGGGGATTGACCCGGGTTATGCCCAATTCGCGCATGGCCTGACGGGTCTGAATCATTTTCTGGAACTCACCCGAAAGTACACTCAGAATCCGCATTTCCGAATCACCGGGCGACAGTATGATGTCCAGCAGTTTCAGCGCCGCCTCCGGTTTCGACTCCACCACGGCGGAGGTGTACTCCCAGCTCACGGCCTCCGGAGTACGGCTCACCACCGCGGTGCAGTCTCCGAGACTGATGTCCACGGCTTCCCCGGCATAGCAGCACACCTTTTCCAGCTCGCTGGCCAGCACCCCGGCGTCGCCGCCGACCGCTTCCAGCAGGAACTGAACCGCTTCAGGAGCAATGCGTTTTCCGGCCCGGCGCACCGTATCCATAATTTCGGCCCGGCGGCGCTCCGCCGCGCCCCGGTCACCGCTCCGGACGGCGGAACAGACGATGAACTCCGCCCCCGCCGCCTTGAGCGACCGGGCATAGCTTTTACGCTGGTCAAATCCGGGACCGTCAATCACCACGGTGAGTTCCGGCGGCAGCGGCCGGCTCAGAAAATCCAGCACCTCCCGTGCCGCCGGGACCGGGTCCGCCGCCCCGAAAGGCGACAGATCGGCGGCATGCCGCAGCCAGACCACCTTCTCCGGAGTCAGAAACGGCGGAGTCCGGAGCGCTTCCAGCAACCGGCCGGCCACCGCGTCAAACCGGAGTTCGCCGCTGTCGCCGGGAACGATTTCCAGGGCGTCAGCATCAGCTCCGGCGGTCAGGTCTTCCACGGCCTCCCGCGCACGCTGCTTGCGCAGAAAGTCGTCATCTCCGGAAATTATCAGCAGTTTTCCCATAATGCATTTGCCTTCAATTTTCGGGAATATACGCCTCCCCCCCGCCTTTTGCAAGAAAAACCGGGTTTTCTTTCAAAAAAAATCGTTAATTTTTCATTCAATCCGCCCCGCAATGGTTGCAATATTTTTTTAGCGGGGTATTTTTAGACCCTGACAACGGGGTTGTCGATTTTCAACATGAGCGGGAATCCGTTCCCGGTGGTTCAACTCGCGATTTTTGAGAAAGGCTGTACAATGCGAATCGATGTTGAAGATTATTATCTGCCCGAAGACTGGAAGCGCATCCGGGAGGAAGCCGACCGCCACGAAACGCCGTTTCTCATCGTCAACCTGGATATTATCCGGCGCAAATACGAAGAGTTGCGGAAGTTTTTCCCTTTTGCCAAAGTATATTATGCGGTAAAATCCAATCCGGCGGTCGAAGTTCTGAAGCTGCTCCGCGACCTGGGCTCCTGTTTCGACGTCGCCTCGCGCTACGAACTCGACCGGCTGCTCTCGCTCGGCATCGACGCCTCCCGGGTCAGCTACGGCAATACGATCAAAAAAGCCGCCGACATTGAATATTTTTATCGGAAAGGGGTCCGTCTCTTCGCCACCGACAGCGAACAGGACGTCCGCAACCTGGCCAAATTCGCGCCCGGATCCAGGGTGTTCTGCCGGATTCTCACCGAAGGCAGCGAAACTGCCGACTGGCCGCTTTCCCGCAAATTCGGCTGCCATCCCGATATGGCAATCGACCTGCTGCTGATGGCCAAAAAACAGGGACTTCACCCCTGCGGCATCAGTTTCCACGTCGGATCCCAGCAGCGCGAAATCGGCACCTGGGACTCCGCAATCGCCAAAGTGCGTTACATTTTCGACTATATGCAGGAGGAAGGCATCAAGCTCAGCCTCATCAACATGGGCGGCGGCTTTCCGGCCAACTACATCAGCAAAACCAACGCCATGGAGGTCTACGCCGAAGAGATCACCCGCTACCTTCAGGAAGACTTCGGCGACGAACTTCCCGAAATCATTCTGGAACCCGGCCGCTCGCTGGTCGGCGAATCCGGAGTCATCGTCAGTGAAGTCGTGCTCATCAGCCAGAAGTCGACCACCGGCGTGGACAAGTGGCTCTACGTCGATGTGGGCCGGTTCAACGGTCTGATTGAAACCTGGGATGAAAGCATCAAGTATCCGCTCTACTGCGAAGCCTACGGCCGGCTCAGCGAGGACTTCATCATTGCCGGGCCGACCTGCGACAGCCAGGATATCATGTACGAATTCTTCCGCAACCCCCTGCCCTCGCACGTCGAACCCGGCGACCGGATTTACTGGCTGAGCTGCGGAGCTTACACGTCCAGCTATGCCTCGGTGGAATTCAACGGCTTCCCACCGCTGCCGGTCTACTTCATCGGCTCGGATCTGAAACCGGAAGAGCCCGCTTCAAAGTGAACTGATTTCCTCCCGGACAAATTCTCCGGAACAAAGTCCGCGCCTCCCGCCGTCCAGGCGCTGTTCCGGTACAGACTGGCCGGGAGTTTTTCATATTATCCCATCCCGGGGCAGCGGTTTGCCCGGAGTACTTTCCCGGCGCCGTCCTCTCAGCCGTCAGACGCGACGGCCCGCCGGGGAAACGGTAAAAAACGGCGGTGCGACGCGGATGCCTCCCCTCCCCGAGGCGGGATTGAGAGGCGATCCTGAAGAAAGTCCACACCATCCTGACTCCGCCGGCGGCGGCGCGTTATCCCGATGTCGTCAGTCGCAGTGAATACGATCGTTTTCGAGGCGCAGGGCCTCCAGTTCGGCGGCGGCCTCTTCCCACTCCGTCTCGGTGGCGGCAATGGCTTTTTCAACGTCGGCCAGTTCGCGGTTCACGGCGGCGAAGTTCAGCTTCATGCCGCTGGCCAGTTTGGTCAGCAGAATTTTGCGTTTTTCCGAATCGGCGTCCAGCCGCTCCTCCAGCGCTTCCAGCCGTTCCCGGGCCCGCTTGAGATCGCCGGCCAGCGCCTGACGCGCCCGAGCCCGCGCCCGGCGCCGCTCCCGGGCTGTTTCCGCGCCGCCGGAGGAATCGCAAGCCCCCGGCGAAGCCATGGCGTCCGCTGCCGCGGATCCCATCCCCAGCTGGGCGGATTTTTCCAGATAGTAGTCGTAATTGCCCCAGTAGCGGCGCAGACCCCCGTCTTCCACGGCCAGAATCGACGTCGCCGTATTCCGGACGAATTCGATATCATGGCTAACCAGACAGACGGTGCCGCTGTAGCCGGCAATCGCCCGCTGCAGCAATTCCCGTGCGGCGAGATCCAGATGGGTGGTCGGCTCATCGAGAATCAGCAGGTTGGGCGGATTGACGAAAATCCGCGCCAGCTGCAGCCGGATGCGCTCGCCGCCCGACAGCACACCGCAGGGCTTGGATACCGCATCGCCGGAAAACCCGAACGATCCCAGCACGTTGCACAGTCCGGACACCGAGGCTCCGGGCGGCAAGGCCTCCCGCACTGCGTCGTAGACGCTCATCTCGTCGCTGAGCAGCTCCGAAAATTCCTGCGCCTGATAACCGATCACGGTGCGGTGGCCGACCACCACCCGGCCGGCCAGCGGCTGCAGCCGCCCCGCCAGCAGTTTAAGAAATGTGGTTTTTCCCCGCCCGTTGTAACCGATTACCGCCACCTTGTCACCGGAGTCAATTGTCAAATCAAGATCTTTGAAAAGCAGCCGGTCGGGAGTATATCCGAAGCTCAAACGCTCCATCCGGATCGCTTCGGTACCCCCGGGCGGCGGAGCCGGAAACCGGATGACCCCACGGTAATCCAGCGTCTCCTGCAGCTCCACCACCTCCATCGCCTCAAGCTTCTTCTGCCAGCTCCTGGCCTGTGCGGCCTTCGTACTCTTGGCCCGGAACCGTTCAATCACCCGCTCCATCTGCTCGCGTTTGCGGTCACTGTTGCGTTTGGCCGCTTCCAGGGCATGCTGCCGGCTGTCGCGTTCCCGGCGATAATAATCATAGTCGCCCGGATAGCGGATCACGGTTCCCCCGTTGACTTCGAGCGTAACCGCCGCCAGCTTGCGCAGCAGAAACCGGTCGTGCGAAATCAGCATGAGCGTACCGGGGAAACCGGCGAGGAAACGGCACAGCCACTCGATGGCCGGCACGTCGAGGTAGTTGGACGGCTCGTCCAGCAGCAGCGTGTCCGGGTGTGAAATCAGCACCCGGGCCAGCGCCGCCCGCATCTGCCAGCCGCCCGAGAACTCCCTGAGGGGGCGATCAAAGGATGACACCGGAAATCCCAGGTTGCTCAGGGCCTGCTTGGCCTCAAGATCGAGCCGGTAGACTCCGAGGTGCTCAACCATGGTCTGCAGCACGCCGTGCCGCTTCAATGCCCGGTCGAGCGCCTGATCGTCGTCCAAACCGCGCTCCAGCGCGGTCTCAAGATCCTTGAGTTCCGCGATGTACCCCGGTAGCTCCGGAATGGCGTCGGCGGTAAAATCGAGCAGTGACCGCTCCAGTTCCGCCGGATCAATGCGCTGGCGCATGATTCCCAGCCGGTGGTCGCGCGGAATGGCCACCGTGCCGGAATCGGGAACCACTTCTCCGGTGATGATACCGAAAATCGTACTCTTGCCCGCTCCGTTGGGCCCGACCACTCCGACCCGCTCGCCGGAGTTGACCCGGAAACTCACATCCTTTAAAATGTATTTGCCGAAATAGCTTTTGGAAATATTCTGGAAGTCAATCATATCCGGGTAAAATCAGAACATCCGCGACTCGATGGCGGTTTTGACCGCCTTCACTCCGGCGGAATAGGCGTCAAGGTAACGCCCCCCCTGCTTCTCCAGCGGAATGCCGACCGGATTGGTCCAGTCATCCCGTCCGTTGAAAAGAAACACCCGGGCCTCCTCGCGTTTGCCGTAGTCAATTTCGTCCACTGCCACCACCACGCCGACAAAATCCCCCTCGCGGGTCATCACGAAATCTCCGACGCCGGCCCGAAGCTCGCCGCCGACCCCCCGGGAATTGTTGCGGATAACCATAGTGGGAGTGGAACCGGAGAAATCCACCGAGCAACGGTCGGTCAGCTCCACGCTGGCTCCGCCGAAAGTGGAGAACTTGAACAGATGAAGCTCCCGCATACCGCGTTTTTTGAGCTGTTCGGCCGTCAGCAGCCGCAGCGGACGGATCCCGGCGGCAGGCTTGATCTCCACCGCCGCCACCCTCGGGTCGCGCCGCACCGCCTGCAACGGACCGGGAAGCACCTGCCGGGTGTCGGCCTTGCCCGGAGTCCGGGCGGCGTATTCCACCGCGGTCACCCGGTTGAACGACATCGCCCGGTCGGCATCGCCGGCAAACAGCGAAAAATAGCCCACCAGCAGCGGCCGTCCGCCGAAATCCACCACCGGCAGATAGTAACGGCCGCCGCCGCGAAGCTCGGAAATCAGCCGGTCCTCGCGCACGTCGATATCCACCTCAAGGGTCGCACTGCTGTAACTGCTCAGAACATCATTGCGCAGACGCTTCTCAACCTCGGCCAGCCGCCGGTTGGCAACCTGCAGTTTGACGGTGTTGTCCACCGCGGCCTTGCGGCTTTCGTCGAGAACTTTCTTGGTCTGTTCCAGTTCAACCCGGGTTTTGGAATATTCCGCCACGGTGCGTTTGACCACCTTCTGCATCTCGTCGCGCTGCCGCCGGGCGTCGCGCTCGGCCAGTTCCTGTTCCAGCAGTTTGCGGCGCAGCTGCTCTACCCGCCCCCTGTAGTCGGCCAGATCCCGCTCGGCGGCGTTGAGCCGGTTGCCGGTCACCGCCAGAGAGGTCTGAAGCGTCTGGGATTCCCGGGTCACCCGGCCCACCCGGTCACTCATTTCCCTGAGTGCCTCACGCACGCCGGCCAGATCACTCTCCCGGGCGGCAAGTTCCCGTCGCTGCTGTTCGGCCTGCTGTTCGGCGACCGCCACTTTGGCGTCCGCTTCCGACAGCCGGGTCCGGGTCCGGATCATCTCGTCGGAGAGCCGCGCCATCGCTTCGCCGGTGGTGCTGACCGTCCGCCGCAATTCGCCGGCTTCACTGCGGGCCGCCGCCAGGTCGCTCCGAACGGAGGTCAGATTCTCTTTGGCCGTGTTGAGATCCGTGCTTTTGTCTTTCAACTCGATTTCCGTGCGCAGCCGGCGTTCAATTTCTGCGTCGAGCCGTTTTTTCAGCTCTTCCGGAGTCAGCTCTCCGGTAGTTTCAGGAGTACGTTCCAGCGCGCCGCGCAGCTCTTCCGTGCGGCGCAGATTGGCCGCAAGTTCCGCCGCCAGCCGCCGCAATTCCGCTTCACGCTCCGGCGTCGCCCCCAGCCGCACGGTTGCCTCGCGCAGCCGGTTCCGCAGCTGCTCCAGTTCGGAGCGCTTGTTTTCCAGTTCTGCCAGCAGCATGCGCGTCGTCGTCTCGTCAAGTCCGACCCCGGTGCCGCCGGAATGGGCCGCCACCATGCCGGTCATCATCGACAGCATCGCCGAGACCAGAAAGTCGCAGATGACTATTAATATAGCGCGATTCACTTGCGATGATCTCCGGAGGCTTCAACCGTTTCGCGCACCAGTTTCTGCCGCAGCGGATACTGCATCGACAGCCGCAGCACCAGACTGAAAATGATTCCGATCAGAGTCGAACTGTAGGCGATCAGCCGGCTGCTTTGCGGCGAAAACGTCATGACCAGAAACGCCGACACCGTACCGAAAAGTCCGACATAGAGCGGCACATCGAAAAAGATCTCGGCGTTTTCCAGCCGCCGCAGCTTGAGTTCAGTCGAGTCGTCGCTGCGCCGGATCCCGGACACCACCGTGCCGCCGATAACCAGCGCCACGAACTGCATCACCGTGATCACGGCGAAAATCAGCATCGAAATCCGGGCCGTAAGCCGACCGCGCGCCGCGAGACTGGCCTCGGAATTGGCCGGAACCTCCCCGAACACGCTGCCGGAATCGCCGCCGGAAAAAATATCCCGCACCAGCGCCGAATGTTCAAAACCATAATTCATCAGCCAGATAAATCCGCCGCCGAGAACCACAATCAGCAGGGTCGGCCACAGCCGGAATCCATTCTTCTTCATTATCCTGTCTCTCCCATGACTGAAAATTCCACCGCACGAACTCCACCGTCTGCGCGTCCGCCGCCGGAGAATTTGTTCAAAACGGCATAATATAAAACCGCTGCCGGAATTATTCAAGCACCTTGAAACCGGCAAACGGCAGCTTGTTGGGGTGCCGCAGCAGCCGGCAGCGCGGACACATGAAATCGGCCAGTCCGTAAACCAGGGCCTCGCAGCTGCTCTGGCGCAGCGTAACCACGCCGCCTTCAGGCACCGTGAGACGGAGCGGCGAATTGTCGGCGATCAGCAGCCCCGGACCGCGGACCACTTCAATTTCAACCTGCGAGGACTCCTCCAGCACCAAATGATTGACCTCCTCGGTGGAGTTGCTGAAAGCCAGCCCGATGCCGACCCGGAACAGGCTGTGGGTGATGCTCCGGTAATACGCCGAACTGCCGTGCACACTGGCCAGCCCGACGCCGTCGCCCACCACCTCATTGGCGTAAAGCACTCCGTCGATCCGCACCCGGTAACGCAGCGCGCTGGCGTGGTCGACGTTGTGCAGAAAAACATCGTTTACCGCATGAACCTTTTCCCCGCCGTACCCCCCCTCCAGCTTGCGCAGCCGGGTCAGCGGCAGAGCGCCCGCCACGAATCCGGCCAGCCGCAGCTCGGACTTGTGCAGCGAACACAGGGGAGCGGTCGCGGCGTCGCGCAACGGCAGCTTGGGAACGCCCGGGAAATCCCGCTCGGCTCCCAGAAGTGCGCCATCTCCGCCGTGAGTCACCACCAGCTCAAATCCGCAGTCACACTCTTCCAGCCCGTTGGCGGCCAGCAGCGGCCGGATATCCTCCAGGTTTTTGCCGACCAGTTTTATTTTCATCAATCGCCGCCTTTCCTGCAAATTGAATTTCCGTCGCACTCCGCCGCAGCGTTCCGGCCGGCGGCATAGTGAACCGCGTAGAGAATCGCCGCCGCCGCATTGCCGACGTTGATCGAAGCCTTGACGCCGAGCATCGGCAGTCCGATCCGTCCGTCCACCAGGGCCAGCGCCTCGTCCGAGACCCCCAGCGCCTCGTTTCCGAAAATCACCGCCAGCGGGAACCGGTAGCGGGCCTCCCAGGCCAAAATGCTTCCGTCACCGGGTTCAGCCGCAAGGATCTGGCGGAACCCCTCGTCCCGCAGCACCGTCACCGCCGCCGCGGCCGAAGTCATCACCCGGCAGGGAACCAGCCGGTCCGTCCCCATGGCAGTCTTGACCAGACGCGGATGCGGCGGAGCCGGAGTATAGCCGCAGGCGATGATCTCCGCCACCCCCAGGGCCTCCGCGATCCTGAATATATTGCCGACGTTGTGTGCGCTGCGCAGCCGGTCAAGCACAATGACCAGCCGGCCGGGCTGGAAATCGTTTGCCATTGCCGTCTGTAGCTCCACCCGAGGTTGTACCGAGGTTATGCATTGCATAAAGTAGCCGCATTTCCCGGGTTTTACAAGTCCGGCGCCCTTGCCTGAACCGCTTTATGAGGCTATATTAAGAGAAAACCGTATACAAACCGCCCAACCGAGGTAAAATCATGGCGAAGATCCATCCCACCAGCGTTGTCAGCGACGGCGCAATCCTCGACGACAGCGTCGAAGTCGGTCCGTTCTGTTTTGTCGGGCCCCACGTCAAAATCGGTCCGGAGACCCGGCTGCTCGGCCATTGCAATATCGACGGCCACACCACCCTCGGACGCGGCAACGTGGTGCATCCCTTTGCCTCGCTCGGCCAGCCGGCCCAGGATCACGCGGTGGAGCCGGGCAAGGCCACCTACCTCAACATCGGCGATGACAATGTGTTCCGGGAGGGCTGCACCATTCACACCGGCACCAAGCCGGATACCGCCACCGTCATCGGCAGTCACAACATGTTCATGAACTGCACCCACGTCGCCCACAACTGCCGGGTCGGCAACCACGTGATTTATGTCGGATACGCCGGCACCGCCGGGTACTGCGAGGTGTTTGACCACGCGCTGCTCTCCGGACTGGTTGGAATCCACCAGTTCTGCCGGGTGGGCCGGTTTGCGATCATTTCGGGCGGTTCGGTATTCAGCAAGGACGTGCCTCCGTTCATGATGGCCGAGGGACGCAACGGCGGCGTGAAAATGATCAACAAAATCGGGCTGCAGCGCGCCGGCTTCAGCGAGGAATGCATCACGGTGATCAAACACCTGTTCCGGATTTACTACCGCAGCGGCCTGGCGCCGGCCAATGCCATTGAAAAAATCAAGACCGAACTGCCCCAGATTCCTGAGGTGGTGGAATTCATCGAATTCTGCGCCGCCAGCAAACGCGGCGTCATCGCCGCCCATTCCGAGGGGCACCGCAACTGACGGAGCGGACCGCCGCCAGAACTGTCGCGACGGCGCCGCCGGGTGGAAACCCGGGTGCCGCCGACCGCATTTTGAACTCTGTGGAGGAGAACTATGAAACTTGAAGCTCTGAAAAAAAATCCGAAATTCACCCCCCGGCGCGGGCCGGTGGTGCTGGCGATTCTGGACGGTGTCGGCTACGGCAAATACAGCGACGGCGATGCGGTTAAGCGTGCCAACATGCCCACGTTCCGCAGTCTGCTGGAGCACTGCCCCAACACCCGGCTCAAAGCGCACGGGACGGCGGTCGGAATGCCGTCCGACGCCGACATGGGCAACAGTGAGGTCGGTCACAACGCCATCGGCTGCGGCCGGGTCTTTTCGCAGGGGGCCAAGCTGGTTGAAGAAGCGGTTTCATCGAAGAAGCTTTTTGCCGGCGATGTCTGGAAACAGCTGATTGACAACGTCAACTCCCGCAACAGCACACTGCACTTCATCGGATTGTTCTCCGATGGCAACGTTCACAGCCACATCGATCATCTCAAGGCGATGCTGCTGGAAGCCCGGGCGGCCGGAGTCAAACGGGCCCGGATACACATTCTGCTCGACGGACGCGACGTGCCGGAAACCTCGGCCCTGGACTATGTCGGCCCCTTTGAAGCATTTCTGGCTGAACTCAACGCGGCTGGAGCCGATTACCGGATTGCCTCCGGCGGCGGCCGCATGGCGATCACCATGGACCGCTACGGAGCCAACTGGGATATGGTGCGCCGGGGATGGGAAATCCACGTTCACGGCAACGGCGAGAAATTCAAAAGCGCGACGGACGCCATTACCGCCCTGCGGGAACGCACCGGGGCGATTGACCAGGATCTGCCGCCCTTTGTGATCTCCGACGACGGAGCGACGCCGGTGGGAGCAATTGAAGACGGCGACTCGGTGATTTTCTTCAACTTCCGGGGCGACCGCTCGCTGGAAATCACCGCCGCGTTTGAGAACGACGATTTCGACCACTTCGACCGGGGACGGCGGCCGCAGGTGATGTATGCCGGAATGATGGAGTACGACGGCGATCTGCATGCGCCGCGGCTCTATCTGGTCAATCCTCCGGAAATCGACCGTACCATGGATGAATACCTCTGTGCATCCGGAGTTCGTCAGCTGGCGGTCAGTGAAACCCAGAAATACGGCCACGTCTCCTACTTTTTCAACGGCAACCGTTCAGGCAAATTCAATGACCAGTACGACGAATACGAGGAAATCCGTTCCGACGTAGTGCCGTTTGAACAGCGTCCGTGGATGAAATGCGCGGAAATCACCGACCGGGTGGTCGCGGCCATCGGGAGCGGAGACTTCGGCATGATCCGGCTCAACTTCCCCAACGGTGACATGGTGGGCCACACCGGTGACATCAACGCGGTGATCGTGGCGATGGAGGCGCTGGATCTCTGCCTGACCCGGATCAAGGCGGCGGTGGATGCAGCCGGAGCGGTGCTGGTCATTTCCGCCGATCACGGCAATGCTGACGACATGTACGAACACAAGAAGGACGGTTCGCTCAAGACGGACTCCGACGGCAACCCGGCGCGTAAAACCAGCCATTCACTCAATCCGGTGCCGTGCATTGTCTACGACCCGGAAAGCCATGGTGAATATCTGCCGGAACTGCGCAGCGGCCTGGGCATCAGCTCGCTGGCGGCGACCTGCATTGAACTGCTGGGGTATCAGGCTCCGGAGGGCTATGATCCGAGCGTGCTGCAGTTCAGGTAATTTGAGTTACGGACGCGGCGGAGTCAAAAAACCGCCGCGTTTTTTCATTTTACCGCTTGAAAAGTGCTGTTACCCGGCATATATTAAGTAACATCATCATGGGCACCCGTAGCTCAGTTGGATAGAGCGTCTGCCTCCGGAGTAGAAGGTCTCGCGTTCGAGTCGCGACGGGTGTACCATTTTTTATGATTGAAAATCAGCGAGTTGCAAAATTGTAAAACTCGCTGATTTTTTTGTCTTTGTTGCCGGTTGAAACATGGCCGATTTGCCCGCCGTTATGACGGCTCGCCGTTCAACTTTTAAGCCGCTTCCGCAGCCCGCCGCCGAGGGCGGACGAATCTCCGCCCCCCCGCGTTCCCATGCACCAGGAACGCCCCGTCCGGGATCGGCCTGCCCGTGCAGTCGGCGGTCGAGGAATTTTACATGCCCTACGGGGCGGCAAAATTCGGCGGCAAATGCGCCCGGAGTCTGTTTGACGGGCGCGGGTCGTTTTATCTGAACGAAACCGGCCGCGGACCGGACCAGAGGATCACTCCGGCGATGCTTCGGCAGGCCGGCCGGCGGCTCCGGCAGGAGATTGAACGCCACCGGCGTCTGAAAGCTGAAAACGTAAAAAAACAACTTGAAATTGAAAAATGCGAACCTCCATGCTATATTGGCTTACAGCCATCAGCATGGAGGTGTTTTTATGAGGATGCGTTGCCCGCACTGCGGCCAGAAGTACGAAATTGACGACGATCTCACCGGGCAGGAGTTGGAGTGTTCCGCCTGCGGAAAAACCTTCACTGCCGTGCAGTCGTCCCCCCCGGCGGCACTCGTTTCGTCGCCTGAACTCAAACCGAAGACAGCTCCCATGCCGGAGCCTAGACCGGCGTCCGCCAAACTGCCATTGCCGCCGGGTAAACGTGGTATTGTACTTCCTAAACAAAACAGAACCCGTTGTTGCCCGATGTGCGGAGAGGAAATTCTTGTATTTGCAAAAAAATGCCGCTTCTGCGGAGAATATTTTGACAATTCGGGAAAGCCGCGCAACCCGAACAACCGTGCAATCTACGTTCTCCTTGCCCTGTTCTTGGGCGGATTTGGCGCTCACAACTTTTATGAAGGTGACAACAAAACTGCAATTGCTCATATTATTGTTACTATAATACTGTTAGCGCTGTTTATGGCGATCCCGGTTTATATTAATTCTTGGGTAGAGGCCAGCATTGGCATCGCCGCCGGTGTTCTCGGACTGCTGAATTTTCTGTGGATTATCATCGAAATTTGTGCAGGGCGTTCAATTGTTCGATGGTTGAAATCTGAATGATATTGCCGTTGCCGCCCGGAAATTTCCGGGCGTTTTTTTTGACGTGATTTCCGGCTCTGTTGACAACCTCCGGTCTGATGGACAGGAGGTTTTTTTATGGGATTTGACTTGGGAACGGTCAGCGCCACCGTCGTGCTGGATGATTCCGATTACCGGCGCGGGCTGAGCGGACTGGAGAGTGCCAGCGCCGGCACCTTCCGGCGCATTGCCGGCTATGCCGCCGGATATTTGTCAGTACGTGCATTGTCCGGATTTGTCACCGGCGCGATGGCGGAGTTCTCCAAGCTCGAAGAGGGCAACAATAAACTCAAATACACCTTTACCGAGCTCGAAAACGAGGCGGCCCGTGCTGCCCGGACCATTGCGCAGACCTTCAACGTGTCGGAGCAGACGGCCACCAACGCCATCGCCGATATCGGAGATTTGTTGACCGGACTGGGGTTTGAACAATCAGACGCCCTGCGTTTTGCCGATCAGATCACCCGCCGCGGAATTGACGTGGCCAGTTTCAAGGGATTGGATCAGAGTGAAACCATCCGCCGCATGACGGTGGCGCTCACCGGCGAAACCGACAGCCTGAAAATGATGGGGGTGGTGATCCGGCAGGACACCGATGAATTCCGGCAGCAGGTCGCGGCGATTCAGGCGTCAACCGGCGCCACCGAAACCATGGCCAAGGCGCAGGTGATTTTACAGCAGGTCATGCGGCAGACGAAAAACGCCGAAGGGGACTATCTGCGTCCCGATGCGCCGCGGACCTATGCACAGGAATTGACCGATCTCAGGGAGGCGGCTCGGCAGTTCAATGCTGAAATCGGCAGGCAGCTGCAGCCGATCACCCAGGACATGGTGGTCAAGGCCCGCGAGTTGTTGTCATGGTACAATCAGCTCACCCCGTCGGCCAGGTCATTTTTGAATACAGTGGCCGCCATTTCCACTGCGATGGCAATTTTGACCCGCACCGGCATAGGGCGGTCCATTATGACGGTTGGCAGCCCCGGCAA